>JAPFDS010000025.1 GCA_026168805.1 Caryophanales bacterium | reverse complement strand
TTTGTACCTTGAAAACTAAATAAGAGAAAGTAACAACGACATCTAAAAAGTATGTTTTTTTATATAAGAAAGTTAGTTAAGTGAAGAAGAGCACACGGTGGATGCCTTGGTACTAGGAGCCGAAGAAGGACGGGACTAACACCGATATGCCTCGGGGAGTCGTAAGTAGACTACGATCCGGGGATTTCCGAATGGGGCAACCCACTATTCGTAATGGAATAGTGTATATATCTCAATACATAGGATATATACGGCAGACCCAGGGAACTGAAACATCTCAGTACCTGGAGGAAGAGAAAGCAATTGCGATTTCCTAAGTAGCGGCGAGCGAACGGGAATCAGCCCAAACCAGAAAGTTATCTTTCTGGGGTTGTAGGACATTCCATATAGAGTTACAAAGAAGTTCTTTAGACGAATCGACCTGGAAAGGTCAGCCATAGGAGGTAACAGCCCTGTAGTCGAAAGAGAATTTCCTCTGGAGTGTATCCTGAGTACGATGGAACACGAGAAATTCCGTCGGAATCCGGGAGGACCATCTCCCAAGGCTAAATACTCCCTAGTGACCGATAGTGAACCAGTACCGTGAGGGAAAGGTGAAAAGTACCCCGGAAGGGGAGTGAAAGAGTACCTGAAACCGTGTGCTTACAAGTAGTCGGAGCGTAGTTAAAGAATCCTTCGGGAATCTTTACGCGTGACGGCGTACCTTTTGCAGAATGGACCGGCGAGTTACGATCGTATGCAAGGTTAAGTGGAAAACACGGAGCCGAAGCGAAAGCGAGTCTGAATAGGGCGATATGAGTATGCGGTCGTAGACCCGAAACCATGTGAGCTACCCATGTCCAGGGTGAAAGTCAGGTAACACTGACTGGAGGCCCGAACCCACGTATGTTGAAAAATACGGGGATGAGGTGTGGGTAGGGGTGAAAAGCCAATCGAACATGGAGATAGCTGGTTCTCTCCGAAATAGCTTTTGGGCTAGCCTCAAAGCGAAAAGTACTGGAGGTAGAGCACTGATTGGACAAGGGGCCCTCACTGGGTTACCAAATTCAGTCAAACTCCGAATGCCGGATACTTTGCTTTGGGAGTCAGACTATGTGTGATAAGGTTCATAGTCGAGAGGGAAACAACCCAGACCACCAGCTAAGGTCCCAAAGTATACGTTAAGTGGAAAAGGATGTGGAGTTGCCCAGACAACCAGGATGTTGGCTTAGAAGCAGCCACCATTTAAAGAGTGCGTAATAGCTCACTGGTCGAGTGACTCTGCGCCGAAAATGTACCGGGGCTAAACGTATCACCGAAGCTGTGGATTATTCCGTAGGAATAATGGTAGGAGAGCGTTCTAAGTGCAGGGAAGTTAGATCGTGAGGACTAATGGAGCGCTTAGAAGTGAGAATGCCGGTATGAGTAACGAAAAAAGAGTGAGAATCTCTTTCACCGAAAGCCTAAGGTTTCCTGAGGAAGGTTCGTCCACTCAGGGTTAGTCGGGACCTAAGTCGAGGCTGAAAAGCGTAGACGATGGACAACAGGTTGATATTCCTGTACCACCTCATAACC
>JAPFDS010000068.1 GCA_026168805.1 Caryophanales bacterium | reverse complement strand
TCACCAAATCACTGGCACTAATCACGGTAATATCCGAAGGATTAAGATATTATTGGAGCAGCTTCCGCACTCTTGGGGCTTTTGCCCGCAAGCGGTGGAGCAAAAGTCCGCAGAGGTGGAGCTATTTATCCGCAGTATTCAATCTCACTTTTTCATACCAGCCTTAATGGTTTCCTCTTTACTTTGTATAGAACTACCTGTTTACGAAAATGCACCTATCATTTATTTATACTTAATCATCCCACTCTCCATCTGTTGCTGCAACGTATACATGGAAATCCCTAACTCCTACCGGTACCAATTATTAACCAGTATTTCTGTCTGCCTTTCACTTGTTCGCTTGTCCTTTTCAATTCTTCCCCAACGATTCACGTGTGCACGGTTGATCCAACAGTGATTCATATGTGTCGGTCGTTGGTTGGGAAGAAAAATAGTTGGTGCTGTATACTGACGAGAATGTTTTTGGTTTGTATATCCGGTTTTGATTGACTGACAATCATTTTACTTCATGGGTAGACTAGTAATGGATTAATGATTCTTTGGTGCCGATTAATTACAAGCACTTAGGATAAAATCAACAAATATTAAAAAGATATAAGGAAAGAGTGAATTTTCCATGTATTGCAGCGTTATGTACCAATACTCTACATTACTATGTATATTTATAATTCCATAAATGCCCTTATAAAATTATGTATACTACGGTTCGTGAATTATATGAGAATTAAAGATCAATTAAACATATTGTCGACATTTGTCAATTGTTGGTTGGAAATAGGTATATTTTAATGGTATGATGGGCCTAAATTAAAAATGATATTAATATGAGAATTTTGCTAGAGTATAAATGTTTTTAACTGATTATAGATTTCAATGTCGATAACTAGATGACTCCTCATTGGAATTGCAAATTAAATGATGGCTGCTTATTTTGAAAAAAGTTTTAGTTATTTAGAAGTATTTATTAATTAATGCTTACTATAATCTTTAGGGGGACAATTATGCTGAAAATTGATTATGCCATACAAACAATAGATAAAAATATTTGTCATAACATTGAGCATTTTCATGATGTGAGTCGAGGGTTATTGTCACAAAATATTCTAAAAAGCCTTAGAGAATTAGTTGAACATACTTCATTAAAAGCTTTCAGTAATGGAGAAGATATTGATGTTGATTATGATAATATCAAAAAAGCGAATGAATATGTTAAGACTAACGGTAAGTTAAAGTTTTTAAGGGAGTTTCACAGTCTATTACAGATTTCCGTCTCGCATTATCTCCTAGATCAGGATAGTGCCGAAAGATTGATGCTGAAGTATTATGAATACATGTTGAAAATAAAGAAGTTTTTAAATGAACAATTTAATATACAAATATTATCAAATATTAATAAATTTCCAATTTACCTAGATTCTAATTTACAGGAATACTATGAAAAGATTGCTAGAAAAATTGAAAATCCTACTTATAGCAACAGCTATAGTGATTATACAGATAGATACTATATTCATAAGATAAAACCTTTTTTCGTTGATGAATATATTTATTATGAGGTGACATTCATAGTTGCCAGTGATCATTCCAGTAAGTTTGATCGAGTTATCGCATTTACAAAGTTAGACATTATGAAAAATTACTCTGTTAAATTTTCAATTAGAAATGACGTGATTGATGTTTTGGGCAAAGAAATGCCCATTCAAATTATAGAGAACTATGAAGTGTCCATCCGACCTTGTGAGATTAACAATTTTTCAAAGATATTAGGTCAAAGATTGAATATCACTTCTGGCTATAGGGAATACCAACAGTTAATGCTGTTTATTCATCAGACTGGTATGGGATTAAATGAACTAGTTACTACTAAAGATAGTTATTATCAATATGTTAGGAGTAAAGTTCTCCAAAAAATACAGAAACCACAAATATTTGGAGTATTGGATCGTTGTAGGGAGATTATATTAAAAGGTATACCTGGTGCTAATATTCTTAAATATTTACTACATAATATGAACAATAAGATTATTAAAAGTCAGTATTGGCCTAATCAGTGTAAAAGATTATCTAACTTATGTTTGGACTATGGGTGCATACCTTTTGATGAAATGCCATTTAACTCATCTTTAAAGAATCATAATCCACGTTTGCAAAATGTTCTAGAGTGTATTGATACGAAAGAAAGAGAACATGAATTTTTGGCTCGTTATATACAGACAAATACTGAAACAGAAGGCCATTTATTTACAAGTATAAACGATATTTCTGATTTCGATAATGTTGAAGATTTAATCAGGATATACAATAAACAATTATATATTAAACATGGAAACAGGAAGTTGAAAGTTTTTAAGAACAATATATATACAAAGGGATATGTTGAGGATACGGTAGAAATAATAGATAATTTAATTTCTTTATCGAAGATGGGAATTGAGAATTATTCAGATTCATTTGAGTACTGGTTACGTGAAGAACCTTATGTAATAGACTGTCAAGAAAAAGAGAAAGCACTAATAAACATGTTCGATCAATCAAATGTAGCACTGATTTATGGGGCTGCAGGCACTGGAAAAACTACTCTCATTAATCATATCTCTAATTTCTTTAATGATGACACAAAGGTGTTTTTAGCTAACACCAATCCAGCCGTAGATAATTTAAAACAAAAAGTTCATGCTTTAAATTCATCTTTTTATACTGTAGCTAAATTTTTATCAGATTCACATGGAGATACAGGTTGTGATGTTCTAATAATTGATGAATGTAGTACGGTTAGCAATAAAGATATGAGAGAGATATTAGATAAAGCAACCTTTAACCTCATCATTTTAGTAGGTGATGTTTATCAAATTGAGTCGATTCGATTTGGTAATTGGTTCGAGTTAGCTAGGCATTTTATGCCCAAGAACACTGTATTTGAATTGGAGAAACCCTACAGAACTAAGAATGAAAATTTGTTAAGAGTATGGAAGAGTGTTAGAAATAATGAAGATAATATTCTTGAGTTTATGACACGAAACAATTATTCAGCCAGCTTAGATAATACTATATTTGACAGTTCAGATGAAGATGAAATTGTTTTATGTTTGAATTATGATGGACTTTATGGAATCAATAATATTAATACGTTTTTACAACAGAGCAATCCAAATGACTATATACAATGGGGTGTTAAACAATACAAAATAGGTGATCCAGTTTTATTTAATGAAACTAATAGATTTCATCCCTTAATTTATAATAATGCAAAAGGAATAATACATGATATCGAGGTATTCAATACGTATATACGTTTTGACATCCAATTAGACAAACCTCTGAATGAATTTGAGGCTAGGGGTTATGACTTTGAGTTAATTCATGAGGAAGGTAATCCAAACTCTATTATTCGCTTCTACGTAAGTAGTATTCAAAGTACAGATGAGGATGATGACAGATTATCAGATGATATTGTTCCTTTTCAGGTAGCATATGCTGTATCGATACATAAAGCCCAAGGTTTAGAATACGATAGTGTAAAAGTTGTAATAACAGATGAAGTAAACGAACGAATTACACACAATATTTTTTATACAGCAATCACTAGATCGAGAGAAAACTTAAAGGTTTATTGGACACCCGAAACTAGTCATAAAATTTTACAAAGCTTTGATAGAAAATCACTAGGCAAAGATATTGGTTTATTATCGAATAAGTATGGTTTGAAAAGAGGGAAGTAGGAATATTGTTTCGTAACAGTCTTTATATCTAATTCTAATTTGTCTAGTAGCAGCTTCAATGAATTACAATTGTGTAAATTATTAATAGCATTTGATTGGATTAATAATAACATTTAGATTACTTATTCTTTTTCATATTTGGAGACTATCTTTTATGGATCTCCCAGTGAAGACAATGTAGTGATAATTACCACTACATAAATGTCTTTAATCCTGTATGGTTCAATAGAAGTTGGGAATTTGCGAACACGAAGGAATTAATTTCGACAATAAGTCTAACAGATATTTGTACATTGATTTCTGATCAAAAATATTGACAATCTTAAAACCTTAAAAAGTAAGAGAAGCTATATAGAAATACTTAATAAAAAGGGAGAAGGATAAAAAGATATGTTATTTTCAAAGAAAACAATTGTGTTAGCATTTGAAAATTATAATTTTAGAACAAATAACAGCGTTTTAAAAGTGGCGGAGATGTTTGGTTTTGATAATGTTCTGGAGGATAATCCCGGAGCAATGAGTATGGATAAGAAAATTTATTTAATGAGAAGAGAGATTTATTCGGGCGCTTTAAAAGAGTCAGAACTGAGGGAGCTAATTGAATATTTGATACAACCATTATTCGAATTTGATGTGGAAGATATGGAGAGGGATTTTAATACGTTAATTCGATCATTAGCGATGGATGGTTTTAGTATTGATAAAACAAATAAAGTATTAATAAAAAAACTACCTTCTGAAGTGTTAGAAGCAAAAGAAGAAGTCTTTTTATTGTTGGAAAAGAATAAGAAATTGTTTTCTCCTATATCAAATCGGATGATAGATTCTTTAGATTCTTTTCGAAAAGGAGATTATAAAACATGTATATTGGATTTGCGGTTGACGACTGAGACCATTGTTAAGAATATTGCAGAGGAAAAAGGAATACATCTTGATAAAAATAGTAATTTAAAAAGTCAAAATGAATTGAGGAAAGCACTTGGAAATACCCCTGTCTTGGATAAAAATAAAAACTTAGTCAGAGATGATTCAAAGGGACTTTTTAATGGTCTTTATAATTACTTGTCATCATTTATGCATGTAAATGACAATATTGATCAAACAGGTGAAATAGTGCCAACAAAAGAAGATGCGTTACTAGCGATTCAAATTACATTTCCGTTGATACGCACAATGATTGGTAATCTCAATAGACAAAAAATTGATTAATAATATGTAATTACTATATTCCTTTTTCATGCGCTCATATGGGAGCTGTTTTTATTGTATAAAAGCGGATAGTACATTAGAACGTATTACACAAATACAAAAATACTTTGTCATGCATGGACCCTTTGCGCTCCTTTTTATTTGAATGTTATACACCACTCAAAAGAAACAAGAAATGCGAGGATTAGTTATATGAACCAATGAATGAGCTTTGTATCACATTACAACATCATAATTGAATAGCTAGATGATATGAAATGACGATTGCCACTGTGGTAATCGTCTTTTTCTATGTGAACCAAGATTGCTATCTTTACGTGTTCGACAAAGAACGCATATGTTGCTGTAGGAGGTGAGAAAAATGGTAGAGATACTAGCATTAGCTACTGTTATTGCACCTGTGACTGGTGGTCTCGTCCAAGCAGTAAAAAATGCTACCCAAATAAAGAAACGTTATTTTCCGTTAATGGCTGTAGGCGTAGGTCTTGTTTTAGGGGCTGCAGCTTATTTTTTAGACGCTGAACTCGGTATACGGTTATGGGCTGGTGGAGTGAGCGGGCTTGCTTCGGTTGGTTTATTTGAATTAGGTAAGAATGTCAAAAACGGTGAGTGATGATCAAAAATTATAATATTGGAGGAATGTATGATGGCAAAGATTTATTTAGATCCAGGACATGGAGGAACAGATAGCGGGGCTACAGCAAATGGTTTGAAAGAAAAGAATGTGACCCTTTCTATTGCTTTAAAAACGAGAGATATGTTAAATCGTGATTATGAAGGGCATCGTATTCGCATGAGTCGAACAACAGATAAGACTGTTAGCTTGGCACAACGAACAAATGATGCAAATAGCTGGGGCGCTGATTATTTTGTTTCGGTTCATATTAACGCAGGTGGTGGAACAGGGTACGAAGATTATATTTACAACGGTAGTGTGTCTAGCAACACTGTAACGTATCGTGACAAATTGCATGCGGAAGTTATGAAGCAAGTGGATTTTAGCAATCGTGGGAAGAAACGCAATAATTTCCACGTATTAAGAGAATCAAATATGCCAGCAGTTTTAACGGAAAATGGGTTCATTGATACAGTTGAAGATGCGAATAAGTTAAAATCAGATGCATATTTAAATCGTATTGCACTTGGCCATGCGAATGGCATTGCAAAGGCATTAGGACTTAAAAAGAAATCCAGTGGTGGCGATGGATCGAGCACGTATACGGTAAAAGCAGGAGACACACTTTGGAGCATTGCACAGGCGCATAATATGACCGTTCAACAACTGAAAGACTTAAATGGACTAAAAAATGATGTCATTCAGCCTGGACAAGTCCTAAAAGTTACTGGAGCAGTGTATCACACGGTTAAATCGGGAGAAAGATTGTGGGGGATTGCCCAGCATTACGATACTACTGTAGCTAAGATTAAGAGTTTGAATGGGTTGGATAGTGATGTTATTCAGCCAGGGCAGAAATTGAGAGTTAAGTAAGTTTGAAGATAACATGCGACTGCTACTTAGTTGGGTGGTCGCTTTTCATTTCTTGACACACGAACACATGTTCTATATAATGGGAATTAAGGGGGAACTTTTATATGCTAGGCATACTAGAAAAATTAAATAAAATAGAAATATTACTTATGTCCGGAATTAGTTCTGCTCTAATTACTCATTTATTCTATAGATTTAAACTGAAAAGTGAGCAAAAGATACGATTTCAAAACATAATTGGGGATAGTATAACAGAATCTCTAGTTGAATTAAGGGATTTAGTTGAAGAGGTAGCAATTATAGAAAGATATGATATTGTATTCCCTGAAGAAGACGGTACAGAAATTCCGGATCCTTTTGAAGGAACAATTTATCCTGCAATAATGAATGATCTAGATAGCTTATTAGATTTTAATGATAGATTAAATGATGCATGGAAGAAGCACGGGAAATATTTAGACGTTAAAACAGCTTTATATTTATGGTATGGTTCCAGATATTTTTTACAATTATTATTTTACGTTGGTGAGGAAGGATACCAAAATCAGTTGCCAGAGTTAGGTGCTATGATGATATTCGATATCCAAAAATGGCATTTTGAATTTGATAAAATGCTAGTAAAAAGAATTAACAAACCCTTAAATAAAATAGAGTATCATCAAGGAAAAAAGTGGAATAGACATAGAAAGAGGTTTGTGAAACTTTGGGAAGGGTCACTATTGTATAAGTCAATTAACGACTTCCATGGTGATGTACCGGAAATAGTTGATTTTTTCGAATATCTTGATGATTTGAAAAGTGAAAATTAATGAAGATAAGAACTACTTTAAATTAAATAACTCCCACTTCATTAAAATATGTACATTTAATTTCAAATGAAAAAACACATTAGTGATAAAAGGTGTTATTAAAACATTTATACACATAGACTTTATAAATATTGATATATCAAGCAACAACAGACTAAATCCATACCGGTCACTGATATCGAAACCGAGATAATGCAAAACAAGTTGTGAATAAGTACATAAAATGGTTACCATCAACGTAATAAAGGCATGAATAGAAATTTACAATCCTATTCATGCACAATACTATCTATTTTTTCGAAAATACACCTCTCATTTATTTGTACTGAATCATCCCACTCTCCAACATCACTACAAACGCCCGCTCCATCTGCTGCTGCAACGTATGCATGGAAATCCCTAACTCCAATCGATGCCAATTATTAAACACTATTTCTGTCTGTTTTTCACTTGTTCGCTCGTTTTTTTCAACTCTTCCCCAATGATTCACCTGTGCAGGGTTGATCCAACAGTTATCCATATGTGTTGGTGCGTGGGTTGGGAAGAAACATAGTTTGTGCTGTACACTTACTGGAATAGGTGTTTTTTGTTTGTACTTTAGGTGTGCAATGACTGCATTTCGTCTTCCCTCATAATCGGCCCAGTACTGTGTGCACGAATACCTAATAATTTCAAGAGGTGTTTGGTTGATGCGTTTTGTTCCATTTGCTTCAATTACGATTGATTGATAATCAATATGTTTCGCTGGAATAATCGCATATGTATCATTTGTTATAACGTATTGCTCTTTAATCATTTGGTTTCTCTCCTCCGATAGAAGTGTTTGCTTTTTTTAAAAAAGACTTCTTTACTTCTATTATCGGATTTTGGAGAGAAAAAGGGGTTCAAAATTCAAAAGTTGTATGTGGATTAATTGAAAGTTGCTCAGATGAGAGACTGAAAAACAACTTATCTACATATTGATTACTGAACGTACCACTTATGTTATCTTCTATACCAATTGGTGGAGAGGGATGTTTGTTTATGAAATTAGTTTTAATCCAATTGCGGAACTTAATATTAAAGTGATACATAATATTCTCTTCCAACTTTTGGACTCTCCAAAATAAAACATCCCAACGAATGAACTACCTACGACACTAATCCCTGTCCAAATTGCATACCCTGTTCCCATTGGAATTGTTTGTAATGAATAACTCAGAAGACCAAGGGATAATCCAAGCCCTAAAATGATGAAGCCGACTGTTTGCCAATTACGTTGTACAGACAATTGATTGATCATCACAACTGCAAACGTTTCGAACAACCCTGCTATGGTTAAAACAAACCAAGCCATTACGTACCGCCTCCTTCCGCAACCTCATCATCTTCATGATCTGTAATGAATTTCAATCCAATAACACCTAATAAAAGTACTGCGATTAGGAAAATCTTTGCCCACTTGAATGGTTCTCCAAAAAATAAAATTTCTGCGAGAACAGTACCCCCTGCACCTAACCCGACAAAAACAGCATAAACCGTTCCGGCGGGAAGTACTTGTGCTACTGTGATCATTAAATAATTGCTCACTATAATCAGAATGACGGTAGCCGTCCAAGTCCAAAATCCATTTGCATGGGCTAACCCAATTACCCAAAACACTTCGAAAAAGGCTGCAACAAATAATTGAATCCAGTATTTACTCATCTGAAGTTTCCTCCTTTGTTTAGTAGGGCATTCGGAACGTTGTTATACTTTCCTATTTGCCAAAATAAAAAAGCCTGAGAGAAACTGTTTAACAGTTATCTCCCAGGCTTTTATCCTTCCGTGACACGTCTTGCGTGCGTTTTCTCTCGGACCAGACCAATTATATACTTGCGGAACCCTAGAAAACATTTTAAATATGTAGTTGTTTATTACTATACACACATTTTAACCGAAATCAAATTCATCTGCATCTTCAACCATATGAAATGATGGAAAACACATGCTCTTGAACATCGACCAAGTTGGTAACATTCGAGCGAATGCATTTTTTAAATAGGTATGTATTCGTCGCTTCTAGTTACTTTTTCGGTGCCCGATAGCCTGCATTTTTAGCTTCTTCTGTAGGGCGAATATTAAAATCATACAATCAAAAGAAAACAGGAATTGGATACTCAAATATTACGATGGATCAAAGGCCGGACTCAATTTTGGGGAAGAAATGGTGTTTCGGTGAGTGAGGATGAATTTGGGTATCTTCTTGAGTTTAGGTTATGAGATTAAATATTTAAATTTAAATTTATCAATTACGACAAACAAATAACAAAAGAAAAATTGGCTGGTATGAGTCCATTTTACTGCTAACAGGGAAACAAACCAGCCAATTATCGTCTATATTACTTAATCTAACTTTATGAATTCAATACAATAGTCACTTTGATTTTGTTTATATTAATACAAATGACAAGCTACATAACGCCCATTAACTTTATTTAAGGCAGGTTCTTTATTTTTGCAAATTTCCATAGCGTATGGACATCTCGGATGAAATGAACAACCTGACGGTGGATTTGCAGGGCTCGGCACATCCCCCTTTAAAATTATCTTTTTCTTTTTAGATAAAGGATCTATTCTAGGTACAGCAGACATCAAAGCTTCAGAATATGGATGTAAAGGTTTGTCGAAAAAGCTCTTTTTATCAGATAACTCTACAATTTTTCCTAGGTACATCACACCAACTCGATCACTGATATGCTTTACTACACTTAAATCATGAGCTATAAATAAATAAGTTAAATTAAATGTCTCCTGTAAATCCTGCATTAAATTAATAACTTGAGACTGTACAGAAACATCCAGTGCTGAGACAGGTTCATCAGCGATAACTAGCTTCGGCTTTAATGCCAGTGTTCGAGCAATTCCTATTCGTTGTCTTTGTCCTCCACTAAATTCATGTATATGACGTTTGCTTTGAGATTTACTGAGACCGACAGTTTCTAAAAGTTCTTCTGCTTGTTCTTTAGCCTTTACGCCTTTAGCAATGCCATGGATTTTAAGAGGTTCAGTAATAATTTTATCAACGGTTAGACGTGGATTAAGTGACGAGTATGGGTCTTGAAAAACCATTTGCATTTCTCTTTTTATTTTAATTAAATTTCTCCGTTTCATTCCAACTAAATTTTCACCTTCAAAAAACACCTCACCTTCTGTAGGTTTTAATAACTGTAAGATCGATTTGCCCATAGTTGATTTTCCACTACCACTTTCCCCTACTATACCTAAAGTTTCTCCTTTGTTGATTGTAATATTTATACCATCAACAGCCTTGACATTTCCTACAGTTCTACTTAATAGGCCTTTTTTAATAGGAAAGTGCTTTTTTAGGTTCTTTATTTGAACTAAATTATTAATTGTCATCATCTCACTCCTCTCTTTTGTTTTTCCTCTTCTGAATAAAGCCAACATTTAGTGAAGTGCCCAGGCTCTATTTCTTCAAGAGGTGGGGATGTTTTTGAACAGATCTCCATAGCCATTTCACAACGTGGAGCAAAAGGGCAACCTTCAAGAACCTCATCTGGATTTGGAGCTTTTCCTTGAATGGAATATAATCTATCTTGTTCAGCATCGAGTGAAGGTATAGATTTAAGCAATCCTTGTGTATAGGGGTGTTTTGGACTAGAGAACAAATTAATAGAACTTGTATGTTCTACGATTTTTCCACTATACATTACATACACATAGTCACACATTTCAGCAACTACTCCCATATCATGTGTGATTAACAAAATGGAAGTATCATATTCTATAGAAAGATTTTTTAACTGTTCTAATATTTGTGCTTGTATTGTAACATCTAGTGCAGTAGTTGGTTCATCCGCAATCAATAACTTGGGGTTGCCAGCCATTGCAATAGAAATCATTACTCTCTGTCTCATTCCTCCAGATAGCATATGAGGATATTCTTCTAAAACTTGTTCAGGTCTTGGAATACCTACTAATTTTAATAATTTTAGAGAATGATCCTTAGCTTGTTTTTTTGAGAATCCCATGTGTGTTCGAGATACCTCTCCAATCTGATCTTCTATTGTTAATAGAGGATTCAAAGAAGTCATAGGCTCTTGGAAAATCATTGCCATGTCATTACCTCTAATAGTTCTCATTTGTTTTTCTGGTAGTTCTAAAATGTTTTTATTATCGAAAAGTATTGTGCCATCTTCTACATCTCCGGGGATAAGTCTCATAGTTGTTAATGATGTTACGCTTTTTCCTGAACCTGATTCTCCTACTATGCCAACTATATCACCTTTTTTCACGTCAATATCAATGCCATCAACAGCAGGAATTACTTTTCCTTCTGAGTAAAAATATTTTTTTAGGTTTTTAATTTCTAGTATTTTCTCCATTATAATTTTCACTCCAACTCAGTTAACATTCAACATTAAATTTTAAACCTTTTGCCATTCTTTTATGCTTAATCAGAAACGCCGTATTACTATTCAAAATAATGTTTGTATAGAATTCAATCTTTCAACTATCGTAATTAAATTTTTAGAATGTAATAGATTATAGATTTATTGTTTTGAAATTCACTTAGACGATTATACTTTAAAGTTAAAGTTTCATATTAGGATCCATTGCATCTCTCAATCCATCTCCAAACATATTAAATCCTAAAACAACAAACATGATAGCTAAACCTGGAATTGTACTGATATGTGGAGCAGACTGTAGGAAATCTCGTCCTTCACTTAGCATTGCTCCCCATTCGGGTGTAGGAGGCTGGGCTCCTAAACCTAAAAAACTTAGCCCAGCCGCAGTCAAGAGTGCTGTAGCAATACGCATAGTTGCTAATACCATAATAGGGGCCATACTATTTGGTATGATGTGTTTAAAAATAATTGATATGTGTGAAGCCCCCATTGCATGAGCTGCCTCAACATATTCGTTATTTTTAACAGAACTTACTGTGCTTCTAGCGACTCTCGTAAATGCTGGTATCGAAAAAACACCTATTGCGATAACAACATTCACAAGACCAGGTCCTAATGCACTTATTATAGCTAGGGCAAGTAAAAAACCGGGGAATGCCATAAGGATATCTATTAATCGCATGATAATCGTATCAAATTTTCCTCCTATATAACCTGTTAATGTACCTAATCCCGCCCCAAATATTACTGAAATAACTACACCAAAAAATCCAATAATCAAAGATATACGAGCACCGTAAATAATCCTAGATAATATATCTCGCCCATATCTGTCCTGTCCAAATATATGTTCAAGAGAAGGTGAATTCATTGCACTACCTGCATCTTGATCGAACGGGGAATAAGGGGCAATCCACGGTGCTAATATTGCTACTACCACAAAGAATAAAACCATTAAAAAACCTATTACACCTCGCTTGTTTTTTTTAAACCTTCTTATAAATCTCATCAATTCTGAAACTCTTGGAGATTTAATTTTCTTATCATTTACATTAAATTTAGTTGCAGTTGTAGTTTTATTCATTGATATATCTCCTTTTATTTCTCCCTTAGTCTAGGATCTATACTTCCATACGTTAAATCAACCAAAAGATTAATTAGCACAAAGGCTACGGCGACAAATAAAATACTACCTTGCACTGCTGGATAATCTCTAAATTGAATAGCTTGAATAATATACCTTCCCAACCCATTCATTGAGAATACGGTCTCAGTAATGACAGTACCACCTAACAAATTTCCAAATTCTAATCCTATAACAGTAATGATGGTAATTAGAGCGTTTCTAAACGTATGTTTGAATATAATTTTGTTACTTTTTAATCCCTTCGCGCGTGCAGTCCGTACAAAATCTTGATTTACAATTTCAAGCATGCTAGAACGTGTCAACCGAGCTAAAATAGCTGACGACGCAAGCCCTAAAGTAATTGCAGGCAATATAAAGTTTTTAAATTCGCTATCACCACCCGTAGGGAGAACCTGTAAGAAATAAGAAAAAATTAGGATTAAAACAATTCCAACCCAGAATACAGGCATTGAAATTCCAAATAGTGCAAACATCATAAAAAAGTTATCACTATGGCTATTAGGCTTCATTGCCGATACCACTCCCGCAATAAGGCCTATAACAATCATAACTATTATAGAAGCCCCTGTTAAAAATAAAGTGGTGGGAAGCTTACTTAAAATCTCAGATAACACCGGTTGCCCTGACTTCAAAGAATTTCCCATATCACCTTGTAGAAGTCCCCATAAATAATCTATGTACTGTTGGAACAGCGTTCCTTCTAGGCCTAATTGTGCTCTTACTTGTTCTACCTGTTCAGCAGTAGCTTCAGCACCAGCTATTACTTGAGCAGGATCTCCGGGAATTGCCCGAATTATAAAAAAGCACACTATGGTTACTCCTAATAATGTAGGAATAAGATACAATAATCTTTTTATAATAAAATTAAGCATTTTGCACCTCTTTGTATTATAAATTTAAGTACTATTAAATATTGGGTATGTTGTAAACAACAATTTAATATAATATTCATATTCCTTCACTAAATTTAGAAATAGAATTAAATGAAGGGGGATCTAATATTGCTAGATGTTAGCTAATTAAATCTTATCCCCCTTCAAATCATATAACTAAAATCACAATTACAATATACGGGTATATAATTTCTTTCTAAAAATTAATTGTCATAGTGCAACTTAAATCAATTGACATTCATACTATTTATTCGCTGCTAAATTTAGCGTGTCGAAGATTAAGTCTTGGCTTGTAGATTATTCCCTCAAGGTTTTTATGTTTTCCCCAATAATACATGTCTTCATATAGTGGAATACGTGCTGCTTCATCGTTTATTATTTTAAGTGCATCTGCGTACTGTTCTTCTCGTTTTTTCTCATCCATTTCACTTGAAGCGCTTTCTAAAAGTTCAGTCAAGTCAGGATTTGAATAGTTAGAATAATTTTGTTGACTATCTGGGAGAAACTCTTCTCTGAGGGCTCTATCTGGATCACCAACAGAATTCACTATTCCTCTCATAAATAGCTCATAACTATCTGGATTTGTTAATGTTTCCAAATAAGTACCTAGCTCTTGTTTTTCTAACTTTATATCAAAGTATTCAAGTTGTTCTAAACTATTTTGAACAAATTCAGCTGCTGGTACATCCTCTGTCACATTACTTGCAAGTATTAACCTCAGCGTTTGACCTTTCTCTATACCAGCTTCTTCAAGTAATTGCTTTGCTTTCTCTAAATCATAAGGATAGTTATCCAGTGGAGTGTGTCCAAATGTTAAGTCTGTTATTGCGGCTGTTGCCGGACTAACGTTACCATCTAACAGTTGATTAGCTAATTCCTCTTTGTTTATAGCATAATTCAGTGCTTGACGTACTCTTATGTCGTCTAAAGGTTCAACATCGGAATTTATACCTGTGTATAATATTCTATTTTGTTTCACTTCATCTACAGCAAGATTATCATCATTTTTTATTCTATCGACTTCTGTATAAGGAATTGTTGATGCTAGGTCTATCTCATCATTACTTAACATTGTGATTCGTGAAGAGTTTTCTTGAACAACCTTAAAGGTTACTGTTTCAAACTCAGGTTCCCCTCTCCAATAATCGGCATGTGCCTCAAGTTCTACAGAGTCTCCTGGATTCCAATCCTTTAATTTATAAGGACCTGCACCTACAGGTTCCTTAGATATTTCCTCCCTTTCTTTTGATTCAATTGACTTTGGACTCATAATTCCATTAGCTGGAGCTGTTAGGTCTCTTAAAAATGAATATTTGGGTTCTTTCAAATTAAAAATAACAGTTACATCATCTTTAGCTTCTATTGACTCTATGTTTTGTCCAATATCTGGATACATAGCTAAATTGTTATCCTTATCTGATAATCGTTCGAAATTAATTTTTACAGCTTCTGCGTTAAAAGGTTCACCATCTTGAAATACTACATCCTCCTCTAGAATGAAAGTCCATTCCGTTCCATCATCTGAGCTTTCCCACTCTTTCGCTAATTCTGGAACAACTTCCATATCTTCATCTAAAGTTACAAGGTTATCAAATATTTGATTGAATATATTCCTAGCCACTGAATCTGTAGCATTTTGAGGATCAAATGAAACAGGGTCTCCAGTTATTCCCACTCTAATTTCTGTTCTTTCTGATGGATCAGATGTATCATTTGAACTACAAGCCATTGAGATTAAAGATAAACCTAATAAAAGGGTTATCAATATAATTTTCTTGTGATATCTGCTCAATTTTATTCCTCCTACTATATTTAGTTTAAGTAATTATTTTCAACTGCTATTGAGTGTATTTCTCGTAAACTGAATATACTTTAGTGTCAATATTGGAAGCACTTACATTTTGGAGATTAATTTATCATTTTTAATATAGACCTGGATTACGATTCGATAAACTTGGTAGTTTTTCTCTTACGCTTATAGTACGTTTTGAATCAATATTAGCAATAATCAAGGATTCTATTTCACCAGCATTGGCTTTGACAACTCCCATTGGATCAACAATCATACTATTGCCTGCATTATTATTCCCAATTTGTCCAGCTCCAACAATATACAATGTGTTTTCAATTGCCCTCGCTTTTAGTAGTGTATTCCAATGATATTCCTTCATGTTTCCTGCAACCCATGCTGTCGGAACTATTACTACATCGGCTTTTTGTAAGGCTAGACGCCTCGTTAGTTCTGGAAATCTAATTTCATAACAAATTAATAACCCTATCTTTCCATATTCGGTTTCAATTACTTCAGGTGGTTCAGATCCTGTTAAAAAACGATCTGATTCTTTAGAGGTAAAAGCATCAAATAAATGAGTTTTTCTGTAGCTATATACTGTTTCTCCCCTTTTATTGATAACAACCGCTACATTATAACAAGAGCTACTATCCCTTGGGTTTGTTTCGAATACTCCACAAACAATATAAATTTGGTTGGATTTTGCAATGTTAGATAACTCTTTTATAAAATTACCATCAATTGGTTCAGCGACATCTGCCGGTTTGAGGTTAGATAAAGAGGTGTTTGCCATGAACCCCTCCGGAAAAACAACAAAATTTGCCCCGTCTCTTTTGGCTTTTTCTGCATACAAAGCTGCTTTTTTTAAGTTCTTCTTCTTGTCAGAAGCCGATTCTACCTGAGCTATTGCTATTTTCATGAATATTCCTCCTATAAAAAAATGTCTTATATTAAGTTTATAACACTCAGAATATTTAATGTAAAGTGATAATTTGATTAATATTGAAATATTAGTTAAATTCAAATATACAAAACCCCTTACTATAGAGCATATTAGCTATGTAATATAATAGTAAAAGAATTATTATAGTGAGAGTAGTAATTAAGTGGGGATATATGGTTAAAATATCTTGAAAAGAGGAGGACTAGATTTATTCGTGTTGCAATAGAACACATTTTTTCTCCAACGTTTCTTTTACTGTTTTAAGCGTTTCATTGACGCTTTCTCAATATTTTAAAGAATTGTAAGTGCTGTTACTGATCGGAGTTCATGTCTTTACCAAAAGTAAACCATCTAGGAGGTTATTCGATGATTCAGGAATAAAATAGAATGGACAACGTGTTTTGAATTCTGGAAAGAAAAATGGACGGAATATAGTGAAAAGCTCTATGTGAAGCGAATATGTGACAATAATCGCAAGTGTCATTACATAATCTGAAACTATGAAATACCTAATACATCAAGGTCAAAAGTATACAATCTTATGGATCTTAGTCCACGGAGAATACTTGATTATCAAAATATTAAAGAGTGTATAAAATTGAGGTAAGAGTTAATTAATATTCTATATTCAGAAAAATCTTGACAAGTAATATTTTATAATATAATATCATAAATATAATATGTACGTACATATAAAACTTGGGAATAATTTTAAAAGGTGAAAAATAATACAAAGAATTGATAATTAACATAAGGTTATTCTGTTAATATCTTAATGGGGGTGGGTACGTATACAATAGTTTGTATCGAGTATTTACGTGGGGCTAACACTAATTATGTGCGTACATATTCGAACTCTATAAATATAAAAAGTATTATAATTAACGGAATACTTAATAGAAAGTTGAATGATAAAATGAAGAAAACAGATTTATCACCTTTAAACCTTGATTCAAATGAGCCACTCTATAAACAATTAGTAGATCAAATTAGAAGACTCATTGAAATGAAAGCGTTTAAATATGACGAACCTTTGTTGAAAGAGATGGATATATCTAATTATTTGGGTGTTAGTAGGAGTGTAGTGAGGCAAGCAGTTTTACAACTTGTAAATGAAGGTGTTCTTTACCGTGTTTCGGGAAAAGGAACATTTGTTTCCAAACCATCTTTTGAATATGATTTGTTAGGATTTTATAATTTTAAAGAGGAGGTAGAGAAACAAGGTTTTGAGTTTAATATTCGTTTAGAATCATTTGTAAAATTTGAGATTGATCTTTTTAATGCAAGTATGTTTCGAGTAAATGAAGATGATAATTTAATTGAGATTTATCGTACATTGCTTGTCGACAATTATCCAGTAATATTAGAACGCACTATAATTGCTGAATCAATAATTCCAAATTTAACTGAGGAAGATGTACGTAATACGGCATTCTTAGAAGTTTTTGATAAACATAGTGTTAATTTAAGAAAAGCTAAAAAATATATTGAACCACAATTAGCGGATTCCTATACTGCGGAGAAATTAGATATTAACTCTGGTATGCCAGTATTAGAAATAGACCGTTATACGTATGGTCCTACAAATAACTTGATTGTTAGAAGTGAATGGAAGATTCGAGGAGATAGATGTCGACATTTTATCAATTTAGATACTTATAATATATGATGATTTATTTCTTGCTAATTTAATTATGGTGAAGCACAAAGTAATTTTCATCTATATTATAAAAAATATTCGGAATAATGGATTTTCTTGGTGTTTACTATTTTTAGCAACAGGAGGAGAAATGAATGAAAAATATTAAAAAGGTTGTTTTTCAGGGGTTAATAGTATTTGTTTTAATTGTTGTATTATCTGCTTGCTCTGATGAAAGTAAGAATAGTAATAGTGGAGGGGATGAAGGGGATGGGCAGGTACTAAATATGCCATTAGGATCTGAACCTGCTGAATTGCATCCTGGACAAATATCGGAAAATTTATCAGTTGATGTTTTAACCCAAGTTTTTGAAGGGTTGACTCGAATAAATCAAGATGGAGAACCTGAGGAGGCAATTGCTTCCGAAATAGATATTTCAGACGATAAATTGGTTTATACCTTTACGATTAGAGAAGATGCTAACTGGTCAAATGGTGATCCAGTAACGGCGGAAGATTTCGAATATGCATGGAAACATGTACTTGATCCTGATAACGCCCATACACCAAAGGTTGACCGATTGTATCCAGTTAAGAATGCATTTGAAGCAAAGGCTGGTGAAGTATCAATTGATGAAGTTGGAGTAGTGGCTGAGGATGAAAACACATTAGTTGTTGAGCTTGAAAGTCCAGTTGAATATTTTTTGCAACTTACAGCAAACCCAGTGTTATTTCCGATCCATAAGGGTATATCTGAAGAAAATCCTGATTGGTTTTTAGATGCTGGTGAAGATTATGTTAGTAACGGACCATTTACTTTAAGCGAATGGGATCATCAAAGTAAAATTGAATTAGAGAAAAATGATGAGTATTGGGACAGTGATACTGTTCAATTGGATAAAGTAAACTTCTTTATCGTTGAAGATAATAACACAGCATTTAATATGTATCAAAGTGGAGATTTAGACTATGTGGGAGATCCAACAGGTACACTTCCTCTTGAAGCTGTCTCATCTCTTGACTCTGAAGGAACACTAAACAGCGATGAAAAGGCGGGTATTTACTACTATTTATTAAATGTTGACAAGGAGCCTTTGAATAATAAAAACATCAGAAAAGCTCTCGCATTAGCTGTGAATAGAGAAGAGATTACAACGAGTATCATTAAAGGTGGAGAAACTCCTGCACTGTCATTAGTTGCCCCAGCTGTTTGGTCAGAAAACGAGGAAGGGTACTTCAAGGATGGCGATATTGATGCAGCAAAAGAATATTTAGAAAAAGGAATTGAAGAACTTGGGTATAGTGATGTAAGCGAACTACCTTCAATGGCAATTCAATATAACACTAGTGAATCCCATGCTACTGTCGCTCAGGCAATTCAAGATATGTGGAAGAATAACTTAGGAATAGATGTTGAATTAGAAAATATGGAATTTGCGGTTCATATTGATGCTATGGATGAAGGGGACTTTCAAATTGGTAGATTTGGACAAAGTGCTGAAGTTGCGGATCCATTATTTATTTTAGAAGCATATCGTCAAAATTCAGGATATAACTTTACAAACTGGTCAAATGAAGAATTCATTAGTTTGTTAGATGAAGCAAAGTTTTCTATTGACTCAGATGAAAGGTATGAAATCCTTCGTGAAGCGGAAGAAATAATTATGGATGAAATGCCCGTGTTACCGATTTATGTGTACAAGACTGTATATACACATAAGGATTATGTAGAAAATATCGATATAACAGATTTAGGATTTGTTCAATTAAAGTGGGCGAATGTATCGGATAAATAGGTGCTTATAGAGGGGGGTGAGGTAGCTAGTTAATCCTTGCTATCTTATTTCCCAAAATCCAGATTTGGAGGTTGGTTCGAATGATACGCTTTCTGTTAAAGCGCTTCGGATATATGTTACTATCTTTTATTATTATTATTAGTCTAACGTTTTTTTTAATGAAATTAGCTCCTGGCGGCCCTTTCACATCTGAAGAAAATTTACCTAAAGAAATAGAGGAAAAATTAAATGAAACGTATGGACTTAATGATCCATGGTACAAGCAATACGCAAATTATCTTGGTTCGATTGCTAAATGGGATTTAGGTGATTCTTTTAAATCTAGAGGACAAAGTATAAACGATATTATTAATAGAAGTTTTCCCATATCTCTGATATTAGGATTCGAAGCAATATTAATTGCACTTTCGTTAGGAGTATTACTTGGTGTGATTGGTGCGTTACGTCATAATAAGGCCCCGGATTACGTAGCTATGTCAGTTGCTATTTTTGGAATATCTGTTCCGAGTTTTATACTAGCAACAGTTTTACAATATGTTTTTGCGCTAAAGCTAGGGTGGTTCCCGGTAGCACGGTTTGAGTCATTTACACATACTATTTTACCTGCGTTAGCACTATCGTTTATGCCTATGGCCTTTATTGCACGATTAATGCGGACAAGTATGTTAGAGGTGATGAATCAAGATTATGTCAAAATGGCAAAAGCTAAAGGAATGCAAAGTAAAGTTGTTGTTTTTAGACATTTACTAAGGAATGCTATTATGCCTGTTGTATCTTTTTTAGGACCTTTAGTAGTTCAAATTTTAACGGGAAGTTTTATTATTGAAAATATATTTGGAATTCCGGGTCTTGGATTTGAGTACTTAACGAGTATTACGAACCGTGACTATACTGCAATTATGGGTATTACGGCATTTTTCAGTATATTATTGTTAGTCTCTATTTTACTAGTAGATCTACTTTATGGGTTTATCGATCCAAGAATTAAAGTTGGTAAGAAGGAGGCACACTAATGGATCAAAAAGAGTATTTTTCAAAAGATTCTTTTCAACCTATAACTGTGCTATCTAACAAAGAAGAAGAAATTCAAAGACCACAGCGAACATATTTAAGTGATGTCATAAGACGTTTTAAGAAAAATAAATTAGCGATGTTTGGAATTGTAGTTATTGTTCTATTGGCTATTTTGAGCATATTTGGCCCAAAAATTTCAGGTTACGATTATTTTACAAATGATTTATCAAACAATAACAAACCTCCTTCTGGAGAACATTGGTTTGGGACAGACAGTTTAGGTAGAGATATATTTTCTAGAACATGGTATGGAGCGCGTATATCATTATTTATAGGTATTGCTGCTGCACTTATTGACCTTGTTATAGGAGTTATTTGGGGTGCTACAGCCGGATATTTTGGTGGAAGAGTAGATGAATATATGATGCGTATCGCAGATATTTTATATGGAATCCCCTACTTATTAGTAGTTATCTTATTAATGATTGTGCTACCTCAAGGGTTATTGACGATGATTATTGCAATGTCACTTACAGGGTGGATTAATATGGCTAGAATTGTAAGAGGACAAGTACTGCAAATTAAGTTGTCGGAATTTGTTTTGGCAGCACGAACGCTAGGATCGAATAATATAAAAATAATGATACGACATTTAATTCCAAATACTATGGGACCTATATTAGTAACGCTAACGTTAACTATACCAACTGCTATCTTTACAGAAGCCTTTTTAAGCTATCTTGGTTTAGGAGTTCCAGCTCCGCTTGCTAGTTGGGGAACGATGTCTTCTGAAGGGCTTCCTTCTCTTGTCTATTATCCATGGATTTTATTCTTCCCTGCATTCTTTATTTGTCTTGTCATGATGGCATTTAACGTAGTGGGTGATGGTTTAAGTGATGCATTAGACCCTAAAGAGAAAAGATAAAATAGAATAGGATGTGATTATTGTATGAAAAAGGTGTATGAATATATTGATAGAAATAAAGATATGTATATTAAGTGGCTCATTAGGTTATGCAAACAACCTAGTATTGCAGCGCAAAATATAGGTATGGTCGAAACAGCAAAAATAGTTGAAGAACAATTAAGTTATATCAATGCAGAATCTGAACAAGTATCAACTTCAGGAAATCCAGTAGTTTACGCCGAAATACAAGGAAATACCAAAAAAACGTTGTCGTTTTATAATCACTACGATGTTCAACCGGAGGATCCCATTGAACTATGGGATAGTGATCCATTTGCTGCCGAAATTCGTAATGGAAGAATTTATGCTCGTGGCGTAGCTGATAATAAGGGAGCTTTGCTTGCACGTATTTGTGCAATTCACGCCTATCAAAAAGTATATGGGAAGCTTCCAATTAATGTGAAGTTTATTATTGAAGGTGAAGAGGAGATTGGTAGTCCACATTTAGAGGAGTTTGCTGATAATCATCCAGATAAAGTCAAAGCTGATGCAAATATTTGGGAAAATGGCATGATAACCAATGATGGCAGGTTACACGTTACATTAGGAGTAAAAGGAATGCTTTATGTAGAGCTACGAGTTAAGGGAGCAAGCATGGATGTTCATTCAATGAATGGAGCTGTTTTAGAAAATCCAGCTTGGCGATTAGTTTGGGCATTAAATTCACTAAAGAATGATAAAGAGGAAGTACTGATCGAAGGGTTTTATGACAATATTGTTCAACCGACAGATGAAGAATTAAAGCTTGTTGATGAATTGCAATTAAATGAGAAGGATATGCTAGAACAATATGAATTAGACGATTTTTTATTAAATTTATCAGGATTACCTTTAAAAGAAAAGTTATATATGCAACCAACATGTACAATCTGCGGAATTGAATCTGGCTACACTGGGGAAGGAGCAAAAACTGTATTACCTGCAGAGGCAAAAGTGAAAGTTGATTTTAGATTAGTTGATGGTCAAGATCCACAATACATCCTAGAACAATTGCGAAAACATTTAGATGATCGAGGATATGATGATATAGAAATAGTTACGATGTCGCCAGTATTTGCTTCAAAAACAGATTTAGATGCAGATATAGTAAAAACAGTTATAGATAATGTAGAAGAAATATATGATATGCCACCTTATGTTATGCGATCAACAGCGGGGACAGGACCTATGTATGTATTATCTCAAAAATTTGGTATCCCTTCTGTAGGTTTTGGTGTTGGAAATGAAGCGTCTATGGTTCATGCACCGAATGAAAATATAAGATTAAAAGATTATGTAAATGGAATAAAATTTGCTGCGAAGGTAATCGATGAATTTGGAAAATAATTAATACCCTAGAAAGCTAGCCAGTGTTTATAGAAACATTAGATTTATTTATTAATATATTTAAATAATATACAACGATGTGATTGTGATTTTGAATTATTAGTAAACGTTTAATTAGAAGTATTGATCGAAGTGTTAGGAATCAATGATGGGGGTAAAAGCAATGAATAAAGTCCTAGATGTGAATGGCTTAAAAGTAACGTTCAAGTCATTTGATGGAGATGTTCAAGCGGTCAGAGGGCTCGACTTTTATTTAAATGAGAAGGAAACTTTAGCCATTGTAGGAGAGTCTGGTTCAGGGAAAAGTGTTACTTCCCAATCCATTATGCGTCTTATATCTTCACCACCTGGAATAGTTGAAGGGTCTATTATGTTTGAAGAAAAGGATCTAAATGAGGTGTCAGAAAAAGAGATGGAAAGTATCCGTGGAAAAGAAATCAGTATGATTTTCCAAGATCCAATGACTTCTTTAAATCCAACAATGCGGATTGGAAGACAAATAACTGAAGGGCTTATTAAACATCAAAATATGACTAAAAAAGAAGCGTTTAATCGAGCATTACAACTTTTGAAACTAGTTGGAATTCCAGATTCGGAAGAGAGAATACATCAATATGCCCATCAATTTTCTGGTGGAATGCGACAGCGCGTAGTAATTGCAATTGCATTAGCTTGCAATCCAAAAATACTTGTTGCAGATGAACCGACGACTGCATTAGATGTAACAATTCAGGCTCAAATATTAGAATTGATGAAAGATTTGCAACAAAAAACAGGAACATCGATTATTTTAATTACACACGATCTTGGGGTTGTGGCAAAAGCTGCTTCACGCGTAGCAGTCATGTATAGTGGGAAAATTGTAGAAACCGGTACGGTAGATGAGATATTTTATGAACCCAAACATCCGTACACATGGGGTCTATTAGGGTCAATGCCTAAATTAGATGGAAGTAAAGAGTTATTAAATGCAATTCCAGGAACACCACCTGATCTTGCTAATCCACCAAAAGGGTGTCCATTTGTAACACGCTGTCCGTATGCAATGAACATTTGTGAAGAGAGAAATCCTGAATACACAACCATTTCTGACACACATAAATCTGCATGCTGGTTGCAGGAAAGATTAGCACCAGATGTAGAACCACCTCAAGATATTTTCATAAGGAGGGAAGATCATGCCCGATAGATTGAAAAAACTAATTGAGCTAAAAAATACTAAAAAACATTTTTCTATCGATCATAGAACTGTATTAAAAGCAGTTGATGGGGTTACATTTGATATTTATCGAGGAGAGACCTTTGGACTTGTTGGAGAGTCTGGTTGTGGGAAGACTACTGTTGGTAGAACATTAATACGCCTGTATGAAGCCACTGATGGACAGATTTATTTTAATGGGGAAGATATTACTTCTTTTAAAACAGCTAAAAAACAAAAGGAATTTAACCGTAAGATTCAAATGATCTTTCAAGACCCTTATGCATCTCTAAATCCTAGAATGACTGTAATGGATATCATTTCTGAAGGGATAGATAACCACAATTTAATTCGGACTAAAGAAGAACGTAATGAAAGAGTACATGAGTTATTAAGATTAGTTGGATTAAATAAAAGCCATGCTAACCGTTATCCACATGAATTTAGTGGCGGCCAACGCCAGAGAATTGGAATTGCACGAGCGCTAGCAGTCAATCCTGAATTTATTATAGCTGATGAACCAATTTCAGCTTTAGATGTTTCGATACAAGCTCAAGTAATTAATTTACTTAAAAAGCTTCAAAATGAGTTAGATTTAACGTATTTATTTATTTCTCATGATTTGTCAGTCGTAAAATATATCAGTGATAGAATTGGGGTTATGTATTTAGGTGGAATGGTCGAGTTGGCATCAAGTGAAGACGTATATGCCAAACCTTTGCACCCATATACGCAAGCTTTATTGAGTGCTATTCCATTAGCAGATCCTGAATTAGAGCGTACGAAAGAACAAGTACCAATCAAAGGAGATATACCGAGTCCAATTAATCCTCCAAGTGGTTGTAGGTTTCGAACAAGGTGCCCGCATGCTATGGATGTTTGTTCTAAGGTTGTTCCCACATGGCGAGAGTACGAAGAAGGTCATTGGGTGGCATGCCATTTATATAATAAATAAAAACACTTACCAAGGAGAATGACGAACTATGATAATACTACCAAATTATGTTAAAAAGGTTCCCGAATCAATTAAAGAACGATTAAAAGCAATAGACCCTGCGACTATAGGACATTACTTGCATTTTGGTTTTATGGATCCTAGGATTCAATCTTGTCTATCGAATGTAAAAGTTGTCGGACAAGCTGTAACTGTTAAAACATCCGGAAATGATGGAATAATGGTACACAAAGGCGTGAGTATGGCTGGCGAAGGAGATGTTTTAGTTATTGACCGCAATGGTGATACAAAGCACGCTTGTATAGGTGGAGTTGTGGCATATGCAGCAAAAGTAAGGAATCTTGCTGGAATTATTATAGATGGTCCTTCAACAGATATTCAGGAAATAAAGGAACTTGGTGTCCCAGTTTTCTCAACGGGTTTATCACCTATTACGACAAAAATTGTTGGAAATATTGGTGAAATCAATACAACTGTTCAATGCGGAGGAATTAGTGTTAGTCCCGGAGATTTGATTCATGCAGATGACAATGGTGTACTCGTTTTTTCTCAAACAGGAATTGATGAAATTGAAACTGTGTTACAGGCCGCAGAACGAAATGGTAATAGAGAAACAAACTTAAAAGAAAGATTAGAAAAAGGAGATGACTTATCGTCGATATCACGTGCAGATAAAGTGTTAAAGGAAAAAGGAGTTATTTAGTAGATTTATAATAAAAAAGTGGAGGACTGAATTTAATGAGAGTAGCAGTAATTCAATTAAATACAAAAAATGATAAACAAGTAAATTTAGATAAGACAAGTAAATATATATATGAAGCAGCTAATCAGGGTGCAGAATTAGTATCATTGCCTGAGTTTTTCAATTTTATGGGAGAAGAAACACCTGAACAGGGTGTTATAGAGGAGAATATTCCGGAGGGGGAAACTACACAATTATTGTTATCACTAGCTAAGAAGCTCGGAATTTATATACATTCTGGAAGTTTCAGAGAAAGGTATACCGATGATAGATCGTTTAATACAACGTTAGTAATTAATCCAAATGGAGAAATTATAAAGAAATATAGAAAGATTCACTTATTTGACAGTGAAATTGAGGGGCTGCCAGTGTATAAAGAGTCGGATACTATTCAAAGTGGTGATCAGACAAAGCTAGTGGACTTGCCTTTTGGTAAAGCTGGTTTAAGTATTTGCTATGATTTGAGATTTCCTGAGTTATATAGAAAGTATGCACTTAACGATGCGAAAATTCTATTTGTACCTGCAGCATTTACAAGCTACACAGGTATGTTGCATTGGGAAGTATTGCTGAGAGCTAGAGCAATTGAAAATCAATGTTATGTAATTGCTGCAAATCAATTTGGTAGTCATGCACCAGGGAAAAGTAGATTTGGTAATAGTATGATTATTGATCCTTGGGGTACAGTAATTGCACGTGCATCAGAGGGAGAAGGGTTTATTATGGCGGATTTAAAGTCTGATCTCGTAGATCAGGCAAGAACTAACATTCAATGCCTAAATCATAGGAAACCAGAAGTATATTAAATAGACTATGTAAAACATAGCCCCTTTATGATTAAAATCTGTGTCTTGACGATCTTTTACGATAAAATATTTTTCTATCATAAAAGGGGTAATTTTTTTGAAATAGTTATAAAGGAGGCGTTATCCCGGATTTTGTAAAAGAAGCAAAAAAGATACAGGGTGAGTTAGTTAATACTAGGCGTCGCTACTCTTTTAAGTACTTGTAAAGATGAGATAGTAGGGAATATCAAATTCATTTTCCAACCCGCTGAAGAAAAGCTCGTAGGGGCTTCGCAGATGATTGCTGATAATGTGTTAAAAAACCCTAACGTGGATGCAATCATGGGACTGCACTGCTGGCCAGATTTACGGGCAGGGGTAATCGGTATTAAAAAAGGAGAAGTAATGGCTTCGGGCGACTCAATTACAATTAAAGCAAAAGGTAAGTAAGGCCACGCAGCTCATCCCCATAGAGCAATTGATCCAATAATGATAACAAGTTATATTGTAACAAAATTACAAACAATAATTAGTAGAGAAATCGAACCAACAGATTCTGCTGTAATTACTATTGGCACAATTAATGGGGGAACTGCATTCAATGTCATACCTTCAGAAGCAGAATTGTCAGGTACAGTTCGAGTATTAAATCTAGAATTATGTAAAAATATGCCCGCAATAATTAAACGAATCGTAGAAAAAACTGCCGAGAGTATGAATGGTGAAGCAGAATTAACGTATACATACGGTCCTCCGCCGTTAGTAAATACAGATAACATGATTGATTTATTAGAACAATCTGTAGCTAAGACCATTGGAAGCGAGCAACTAGTGCATATGGATGCTCCATCTATGGGAAGTGAAGATTTTGCTTTTTACTCACAAAAAGTACCAGGATTATTCTTCAGGATAGGAACACATAACAGTAATACAAATTCAAAGCTTCCTTTACATAGTCCAGAATTAATATTTGATGAAGATTCGCTCAGCACAGGCGTGGGGGTAATGTGTAATACAGCTTTGAAATATTTAAAAGGTGGAATAGTATAGTTTAATAAACATATTAGAATATTAAGTTCTATTCAATTCAAAAAACTTATAATTTGGGGTTCAATTTAACTGTAGTGTTATAAAAAGGTCCGATAAAATGTTAGAGGGAGGAATACTAATGAGTAACTTTAAAGTTCAAAATGGTAACAACATGCCAATTCAGTCACCATTGATTCCAGATCCAGTTGTTCCATACGCCTGCAAAGAAAGTGAAACTTTATATGCAATAATTGAAGTAGACGAAAGTATAATCAGAAAGTACCTTGAACCAACGCCTTTTGAGTATGTTAATAATCTAGCGATGGTTTATGTGAACGATGCCACAAAAGGTGATAAGATTCCTTATATGGATGGTGGTGTCATTATTCAAGCAAAATATAAAGATATTATTGGAGGGTATTATCTTTTTGAGTATGAAGATGATGACGCAGCGGTTGCTACAGGTCGAGAATTATGGGGGTATCCTAAAAAGTTGGGACATATGACATTGGAAAAAAATGGTAATGTGATTAAAGGAACTGCTTCTAGAAGAGGAATTAAGCTTATAGAAATAGAGTGTGATCTCTCTAAAAAATTGGAAAATGATTTTCCTGCATTAAAAGTTTTTCCTCATTTAAATATACACACAATTCCAAAGCCGGATGGCCCAGGAATTTTTTCACAAAGAATAATTGCACGTGATAACTCATCAGATTGCAAACTGTTATCCGAGGAGTTTGGAGAAGTAATAGTGAAATTAGAGAGTGGGGAAACGGATCCCTTAGGTGATCTTTCACCTGTAAAAGTTTTAGGGGGAGGATATTCAGTCACTGATTTTCTAGCGGGAGAAGAAAATGGTTGGGGAAAAGTGTTAGATACAATAATTTAATAGATGTTCATTTATAGTCTTAGTAATAGTTGTAATTGTAGTGAAGCGAAACGATGTAAGCGTTGGCATGTATTCATTAAGTATTTTTTGTTGGGTGATAAACACTTTGAATCTATACCACTATCTAAGTATAGATTCAAAGTGTGTAAACCTACTAAAAATCTTTATGAAATTAACTCACCTAAATTAATTCAAGAAAATAAGGAGTCGTTACTATGAAAAAAGGTTTATGGGGATCCATAAGTGCACTGTTAATTTTAGCCGGTGCAAATATTGCATATACTACCGGTGCTGGATATGGCACAGGTCAAGAGCTAATGCAGTATTTTACTTCCTATGGTTATTTTGGATTTCTAGGTCTGCTAATTTTAGTGTTATTATTTATAGGTTTTGATTCAATTATTGCTATTGACTCTCGAAAATATCAATTAAAGAATATAAGTGACGTTTTTAATCACTATTGTGGAAAAATTTTAGGAAGTGTTTTATCTGTATTCTCTTTTGCTTTTTTGTTCGGCATGGCAGCACTGATGATAGCAGGAGCCGGTGCATACTTTAGTGAGTACTTTGAAATAAATACTATGATTGGTAGTGCAATCATAACAGGATGTGTACTAATAACTTGTCTTTTTGGTCTAAAAAAGACAGTAAATGTAATAGGTTTAATTGGCCCTGCCATAGCTGTTTTCGTTTTAGCGATAGGTATAACAGCTATAGTAAACGGTCAAATGGATTTAAAATCAGGTCATGAGTTTTTGATTAATAAAGGTACAACAATCCAACCTAGTGGGAACTGGTTTATTGCTGCAATTATGTTTTTCTCATTTTGTACACTTTTTCGTGGTCCTTATATTATTGGTACCGCAATTCACAGGGCGGAAAAAATCAAATATATAGTTTGGGGTAATATAATAGGCATCGTTACGTATGGCGTTCTAGGTACAATATTAATGTCAGGTCAAATAACTAATGCGCCTCTTGTTGACGGAAAAGAGGTCCCTAATTTAACGTTAGGATTAATGATTAGTCCATTGATCGGTGGAATATTTGGTTTAGTACTTATTCTAGCAATTTATACAACCGCTACACCGCTGATATGGTCTGTAGCTGATATTGTTACTAAAGAAAATAGTAAGTTTTTTCCTTGGATAATTTCAATTGCTTGTGGTTTAGCTTTTACAACTAGTAATCTTGCATCTTTTTCAGTTCTATATAATTTTATATCTACAATAGCAGCATACGTAGGGTTTTTATTTATAATTCCAGTAATCTATACTAAATTTTTTAGGAAAGAACTTACACAATCGAAGGATACAAAAAGTAATCCTAAGTCATATAAGCATATCTCGTAACTTTATAATTATTGATGGAATAGACCTATCGATTTAAGATCAATAAAAGCATCCATGTGAATCGGCTACACTTAGTTAGACAAATTTTTAAGGTCATATCAGCTGAACTCAACAATAAATCGGGAACAATTAGTTATGCCAAAAAGAACAAGAAGAACTTTTACGAAAGAATTCTAAGAACAAATCGTCCAACTGCATGCCTCAGGTAAACCAAGATCTGAAATTATCAAAGAGTATGAACTGGCACCGTCTTCTTTTGATAGATGGATCAGCCTCGTTTGAAGAAAAGGATAATCTAACACCAGCTCAGGAAGAACTAATCAAATTACGCAAAGAAAATCAAAGACTTGCGATGGAAAATGATATTTTAAAGCAAGCCGTGCTGATTATAGGACGTAAGGAGATGTGATTCAACGCTCACAAATATTCGGTATTGGTTCGATTGGATGCCATTTGACGAGTTCTCCAGCATTTTAGTTCACGTGATATGATCGATTGACTTACACCAAGTTCTTTAGCCATTTGGTATTGTGTGTAGTCACCAATCTTGTTCATTTCTTCTTAACGGTCTCTTTGGATATCTGTTAGATGTTTAAAGGTTCGGTTGGCTGTGATACAATTAAATTGTGTCATGTAGATACTCCTTTATTTATTGGTTTGGTCACTTTTAAGTATACCGTATCTACATGACTTTTTTATATTTTACTTATGCATTTCATTTTACAACTAACCTAACTTTTTCGTTGCAAAACTTTCTAATTTTATTATCTAATAAACAGCTATAGAATAATTACATAATAATTTCATATAACTTATCAACAATGTGTTTGATTTTATCTTTTTGAATTGTGCCAAACCCTATGATAATTGTTAATATACCTTCTTTTTTTATATCATTAATCATAAATCTTCTCAGGGTATATAGTTCAATGTTTTCTCGTTTAGAATTCATTTCGACTTGACTATAAGTTTTTGATGTTTTGAAATCCGCTACAAAATGTAGACCGGCTAATGAGTCATGAATATCTATGTTAGTTTTAAATTTCCTTTTTAATTCAGAAATTAAAGTCGTTCTAATATCTTGATAATAATGAGTCATCCTCTTGATATGGCGGTTAAAATATCCTTGATCAATAAAATATTTCAATGTTAGTGTCACTAATGTATTGTTTTCAGGAATTAAATGACCATATCTTTCTCTAAAGGGAACTACTAATTTCTTTGGAAGCACCATATAACTAACTCTTAAGCTTGGTAATAGTGGTTTTGAAAATGAACCTAAATAAATGACGTTTTCATTTTTATCAAGGTTATGTAAAGAAGGGACGTAATTTGTTTTGTATTTAAATTCACTATCATAATCATCTTCTATTATGTATCTATTATCTTCTTCAGCCGCCCAATTAAGCAACTCAGTTCTTCTAGAGACAGGCATAATTATTCCTGTAGGAAATTGATGTGACGGCGTTACAAAAACCACATTAGTATTTGTCTTTTTTAAATTATCAACAGAAATACCTTTATTATCTAGTTTAATGGGATTTAGATTAATTCCTATGTGTTTGAGTTGATTATAAAGTCTTGTATAACCTGGGTCTTCAACACCTAGGTGTATTTCTGTATTTATATTTAGTAAATCTAGCACCTCTTCTATTAAAGCTTGTGAACCAACACCTAAAATTATTTGTTCTGGTTCACAAAATACACTTCTATGACTTTCAATCAATCGCGCTATAGAATTCCTAACGCTCAAAAGCCCCTGTTTATCTGTTATCCTTGATAATTCCAATTTATGATTTTGAAAAGCTATATTTTCGCACTTTCTCCACTCTGCATATGGGAAGTTGTCTATATTTGTGTTCATGTGAGATAACGAATATTGAGATCGGTCGTAAATATGATTTGGTTCTTTTAAAATTTCGTTCCAATTAACATCTATTTTTTTTTCCTTTAATAACTCTGGAATATCTTCTACATAATACCCACTTCTTTCAACGGAATAAATATATCCTTCCATAATAAGTTGCTCGTAAGCATTTGAAACAGTGTTTATACTAGATTTTAACTCTTTTGCTTTTTTTCGTTTAGGGGGCAACCTATCATTTTTCTTTAATTCTCCAGATAGAATTTGATTTTTTATGCGTTCAACAAGCTTTTGGTATAAAAACTTATTATTATGTTTGTTAACAGATTCAGGCATTAATATTCCTTCCCTTCATTTTGGTACCATTTTTATTCGATTTTGATACTATGAAATATATCAAAAATTTGTTATATTGTAAATCATGACAAGAAAACGCTGTCATATATAGAAATTATTTATATTATATAGGGAGGTTTTTCTATGTTAAAGAAAAAGTCATTTTATATTATGATTTTGGTAATATTATTGTTAAGTGCATGTGGCGACTCTGGTGGAGGTGAAAATTCAACGACTCTCACTGCATCAAGTGGTTACCCTAGTAATGACGGATCTGTTGAAACCTTTTCAGTACCATTATTAGAACATGTTATGGAAAAAACAGATGAGGTTGAATTTAACATTTTTACTGGTGGAGAACTGTTTGACGCAGACGAATCTTTAAGCGCCCTTGAATCACAATCAATAGATATAGAAATGGTATTATCACCAACATTAGATCCAAAGAGTTTTCCATATTCAAGTGTTGTAGGGTTACCTCTATTAGAATCTGATGCAAGCATTGCAGCAGAAGCAATTCAAAAATTAGTAGAGGATGACACGGAAATTAAAGATGGGAAAACCTATTACGAATTAGAATTTACAGACAAAAACTTATTTGCATTGCCTATTCATCCTACTGAAACTTATTTAATATCTACTGTTAATGAGAAGTTGGATTCCGTCGATCAATTTAATGAGTCAGTAAGAATTAGAGCAAGTTCAAACGTTCATGAAACATTTCTTAAAGAATTAGGATTGTCCCCAATATCTTTACCAGCTCCGGACATTTATGATAGTTTGAGCAGAAACGCTATTGAAGGGGTTATGCTGAATATTCCAGATTGGCCACCTTATGGAGTAGATGAGTTAGCAGACTATACTATTTCTGGATTAAGCTTAGGCCATTTTCCAGTGTTCTTTACAATGAATCAGGATACGTGGGACTCTTTTTCAGATGAAACTCAAAAGATATTTAAGGATGAAGCAAAAGAGCTGATTAAATCAGGACCGGAGTCATATATGAAAGATGTTGATGAAATATTAGCAGACTATAAAGAAGGTGGAGGAGAACTAATTGAATTTAAAGAATTAAATTCAGAAGTTCAAGATAAGATTAATAACGCTATTGTTGACACTTGGGAAAAATGGATTAATGACTTAGAAGAAAGAGGGTATGAGGGTAAAAAAGTAGCTCTGTTATGGAGAGATGCTATAGTTTCCTCTGGAGGGGAAGTTCCGCAAGAAATTTTAGATTTAGAATGAATGCACTGTTTTATTCTTTTACTTTAAACTTGTAGCTTCACCTTCTCTTTACTATTTATAATAATAAATAGTAAATCATGTCTTTTAACAATCTATATTTTAAAAAGGAGGGATTAAATGTCTGCAAATTTAATTGTGATGATATGCTTAATAATCCTGATATATCTATTACTTGTTGGACAATATATTAGTTCAATATTTTTGATAGTTGGTATGCTAGGTGTATTTCTTTTAGGTGGTACTCAACAACTCAATGGATTTTTACAAAGTGACTCTTTTTCTCAAGTAGCTAGTTATTCTCTAACAACAATTCCTTTATACATATTAATGGCTGAATTTGTCATGGGGACGAAAATAGTTGAAGATCTATATGGACTTGCCTTTAAAATTTCAAAAGGAAAAAAAGGACCAATAGGAGTTATAACAATTATTATTGGAGGATTGTTAGGCTCTGTTTCAGGCTCTAGTTCAGCAACCGCTGCATCTATGGCCAAAATAACCTTACCAGAATTGCAAAAAAGAGGTTTAAGTGACCAATTCTCTGGTGCAATTGTTGCAGTTGCAGGTTCTTTATCTTCTATCATTCCACCAAGCGTTATGATTATAATTTATGGAGTTGCTGCTCGTTTATCTATAGGTGAGTTATTCATAGCGTCATTAATACCAGGAATTCTAATGATTGTTGTTTTCTCTATCATTCTTCTAGGTTATTTAAAACTAACTAGCCATGGAGGCGATATCACTCCAGAACAAGAAGTGGATGACACACCAAAGTCAAGATATATTATTGCCGTAGCAATGGGTTTTTTAATGGCGTTATCTATTTTTGGTGGTATTTTCGCGGGGATATTCACTCCTACAGAAGCGGGGGCAGTAGGTGCCTTTTTAGCTTTTATTATGGCTATCATTATGGGGAAAGTTAACTTTCAATATATAAAAAGTGCTCTAATAGGAACTACAAAAATTAGCGTTATGACATTATTCATTGTTATTGGAGCATCGCTATTTGGTAGATTCATTTCATTGTCTTTAATACCTAGAAAGGTAATTAATTTATTAGAACCTTTACAAGATAACCCTAAAATAATAATAATAATTTTATTATTGTTTTATTTTATTCTATTTATGTTTATAGACAACATTGCTGTTCTTTTAATGACTGTACCAATTATTCTACCTATTATTGAAACAATTAATGTAGATCCTATATGGTTTGGTGTAATGGTATTAGTATCCTGCACAATAGGACTTATAACACCTCCGGTTGGAACGAATGTTTATATAGTAGGTAGCACAACAGGAATCTCAATTGAAGGTATATTTAAAATTACTATTGTTTTTTCTATAATAACTACAATAGTTGTAGTCGGACTTCTTGTTATTTTCCCTGAACTAATAACTTGGTTACCAAATTTGATGTCTAAATAAAAATTGTTTGTAGGTGGTGATATCTTGCACTACATTAAAAGCGTTAACAGAAGTATACAGAGATGTGGGGCTATAATAAGTGGTTTAGCAATTTTAACTATGATGTTAATAATTGTTTCAGATGTTGTATTGAGGAATATTTTTCATCACCCAATACAAGGCTCACATACTATTATAGAAAATTTTATAATGCCTATAGCAATATTTCCAGCATTAGGTTATGTGTACATGGAAAATGTACTTCCTAGATTAGGTGAGTTTATTGCTAAAAGACCTCAATGGTTTCAAACAATTAATAAATATTTATTAATTATTTTGGACCTAATTGTTTTCAGCTTATTAACATATTTCACATTTATGTTTTTTTTAAATGGATTCAATGCAGAAAGGTCAGTTCCGGTAGCATCAAATCTTATACCGGTTTGGCCAGTATATTTGGTGGTTGCGTTAGGATACGCTTTGGTGTTAATAGAAGTAATTCTAAGGTTTTTAAATGAAATTCATTTTTCTATAAAAAAATTATAGAAAGTAGCTTTAATACAACAAAGAGGAGAGATGACATGGTTACTTATATCAAAGAAACAAAAAAAACACATAGAAATAATGATATAGATACAGAACAAATTGTTAGAGACATTATAAAGGATATTCAGCAAAATGGGGATGCAGCTTTAAAAAAGTACGAAAAAAAGTTTGATAATTCAACTCGTCCATTTAAAATTTCAAAGAAAGAGATTGATGACTGTTTAAAAAATATAAATGCTGAACATAAAGAGTTAATAGATAAAATTATAGAAAGAGTTGAAGACTTCGCTAAGGAGCAAATGAGTCATTTAACTTCTTTTGAAAAAGATTTCGGCAATGGAATTAAGCTAGGACATCGAGTAATTCCGATTGAAACTATTGGGGCATATGTACCTGGTGGAAGATTCCCCCTTTTATCTTCGGGTCCTATGGTTATAACTCCAGCAAAAGTTGCTGGAGTGAAGAGAATAGTTGCATGTAGTCCTGCTAACCATAAAGGTGGAATTCATCCAACCGTGTTATATGGTTTAATTAAAGCGGGGGCAACTGATATTTATGCTATTGGTGGAGCGCAAGCAATTGCATCTATGGCATACGGTACAGAAACCATTCCTTCAGTAAATATGATATCAGGACCTGGTAATATGTTTGTAGCAGAAGCTAAGAAACAGGTCTTTGGAAAAGTAGGAATCGATTTAATTGCTGGTCCAAGTGAAGTATTAGTTTTTGCAGATGAAAATGCGAATCCTAAAATTATTGCAGCTGATTTGTTGGCGCAATCAGAACATGATCCTTTTGCAAGAGCAGTGTTAATATCAACATCTAAACAAATAGCTCATGACTCCATAAAGGAAGTTGAAAACTACTTAGATAGCTTCACTTCTGATTCTCCTGCTCATACATCTTGGGAAAATATGGGGGAAGTTTTACATGTTGATTCTATTCAAGAAGGGATAGACTTATGTAATGAGTATGCGATTGAGCACCTACATTTACATCTAAAAAATAGTTCTGATTATATAAATGATTTATATAATTATGGATCTTTATTTTTAGGAGAAAATAGTTCAGTAGTGTTTTCTGATAAAGTATCTGGACCGAACCACACATTACCGACTAAAGAGGCAGCTCAATACACGGGAGGTTTATGGGTAGGTAGTTATTTAAAAGTTCTTACGCATCAAGCGGTTTCAAATGATGGTATGCAATTTTTAGCAGAACATTCAGCGAAGCAATCAAAAATTGAAGGTTTGGAAGGACATCGTTTATCAGCAGAAGTGCGTCTAAAATAATTGGTATTCTTGTCAAACAACATTGGCTTTTTTATTATACTTCCGCGTAAGTACTAATACTACGTGGGAGTATAATTTTTTAAAAGACATCAAAAAGTAACTTACTTTAAATTACTATTCAAAATACATTATTTTATTTGTTTCTTTCATTCATATTTTAAACCAGTTTTTTCAGTAATATTACTACTTACTTTTGCTTTTCGATAAGCTCTTTAGTAATATTCAAACGAGCTTTTTCTCTTAATTCCACGTTTTTACTATCTATGATCAAGCCTAGGTAATCTAGTGAGGCGTTCCTAACATCTGTATCATATATTTTCCTATTTCTATACAATCGAATTTCCGTCTTCTTTGTTTGAACTTCTAATCCATAGCTTTTATGGTTTTTTATAAGTTCCATAATTTTGTCTACATAAGTGTTAGCAACGCCCTCTGATGGTGTAGTAGGAAAAACTATAATTAAATCATCAATATATCTTCTATACAAACCTTTATGCTTAGCCACCCATTCGGTAATTTCTTCATCAAAGTTTATTAAGTGGATATTAGACAAAGGCGCTCATACCAGAATTTTGAAGTTTCTCTTTTCCGTATTCATTAACCAAAAAATGGATTAATATCATTTTTGGTACGTAATGTAACTGCTAGACTAGAATCAACAGTTTTTGTATGATAAAATTGAACGCATTTGTTCTCACTACTCGCCACTTCAGTTCACATAAAACGATGGGTATTTCAGTTGAATTAAATTATCCATTTTGAGCTTCTATCAATGTTTTCGAACCAGTGCTTTGCACAAATACATCTCGAATTTTCATGCCAAAAGAACGTGTAACGGTAGAATTTTGATTGTTGATTTCTAGAAATATTTCTAGAAATCTATTTCTGCACATATTTCACCATTTCCCTTCAAAAATAAAATTTGACATACAAAAGACCTTGAAAATTGAATTTTGAGGTCTTTTTTTCATGGGAAAATTGAATTTTAAAGCAAATCAAAGAAATTCACCCATGTGCGCAATTCACATGTTTTTCTTAAGCTAATGGTACTGCTGCAGCGGCACTATTTTTTAGGAGGAACGGTTATGGAACAAGAGTTACGCACATTATTGCTCCGACATGAGCGCCGCATTCATTTTCAGATTCACCGACTTAATATCCGAAACGAACAATATGACGACTTTTATGCAGAGGGGATGATTGCCCTTTGGAAGGGACTGGAGGATTATGATGAAAGCCAGGGGGAAATCGGTACGTTTTTAAATCATCGTATTCGTTTTCGTTTGATAGATTACCAGCGCACAATTATCCGTCATATTGAAAAAGACAAGGAAGCAATGGAATCACAAATCATTGCTAAAGATTCAGGAAATACGGCTGGAACGACGAATCAAATGCTCATATGTGTTACAGGAGTCCAGTTGAGAGACGAAACTTTTTGGCACGAAATTCAGAGCGTACTTAGTGGCAACCAATGGAAATGGGTCCGCCACTTTGTCATCGATGGGTTGTCACATAAAGAGATCATGGAACTTGAAAATGTCTCAGAATCGGCGGTGAAAAGCTGGGCGAGGGAAGCGAGGCGGAAGTTGCGAACAGAAGTGTTTCACCGAAAAATTGTTGAAGCTGTTAGTGGGTGAAGGTTGGACATGAGGAATCAATAAAGGATTAAGTGTTTGTTCATTGTAGATACAAACAGAGCGAACAATCATGAGAACTATAAATATTTTTCCATGATTGTTCGTTTTGTGCTTTCATTTGGGCGAGTGAGATGGGGTTCTCGTCCCTGGATTATGTTCTGTGCTTAAATTCAGGGAGGGTAATCGTTTTATCGCTCCTGGATTCGACTCCGCACTCCAATCCGGGAAGTGTACTCTCTTGCTGCCTTTCTTTTCAACTCATCTTCCACTTACCTTTCAAACGTGTTAATATATTTTTATACATAACATCTAAGGTAGGTCGTATAACATGTTGTTTGCTTTACTTTTTGCGATAGGTATCATCTTAATACTCCTTCAAATCGTTCGGTTGATTATCGGATTTGGGATGATATTTGCGGTATTAGTAGATATGCTCGTCTTGGGCGGGTTTGCCATTTACTATGCCCACCATGAGTGGTTCATACATATTGCGAGTGGGAAAGCTGTATATTTTTGGGACATTTTATTGTTCGTTCTTGTTAGTTTTGTGTACGGTGTTGCGGTTACGCGAGGGACGAGCAGATTTCCAAGGATCGCAGGGGTGTTTCATTATATCGTTGCTTGGGTGACGACAGGTTTTATCTACGTGTTTATTAATTATGAATTTTATAATGGACTCGGTCGACTATTGAACAATCAACAAATGAATACAGTTGTTCATCTCGTGATTATCTCGATTCTTGCAGTATTTATCTATAGAAAGAGAATGGACATGTTTAGATAATAGATTGTAGAGTTAAAGCCGTCTTATAGAGATGGCTTATTTTGTTCGCCCAGCATGGGCGAACTCTAACGGGTGAAAGTCCCGAGTGCGACCTTGTAGCGGTAAGCACATAGCAGAAGGCAAGGGTGTCCATAGCGATATGGAATCTGAAGGAAGCTGAAAGCAAACCTCCGGTCTGACAAACAGAAATCATATAAGAGGCAGAACATGTGGATAAGGGTGCAAAAGAGGCCGAAGTCCAATAGCTACACATAACATGTGATGTATATATGGCAGATAGATGGAGGGAAAGAGTTCGCACCTTAACTGGGGAGGTCTCGTTTATCTGTACCAAAAGTATATAGTGATGTATATCTGGAAAACGAGAAGTCAGCAGAAGTCGTAGTAGTGAAGAAATCTAGCGAAAGCTAGACAGAGCGAAGGACTGAATAATTTTACCGTTATAGAAATCTCTATTGGAAGATGGAAAAGGACCACTGGCAAAGAGCGTTAAAGTGGATACCAACTTCACGAGAAGGAAAGGACATAACATACATGTATAAACCTACAATACTGGATAAAATTCTTGATAGAAATAATCTTAATGATGCATATAAACAAGTATTCAAGAATAAAGGAGCAGCTGGAGTCGATAAAATGACTGTAGAAGAATTAAAAGGTTATTTAGCGACAAACAGAGATAAAATCATCCAAGAAATTCGAGAACGAAGATATAAACCCCAACCGGTTCTAAGAGTAGAGATTCCAAAACCTGATGGGGGTACACGTCTTCTAGGAATACCTACGGTCGTCGACCGATTAATCCAACAGGCGATATCACAAGTTCTCACTCCCATATTTGATAACCAATTCAGCGATAACAGCTATGGTTTTAGGCCAAGACGCTATGCAGAAATGGCAATAATACAAGCGTTGGAATATATGAATGATGGTTACGAATGGATTATTGATATTGATTTGGAACGCTTCTTTGACACCGTGAATCATGACAGATTAATGAATCTAATATCAAGGTCAGTAGATGATGGAGATGTAATATCGCTTATTAGAAAGTACCTAGTGAGTGGCGTGCAAATCAATGACGACTATAAAGAAACCGTGATTGGAACTCCACAAGGAGGAAATCTTTCACCACTACTCAGTAATATCATGTTAGATGAACTAGATAAGGAATTAGAAAGTCGTGGACTGCGATTTGTGAGATACGCCGATGATTGCATCATTATGGTTAAAAGTGAAATGGCAGCTAGACGAGTAATGAGGTCAATAACAAACTATCTCGAAGAGAAGCTTGGTTTAATAGTAAATATGACAAAATCTAAGGTAACAAAACCTAATAATCCCAATATGAAATTCTTGGGTTTTGGATTCTTTAAAGATTATCAAAGCCGTCTATATAAGGCAAAGCCCCACTTGAGCTCAGTAAACAATTTTAAACATAAACTAAAACATCTGACACGCAAGAACTGGAGTGTTGATACGAAATATCAGATAAATAGAATAAACCAGCTTATTCGTGGATGGGTTAATTATTTTAAAGTAGGTTACATGAAGACCATATTGAACAAGATTGATTCACATACAAGGATGCGCCTAAGAATGTGTATATGGATAAAATGGAAAACAGCCAAAAATCGCCGAAAGAATTTAATTAAACTCGGCATGAACAAATACAATGCATATAAGAATAGCCACACTAGTAAAAGTGCAGTAAGAATCGCATATTCATGGATTCTTACAACAACAATTACTAACATGAAGCTATTCAAATTTGGATTATTATCTTGTGTTGAACATTTTGAAAAAGTACATGTATAAAGTGAAATTAAACCGCCGTATACGGATCCGTACGTACGGTGGTGTGAGAGGTCGACTAACCAATTAATGGTTAGTCACCTACTCGATATTCCTAAAGGAACGAAAGGGGCTGGTGGTCGAATGAATGGTAAAGCACATCTTGCTGTGGGACTTGCAACGGGGATCGGCGTTTCATACTTTTCGCAAAGTACCGGGGCGGAAGCTGTTGTCATTACTTCAGTCGCAACAATAGCATCCCTAGCGCCTGATCTCGATACGGCAGGAAGTTTAACACATAGGTTAACGAAGCCTTTTCGAGTGGTGAATCGCATCGCATTTATGTTGTTATTGAGTATCTTTTTTGTTTCCTATCTGTCTACTGAAGTGAGCTCGGAAATGCTCATTGGAGGAATAGGTGTATTGCTGACGTTATTGCTTTTAAAACGAATAACCATCAAGTTTCAGTTGTTTATTATGGCAATGGTTATTGGGATCATCGGGTACCATTATGGATATTATTCTATCGTATTGTTTGCTCTGTATGTTGGTGTAGCGAGTTTACTACCTCATCGTTCGTATACGCATTCGCTCATTGGACTTGTTTGTTTTTCATATATTACTTATCAAGCGTCCATCGATTTTGGGATGGAGCCGTTGTTTCTTGCTGGATTTCTCGGGTATTTATCTCATTTATTGTTGGACTCCAGATGTATTCCAGGGAACAGAAGGGGAATTAAAATCTTGCTTCCATTTAGAAGACCGATTGTATGAAGAAAAAAGGTAGTGAGTTAGACTAGTTTTTCTCCACGGGATATGACAGTATTGATATATGATACGCATGAAGGTAGACACAACAAAGGGGTATCAACATGAAGAATGTTACAAAATGGGGATTAAGTGCATCAATAATCATTTATGGCGTGTTGCATTTTATTACGTATTTTTATGAACAGCCTTTGTTAATAGTGATTTTATCGCTGGCAGGTGTAGGCATCTTTTTATTTAGTGTAGTTTATGTATCGCCGAGCAAATTAAAAGTGCCCTTAGCTTTACTAGCAGTTGGACTCGTCGTTTTATTGACATCGGGTACGCCGATCATTCAAGGGCTTTATTTTGGTTTCCTTCAAATGCGGAATATGGTCGGGTTATTAATCGTTGTGCCGCTGATTGCTTGGGTGCTCGGGGAAGAACCATACATGGAGTCGATTGTAGGATTTGGCAATAAATTGCTGAATACGAGTCGGAAATTTTATTTAGGTGCGATTTCGTTAACACAAGTGATCGCTCATTTTTTGTTATTTGGGTCGATTCAAATGGTGCATCATTTTGAAGATGATATTTTAAAAAATAAGCATGGCGAGGCTTGGGATCATTTTAAAGGGACACCACTTCTTCGAGGATTTGCTCTTTCGACCCTTTGGGTGATTAGTATCCCGAGTTTTGTTTTTGTCGTGGAAATAATGAATGCTTCTCTTTATATTTCGATCATCCAAGGCTTTGGAATGGCTGTTGTTGGTACGATTGTAGCGCTTGTGTTTTCCTACTTTGAGGAAAAGAAGTACGGGGTGGATATCACTGCTGGGTTACAAGAAGAATTATCGGAAGTCCTTCATACGAGTAAACAACACTCTCCTTCTTTGAAACAACATTTGATTGAATTTATCGTGCTTTTCCTCGTTTTATTTGGTTCGATTTTTGCGATCCAAGCATTTGTTTCGATTGAGTTATTAATTTTAATTCCTCTAGCAATACTAATATTTATTATTCTTTATTTTGTATATAAGCGAAGATTCTCTACTTTAATTCGTCATGGAAAAAAACACGTAAAACAGGGGATCACAGTTGGTTCCTACCAATTGTGTGTCATGCTTGGGGCAGGAATTATGATTTATGCACTGAACCAAACGAACTTTGCCCGTGTAGTAGTTGACGGGATTTATAGTTTGCAGGTGACATTTCCTTTTTTAAATATATTGTATTTACTTCCGTTTATTGTAATTATTCTTGGTTTTTTTGGACTTGGACCGCTAACAACGATGGCACTTGTTGGGGGAATATTAGGAAGTTTACAGTTACCCTATCCGCCAGAAATTATTGTACTCACAGTCACGTCAGGAAGTGCGATTTCAATTCTATTATCCCCTCTCATTATGCCTGTCATCACACTAAGTAGTGTAAACGGCTTAAGCGGAATAAAAAACGGGATTATATTTAACTGGAAATACGCCCTAGTGTTATACGTGATTGTGCAAGTGTATGTGCAGGTGATGGTTTGGTAGGGGGGGCGTCCCTGGCATTCTTGTAGGGACGGGAGATTAACGGTAAACTAAGATACATGAATGAATTTCATAATCCCCAGGCCTTACAGGGCAAGGGTTATAAAACATAAAAAAGGAAGCACCTCCCCAAATCCTGTATAATGGTAATTAGCTATAAAAACCACAAGGATTGGAGAGACGCTCCCTATGACCATTATACGACAAGAGACTTTATTTGGCATCCAAGAACTATATGAGATGGAACCTACCCAACGTTATGAAGAGATTATTTCCGCGATAGATCTGGATAAGATCTACCACGAGGTGAACAAAAAGTCTCATCTTGGTGCACCAGTAGAACTCAATTATGCAGCGATGATTATTAGTGTTTTCATACGCTATGTTGAACGTATTCCAACGATCAAAGATCTTGTTAAACGTTTAAATGATGATTTTGTATTCAAATTAAATTGTGGATTTCTTGTTTCAGATAAGACACCATCTGAGGCAGCCTACTCTAGATTGTTAGATAAATTAAGTGAATCTAATGTGTTAGAAAAAGTACAAGAAACAGTTGTACGCCATGCAATTGACGAAGGATTTATTATTGACGACACGATAGCTATTGATGCCACACATTTTGAGGCACGTGATCAAGCTCCAACCAAAAAGGAAGAAAAAGTTAAACCAGAACCTAAGAAACGTGGCCGAAAGCCGAAAGCAGAGCGTGAACAATGGTTTAAAGATCAAGCTGAAAAGGAAGCCAATCTTCCACTTTATGAAAAGAAAATAGAAGCTCAATTAGATGCTTCTCTGCCCGAACTCCGTAACGGAGTTCCTCAAGATCCCAAATGGGGTATCAAGAAAAACAGTAAAGGGAAAAACGTCTATTGGTATGGCTTTAAAGGACATTTAGCCGTAGGCGCATCCAGTCAGTATATTTTGCAATCACTCTTTTCGTCTGGAAGTCTAAACGACGGAAAAGCTGCGATTCCATTACTAAAAGGCCTTCATGAGGATCTTTCATTAAAATCAATACGCTATCAAACCATGGATGCAGGTTATGATTATGAACCAATTTATGAACAAGTTCATCGAATGGGGCAACAGTCTATTATTGCTTACAATCGACGAAACGAACCCGAACCCATAGGGTTCGATAAGCATTTCGCTCCAACCTGTTTCAGAGAACATTCTTATCGTTATGATAGCTATGATTCGAAATACGAAACACTGAAGTATACACATCCGAAAGAATGTAGCGACTGCCCCTTAGCCCAAGAAGGCATCTGTCAAAAGGTATTTAAAATGAAGATCACAAAAGATCTTCGTAAATACACAGCTCCAGCTCGCGGTTCAAAAGCTTGGAATAATCTATTCAAAAGGCGCACGGCTGTTGAGCGTGTGAATGGCTATTTGAAAGAATACTTTCAACTGAATAACGTAAGGTACCGTACTGGAAAACGCGCAAAGGTTCACTTTGATTTAATCACATTGGTTTATAATGCTTCTAAGCTAGCAGCAGATCGCATCAATGTATTGAGAAACGACCAACAAGCTGCATGATTTCTGTTTTTAAAAATGCAATTTAGGAAATTGGGGAAGTCTTTGCATTTTTAAAAAGAGCAATTATGAAATTGATTCACATATTAAAAAGCGAGACATCCAACCAAATAAAGAAGGATTTGCCGAATATTACGCTCGGATTATGAATCCAGATGGTGAGGGGGACCTCCAATGAAAAGTATTAAATCTGTAATGATATGTATAAGCCTCTGTTTATTTTTAGTAGGTTGCAAAGATACCAATGAAATAAAAGAGGAAGTAACAGAAATGACTGAAGAGGAATTGTACGATATTTATTATTTAAAAGAAGCTCCTGAAGCAACAGATAATCATGATTTATCTGAAGTGATTAAAATCGCCGTTGTAAAAAATGAACATTCGCAAGACGAAACAATTGCCATTGATGTGGAAAACGATGGAATATACATCAATCCTAGTTCTTCATCTTTAGGTATACGTGCAGCAAAAGGAATGAAGAAAATCGATGATATGGATCAAGTAATTGACATCTTAGAAAAATACAATGTTCAAGACTGGAAAGAAGATTATACAACAGAAGATCCCGCGTCCTATCAAGATGGAGTTGGTTGGAATGTTTGGATTCAATATACAGATGGAACAGTACAAAGTTCCAAAGGATCCGGTAGTGGATTAGCAAGAATTACACCAGATGGATTTGCTGATTTTTTCAATGAATTAGCCACATTTGTAGAAGAACGGCTAGAAGATGATGAAACGAAGTGAAGTTGAGATAGATGATTAAAAAAAATCACATGAAGAGAGACATCACGGATTTCACAGTGAAAGGAATACTATGTATATTATGGCAGATAGGAGGATGGAAATCCTATGACAGAAAGAAAGAGAGTGAAGATATCAAGTAGTAGACAGTTCAGTATACCAAAAGAATACTATGATGCACTTGGTATGGGGGATGAGGCAATTGTGGAACTACATGAAAACCGATTAGTGATTAGACCTGCTCCTAAAGAGGATCCTGATGACAATTATTTTACAGAGTTTATCTATCAGGATGTCATCAATGAAGGATTCGAAGGAAGTGACATTATGAAGGAAGTCAACAAAAGAAAGAAAAAAATCAAACCTGCGATCGATGCTTTCGTTGAAGATGCTAGAAAAAACGCTAAGCCATTCGATCTTGATAGCCTTTTTGATGATGATGGTGATGAATGATATGGGCTACGAAATAAAAGTGTCTCCAGTATTTAAGAGGTCAACTAAAAAAAAAAGCATACAGATGGACATTCCTCAGAAGAATTCCAAGACGGTGAACGTATATAGATTACAGCACTCCACTAACGATAATTGTCTATAGAGTGTTTTGTTGTTGAGATTATCATTTTTCTCTTTCCGCGGATATTTCACTTCGATTATGGAACTCGAGAATGTTTCTGAATCAGCGGTGAAAAGCTGGGGAAGGCAAACGATACGGAAGTTAAGGACAGATACGTTTCAACGAAAGATCGTTGAAGCTGTTGGAGCATGAGGGGAAATAAAAGAAAAATAGATTCTGTTGACAAAAGGATAATTATCAAGTAGGGTTATGTCTACAAATCTAAACTTCATATGATTTCTTATCCAGAGAGGTGGAGGGACATGGCCCTACGAAATCTCGGCAACAGGTTCTTTGAATACTGTGCTAATTCCATCAGGTATGTTCCTGGTAGATAAGAAGAGTACGATGATAACTATTCATTCAATGCCTCTTCTTGTTTAACAGGAAGGGGCTTTTTGTTTGTTCAATCATGTGAGTGAATTTCATAATTACCAAAACCAGCTATGTCAATACAGCATGTAGTTGCGAAAGGTCCAACGAAACTACATGTTGTATTGGCATAGCATAAAATAGGTATTATGAAATTCATTAATGTTTATAAAAATTACATATTATTTTCTTATCAAGAGAGATGGAGGGATGTGGCCCTATGAAATCTCGGCAACGGGTTCTATAAGCGAATACCGTGCCAATTCCAACAGACAAAGATCTGGAAGATAGGTATTAGGTTTTTCACAACCTCTCAACGTATCTTCTGTTGGGAGGTTTTTTTAGTAGAAACATATAGAGGGGGTTGTTTGATGTACATTATGAAACGGTTATTTACGATGGTGATTACGCTTTGGATTATCGCGTCCGTTACGTTTGTCATTATGCATTTTATTCCTGGGGATCCATTTGCGACAGACGGAAAGATGTTACCTGAAAAAACGGTCGAAAATATGCGCGCAAAGTACAACTTAGATGAGCCATTAGCTGTGCAATATGTCTTGTATATAAAAGACTTAGTGATGTTTGATTTGGGGCCATCGATTCAATCAAAAACAAGAGGTGTAAATGAATTGGTCGCTGACGGGTTTGGTCCATCTGCGATTTTAGGAATTCAGTCTCTTGTCATAGCGCTTACGCTTGGCATCATGTTAGGTGTGATTGCTGCTTTGTATCACAATCGATTGCTTGATTACATATCTATGTTGATTGCAATTATTGGAATTTCAATTCCAAATTTTATTTTGGCACCGTTACTTATTAAGTTTTTAGGGGTCGATTGGGGGCTGTTTCCAGTCGCCGCATGGGGAACATGGCAACATACGATTCTTCCTTCGATTGCTTTAGCAACTGGTCCGTTGGCAATTATTACACGATTTGTCCGGTCAAGCATGCTTGAGGTGTTGGATGAGAATTACATCCAAACGGCACAAGCAAAGGGAGTTTCTACTATGGGGGTTGTGATTAAGCATGGAATTCGCAATGCGCTGATTCCAGTTATTTCATTTATTGGTCCATTATTTGCCTCGATTATTACGGGCACATTTGTCATTGAAAAGATTTTTGCGATTCCCGGGATTGGAAAATATTTTGTCGATAGTATTTTTAACAGAGATTATCCCGTCATTATGGGGACGACGATTTTCTTTAGTCTGATTTTAGTCGTTACCTTGTTTTTGATCGACCTAACGTATCGTCTTGTAGATCCAAGAATTAAATTAACGAGTGGAGGGAAGTAACTTGGCAGATCGTACATCACACATGGATGAAAAGTTTCGTCCAGTAGATCCGAATTTTTTTAAAGAGACAAGTCATACACGGCCAAGTTTGAGTTTTTGGAAAGATACCTTACTCAAAATTGTGAAAAATAAATTGGCGATTGTTGGATGTAGCTTGTTGTTCATTCTATTGTTTCTGGCAATTTTTGGACCGTATATGGTTCCTCATAGTGCAAGTGAACAATCGCTGTCAGAGGGAAACCTTCCTGTATCAGGCGAGCATTGGTTTGGCACAGATGATCTCGGCCGGGATATGTGGGTGAGAACGTGGGCTGGTGCGCGTATTTCACTAACGATTGGTTTTGTTGCGGCTTTGATTGACCTTGTCATTGGTGTAGCTGTTGGAAGTATTTCAGGGTATATGGCTGGCAGAGGAAAGGCCGGTGACCGTGTGGACGGATTTTTAATGCGGATTGTTGAGGTGTTATATGGCGTTCCGTATTTATTGGTAGTCATTTTATTACTCGTCATTATGGATCCAGGGATTGTAACGATGATCATTGCCCTATCAGCAACCGGTTGGGTTGGAATGGCCCGGATTGTTAGGGGGCAAATGCTTCAATTGAAACAACAGGAATATGTGTTTGCTGCTGAAAAGTTAGGAACATCGCACATGAAAATTATTGCGAAACATTTATTACCGAATATGGCCGGCATTATTATTGTGAATCTGACATTTACCATTCCACAAGCCATTTTTGCAGAGTCATTTTTAAGTTTTCTTGGATTAGGAGTTCAGGCACCTACGGCAAGTTGGGGGACAATGGCAAATGATGCGTTAGGTGTTGTGTTAAGTGGGCAATGGTGGAGGTTGTTTTTCCCAGGACTTATGATCTCGCTCACCATGTTTGCATTTAATGTATTTGGAGATGGTTTGCAAGATGCACTGGATCCGAAGTCAGCACATTAGGAGGATGAAAGATGAGTCACATATTAGACGTAGATAATTTACAAGTGTCATTTACAACATATGGCGGCGAAGTGCAAGCCGTCCGTGGGGTTTCTTTTCATGTAAACGCTGGGGAAACGTTAGCAATTGTCGGGGAAAGTGGTAGTGGAAAAAGTGTTACAGCCCAAGCCATTATGGGAATGGTTTCTACAAAAAATGGTCAGGTGAAGGACGGAGAGATTATTTTTAAAGGCAAGGAGCTGACAACTTTACCGAAAAAGAAAATTCAAGCTTTACGTGGATCAGAAATAGGAATGATTTTTCAAGATCCAATGACTTCCCTGAATCCAACGATGAAAATTGGTAAACAAATTGAAGAAGGATTGTTTAAACATCAAAAAATCTCTAAAAACGAAGCAAAGAAAAAAACGATTGATTTGTTAAAACTCGTTGGTATTCCTGCACCAGAAAGACGCTATCGGCAGTATCCCCATGAATGTAGTGGTGGCATGAGACAACGAATTGTAATAGCTATTGCACTTGCTTGTGATCCGTCGCTCATTATAGCCGATGAACCAACGACAGCGCTAGACGTAACGATTCAAGCACAAATACTTGATGTTTTAACAGCTATCCAACAAGAGAGAAACATGTCGATTGTGTTAATTACCCATGATTTAGGTGTCGTCGCGGAAGTGGCAGATCGGGTGGCTGTCATGTATGCAGGGGTTGTTGTGGAGAGTGGATCTGTGGACGAGATTTTTGAAAACCCACAGCATCCATATACGATAAAGCTGCTTCAATCTGTTCCTTCATCAGAGTTGGCAGAAAGTCAAAGACTTGTACCAATTGAAGGAACCCCACCAGATTTATTTTCACCACCACAAGGGTGCCCATTCGCAGAAAGATGTCCTTTTGCAATGGAAGTATGTGTGGAATATATGCCTGAAGAACAATTGTTTTCAGAGAATCATTATGCCAAATGCTGGTTGCATGATCCACGGGCAGCGGGTGTAAAAGAGCAGTTTGCAGGAAAGGAGGAAGTGCTGTGGTAGAACATGTAGTGGAAGTACGAGACGTACATAAACACTTTTCAAGTGGACGAAAGCAATTGGTGAAATCGGTGAATGGTGTGTCTTTTTCCATCAAAAAAGGAGAAACACTCGGCCTTGTAGGTGAAAGTGGTAGTGGAAAGACAACCCTCGGGAGAACGATTGTTGATTTATATGAAGCCACAGCGGGACATGTGCTGTTTGAAGGAAAAGACATAAGCGAGTTAAGTTCTGCGGAAAAACGGGAGCGAAACCGCAAAATGCAAATGATTTTCCAAGACCCACATGCATCACTGAATCCACGTATGCGTGTCGGCGATATTGTTGCAGAAGGAATCGATGCGTTCAAGCTTGTAAAAAAGGAGGAAAAAAGAGACCGTGTGTTTGAGTTATTAAAAAAGGTCGGATTGCACGAAGACCATGCCCAGCGTTATCCCCATGAATTTAGTGGAGGTCAACGCCAACGCATAGGGATTGCCCGTGCACTCGCGGTTCAACCATCATTTATCGTTGCCGATGAACCGATTTCGGCTCTTGATGTGTCCATTCAGGCACAAGTGATTAATTTATTAGAAGATTTGCAGCAGGAAGAAGGATTAACCTATTTATTTATCGCCCATGATTTATCCATGGTGCGTCACATTAGCGACCGGATTGGGGTGATGTATTTAGGCAAAATGATGGAGTTAACGAATCGTCAACAATTGTTTGAAGACCCCCTACATCCATATACGAAGGCACTATTATCAGCAGTTCCAGCATCAAAACCATCCTTAAAAGGTACGCGGGAACGTATTGTACTTTCAGGAGATCCACCCAGTCCAATGGATCCACCAAGTGGATGTCCATTTCGAACAAGGTGTCCTGTCGCATTTGACCAATGTGCTGCAGAAGTACCAATTTGGAAAGAGGCCCAACCTAACCACTGGGTAGCATGTCATTTATATGCATAAATCATAGGAGGAAAAATCATGAACTTTAAAAAGACATTTTTAGTTATAAGTACTGTTTTTATTCTCATATTAGCTGCTTGTGGAGGAGAAGCAACTAATGTCTCTTCTGAAGAGGCGGTTACACAAGAAATTACAGCGAACTTAGGAGGCGAACCTTATACAGTGGATCCAGCCTTTGCTTCGGATACAACGTCCTATTGGGTCATTGACCATTTATATGAAGGATTGTATCGATATGATGAAGAGGGAGAAGTTGTTGAAGGTGCAGCTAGTGATATTGACGTTTCTGAAGATGGAACTATCTATACATTTACCATTCGCGATGATGCCGAGTGGTCAAATGGAGATACATTAACGGCGGATGATTTTGAATATGCTTGGAAACGAATTTTAGATCCAGAAACAGCCGCATATGACCCGTCACAATTTTACTATATTGCTGGTGCTGAGGAATATAACAATGGGGAAGGTGACGTGGAGGACGTTCAAATTATAGCGGAAGATGATCACACACTTGTCGTTGAATTGGAGCATCCGGTGCAATTTTTCCCGACAGTTGTGTTAAATCATGGATATTTGCCAGTGAATAAAAATGTTGTTGAAGAAGATGAGGACTGGGCTGCGGATGAAGAAAGCATTATTACAAATGGCTCGTATATCGTCTCCGTTTGGAAACATGATGACCATTTAACCCTTGAAAAGAATGAAAACTATTGGAACATAGATGCTATTACAATGGATACGATTGATTTTAAAATGATTGAAGATACGACAACTGAATATCAAATGTACCAATCCGGTGCACTTGATCTTGTGACGAGCCTTCCATCTGAAGCCATTGCACAAGAAAAAGACAGTGATGAATTTATCAACCATCCATCTTTCAGTGTATATACGTATACTTTTAACGTTGAAGAAGAACCATTCACGAATGCAAAGATTAGAAAGGCATTATCTTACGCGATTGATCGAGAAGCCATTACAGAAAATATTTCTCAAGGAGGAGAAATTCCAGCGTACGGCTATGTTGCTAACGGAATTACAACTCCAGCAGATCAAGATTTTAGAGAAGAAGCAGAACCATATTATACATTTGATGTGGACAAAGCACAGGAGTTACTAGAAGAAGGTTTGGCAGAAGAAGGATGGGACGAACTCCCTACATTTGCATTGAAATATAACTCAGAAGATAATCACAAAAAGATCGCGGAATCCCTGCAGGAAATGTTTAAACAAAATTTAGAGCTAGAAGTAACGCTAGAAAATCAGGAATGGAACACATTCATTGATACATTTAAACAAAAGAACTTCCAAATCGCGCGGATGGGCTGGGTAGGAGATTTCTTAGATCCATATCCAGTACTAGACTTATATACAACCAATAGCTCAAGCAACTTTACGAATTGGAGTAACGAAGAGTTTGATGCGTTATTAGAAGAGTCATTGACGGAGCAAGATGAAGAAAAACGATTTGAGTTATTGCACGCGGCAGAAGAGGTATTGATGGAGGATATGCCAGTGATTCCGATTTTGTTCTCGGCAACCAATGGACTGATGAGTGAGAAAGTAGACGGCATTCTCTTTGACCCTCTCAATCAACCAAACTTACGTTATGCCGAAAGAATCGCAGAATAAACAAAAAAGGATGGTAGCCATCATGAAACGGTTTTTATATGCTAGTGGGATTACGTTATTTCTCATGTATCTCTTAGGTCAATTTAGCTTGCTCCACATGGAATCAACCAACCATTTGAACATACTGTTTTTAGTAAGTTTATTTGTGCTAATAACAAGTGGTTGTATTCATGTAGCAAGAACAAGCTTTTGGAAAATTTTTATGCATGGCTGGAAAAGAGTGGGAAGGGTTGTATTTAGAAAACCCTTCTCTATGCAAGAAGTCGACGAAGTGATTCATTCAGATGAGGCATTCGTCCAATGGAAAAAGCGAATGACCGATCATCTCATGGTGTATGCACTCGGAAGCGGCACTGCTTTGTTTGTAGTAGCGACTGTACTTTCATTTAATTTATGAGAAATACAAATGCCCCTTGCACGTGGATGTGATATCAGGAAGAGAGAACACTTTTGAGGATTACTACTTAAATTTATTTTTATTATATTTTTCATGATGGTTGTAAATAGTGTTATTTTAAACAATTGTATTTGACAGCGCACAATCATCCGTCATATTGAAAAATACAAGGAAGCAATGGAATCACAAATTATTGCTAAAGATTCAGGAAATACAGTTGGAACGACCGATCAAATGCTTATATGTGTAACAGGAGTCCAGTTGAAAGACGAATCATTTTGGCACGACATTCAGAGTGAACTCAGTTGCAACCAATGGAAGTGGGTCCGCCATCTTGTCATCGATGGGTTGTCGATTAAAGAGATTATGGAATTTGAAAACGTCTCAGAATCAGCGGTGAAAAGCTGGGCGAGGGAAGCGAGCCGGAAGTTGTGAACAGATGTGTTTCGCCGAAAGGTCATTGAAGTTATTGGTGGGTAACAAAGAGACTGAGAAGATATAAAAAAACATATACGAAGTCTCCATCTACATGTAGGTGGGGATTACTTGATGATTCCTATAATATTGGTGAAGTGAACAGACTTGCTAAGGCACTTATAAAATAGCCCTTTATCATCTTGTTAATAGCCATATTACATGATATTTTTAACGTATTGTGCGATGACAATAAAGTACGATTTTTAAAGGGGTATTTTACTATGAAGAATTTTTCCGCATTGGTGCTTACTGTTACATCATTATTTTTTCTAAGTTCCTGTGCAAGTGACGAAGAAATAGCCGATGAGCTTATTGATTACTATAATAATGAATGGATTCCTATCCATGCTATGAAGAGGAAAGAATTAGGTACTTCTAAAGAGGACTTTCGGAAAATAATGATGGAATTAGAAGAGGGTTATGAAAAAGAGGCTATTGAACTACACGAGAATGACATTATTCCGATTGTCGATAAAGTTCTAGATCGATTTGAGTCTATCGAACTAAAGCACAGGAAGGTTAAGAAATTAAATAAAATGCAAATTAAAGCAGAAGAACATGGAAGAGACCTAATGACAAGCGGAATAGACTACTTTAAAGGTGACCTTTCAAAATCAGAATATATACAGAAGGATAATGAGTTAAAGAGAAAATACGATGAAGTGAATGAGTATCTTGAGAAGTTAATGGAAAATTACAATCTTGAATACGATAAAACGAAGAGTAGCATCGAGGGCTATTATGAATTAAAACGTAAAGAAGAATGATTACATAGTACTTCAATAGGTTGCGCAAAGGATTCCTTTGCATAATCTATTAATATCAAAGGTGGTGTTAACTTTGCTCAAAAATTACAAAAGAAGAGAAGCCCTTAATTTACCATTAGCAAAAATAAACCTCTCACATCATGAGCGAAAGGTGCAAAAAGACAATGAATTACTTGTAAGAAGAATACAGCGTCTAACGTCTAGAAAAAGAATTATTAGACGAATTAGAAGCAGATAAACTGAATTCACGAATAATAGTAAATACAAACAAAGCGAACAATCGCGGGTTTAAAGATAATTATCCCATGATTGTTCGCTTTTTGTTGTGGGTTTGGGGGAGTGTGATGGTTGATCGTCCCGGGATTTGTTTCTGTGCTTTGGTTCGGGGAGTGTGATTTGTTTATCGTCCCTGGATTCTCCTCCGCACCTTGTTCCAGGGAGTGTACTCGGCTTCTCGTTCCTGGATTCCTCTCCGCACCCCAATCCAGGTAGGGAGATTGTTTTACCCTCCCTGGATTCGCCCCTGCACCCCCAATCCAGGTAGTGTAATCGGTTTTTCGTCCCTGGATTCATCCCCACACCTTTGTTTCAGGTAGGGTACTCGCTTTTCGCTGCACTCACTTTTATATTCACCGACTTCGTATTCGAAGGATGTTGCTAGACTTTATGCCCTTGTGGGGGTGGGAGATTAACGATAAACTAAGATGACATTTATTATTTAAAAGAAGCTCCGGCGCAACAGGTAATCGAAATATAAAACGCGAGCGAGGGGGACTGTTATGAAACGACATTATTATCTTTTTTCCATCATCATCCTTTGTCTCATTCTTGTTGGATGCAAAGATACAAAGGATGAAAATATAAATGACGGAGCGATTCATGAAAAACCCGATACTAAGAAGGAAGAAGTAGTGGATGGAATGGATATTTTTGATTTTTATTTTATTAACCGCGCCCCAAAAGCTTCAAAAAAACACCCACTGGATGAGCTGATTAAAATTTACTTCAGTTCGAAAGGTGTAGCAATTGATGTGGAAAATCAAGAGATTATTGAAGCGCCACGTTTCGCGACGAATGGTGTTGCGACATTTGAAGAGCCTTTGCCATTTAATGATAAAGAAGGCTTGTTGGAGATTTTGGAAAAACATAATGTGCAGGACTGGAAAGACGATTATACAACCGAAGACCCAGACTCGTATCAAGATGGATATGGTTGGATGATGTTGCTGCAATTTGAAGACGGTACAATCGAGAGATATAAGGGCAATGGAACGGATAAAGTAACAGTTTTCCCTGAAAATTTTGACGAGTTTGCTGAAGAAATGGAAGTATTTAAAATGGATAAAATTGAAGAAGGAAAGGAATAAGAGAGTAAGCTGGAAGATCGTGGATTGAATCTTCTGTTGGGAATATATTTTAAATAAGACGAGATAAAAATAGAAATTGATACCAAGATATTATTTCTATTGTACTTATTCACGAATCGTTACAGTAACCCCTTCTTAGAGTTAACCTAGTGAGTGACTGGTGCTCTTCTAAGAAGAGGTTTTTTTGTAGTATTACGTAAATCCCTGTCTACAGCCATTGTGCAAATATATCGGCTAAAAATAAAATAAGCGATGCTCCTAATGTTGAAGCGATTTGACAAAAAGCCATTAATTCCATTCTTCTTGCAGCGGCTAGAACGGAAACGTCACCAGTTCCTCCCATATTCATCATGCCAAGTCCTGCTGATATCGATGATTCAATGGGATAAATTCCAACGACCTTGCCCATTAAAGCTGTCATTACTGTCACGCTAATGACAGTTAATCCGATGATGACAACGAATTCAAGCGTAAATGCTTCTATAATGACATGTAAATCTGTAAAGGTAATGCCAATGCCGACGAGCAGCGCATATGTCCAGTTTTTTAAGACGAACCTGAACCATGCAACTGCAGCATCGACTAATAACGTTGGAAGAAGGTTCGTTAATTTTAAACCTGCAATGAGTAAAATCATTAATGCAAACGGATGAAGCGGGATGACGTTACTGACTGCGGTAGCAAGCGTTAATGCTAGCATGCCAACAATTAAACCAATTCCGAGCAAACGAATGCTGTGACTCTCTGTTTCTTGCGTTTTTTGATATTCAAACCCAGGAATCATAACACCATTGCCCGTTAACTTTGGAAATTTGTTTCCAAGCCCGTTTAAGACACTCGCAAGTATGATCGCAAATAAATTCCCGAGTGCAATTGCTGGAACGACGAGGGAAATATAGTAGCTTGGATCGTTCCCTAAAATATCGGAATACACTTGAGACATTGGTACGCCACCAAGTCCCATGCCGCCGCCCATTAATGGAAGGACGACCATGAGAATGGTTTCAATAAATCCGTCACCAATGAGTGCACCAATCATTCCTCCGATAGCGATGGCAGTGACGATTCCGATCAGTAAGGGGATGGCAAAACGTGTGCCTGCTTTTAGTAACACTTTTGAATCGATGCTTAGAATACTACCCGTTATTAATCCTGCTATGTAAAAATTTAAAAAGCCACTTTCTTGCATGAAATCGGTAATCATGATGGTTGCTTCCTCAGGCATCCAATTCATATGCATGAGGAAAGCAGAGCCAAAAATAGCAACAATCGCACCTCCGCCAAGATAACTTCGTAAAAGCGGTGTCCGATCACCAATCCAACCAAAAAACTCTCCTAACACCATCATCAGGAGGAGAGCTCCAACCATTCCTGCGGGTAAATTTCCTGTGTACATGGCAAACAAGGTAATAGCGACAATGCCTAAAAACCATGGGATCGGAATGTTAAAAATGGTTGTTTTATAATTTCGTAACTTCTGTAAATTCTCTCGCTGTTCCATTCCTCTACTAGTCTCCTCTATGCTTTGCTAAACTCATATAATTTACAATCTTAATACAGGGAGAGGTTATGGTCAATTTAAAATAGTATAAGTAATTTTAAAATTCATTAGATACAGAAATGATAGACATTTATTTTAGACTAAGATATTATTAAGGAGTTTAGGTAAAATAGATAGACGAGGAGAGGATAGCGAATGAAGCAGAGAAAATTAGCAATTGTTGGTGTCGGACATGTAGGTTCTTATGTACTGGCAGATGCAATGAAAACGAATCTTTTTTCTGAGATTGTAGTGATTGATAAAGATCATGATGTCGCTCATGGAGAAGCCCTTGATCAAGCGCATGCAACAGCTCTTACATATATGGCGAACACGGACGTGTATGCCGGAGATTATCAAGACACACAAGATGCAGATGTCATCATTATTGCTGCTGGACCAAGTGTTATTGTTACAGATAAAAATGAAAAACCGGATAGAGCGTTACTGACAGACGTAAACTCAAAAGTCATCCGTGAAGTGATGGAAGGTATTACAACATACACAAAAGATGCCATTATCATTGTCATTACGAATCCGTTAGACACGATTACGTATATTGCTGAAAATGAGTTCGGCTATCCAAAAGGAAGCATTTTTGGAACAGGCACAATGCTCGATTCAGCACGTTTACGCCATGCAGTAGCATCCAATTACAATGTTGACCCGAAAAGTGTGACAGGATATATGATGGGCGAACATGGAATGACTGCATTCCCAGTTTTTAGCCGGTTAAACATACAAGGCTTCGGGGAAAAGGAGTTAGACCATGTTTTTCAAGGGAAAGAAGTTCTTAATCGTGAGGTATTTGGTCAAAAAGTCGTCGATACAGCTTATGACGTGATCACGAGTAAAGGGTGGACAAATGCAGCCATTGCACAAGCAGCTATTACATTAGCGAAGGCCGTTGTCATGGACGAACGAAGTGTTTACCCAGTCTGTACGACATTACATGGGCAGTACGGATATAATGGCGACGTCGCTTTAAGCATGCCGTGCATCATTGGAAAAAATGGTGTCGAGAAACAACTTGAAATTGAGCTAGATGAAGAAGAAATGGATCTATTACATGCATCTGCCAAGTATATACAAGAAACGATTAAAGAAGCAGGTACGGGGAAGTAAGTTGAAGATGAATAAACACATACGGAGGAAAGCAATGAAAAAATATTTCTTTATATTAATGAGCACCTTACTTATTTTAACAGCATGTAGTCAAGAGGCAGAAGAAGAAAGCTCACAACAAGAAGAAAGCAGCTCACAACAAGAAGAAAGTAGCTCACAACAAGAGGAAAGTAGTGCACAAGAAGAAAGTACGGAAACAGAAGATACAATAGTGGTTGAGATGGATCACGAAGTTATTCATGAAGACGGTGGTGTTTCTATTAAAGGAGAAACGAATCTACCAGATGGTGCTGATTTACAGTTCACGATTCGTAAAGATAAATTTACAACACAAGAAAATTACTTGGTGAAAAATGGGGAATTTACAACGGAAATATTCAGTGATAATGGAAGTGCTTTAGAACCAGGGACGTATGAACTGACGATAAGCCTTCCTCTTGCATCAAGACAAGATAAGCAGTTTGTCGATAAAGTTGGAGATGATTTTGAATATCTAGAAGGCGAACTTATGACAGAATCAGATTTTGGCAGGTACATGAAATATGAGGCATCCTTTGATATTAATCCATAAACTTAACTTGGTATGTCAACACTAAACTGGCACTCCTATGAGGTCCAGCTGGAAATAACGCCTATAAAATGAAGCACTTTCTCACCAGAGGAAGTGTTTTTTGTCGTTTATTGGTAAATGTAGTGATAATTCTGTACTATTTTTTGGTAGGTTATGGTAAAATTAATTTATACGTATGTTTCATTAGTAATCTTAAATTAATTCCCACGTCAAACAAGGTTTACAAAGGCCCCCAATTTAGGTAAAATTATGCTATACTAATTCTATTGTTCTAGGAAATTATAACTATATTATATGCATACATTTTCCAGGTGGGGGTAAAAGATGTCAAAAAATAGCAAACGAACGACATTAAAAGATACGATTAAAGCAATGCCAGTCCCTTTTGTACTGTTGACATTGGTATTAACGGTTGCTCTTAATAAGCTTGCGGATTATGGATTGACACTACTTTTAAGTAGGAATAATGATCATCCCCTTTATACATATCAATACGCGCTCGACGGTGAACTAGCATTTCTTCTAGTTATACCAGCAGCTTTTATAAGTATTTACATCTGCAAAAAGATTGTAAGTTTCAAAAAAACGAAAGATACATCCTCGCAAACGGGTACTACCAATCGTGTCCATCAAGCTCATGTCGTACATGAACCGACAAAGTCCTCTTCAGAGGGAACGAGAAGATTCAAAAAGGTTAGCAAAGTCGCATGGTCGATCTTGCTTGCGATTGTTACTGTTCTCTTTAAAGTAACCCATAGTATTGTAAATAGTATGAATAAGAGTATTGGACGAAATGTTGAAAGCACGATGACCGGGTGGATGTCGAACATTAGTAGTGCATTGGACGCAAATACAACAGATAAAAAAGCTAAAGAAGATGCTAGATTTCAAGCGAACCAAAAGCAAAAAGATGCTGATTATGCTTGGAAACATACGGCAAAACAGTGGAACTACAATTCAGACACCCATCATTTTGATGAAAAATTTAATCGTGCACAACAAAAACAACGTGAAGCAGATGAAGCTAGACGAAAAGAACACAAATTATAATTACATTTTATATAATTTAAAATAATAAATACATTAATTTCATTCACACACTTGAAGGGAGTACGATCATCTTGAAAATTGGAATTGATTTAGGAACAACAAATTCGGCAGTAGCGTATATTAATGAACATGGAACAGCTGAAATTGTAAGTAATGGAGAAGGAGAACGTACGACACCATCTGTTATTTTAATGGATGGTGACAAAGCGATTGTAGGTGATATCGCAAAAGAAGCATCTGTCACTCAAGTAGACGACACGATTCAGTTTGTGAAACGTCAAATGGGAAATGATAGTTTTCAAATACCTTTACCTGGTTCAGATAAAATGATTGATGCTGTCGAAGCTTCTGCCATCATATTAAAGAAATTAGTACAAGATGCTGAACAAGAACTATCTGAGAAAGTAACAGAAGTTGTTATTACAGTTCCAGCTTATTTTGACGATGGAAAGCGAAATGCGACGATTGAAGCTGCTGAAATGATTGGTTTAAATGTATTAAAAATTATTAATGAGCCTACATCAGCAGCTCTTGCTTATTATGATATGGAAGAAGACCCATCTGATCAAAATGTGGCAATCTATGATTTAGGTGGAGGTACATTTGACGCTAGTATTGTGAACATCCACAATAACGAAATTACTGTTTTATCGACAGACGGAGATTCGAATCTAGGTGGATTTGATTTTGATAATGAAATTTGTGAGCATGTCATTAATGAATTTGAAGATTCAACAGGCATCGACTTGTATGATGACGATGATGCTATGCAAGAATTAAGAGAAAATGCAGAGAAATGTAAAAAAGCCTTATCCAGATTGAGTAAGTATAAGGTTCCTGTCACTTCTTCAGGAGAATCTATGCGTGTTGAAATAACGAAAGATTTATTTAATGATCTCATTAAAGGAATTGTTGATCGAACGAAGCTTGTGATGGAAGATGCCATTAAAGAAGCAAATCTAACATGGGAAGACATTGACAAAGTATTGTTAGTTGGTGGTTCGACACGTGTTCCGCTTATTTCTGAAACCATTAAAGATTTTACTGGTATTGAACCATCAAAAGAATTGAATCCAGATGAAGTTGTTGCTCTAGGGGCAGCTGTTCAAGCATCATTAATTGATGGGGATACAAGCCTTTCATCTAGTGCAAATATTATCGTAAAAGATGTCAATTCACATAGTTTGGGAATCATTACGCAAGATAAGAGTGGAATAGACGGGAATTCGATTATATTACATAGAAATACAGAAATACCTTGTTCGTTTTCTCAAGAGTTTTATACGAATCACGATAATCAGGAACGGATTCAATTGCAAATTACAGAGGGTGAAGATCTAGATCCAGACTATGTAACAATTATTGGAAAAAGTATTTTGAATTTACCTCCTGGATTACCAGAATCTTCACCACTTGACATTACGATTTCTTATGACAAAAATGGGATCGTACATGTCGTTGCAAGAGATGTTACGAATAATACAGAACTAAGAGATATGATTATAGAACGAAAATCCAATATGACTCAAATTGAAATGGAAGAGAAAAAAGAAGAGTTATTGGCAATAGAGGTGGAATAAGGTGATCGATTACTATGACCTACTTGGTCTTGATATGGATGCGACACAAGATGCAATAGAAGAACAAATTGCTGCAGAAATGAATAAATGGCGAAAAAGAGTGAACGCACCGAATCCAGAAAGACGTCGTGAAGCTGAGGAAAAGCAAGAATTACTTCAAAAGGCAAAAGAAGTATTAGGAGACCCGCAAGCAAGAGAAGCATATGATAAGAAATTACGAGGACAACAAAGTAATACGAATGAGACTCAACAGGCAGAGCCAAACGATCGTAATCAAGCAAATTTAGAAGAGCTAAAAAGACGACTTCGTTTTTTTGAAGACGAAGGAAGTTATAAAGAAGCTGCAGCTGTGGCTGGAGAAATTACAAAGATTACTCCCAATGACCCAGATGCAAGACTTGATGCAGCAGATGCAAATTTACAAGCTAAAAACTTTGCGGATGCTCGCTTTGAAATCAATGAAGCTATTTCCCTAGAACCAAGTGATGCTCATTATTATTATGTAGCGTCTCATATTTACCTAATGTCAGATGATATTGACAGCAGAACATCTGCGCAGGAACGGCGAGCATATATCGATAAAGCATTGGTGATGGATCCTGATTATCCATTATATAATACAATTTCAGCTCAGTTATTTTACAACGAAGGCAATTATCAAACTGCAATTGATATTTTGGAGCGCTTACAGGCAAATAAAAAGTTGGATCGAAATGGTGAACCGCTCCTTGCTTTAGCCTATGTAGATAAAGTAAAAGATAACTATATGACGGCTGTAGAGCTTCGAAATGGTAATCTGGAATACTATTTTACGTCTAAAGCTGAAATTCACATGGCAAAGGACGTATTACAGAATGCCTCACGATATGCACATACAGCTCAATCGAAACGGGCTATAACCGAAGCAATTTCTCTGGCAGATCGTACTTTAAAATCTGAGTATAATTTTAAATTTCTAATTGTTGCAATCATCGGTGCCTTTTGGTTCTTAACAGCACTTGAGTCATTTAGTATCATTCAATTGGCAATATCCGGAGCAATCGTTTACTTTAGTTGGAACAAATTTAGAATACCAAACGTTGTAAGAAATCAAAAGTTTATTAAAACATTGCAAAAGAATTGACGATATCCTCTGTAGAGATTGTTTCTACGGAGGATTCATTTTAGGAAGAATTATTGGAGGTGCTCATGGATGCAAGAAGGAAATGCCAAGGTCCAGGAGATAAAAAAACACGTAAAACAACAGCAAATGGATCAGACAGAGACAGAACAGCTGCCTGATTACTTAATTCAAACAGCTAAAGACCGAGACGTACGCCGGGATATTGAAGCGCAAAAGTATATCGCGGAAGAGTTACTTGAACTTGGAATTATTGATGAAGCAGAGAAAATAAGTAAACGGCTAATGCGTCGCAGGCCAAATGATATGGAAGTTCAATCCTTGCATGCAAAGATTCGCCAAGCGAATGTAGACTATATCAAAGAAGATATTACCTTATTTGAAAAAAACAGACGAATTATTGACCGGATTCAAAAAGATATCGACCGAGAAATCGTCGGTTTAGACGACTTTATTGAGCAATTATCCCAAGTTATCCAAAAGTCCTTATTGAATGAACAACAATTATATCCGTATAAAGAAGTTATGCTTGTATCAAGTAAACCAAGTCAAGGGATTCAAACAACCATTCAAGCGTTTTTTAAACAAGCACATAAATTTAAATTACTTACAGGTGATGGGGTAGATGTAGTCGATGTTGCCAAGTACAAAGGTGATGATGCTGCTGCAAGTACATTTTTGTTAGATGTCTACCATGCGTTTAACTATGGGGGGCAAGTTACCGTATTTAAAAATATTGACAAATGCCCTCAAAATTTACGGTTGCAAATGAATCAGCTTGTTACAGAAGGGAGTATCCCCTTAGATGGAGGATACCTGTATCAAAATGGCGCCCTTCATAAGGTAGAAGGTATGCTCGTCAAGGATAGTTTTGATAAAATCGAAGCGACCAACCAATATATTATTTTTCAAACCTACGAAAATTTAACAGATGGATTACATATTTTTACGAGTACAAGTCAACAAAGAATAACCACTCAAATGACAGTCGATTCGCTAAAACCGGATGAAGTGATGCAATTGTGTAAACGATTTTTAGATGAAGCAATTAAATTGCTGCAAAATAATATCGGGGTGGATATTTCAGTAGAGATCAATAGTTTCAGTGAAATAGCCTATTCTGTTTTCGTTGCCAGAGGGGTCACTGGTCTTCAGTCATTTGTGAATCAAGTCATTGAAAATATAAATAATTACTTTGTAAAGCATCCTGATCACACGAAGGTTCAATGGGACATTGTGTATGAGATGCAACACGTGCGGATCCAAAGCGATGATCAAGTTGTTAACATTTTATCAACACAAGAGGGCGGTAAAAGCTTAGAGAAAATAGAAAGTGCCATAAACGAATTAGTCGGTCTTGAAAATGTGAAACAAAGCTTACATGAGTTGAAATTGTATTTAGAGAGTCATGCACGCCGGGCGGAAAGAGGAATCCATGCAAACCTCATGTCACTGCATATGCTGTTTAAAGGAAATCCTGGTACAGGAAAAACAATGGTTGCCCAGATGATTGCTGAATATTTAAAAGCGGTAGGCTACTTAACAGAAGGACAATTAATAGAAGTGGATCGTTCTGATTTAGTCGGCGAATACATTGGTCATACAGCGACAAAAACTATGGGTAAAGTGGAATCTGCCATGGGAGGCGTCCTATTTATAGATGAAGCTTATGCTCTTGCCCGAGGTGGAGAAAGTGATTTTGGTAGAGAGGCCATTGACACATTAGTGAAAGCGATGGATCAATATAAAGGGAAATTTGTTGTTATTTTTGCTGGGTATCCGGATGAAATGGACGATTTATTAGATACCAACCCAGGGTTAAAGTCGCGTATATCGACAAACTTCTTTTTTGATGATTATACAAGTGTACAAATGTTAGAAATAGCAGAGTTAAAAGCACAAACAAAAGGGTATGTCATTGATGAGCGGGTGAAAGACATTCTTCCAGAACACTTTGAACGTTTTCAAATTAAAGGTAAAAACGACAGTGGAAATGGACGCTTAGCACAGCAAATCATTGACGAAGCGATTAAGAAACAATCGGTTCGCGTGAGCCAAGATAGCAACATATCTGATGAAGAGTTTGATGTATTACTGGCAGAAGACTTTGGTCTAGAAGAACGGGAGCCATTTGATTTAGAAAAGGAATTACAGTCGATTATCGGTCTAGACAATGTGAAAGATATGGTACGAACCTTGTATCGACAAGAGCTGATTAACCAGAAACGAAAAGAAATGAATCCAGCCTTTACCCATGAGCAATCACTGAACTATATTTTTACGGGTAATCCAGGGACAGGAAAAACAACGATTGCTCGTATCATGGCGAACTTATTCAAAGGGATTGGTGTATTGAAAAAAGGACATTTAGTAGAAGTGTCTCGTGCGGATTTAGTAGCTGGTTATATCGGGCAAACAGCGATAAAAACAGAAAAAGCTTTCAAAAAGGCTCTTGGTGGTGTTCTGTTTATTGATGAGGCATATGCTCTAGCTCAAGGTGGCGATAGAGATTTTGGTAAGGAAGCCATCGATACACTCATCAAATTAATTGAAGATTATCGTGGAAGTGTTTCCGTGATTTTAGCTGGCTATGAACATTCAATGGAAGAGTTTTTAACCATGAATGAAGGAATTCAATCACGCTTTACAAATACATTGCACTTTGAGGATTATTCTGTTGAAGAATTGTATGCAATAGCGGAACATCTCATTCAAGATAAAGGGTTTGATTTGAGTGCAGATGGAAATGAAGCATTACAATCCTACATTTTCAATCATTGTGTACATGTGGATGGAAACGGACGTTTTATCCGGAATATGGTTGAACAATTAATACGGATACAATCAGATCGTGTGTTTTTTGATCAAGACGATCGCTTACTAACGATTATTGAAGCAGATATTGATACGTTTATAAATACATCTGCTTAAAATGATAAGGTGGTTTCGATGATGATCGGGACCACCTTATTTTTTGTCTGCATTTCTTTGAATGTTAAGCAATGGGAGCATAAATCATTGATAACGATTCAGGAAAGTACCAATGGAACGACCAATCAAATGCTAAGATGTGTAACAGGCGTTCAACTAAAAGACGAAACATTTGGGCATGATATTCAGAGCGAACTCAGTACAATTGATGTAAAATAGTACAATACCGACATGGGAAGAAAGTACGGCATATGCTAAAAACTCAATAAATTAAAGGAGAGTAAGTGAAATGTCTGAAGAAAAGGTAGATGGTGAAAAACCAGTTACTTACATAGAAGTTATTGGAGATACCGTATATGGAAAACATTTAATAACGACGATTGTCATTAGTACTGCCCTGAGTTTGATTGGCTTTTTTGTCGGGAAAAAGATTTTTCCAGCGATAGCTCCGGAAGAAATGGTGCAATCCTATTCTTTATTATTAGGGATTGCTGGTAGCTTAATTGCTTTAGGAATCAATACATTTTTATTTAAACCGAAGCGAACACTAAATGAAGTCCCAAATACTAGTGATGAATTAGAAGTGGTGTATAAAGAGATGCAATTCGATATGGAAGAAGAACGACAATCGATTCTTGATGATCCAATCACTGCTCAAGAAATGAAAGAACAAGGAATTTACGATATGTTTATGAAAGAAGAGAGGGATCAGCCAAAATGAGTGTAACTGTTATAGCAATTATTCTAGCAGTATTGGCTGGTATTATTTTTACATTAATTGGGCTGATCTCTGGTTCGGATGAGACGGCGATTTTAGTTCCGTCTACTTTAATTGTCGTGTTACTTGGAGCACCTCCGGAAGCAGTATTTGCATTTTTTATGTCAGCTGTACTAGCGAAGCATTTAACCCACGCAATACCAACAGCTCTTATGGGAGTTCCTGGTGATACAACTGCAGCTCCAATGCTTGAGCATGCGAACTTTTTGCGCCGGATTGGTCTACCACACATTGCCCTACGTAAAATGATTTCCGGTGGTATTATCGGTGCATTTATTGCCCTGCCGATTGCACTTGTCTTTGCTATTTTTCTAAGTCAATTTGGCACATTTTTCCAGGAAAACTCCGGAATTATCTTTACCCTCGCAGCAGTATTAATTGGGTATTTTTCAAAAGGAAGATGGGCAAGTATTCTTTTAATTGTTCCTTTAGCATTAGTCATTCAAGGGCTTAATTTGGTAAGTACAACCATATTAGGAAGCAGTCTGTCCATTAGTTTCTTTCTAGGAATCGCCATTGGACCAATGTTATCAGATATTTTACTAGCGACTTCAGGTAGCGCCCGGTCAATGATTGAAAAAACGAAACAAAATGAATATAAGCTTGCACCAGAGAAAAAATCATGGTCAGGTTATTTTCCAAATCCGTTTAAAATATTGACGAAAAGACAAACGACTTCAGTAGGAGGAACATCCTTTCTTTCCTCATTAACCTTTGCGCTTAGTCCAGTTGGAATGACAGCATTGATGGGAGAAATCGTAGGTTCAAGAACGAAAGGGCAATATAAAAAGGCGACAACAAGCTTAGCGACAATGAATGCGGTGACGGAATCTACATATATTGCTGAAACAATTATTCCACTCATTGCATTCGGAATTCCACTAAGCCCTGTGGCCATTGGCCCGGCACAAGCGCTTTTTAATGCGCCACCAGTCTATACAACAGATCCGGTGAATAACTTACATACGATGTTAGAGCCGATGGACTTTTTAATCTATGGGTTCATCGGAATTATCATTGCTTCAGTGATTGCTTACCCATTTTCAATGAACTTTGCCCGTAAAGCAACCGTACTCGTTTTAAAATATATTAATCAAGAAGCCATTATCGGTATGTTTATTGGGATTGTTAGCTTGCTAGCCTTTTATGAAGGTGGACTTGTAGGAATCTGTGTCACCTTTGCCATGGCAACAGTCGGAGGAATGCTCAATCGTTTCCTAGGAGTTGGAGTAGGTGTCCAGTTTATGGTCTTCTACGGATCCGGTTGGTTAATGGGTGCATTGTTAGGATTGTAAGATTATAGCGTAAAACACGTAATGATGTGTAGTATTTCTAAAATAGTATGTGACTCATTATGGAGGACAACAAAATACATAAACGATATACTTAAAGAAATTAGCGAATTCAATTGAAGGGGCGATGAGCAATGATTGATACTTCGCTCTGGATACGAGATGTCAGGCATCGAGAACTAGAGAAAAGTTCTGGCTATTTGGACCAGAATCGACTCCTGAAAATACAACAAAGGAATACTACTATCATATTGGGAGATATCCCGAACGACATCTGATAACAACCAAGTAACTCATAAAGTATATCAGATCTTCTGCTTTTGCAGAGGGTCTTTTTTATGTTTAGAATTTATAATCGTACGACATGTAATGTCATTATAAGCCAAGTAACACATGAACATTCGCAAGACGTAACAATTGCTATTAATGTAGAAAACGCTAGGAATAATAAAAGTGGAGATTACTAAACCTTTATTCATGAGCTTTTTCACGCTGCAGATTACTATCATGGTTACGTCAATCCAAAGTAGAATCCAGAGGATAATCGTGTTATCGTCCTTGAAATCGATTTCGTGTCCTCGTTCAGGGAGTGTGATCGGTTTATCGTCCCTGGATTCCCCTCAACGCCTTGGTTCAGGTAGGGTGCTCTGCTTTTCGTCCCTGGATTTGTTTCCACGCCTTAATCCAGGTAGTGTACTTGCGGTAGCGTCCCTGGATTTTCCACCGCACCACGATTCAGGTAGTGAGATCGGTTTACCCTCCCTGGATTCATCCCCACGCCTTGTTTCAGGCAGGGAAAACGCTATTCGCTGCATTCACTTTTATATTCACCGACTTCGTATTCGAAGGATGTGACTAGACTTTATGCCCTTGTTGGGGTGGTAGATTGACGGTAAACTAAGATAACATTTATTTTTTAAAAGTAACTCCCAACGCAACAGGTAATCGAAATATAAAACGTGAGAGAGGGGACTGCTATGAAACAAAATTATTATCTTTTTTCCATCATCATCCTTTGTCTTATTTTAGTTGGATGTAAAGATACAAATGACGAAGCGATTCATGAACAACCTGATACTAAGAAGGAAGAGGTCGCGGATGGCCGGGATATTTTTGATTTTTATTATATTAATCGTGCGCCAGAAGCTACAGAAAAACATCCGCTGAACGAGCTTATTAAAATTTATTTCAGTACGAAAAGTGTTGCAATTGATGTGGAAAATCAAGAGCTCATTGAAAAGCCACGTTTTGCGACGAATGGTGTTGCAACATTTGAAGACCCTTTGCCATTTACGGATAAAGAGGGCTTGTTAGAGATTTTGGAAAAATATAATGTGCAAGAATGGAAAGAAGATTACACAACCGAAGACCCTGACACGTACGACGATGGCTATGGTTGGATGATGCTGCTGCAATTTGAGGATGGTACGATCGAAAGGTATAAGGGTGCTGGAACGGAGGAAGAAACAGTTTTCCCCGAAAATTTCGATGAGTTTGCAGAGGAAATGGAAACGTTTAAAGATGATCACATAAAAGAGGCAACAAAATAATGACGAAAATAGACGCTCATAGATATTGGCGTCTATTTGTCATTGATAGATGATCTATTAAAAAATATGAAACACGAAAATAGAACTTCGTTAAAAGTTGAGAAGTCAGTCTTTTTAGCTATATAATTTCGGGCCTTTTGTAATGGATAACCATTTTAAACAAACCTTTCGTATCTTGTATAACAATTTACATAGTGGTATTTTTAAGGTGTTATGATGGAAAATTATACTATATATTCGACACTCTTAAGATAAGAGGAGGTTCATTTGGTGAACAAAAATTATTTAATCGGCTTCATTGTCATTATATTATTAGGCGGTTGCGGGATGATGGAAAAAGATATTGCTAGCATGGATTCAAAGGATTTACCAGATGTGCCAGCTTTTCAAGATGAATTTACCCGAGAATTTATGGCTTCTATAGATAAAGTTTCAGATGGATATTATTTGTTTAATTCAAAAACGGGTGGATATACGCTTCCTTTTCCTGAAGATGCACATATAGATCAAATTCATTATGAAAAAGTGAAAGATCATTATGAAGGCATTAAATTTGGTAGCGATAAGGAAAAAATTACAGGGGAGTCATATACTGTGTATGTTACATATGAGAATCCAACAATACCTGTAGAAACAGATATACAATTAGTTCTTGCAGGTGACCCAGTACACTATGATGGCGAGTTTGATAAAAGAGAATATGATGATGTGACTCACTACTTTGCACGGCAAAAGTATATATCATCTAGTAAAAAAACTAGTGTATATCACTTTTTTGGGGCTGTAGATTCTAAAGACACCAATCAATATATTACTTATACTTACAGTGTAAGGTGTCCTGATGAACAAAAAGGTTGTGATTATGATTTGGATGAGATTGAACAGGAAGTAGAGAAAATCATGACATCGGTTGAGTTTAACAATGAGGAGAGAAGTGATTAAAAATGAAAGAGGCAACGTAATTAAGTTACCTCTTTCATTTTTATTTGTCTTCTACTAATTCTTTTTCAACAATTTCAGCAAGGTCTTTTGTAAATGGATAGAAATTATTTGGTGTAATTTTCTTCATGTCCGTCCCTGAACCGGAATGTTGTTCGGTGGATCCGTCAGTATACTGCAGGATTAGTTTCCAGCCATAGCCGTCTTCATCATCATTCGTATCTGAATAACGTTTTCTCCAGTTTTGTACGTCGTATTCTTTTAAAAGATCGATGAACTTTTGTGTGTCTTGTAATTCATCCGGATCATCATTTGTCCTACGTACCCCGTGGGAGCCTACTCTTGGATCAATATAGACGAAGTTATTTTCAATATCAATAGCGAACCCAGTATCCAAAGAGCTATCATTTTCAATGAAGTATAGTTTAATGACATCCTTTATATCTTGTTTCTTTTTAGATTCAGGCGCGTGTTTTATAAATGAAAAATCATATATATCGATAACTGACCCAGTTTCATCCTCGAATTCTGAGTGTGAAATTGGGTTCTTGTTTTGGCAGGCTACAAGTAGCATAGCAGCTAACATCACTAGGAAAAAGGTTCTTCTATTCACGATTGATCACTTCCTTTGCAGCGATTCACTTTAGTTTATATATAATACAATAATGAAATCTCTCCTACAAGTAAGAATGCAGGTTGAATCCAAAGGGGGATCGTGTTCTCGTCCCTGGATTCGCCTCCGTGCCTGTTTTCAGAGAGGGTAAACGCGTTACCGTCCCTGGAATCCCCTCCGCGCTACGTTCCAGGTAGGGAGATTGTTTTACCGTCCCTGGATTCATTCCCTCAGCTCTTTCTAGGGAAGGTACACGCCTATTTGAACCCAAATTCCCCCCTTGCAATAAAAATATTTTGTTCCAAATTTCACCAAAACGGTGGTCACGTTTTTTGAAAAAGAGGCATTCTACGCCGTGTATTGAACAAAATGCAGTGTAGTCGGAACATTTATAATAATGCGCATAAACGTTGTTGCTATAGGATTAATTGACAATTTTCGACAAAGATAATACCCTATAAAGGGAGCAAATTGCTGGATAGAGATTTCAAGTTGATTGGATGAAAAAACTTGAGGTAATTTGTCTTTTGTATGCCACTATAAAATAACTTGTAAGCCTCTTCATACGAAGTGATAGGAAGGTCACCTTGTTTATGAAGGGGATTTTGTTTGCATGATATCCCAAATGTAACAATGCAGAAACCCTGATTGTTCTATACATGAGGAAACTGCGTTTACTAAAAAATGAGTAGGGGGCTTTACATTGAGTACTGAATCAGTTTCTGTAGAAAAAGATGAAAAAAAGCGAAGGAAAAAATTTGAGTTTCCTCATATATTTGTTCTATTATTTGGATTAATTATTGTGATGGCTATTTTGACGTATGTCATTCCTGCAGGTGAATTTGACCGGGAAACGACTGAAAGTGGTAGAACGGTTGTTGTGGATGGGACGTATCATACCGTTGAATCCAATCCGACGACGTTTATAGGAATTTTTGAAGCGGTACATAAAGGAATGGAAAAGGGTGCCGGAATTATATTCTTTATCTTCATCGTTGGTGGGGCCTTTGGAATTCTGACGACAACCCGGGCGATTGAGGTCGGGTTGAGTACGGTCGCTAGAAAAATGAGTGGGAAGGAAATGCTCATTATTCCAGTCGTTATGACCTTATTTGCTTTAGGTGGAGCGACATTTGGAATGGCTGAGGAGACGATTCCTTTTGTCTTAATTTTAGTACCGCTAGCACTTAAATTAGGGTTTGATTCATTCGTTGGGGTCGCAATGGTGCTTGTAGGGGTGTATGCAGGATTTTCAGCGGCGTTCATGAACCCATTTACGATTGGTGTTGCTCAGGATATTGCGGAAGTTCCACTCTTTTCAGGAATGGGTTTTCGAATTATCGTCTGGGTGATTTATGTATCGATTACGATTGCGTATGTGATGTTGTATGCACGAAAAGTGAAGAAGGATCCTACATCAAGTCGCATATATGAGTTTGACCAAAAACGAACGTTTGATGAAGAGGAGGCGGACGACGAACAGTTAACGACGAGACAGTGGATGATTATTGCTGTTCTTGGTCTGACAGTTGTCGGTATTGCTTCTGGAGTTATGTTCTTAGATTGGTATATTACAGAAATAGCGGCAGTATTTTTGCTCATGGGTATTGTAATAGGATTCATTGGTAAGCTTCGCGTGAATGAAATGACTCATGCTTTTGTAAGAGGGAGTCAAGAGCTAATCGTTGGTGCGCTTGTTGTTGGTTTTGCTTACGGGATTTTAATTGTTTTGGAAGAAAGCTTGACCATTGATTCGATTTTGTATTTTATTTCGAATATTGTTAGCCAACTTCCGTCCAGTTTGACGGCCATTGGTATGTTTGTCACGCAAAACTTCTTGAACTTAATCGTGACGTCAGGAAGTGGACAGGCTGCGTTAACGATGCCAATTATGGCACCACTTGCTGATTTAACGGAAGTTAGTCGACAAACAGCGGTTCTGGCGTTCCAGTTCGGGGATGGTATTACAAATATATTAACACCAACTGGTAGTGTACTCATGGCTTCTTTAGCTTTAGCAAAAATTGACTGGCTCAAATGGGTTAGATGGGTGATTCCTTTAATCTTACTTCAATTTATAGTTGGGATCATCATTGTGTCTGTTGCTCATGTATTTGTGTGGCCGTTTTAGAAGGAAAAAATATGAACGATTTTTAAGATCTTCTGCTTTTGCAGAGGGTCTTTTTTGTTGTTTGAACGACGACATGAATAATGGATTTCGTATGGTATCATACAAATATAGGAAATACATACGAACGAAAGGGATGTGTTGACTGATGAAGAAATTGTATTTTGGTGGGACGATTATTACGATGGAACAGGAGAATGAGACGGTAGAGGCTGTCCTTATCGAGGATGGAATCATTCAAGAGGTTGGCAATCTGGCAGATGTTCAACGATTCATGGATGATCCAGCCGTTGAAAAGGTTGATTTACATGGCCTGACGATGCTTCCGGGTTTCGTCGATCCACATGGGCACATTTCGATGGTAGGTGCAATGTCTGTCATGGCGGATGTAAGTACTTGTGAAAGTTTTCAAGATATTATTGATGTGTTAAATGAATATATTGAAGAGAAAGATTTAGGAGACAATGATCCGGTTGTTGGTTTTGGATATGATCATAACTTTTTAAAAGAAGAAGACCATCCGACGAAAGATGTGTTGAATCAAGTGTCTGCGGAACGCCCGATATTTCTTTCACATGCTTCTGGTCATATGGGATGTGCGAACGATGGGGCTTTAAAATTGGCGGGAATTGATGAAACGAGTGTTGCTGCAGAGGGTGGATTTATTGGAAGAGTTGCGGGAACAAATGAGCCAAATGGGTATTTAGAAGAAGCGTCTGTCGTATCCGTCCGAGAGAAAGTGACATCAGGAGTAAAGATGGATTTCGTCAAGATTGCGATGTTGAGTCAAGACATTTATTTGGAACATGGGATTACAACTGCACAAGATGGCGCAACGTCTAGTGAGACTTTAGCGTTATTAAAAGGTTTGGCGGAACAGAATCAATTAAAACTAGATATTGTCGCATATCCTGAGATTGCTACTAATCCGAGTGATGTGTGGGACAATTCATCCTACGTGAAACACTATCAGAACCGTTTGAAAATCGGTGGGTATAAGTTATTTCTAGACGGCTCGCCTCAAGGGAAAACAGCGTGGATGACTAAGCCTTATGAGGGAGAGGAAAGTTATCGCGGGTACCCGTCGTATACAGATGCAGAAGTGATTGAATATGTCACGAAAACAGTGAACGATGATGTACAGCTGTTAACACACTGCAATGGGGACGCAGCCTCTGACCAACTTTTAATGGCGTATGAAAAGGCTTTGGAAGTATCTGATAATCCAAACAAAGATCATTTGCGTCCGGTGATGATTCACTGTCAAACGGTACGGGATGATCAGCTGGATCAAATGGTTGACGTCGCAATGATTCCGTCGATTTTTAATGCACATACATATTATTGGGGAGATGTGCATTTGAAAAATCTTGGGGAGGAAAGAGGTAGACGGATTAGCCCTGCAAGATCTGCATTTGATCGGGGACTTGTCGTGAATTTTCACCAAGATGCTCCCGTCGTCCAGCCAGACATGCTCCATACAATCTGGTGTGCAGTGAACCGGATTACAAGAAAAGGCGTGCACATCGGACCGGAACAATGTGTCTCTGTGTATGAAGCCTTACAAGCAGTTACTATAAATGCGGCGTATGCTTATTTTGAAGAAGACAAAAAAGGAAGTATTAAACGAGGCAAAGTAGCGGATTTTGTGGTGTTGGATGGAAATCCGTTAGAAGTTGATGCGCTAGACATTAAGGATATAGCTGTTTTGGAGACGATTAAAGAAGGTAAAAGTGTATATAAAAAGTAAGGAAAATAAAAGGGAAAAACTCCTTGTTTGAACTACCAACCACATGCTGGCTGGTAGTTCTTTTAATCGTTTTCTATTAATTCTTTTTCAACAATATCAGCCAGGTCTTTTGTAAATTGATTAGATATTTTTAATTGTATGATCCAAATTTTGGGACTTCCGTCACAGGCATTTTGACAAAACGAATCCTTTGTATCTTGTATGGGTTGGTTTGTAATGGTATTTTTAAGGTATTATGCATTCGGATAGCAGATTAATGTTCATGCTAAGTTTGGTTATTGCAGTTACGATTGTAGCTTATCTCGCGTTTCATAGTTGAATCAATTTCATAATAGCTATTTTAAAAAATACAAAGACCTACAGAATTTTAAATATGGGATTTTTTTAATTAGAACTCAAATTTATGCAGATTGCTCTTGATATAATTGTGTACTAATGCGATCTGCTGCTAACTTT
>JAPFDS010000053.1 GCA_026168805.1 Caryophanales bacterium | reverse complement strand
GTGTAAATAGAAAAGAGCCCCACCAATTCCATGTTACAATGTTTTTAACTACAAAAAATACTGTAGGAGGAATTGATGATGGCTCAAATTAATTTTACACTAAATCTTGACGAACTTAAAGAAAACCTTATGAAATCTGACTTAAACGACCTTGTAAAGTCAGCTATAGTAATCGTTTTAAATGAGTACATGGAAAAAGAACGTGATGACTACATGGATAACGAATCTTATGATCGTTCATTAGACCGTCACGATTACCGAAATGGTTACTATGAAAGAGATTATGTGTTAAACGTCGGAAAGGTGAAATTGAAAGTTCCTCGCACACGAACTGGTCAATTCTCAACAGAAATCTTTGAAAAATATAAGCGCTGCGATCAAGCTTTCTTACTATCTTTGACTGAAATGTTTGTCAATGGAGTGTCCACTCGCAAAGTCACAAATATTGTTAAACAGCTTTGTGGTGAAGACGTGTCAAAGTCAATGGTCTCGAACCTAACTAAAGAGCTTGATCCTATTGTAAATGAGTGGACGAACCGTCCATTAAACGTATATCAGTATCGTTACCTTTTTGTAGATGCAATGTATATTAAAGTCCGTGAAAATAATAAAGTTGTCTCTAAAGCTGTCTATATTGCATTCGCTGTGAGAGAAGATGGTATGCGAGAAATCATTGGTTTACAAATTTCCCATGCCGAATCAGAAGAGAACTGGGCTAACTTTTTCGAGCACTTAATTTCTAGAGGGTTTCAATCTCCTAGTTTAATTATTTCAGATGCTCATGAGGGCTTAAAAAAGGCAATCCAGAAGAAGTTTATTGGGACAGCTTGGCAACGCTGCAGTGTTCATTTTCGTAGAAATATCTCTGATAAATTCCCTAAAAAAGATTCCCAAGAAGCAAAAGCTCTTTTAAGAAATATATTTGAAGCACCTAGTTTAAAAGTTTCACGAATGCTGAAAGAAGAATTTATAGATCGCTATGGAGATAACCAGAAATACGAAAAAGCCATTGAAATCCTTGATGAGGGATATGAGGATGCCGTTCAATTTTTCAGTGAGCCACCAGAGGCTCATGTTCATATCCGAACAACAAATGTCCTGGAGCGACTCAATTCAGAAGTTCGAAGGAGAGAACGCCCTATCCGCATATTCCCCAACCATCAATCAGCATACCGTTTAATTGGTGCTGTCTTAATGGATAATCAAGAAATGTTTGATATCAAAAACAAAAAATATACCCATTTCCCAGACAAAATAATCTAGGAATTAAATGGTTGAAAACATTGAAATGGAATTTACACAAGATAAAGGACTTGACTACGCAAAATCTGAATGCGTTTAAAAATTGCGGATGAAGAGCTGGAAATTAAGCGCAAACGCAGGATGCGTCCAATTTTCCCCGCCTCCTCGCATAAAATTAAACGCAAAGTCAGAATGCGTTTAAAAATCACGGATGAAGCGCTGGAAACTAAACGCAAACTCGGCGCTTTCCGTGTGCATTTCTCTTTTGTTAAATATTTGTTATTGCTTGTCTCCTCAAAGGGTTGTAATCTAGTAATAAATGATTTTAAAAGGTGCGTGAAAACATTTGATC
>JAPFDS010000019.1 GCA_026168805.1 Caryophanales bacterium | reverse complement strand
GGAAGATTATATAATCAAGTTAGCCACTCACTGATTATTTTATGAAATAGTAAAAAGGCCATGTGAATTCTGCTATATTGAAAGTACCACCAATCGATATAGGAGTGAATTCACATGACCCAATTAAAGGATAACATAAACTCACACACTGGAAAACACTTAACGTACGAAGAACGTGTCAAGATTGAAGGCTATAAAGAACTAGGATACTCTAATCGTGAAATTGCACGTATCCTCAAACGAGCACCACAAACGATTAATAATGCTGTTAATCAAGGGACGGTGCGTACGATAAAACAGCGCCAAATTCATAACGATAAAGTGTATGATTACGATCAATACATCTATTCAGCTGAAGCTGATGAACAAACGTATATTCGTAACCGTCAAAACTCTGGACGTCGGCCAAAGTGGTCGGTATGTGATTCATTTGTAAATTGGGCGGATGATAAGATGTTAGAGAACGACTGGTCACCAGATATGGTTGTCGGGCATGCAAAAAGACATAAGCTTTTTCCACGTGACCTTATTCCTTGCACATCAACGCTCTACAATTGGATTGATCGTGGAATTATGAAAACTAAAAATATCGACTTACTCGAAAAAGTATCTCGGAAACCACGAAATGACTCACCTATACATCGAGAGAATCGCCGGGTACTCGGCCCTTCTATTGAAGATCGACCGAAAGAAGTGGATTCTCGTGAACACTTTGGACATTGGGAAATCGACACGTTAGTTGGTGCTAGAGATAAAGATGACCCTGTATTGCTTACGCTAGTTGAGCGGAAGACACGTTTTGAAATCATGTTAAAAATTGACCACCAGGATCAACTGATGGTTGACCAAGCAATGAATGGTCTTTATGAACGACTAGGTGATCAAGCTGAAGATGTCTTTAAAACGATTACGTCGGATAATGGATCTGAATTTGCTGGAATCTACGAGCTGCTCACTGGTATAACAGATGTTTTCTTTGCACGACCTTTCGCATCTTACGAACGTGGAACTAAAGAGAATCAGCATAAGCTAATTAGACGATTTATCCCGAAGGGGAAAAGGATAAAAGAAGTTACAACTAAGACAATTACCCGAATTGAGCAGTGGATGAATAACATCCCCCGTAAAATACTAGATTATCAGACAGCTCAAGAAGCCTTCTTAAAAGAACTGCAATTGCTTGTTAGTTAGTAAAAATAAGTAATTATAAATATAGCAGAATTACACAAATCAAAGTGGCTAACTTAAACTTGAAATTCTGGT
>JAPFDS010000004.1 GCA_026168805.1 Caryophanales bacterium | reverse complement strand
TATTCAATCATATAAATGGATCTTTTTATATTTAAATATAGAATACTCTATCAAAAATGCCTTAAAAAAGATGTAAAAAGGTAATGAAGATAATGGGCTTCTCTAATATTTTCTTGGAATCGATTTGTTAAAGCCTCTTTTGCCTGTCCATCGAAGTTGTTTTCAATGTTATTCGACAACAATTGATGGTATGTTCCAAGAGATGTAAGAGGAAAACTATGTTCTAAATATAATCTAAAAAACTCCTTTTTCACCTCTAATTCAGCAGCTAGTTCTTTCTTAAGAGCAATTTTTTGCGCAGTTTTTTCAATGTCAACTGCGAGGCCACCAGTATACACTCTAGCATTACTAGATTCGTTGAACGTCCCCATACATATCCCTCCCTCAACTAAAATTGTAACCATTGAGCAAGCAATCTATCCGTCTCTTCGAAGTCTTCGCTCATTTTTCTCATATGAAAAGCAATTTCATATGTATCTAGACGTAAATCTCTTGTCCGTTCTAATACCTCCTCGTATTTATCTTCGTTAAAGATAAGAGGAACACCTGCTTGCTTATCTATTTTCCCTATATCTTCAAGCACTTCCGCAACATCAGCAGAAGTTAATTTCTTATACTCATCCAGACCAACCTTGGATTCAAATTCACGCTTTAGTTCTTTCATTTCACTCGAATATATATCCCAGAAATTCTTTAAGGATTTTTCGGTGTTATCAATCAACGTTACATTATCCTCGATATCTGTAACAAATGCCTTCATAATCGCTGTTTTAATAAGGATATTAAAGTCACTGGAACCACTATTTTTTAAAGCTAATGGCGACCATTCTGTTAGACCAAAAAGAGTTTCGTCTATTAATAAGTTTGGGATATAGTATCCTTTTTCATCAAACATGTCATCTCTTAAATAGTTTGCAATTTTGTGTTTTTCGGACACCCCAGCGCTAACTCCTGCAGGATTTTCAAGATAGTACTTCGAACCAATGGAATGATGATTAAACTCACTGACTATATCTTCCGGATATGCATAAGAAATTATATTTGATTGGAATTCCCCATTATCAACTTGTCTTTGTTGCTCATCCGTTAATAAATTATAGATGTCTGGAGCTGCGAATGTCACCGCATGTGATTCATATTTGACTGCAAAATATTCAGCCAAACCTCCGCCCAATGAGTGCCCAACAAAAGTAACATTATTTTTTCCATATTCTTCAATGTATGATTCAACCACTTTATCTGCTTCAGTAAATTGATTTTTGTTTTTTTCAACTTCAGTATATTCTTCGTCACCCATGATAAAACTAGAAATGTTTTCATTCCAATCTGTAAGTAAATTGCCTAAGCCATTTTCCGTTCGAGTTCCTTCAAAGCTAATGACAATTTCCCCTGTTCTCTCATGTTCCAAGATATACCCATATAAACCTGAACTATTATCTTTCATCGTATCGATGACATTGTAGGTAATCTTTTCACTGTCAATGATGACCCTTATATCATCTTGATTTCGTGTATAGGACCCTAGAGAGACTTCCGCGGCCACTTGATCGGATAACGTAGATTTTTGATTCGTTCCAGAATCACCTTTTACAGATGGCAAAGACATAGACATTCACTCCCTTTTTTTGTATTGTATCATAAAGAGGTGTTCTATTTGATGAAAAAAAGCATTCCTTTAATTTTTATTGCACTTATTATCCTATTAGGAGGGTGTTCTATGAAGCCAACAGATTTTGATAAAGAAACTACTGAAAAGGCAGAAGCAACAGCAAAAAGTTATTTAGAAAATAATTATAATGATATAAAGATAATTGAAATTGAAGAAATTTATCGAAATGAAATGGGCGGTATGTCTATTTCTGGTACTGTGAATAATAAAGCTTCGTTTCATATAAGTATGGATGAATCTGAATTTACTGTAAAAAGTATTGGAGAGGAAAAAGGCTTTCCTGAAATAAAAAAAGAGTGTAAAAAAACAGATTGCGATTATTAACACAATCTGTTTTTTTCTTACATTAAATTGATAAATTGAAATTTCCTAACCCCCTAAATTTTCAAATATGAATTTGGTATGGGTGTGAATGAATCCAATTTTACTATTGGAAGTATAGATACGGAAAAAGGATTTCCTGAACGTAAAAAACAATAAGTAATTAAACAATTAAAAGTTAAGGAGGAACTCACATGCACTTACTAGGCCTACACCACGTTTCAGCCATTACCGCTTCGGCAAAAGAGAACGTACAATTTTACACACATATACTAGGCATGCGTCTTTGTGAAGAAAACCGTCAATCAAGATGAGCCTTCTATGTACCACTTGTTTTATGGAGATAAAGAAGGAAAACCTGGGACGGAGTTCACTGTTTTTGAAATCCCACATGCTGGGAGAACACATGAAGGCACGAATAGTATTACGACCACTTCTTTACGTGTTCCAAGTGATGCAGCTCTTTCTTTTTGGAAAAAACGTTTCGAAGATCATTCGATTGAACACGATGAAATTCAGGAACGATTTGGCAGGCAAACAATCCGCTTCCGTGATTTTGAAGGACAGCGCCTTATGCTTGTATCGGATGAGACAAATATTGGTGTTGCTGGTGGACGTCCATCTGCACACGAGGAGATTCCTATCGATATGGGGATTATCGGTCTAGGACCAGTAGTCTTTACAGTAGCTGAGCCTCAGGCGACAATTTCATTTCTAACAGGGATTTTTGGTTTTCGATATGCTAGGAGTTATCCTAGCATCGAGGATGAACTAAGAAAGTGGATGGGTAGACTAGATCCTCACGAGAAGAGCCATTCTGTGTTTATAGACTGTTGTTATTTCTGTTCTGTTTATATTCAAGAACCAAATAGAGTTTTAATCGAACTGGCAACCAGGGATTATAGAAGAACCGTCTTCTA
>JAPFDS010000043.1 GCA_026168805.1 Caryophanales bacterium | reverse complement strand
CTCAAGATGAGACTTCCCATCACTTCAAGTGAGTAAGATCCCTCAGAGATGATGAGGTTGATAGGTTCGAGGTGTAAGCATAGTAATATGTGTAGCTGACGAATACTAATTGATCGAGGACTTAACTACTTTTATATGTCAAAATACTTTTCTCTTATTTAGTTTTTAAGGTATAAATTCCTTGCTTTATATGCCATTTAAAGGTATACTATATCTTAGTGCTTATGAATTTTTATTATTATCGCGGGGTGGAGCAGTCTGGCAGCTCGTTGGGCTCATAACCCAAAGGTCGTAGGTTCAAATCCTACCCCCGCAACCAAATATGGTCTGGTAGTTCAGTCGGTTAGAATGCCTGCCTGTCACGCAGGAGGTCGCGGGTTCGAGTCCCGTCCAGACCGCCATATATGCTTATTCGATACATGATTCCTTAAGGGAAGTCATGTATTTTTTTGTTTAAACTAGGTATGCCTAGTGAAGGCTTATTTAAATATATATTTGAGTTAATGAATTTCATCATACATATGTTCCGCTAAGTCTATTCAACATGTAGTTTTGTTGAATCTTTCGCATCTACATGCTGTAAAGACATCGCTGGTCTAGCCACGTATGAAATTCACTCAAGTATTGATTCACATGTATGTACACAGACTATACATCTAGATTGTTGTCATGACTTCTGTTCCTTTGGTATGATGGTCATTAGAAGTAGGTGTAAAGATGAAAGAATTTGATTTTATCAAGTCGATTAAACAATCAACGTATTCTCAGCCATCTTTAATGAAAGGTGTTGGTGATGATGCGGCTGTATTTCGTCAAGGACATGCAGACATTGTAACGGCTGTCGACACCTTTGTAGAAGGAGTTCATTTCACAAAGAAAACGATGCGTGCATATGATGTTGGTTATCGTGCTCTCGCTGCAAACATTAGTGATATTGCAGCTATGGGTGCAAAACCTGTCATGTATTTAGTATCCGTTGTATTTCCAAATACATGGACTTCAGAAGAGCGGCTTCATATAATGAATGGTATGAAGGAACTAGCACAAGAGTATCGCATGGACATGATTGGTGGAGATACAGTCTCGGGAGATACGTTTGTTCTTTCGATTACAATAATTGGGTACGTGCATCCATCGAACGTTCGTTATCGTTCAACAGCCCAAGACAATGATGTTGTGTTTGTTACTGGAACATTAGGTGATGCAGCAGCTGGTTTGTCTATTTTACTGAACCAAGTGGATGGAATAAAAAACGATAGGTACTTTATTCATCGACACACTCGGCCAACGCCACGGGTAACTTTCGCTAAAGCATTACATACGATTGATCGAGCAACGTTAAATGATGTAAGTGATGGGATTGCAAATGAAGCTACGGAAATAGCTCAGGCTTCACAAGTCGATATATATTTATATGATGAAAAAATCCCAATCTCAACCCATTATAATCAGTTTTCACCAACGAACCAATACAACTGGAAATACTTTGGTGGAGAAGACTTTGAAATGCTTGGTACAGTTGCACGCGATGATTGGGAAACAGTCCAATTAGCCGCGAAAACTACAGGAGTAGATGTAACAGCAATTGGAACCGTTATGAATGGATCGGGACAAGTCTACTTAGAAAAGAATGGTACAACGAAACCTTTACCTAAAAAGGGATATCAACATTAAAAGCAGGTGATTCAATGACTCAATCACAGATGATTCATGTCCATACACTGAATGACACAAAAGCACTTGCCCATCGGTTAGCGTTGCTTGTTTCTAAAGGTGATGTCATTACGCTTGAAGGACAATTAGGTGCAGGGAAAACTGCATTTACAAAGGCACTAGCTGAAGGTCTTGGAATAAAAGAACATGTTACAAGTCCGACATTTACCATTGTAAAAGAGTATTCAGGTGTCTTGCCGTTATATCATATGGATGCATATCGACTAGAAGATGCAGAAGATGATATCGGGTTTGAAGAATACTTTTATGGTGATGGGGTAACTGTAATAGAATGGGCACAATTTATCACAGACTTTCTTCCAGCGGAACGACTAGAAATTACGATAAAATATATCAATGAACATGAGAGAGAATTACATGTCCATCCGATTGGTAAACACTATGTACATATGGTAGAACAACTATTACGTTATTAAATGATGTAGTGAAATTCACTCGATTGAGAAGGGGGAGAAATCCATGAATATCCTAGCGATCAATACATCTTCATATAGACTTGGGATTGCACTTATGAGTGATGAACATGTTATTGGTGTTCATGAAACATATGTAAAAATAAATCAGTCCAGACGAGCGATGCCAGCAATTGAGCAATTAATGGCAGATGTACAGATTAAACCTGCAGAGATTGATCGGATTGTAGTCGCACATGGACCGGGATCATTTACGGGGATTCGCATAGGTGTCACCATTGCTAAAACAATGGCTTGGGCATTAGATGTTCCTATTGTCGGTGTGTCAACACTCAAAGCACTTGCATACCAAGCTGCAGCTTATACAGATCAGGTAATTGTCCCATTTTTCGATGCACGAAGAAATCGGGTATACACAGGAGCGTATGCTTGGAAAGATAGCGAGTTAATACCTGTGAAGGATGAAAAAAATATATTTATGGATGAATGGTTGGCAGAGCTGGAACAACTGAATAAGAAGCTAGTTTTTTTAAGTCCAGACATGGAGATATATGAAGATACCATCGACTCAACTTTAAAGAAACGTGTAATCATTCCTCCATCTATTTTACATCGAGTAAATCCAGTCCATGTAGCTTTAGTGGGTGAAATGGAAGATGTCCAAGATGTTCATACGTTTACTCCTGAATATTTACGATTAGCTGAAGCCGAGAAGAAATGGCAAGATGCCCAAGAGGCTTCATCTAATGAGTGATGCTATTCATATTCGGGAAATGACTCAAGAAGACATCGATGTCGTTCATGAAATTGAGAAAGAAACATATTCAACTGCCTGGACGAAAGATATTTTAACACAAGAAGTCGTGCACAATAAGCATGCTTTTTATGCGGTTGTAGAATGGAATGATGTGGTCGTAGGATATGCAGGTATGTGGGTTGTTTTTGATGATGCTCAAATTACGACGATTGCCATATCGCCTGCTTTTCAAGGAAGAAAACTTGGTGAACAACTGTTTAAACATATGCTTGAATCTGCATATACACTAGGTGTTCAACGATTATCTTTAGAAGTTCGTGTATCGAATATTGTTGCACAAAATATGTATCGCAAATTTGGTTTAGTCCCTGGCGGATTACGCAAAGGGTATTATACAGATAATAATGAGGATGCGATTGTTATGTGGGTGAATATAAAATGAAAAAAGAACAGATTATATTAGCAATTGAAACAAGTTGTGATGAAACAGCAGTCGCTATTGTAAAAAATGGTCGTGAAGTTATTGCCAATGTCGTATCTTCGCAAATTGATAGTCATAAACGATTTGGTGGAGTTGTACCGGAGATCGCTTCGAGACACCATGTTGAACAAATCACAGTAGTCATTGATGAAGCTATGAAAGAAAGTGGCTTAACATGGGATTCGATTGACGCAATTGCTGTTACAGAGGGACCTGGGTTAGTAGGCGCCCTCTTAATTGGAATTCACGCTGCTAAAGCTTTGGCATTTGTAAAGGATAAACCTTTGATTGGTGTCCATCATATTGCTGGGCACATCTATGCCAACCGCTTGGAAAATGAATTTAATTTTCCTTTACTAGCGCTTATTGTTTCAGGAGGTCATACGGAGCTTATCATTATGAAAGAGCACGGACAATTTGATGTCATTGGCTCGACACGTGATGATGCAGCAGGGGAAGCTTTTGATAAAGTTGCTCGTATGCTTGAACTCCCTTATCCAGGAGGCCCACAAATCGATCGATTAGCAAAGGAAACAGAGCCAACGATTGATTTTCCTCGAGCGTGGTTAGAAGAAGGGTCTTATGATTTTAGCTTTAGTGGCTTAAAATCTTCAGTAATTAACTATATTCACAATACAACGCAACGTGGAGAAGAAATCAATCCCGCAAATATAGCCGCTAGTTTTCAGGCAAGTGTTATTGATGTGCTTGTCGAAAAAACATATCAGGCCGCACAAGAATATCAGGTGAAAGATGTCATTGTTGCAGGTGGCGTTGCTGCGAATAATGGGTTACGTGCAGCATTAGAAAATCGATTTGAACATGAAAAACAGACCTTGAACATTCCACCAATTGCATTATGTACCGATAATGCGGCAATGATTGCTGCAGCGGGTTCTGTTCTATATGAGCATGATATATTTTCGTCCATGAATTTAAATGCACATCCATCCTTACCATTATCTTCTATATAAAAGCTCTACCCTTTGACGAGTGTGTTCATCAAAGGGTAGAGTTTTTTGTTATGTTACTCCATTTCAATTAATTGTTCTTCTAAGGATTCCCATTCATGCATTTTTTCATCGATTTCGGCTTTGATTTTTGTTGCTTTTTTGGAGAGGTCTAACAGCTTTTCGTGATCTTCTAGGATGTCAGGCTGTGTCATTTCTTCTTCGGTAGATTCAAGCGTTTCTTCAAGTACCATAATACTTTCTTCAGCTTTTTCAATCGAACGTTTTATTGTCCGTCTAGCTGATTCAGCTTTCTTTTGTTCTTCAAATGATGCGCGACGATCGTTTACTGTCTCTTGGTTTTGTTTTTCTTCACCAGCTAAAAAAGCAGCACGTTCTTCTTGTTCTTGCTTTTTCTCGACGTAGTAATCATAGTCACCTAAATAGTTTGTGAGTGTAGATGCCTCCATTTCAATTACTCGATTCGCAATCTTATTCATAAAAAATCGATCGTGCGAAACAAATAAAATGGTTCCAGGGTAATTTTTAAGGGCAGATTCTAACACTTCTTTACTATCAAGATCTAAGTGGTTTGTCGGTTCGTCTAAAATAAGGAAATTAGCTTTTTGCATCATTAACTTAGCCAGGGCTAATCGGGCCTTTTCTCCACCACTAAGCGCGTGAACCGGAAGAAGGACATCCTCCCCAGAAAAAAGAAAGTTTCCTAATACTGTTCGAATATCTTTCTCATCCGTCATTGGGAAATCATCCCACAACTCTTGCAAAACGGTTTTATTTGAAGAAAGACGAGCTTGTTCTTGGTCATAGTAACCGATTTGAACATTTGCTCCGAGGACAAAATCCCCTTCCGTTGGCTTCAGTGTATTTGTTAAGATATGCAATAAGGTCGTCTTCCCAACTCCATTAGGTCCAACTAAAGCGACGCGCTCTCCACGTTGAATATGCATCTGTACATCTGTGAAAAGAGGTTTATTTTCCTCAAAACCAAAGGAAAGATTGTGTACGTGCAATACATCATTCCCTGTTTTTTTAGCAATAGAAAAAGAAAAATTCGCTGACGTTTCAGCTCCTAATGGACGGTCGAGGACTTCCATTTTTTCCAGTTGCCTCCGTCTACTTTGTGCGCGCTTTGTTGTGGAAGCGCGAACCAAATTTTTTGCGACGAATTCTTCCATTTGTTTCATTTCACTTTGTTGTTGTTCATACGCTTGTAAATCTCGTTCGTAATCTAGTTCTTTTTGTTGTACATAATAGCTATAAGGCCCATTATATTTCGTTGCTTTGTGACGGGATAGTTCATATGTAAGTGAGACTGTATTATCTAAGAAATACCTGTCGTGTGAGACGATGACAACAGCACCCGGATATGTGCGAATGTATTGCTCTAACCAAATTAATGTTGGAATATCCAAATGGTTGGTCGGTTCATCTAAAATTAGAATGTCAGGTTCCTCTAACAGTCTTTTCCCTAAAGCAAGTCGTGTTTTTTGTCCACCACTCAGTGTGTGAATCGGTGTGTGATAACGGTCTTCTAAAAAACCAAGACCGGTTAAAACGGATTTGATAGAAGCTTCATACGTATAGCCACCGTTTGCTTGAAAATCATGTTGCAAGGCGTCATATTGCCTGAGGATATCGTTGTAAGCTTGTTCATCTTGAGGATTTACATGCGCCATTTTTTCTTCGAGACGTTCAATCTCTCTTTTTTGCTCGTCAAAATGGGAAAATACTTCATTCATTTCATCCCAAATGGTTGCATTTGATTCAAGACCAGTATGTTGATCTAGGTAACCGGTTGTTACTTCTTTCGGTTTAAAAATTTCCCCTTCATCGAGTGACAGGAGACCGGCCATTATTTTAAGTAAAGTAGATTTACCAGCTCCGTTTCTTCCGACGATTGCAATTCGGTCATTCGATTTTACTTCGATATGGATGTTGGATAAAATCGATTCGCCTCCAAAGGATTTCGAGGCATTATTTACGTGCATTAAAATCATATTTTCCACCTTCAATCTATCGTTCAAAATTATTTTTATGAGTCATCCTCTTCTAGTGTACCTTACAGTTTAGCATATCAGCAATGAGAATCACGACTTCTTACAAGTTTTCTGCTAAACTGTATATATGTGAATGAATGTCATAGGAGTGATATATGTGAGTAAATTAACCCATTTTAATGAACAAGGTCGGGCAAAAATGGTTGATATTAGTGAAAAAAAAGATACAGAACGTACAGCAATCGCACGAACGAGTGTGCAAGTAAATAAAGAAATTTATGAGAAAGTAGCTGCCAAGGATATCGAAAAAGGTGACGTATTGGCCGTTGCTCAAGTGGCTGGAATTATGGGAGCGAAGAAAACGTCCGAATGGATTCCAATGTGTCATCCACTTCCTTTAAAAGGGATTGATATTTCATTCAACTGGAAGAATGAGAATGAAACATATACGCTTGAAATAGAAGCGTTTGTGAAAACAAAAGGAAGTACAGGTGTTGAAATGGAAGCTCTAACGGCCGTAGCTGCAACAGCACTAACGTTTTATGATATGTGTAAGGCAGTGGATAAAGGAATGGTTATTGGAGAAACATATTTAGTTGAGAAAAAAGGCGGTAAGTCTGGAGATTACTATCGAGACTAGAGGAGAGTACGTATGACAGAAAAACATATACCTAAAGCTACAGCAAAAAGACTACCATTATACTATCGTTTTCTAAACAACTTACATTATCAAGGGAAAACTCGTGTATCCTCAAAAGAATTAAGTGAAGCTGTGAAAATAGACTCAGCGACTATTAGACGTGATTTTTCTTACTTTGGTGCCCTTGGTAAAAAAGGGTATGGCTACAACGTGGAATATTTATTGGCCTTTTTTAAGAAAACCCTTGATCAAGATGAAGTAACGGAAGTAGCACTCGTCGGTGTAGGTAACTTAGGAACAGCATTTTTACATTACAATTTTATGCGTAGTAACAATACAAAAATCGTCGTTGGATTTGACGCAGATGAAGAAAAAGTAGGTACATCTATTGAAGGAATTCCTATCTACCACATAGACGACATGAAGGAAAAAATGAAAGACATCCATGTAGCCATTTTAACGGTCCCCGTTTCCGAAGCAGAGGAAATGACGGAGAAGTTAGTCGAAAAAGGTGTGTCAGGCATTTTGAACTTCACCCCAGCACGTATAACCGTCCCACCACATATACGTGTACATGATATTGATCTAGCAGTAGAACTACAAACACTCGTATATTTTTTAAAGCATTATCCACTCTCAACAGACAATACATAAAATAGGTCCCACGAGGCCTATTTTTACATATATATTTCGTGTTTCGAATGAATGGATAAAAAAGGATGATCACGCGTGAGGAAACTAGATAAAAAATGGCTTGTTGTCGTTGCTGTACTGCTTGGAACATTCACAGTGATATTAAATAATAGTATGCTGAATCCTACATTACCTCATTTTATGGACATGTTTGATGCAGATGCCGTCACAGTTAGTTGGCTATTAACGATTTACATGGTTGCGACAGGAATGACGATGCCTTTAACAGGATATTTAGGAGACCGGTTTGGGAAAAAGCGAATTTACTTACTCGGGTTAAGTATATTTATGCTTGGCTCGATTGGAGGAGCACTTGCCCCAACATTGGAGATCATTATCTTTTTCCGTGCGGTGCAAGGAATGGCTGGAGGCTTGATGATGCCAATCGCGATGGCACTTATATTTCAAGCATTTCCTAGAAATGAACGTGGGCTTGCAGTTGGGATTTACGGAGTTGCAGCTATGGTAGCGCCTGCTATTGGTCCAACAGTCGGGGGAATTGTAATTGAATTTTTCCATTGGCCATTTTTATTTATATTTAATATTCCGTTTGCATTGCTAGGTCTGTTCTTTTCATACAAATTTTTACAACCAACTGAACAAGACCGAACCATTCGATTTGATTATCTTGGCTTTATTTTGATTACGATTGGTATTGGTTCAGTGCTATATGCACTCGGTCAAGCATCCACTTTAGCTCTGTTACTTTCAACTAAAAGCATGGTCCTTATTATCGTGGGCGTTCTATTTATTGGCGTGTTCATTTGGTATGAACTGAAGCAAGAACAACCTTTACTCGATTTAACGATATTTAAAATTCCTACGTATGTAGCCTCGATAGCGGTTACGTCAGTTAGTTCCATTGCTTTATTTTCGGGAATCTTTCTGTTGCCCCTATTGTTACAACATGTGTACCACTTAGGAGAAATTGAGACGGGACTTTTATTTTTACCAGCAGCTTTAGTGAGCGGATTATTTATGTCATTAGGTGGTAGGTTGCTCGATAAAAAAGGTCCACGTGCTGTCATTCCGATTGGTCTCGTCATTTTAGCAACATTTACAATCATGCTTGGATTTAATTCGATGACGACTTCTTTTTTCACAATTCTCCTATTGAATAGTTTAAGGAGTGCTGGACTTGGTATGAGCAATATGCCTGCAACAACTTCAGGAATGAACGCTATTCCTGAAAAACAAGTAGCTCAAGGGTCAGCGATGAATAATATTATTCGACAAATGGCTGCTTCTTTTAGTATTGTTTTATTTTCGATTTATTATGAAGTACGAAAAGCTCATTTGTTCGCACAACATATGTCGATAGAAGATGCGGCATTACAGACCATTAATGAATCATTTATCATTGCAGGCGTAGCGATTATTATTGTCTTTCCTATTTCATTCTTGCTTAAAAAATAAGAACGACCAACAACCAAGCATACACAATGCTTGATTTTCTCATGTCTGTGTAAGGGTTTTCATAAAAACTAGGTCAGAAGAAGCGTGAAAATGTACCAAACAAGACGTGTATATACCACTATCATCAAACACTATTGAATCGAAAAGAATAACAAGAGATTCTTATACTACATGATGTATATAAAAAGAAAGCGTTATACATAACATGAAAGAATGATTTCAAAAGAACAGGAGGGGAAATTATGAGTCAAATACCTGTTGTTACACATGAAAATTTCCAAAAAGAAGTGCTCGATCAAAATGTCCCATCAATTGTTTATTTTTCTACAGATGGATGTGGACCATGTCAGGCCATTGAACCAGTGTTACAAGAGCTTCAAGATCAACTGAAGGATGCACTTGCGATTAAAAATGTTCACGTTACGTTTGAAGAAGGAATGGAACGTACGAATAAACTAGCAGAAAAATATGAAATTATGGCATACCCGACTTTGCTTGTCATTAAAGATCAAAAAGCAGAAAAATTCATTATTGGTAAATATACGATTGAAGAAATAAAAGCAGACCTTGAAGGAATTATCTAGTAAAAGAACAAAATGATTTTTAGAGCATTTTAAAGGACGTACAATCATATACGTCTGTTCTTTTACATGCATGTATTCAGAAAATTTCAAACAAAGCAACTGAAAGGAGGTCTCGTTCCATGTCAACGTCATTATATGAAGAGAAAAAGGTTGATCCCAAGCAACGGCGAGAAAGTGAAAAAGGCATCTGGAAAAGTTATGTGCAGTTGCTATTTAGAGCAAAGTTACCATGGGCCTGGATTATTGGCTTAACATTATTTTATCTTCTGAATACATGGGTTACATTGCAGTTTCCAGAGTATACCCAGAAAATATTATCCGGGAATTTAGACGATGAAGTTGTTTATGAAGCAATTATTATTATTATTGCGGGGATTATCCTCGCTGGTATATTAAATTATATTAGTGCTTTAACGCGCTATAAAATTGACATGAGCTATCGGAATCTTATTTGGCAACGACTGATGTTTTCTCCACTAGAACTATATAATCGAGTAAAACCAAATGAAATGGTAAGTAGAACAGCGAATGATACGAAGACCGTTAGTACTATTTTAGGTAGTATGATTCCAGCAATGATTGGTTCTTTATATGGTGTATATGGAGTTATCACACAAATTTTTGACTATGACTACAGATTAGCATTAGGAGTGTTAGTCTATATTCCGGTATATATTGGCTTTAATATTTGGTATGGTAAATGGCGCTTTCGAACAAATAAAGAAACCCATAACCGTTTATCCGTCTTAACACAGTTCCTCTCTGAACGATTACTAAGTATCCCACTGATTAAATCATTTGCAATGGAGAACAAAGAAATAGAGCTCGGAAAGCAAAATCTATTATATTACTACCGTGCAGCATTCAGACGTGCGGTCGTAGACTGGATCAATAACCCATTGCAAGGGGTATTAAACTTAGCACAAGATATGTTTGTCATTGGATTTGGTATATACCTCGTTTCAACAGGTGCCATAACGATTGAAATTTGGATTGCATTCTTTATGTATGTCGGAATGCTTTGGGGAATTTTAGAATCCTATTCAATGTTATATACACAAATCAAACAAAGCCAAGGTTCAACAGCGCGAATTGCTGAACTGATTGATGGAGACCTAGAGCAATACGAAAGAGAACGACCTTTAGAGAATACAACGAACGACATTCTTTTAAACCACGTAGACTTTAGTTACGAGGAAGATAAGAAAATTATTTCTGATCTTTCATTTAGAATTCCTTACGGGAAAACAACAGCGATCGTCGGACCAAGTGGAAGTGGTAAAACGACTGTATTATCACTCATTCAAAACTTTTATTCCGTTGATCAAGGTGAAATCCTCTTTGGAAATACAAACATCAATGATTTTCATTTACATGAATGGAGAAACATGTTTAGTTACGTCGCCCAAGACAGTCCCCTTTTATCTGGAACAATCCGTAAGAACATTACATATGGGGTTGATCGTGATGTTAGTGATGATGAACTTAAAAAAGTTGCTCAAGCAGCAAATGCACTTGAGTTTATTTTAGACACACCAAACGGATTTGATTCTGATGTAGGTGAAGGTGGTTCAAGTTTATCAGGTGGACAAAGACAACGAATCAATATTGCTAGGGCATTACTCAGAGATGCTGATTTCTTAGTGCTCGATGAAGCAATGTCTAGTTTAGATAGTAAATCTGAACAAGCCATAGGAGATGCGATGAATAAGCTTGTGAAAGGACGAACTTCTATTGTCGTTGCACATGATTTGTCTACCATTCGTGACGCCGATCAAATTGTTGTTCTTGATAAAGGTTCGGTAGAAAGTATTGGTACACACGAGGAATTATTAAAAACAAGTACAATTTATCATTCGTTTGTTGAATATTTAACAAGAGAATCAAATAGTTAATTGGGCTACAACCTAGCACGCTAAGGAAGGAGGAACTTATATGCAAGAAGCTCCAAAGCATAGCTGGAAAGATTTTTTAAGACTTATTTTTAAGTCAAAACTTCCATGGCATCTATATATATTAAGTTTTATTGCATTAATTGCATCAACAACAATCACTTTAGGACTTCCGAAAGTGATGCAACGGATTTTCGACGGAGAAATATTCGATTTTTCCCTCGTATCGCAGTATTTTATCTTGATGTTAGGTTCGATTATTCTTATAGGAATATCAGCTTTTTTACACTCGATTACGAATCCAATTGCACAACGAAATATCCAGTACACCATTTGGCCTAAACTGATGCGCATGCCCATGAGAGATTATACGAAACAGCCTTCCTTACAATTAATTAGTAGGGTAACCATTGACCCTGGATTTATCGATAATGCTGTCGTAGAGTTTCAAACGATGCTAAACGCGACATTTGGTCTCGTGGGCTCCTTCGTAATTATGTACGGAATGAATGCGAAATTAACCTTTGCGTTACTTCCAATCATTCCCTACATTTTAATCGTTTCCTTGATTGTTGGACATTTAACGCAAAAAACGCAAGCACGTGTTCAAACGAGATTTTCTGCTCTAACAGCCTTCTTTGCAGAAAGACTTCCAAAGATTCGACTCATTAAATCGTTTGGGAAAGAGTCATCTGAAATTGAAGAAGGGGCAGAAGTCATTCAAGCACAATACGGGGCAGATAAAAGAAGAGCCCTTGTTGACTTACTTGCAGAACCATTGATGAAAAGTGTACAAGGAATTATTTTAGGTATTGTACTTATCTATGGTGGAATACTAGTCGATAACGGGGAGCTAAAAGTTAGTGATATTATAGCTTTTTACTTATATGTTCAAGGGATCCACATGCACGTCCTAAAATACGGTATCTTTTGGCAAACAACGAAAGAAGCTAAAGGTGCCTCAGAAAAAATATCTAATATTTTAAATTCAAAAAATGAAACAATGCTCAGAGACGAAAGTTTCGATGCTGCACGAGATCAATCGAATGGAGATATTATTTTAGAAAATGTATCGTTCAGTTATACAGACCGCAATGTCTTACAAGATATGAACCTTACCATTCCTGAAGGGAAAGTTACAGCGGTTGTTGGACCGAGCGGAAGTGGTAAATCGACAGTATTTTCCATTATTGAGCGGATGTATGAACCAAACGTAGGACGAGTCCTTGTTGGAGATACACCTGCAGAGAAGGTTCATTTAGATGATTGGAGAAGTTCGATTGCCTTTGTTTCACAATCTACTCCACTCCTTTCCGGTACCATTCGAGACAATATAACGTATGGAATTGATAGAGAAGTGAGTGATGATGAAGTAATCGAAGCAGCGAATTGGGCCGCAGCTCTTGAGTTTATCGAAGACTCTCCTGATGGTCTTGATACAGAAGTAGGCGAGTTTGGTTCGAGACTTTCTGGAGGACAAAGACAACGTGTAGCGATTGCTCGAGCCTTTATAATGAATCCAGATTATCTGCTTTTAGATGAAGCGACGTCAAGTTTAGACGCCAGCTCCGAAAGCCAAGTAGAAGAAGCAATTAGCAATTTAATGAAAAACCGTACAACTGTCATGATTAGTCATGATCTAAAATACGTAAGAAATGCGGATCAAATTATCGTCATTGACCAAGGAAAAGTGAACGGTTCAGGAACACATAAGGAATTGCTCAAAGAAAATGAGTTATACAAACATTTAGTAGACATTCAGCAACAGAAATATGCACGTTTAAAACTAGGTTTTGAACATTAAATGAATGGTATCAATGTTAAATATTAATATATATAGGGGGAAACAATAATGAGAAAGTTATTAGCAATGCTAGCAGTACTTATTTTATCAGTAGGTTTAGTTGCATGTGGAGATGACAATGACACAGAAGAACCAGCAACAGAGCCTGAAGAAACAGAGCAAGATACAGATGGAGCAGATGATGAAGGCGATGAAGATGGAGCAGATGATGCATCAGAAGAAGTTGCTGATGGAGAATTTGCAGCGAATGAGAAAATTAATGAGGTTTTGACATTATTAGATGATAATGGCTTTGAAGTTTCAAATGTGATTGATGGAAACCTTGATGTTGTCGGTTCTACTGACGGAATTATGGCTGAAATTAATGGAGACGATCTGTTTTTATTTGAAGCAGTAGAATTAGAAGAAGGTCATGAAAACATTGACCAAGTCCAAAATGATGGAGAAGTAACGATGGAATTTGAAGGACAACAAGGTGAAGTTCCAGCGTGGGGGAAAGGAAATTACGTATTCCTACTTGCTGAAGGTCATGAAGACTACGATGAAATTGTAGAGTTAATTGAAAACGAATTTGATGCTGAATAATAAATAGTAAACAATCATTTGCCCAAAGCAATTGGCTATGCATGCCAGTAGCTTTGGGCATATTTCTGTAGGTAATGCAATGTCTTGACTTTACTTCTCTTTGATATGATATACTTAGGTAGTACGTTTGAGATAAGGTGATTTCATGGAGGAAATAAATCTTGCATTTGTGATGTTTTCTATCGTTTCGACTGCAATACTTTTAAATACAAGTTTGGTCATTGGATTTTCACTTGTTGATATACATATAAAAGAAATCATTTGGAAAATTATTATTGCTAGTATGACAGTTAGTGTTCTATTTGAAGGTGTAGCAATCTTTTATCACCATGATATTTATCTGATTATTAGATATATTATCCTTATACCGATTAGTGTGTGGTACTTTCGCGTCTCCTTTACACAAACGATGATTGCTTTATTATTAGGTATGACTTTTGACTTGGCAATTGTTCATTTGCTCGAACAAAATTTGTTTGAGATTCTAATAACTAATCGTATGGGTGAAGACGATTTAGTGATTCACGTATTATATACATTGTTTATTATGATGAACAATGTATTTATCACGATTATTATGTATCAAAAGAGACCCTCGCTATTTCCGAGTAAGTGGTTTCGTATGTTTCAGTTGCAAGAAGAGCAAACAAAGATGTATCGATTATATACCTTTTTTGTTGTACTTATTCTAGGTGCATTAAATTCATTTTTTTATAAAACATTTTTAGAGCTTCCTTATTTTAGAACAAGTTTCCGTGTGTTTATTATATTCTGGACAATACTGCTCTGTGTATTGCTCGTATATTTACTGCGCCATGCACTCAATTATCAACTAGAACGATCTCAGTTCTTTTTAGATAAGCAGTATCAAACAGATCTACAATCCTTTTATAAAGTCATCCGCTCACAAAGACATGATTTTAATCTCCATTTAAACGCTATTTATGGAATGATTGTGAGTGGTAAATATGAAGACTCAAGGGAATATATTGATGAAGTTGTAGAAGAAGCGCAACATATCAATGATTTATTACCCATTAAACATCCAGCTACTGGAGCGATGCTGAATACATTAAGTGAAATAGCAACTCAAGAAAATATACAAATGGAATTTGATATCTTTGATGATTTAAAAGAAATTCCATGTTCCGTATATGAAATAAATAAAATTATTGGTAATTTGGTCCAAAATGCAATTGACGCTGCAGGAAATCAATTGTCAAAAGACGAACGGTTTGTTCATGTATATATAGGTAGAGAATATGAGCAAATTGTGATTCGTGTAAGTAACTATTCAACAATGGATCTGAGCAAGATTCACGAAATGTTTGACATTGGTTATTCAACCAAAGAGGGTCATGAAGGTATCGGTATACCTTCGATTGAAAGCATTTTATCGAATTACAATGGAGTCATACTACCTGAAAAAGAAAATAATACATTGTATATGTATGTACGAATTCCACTTACACAAGACAATCAATAATAATGAAAGAGATGAATACAATGGAAATTAAGGTACTATGCGTTGATGATGATCAGCATGCGATAGATGCATTAAAAGGACATCTAGACTTTTATTCATTTATTCGTGTGGTTGGTGAAGTAAACAACGGAGAAGAAGCCCTAGAGTTTTTAAAAGAGTCTGATGTTGATTTACTATTTTTAGATATTGAAATGGACGGAATGAACGGAATCCAACTCGCTCAACATATTAAAAAAATATATCCCCACATGATGATTGTATTTGTAACCGGACATGCTGGATTCGCTCTTGAAGGGTATGAAGCGGATCCGGTTGATTTTTTGACAAAGCCGGTGAATGTGCGGAGGTTGGATCAAGTGCTTGAAAAAGTCAGGAATTTAAGACAGACTCCAGAACGTTCGACAGACAATCAAATCGGGATGAAGGTAGATGGAGGCATTCGCATTGTGAATGTGGATGATATTTTATATATTGAGAAGAAAGGTCGCAAAATATCGATTAACTGTAGAAATAATGAGGGCTTTGAAACAACTCATTCCTTGAAGAGCTTAGAAACCATTTTTGCACCGTATCATTTTTATCGATCTCATCAGTCATTTATTGTTCCCATCTACAAAATCAAAGCCGTTTTTCCAGACACGTATGCGCGCTCCTACTCAATCGTTGTCGAAGAAGATAAAAAGTTACCGCTCAGTAGAAATAAATACAATGAACTTCAAGAATTGCTCCAGGAAAATGGCATTTCGATTATATAATTTCTCATAGAAAAACTCCTCATGCGATTTGTAATGGTCACATGAGGAGTCATTTTATTGAATCGGCGGTAATAAATCAAAGAATAGCACAATTACAGTCACACTGTTTAATGCCATATGCACGAGGATAGGAACAAGAATACGTTGTGTACGTGCATATAAATAAGCAAACACAAATCCCATAGCAAAATAGACGAGGAAGTGACTGAAATCTTGGTGAATCAGTGAAAAGATTGTTGAAGAAAGAATTGCTGCAATCATAAAGCCAAATCTTTCATCAAGCAAACCGAATAAAATCTTTCTGAATAAAATTTCCTCTAAAATTGGCGCTGATAAAATTGGAATAATCGTAAATAAAGGATACGCTTTAGCTATGCGCATTATCTCTTCTGTGTTTTCCGATCCCGTATCAACTCCAAATAACGCCTCTTGAACAATCCCTGCAATAATTTGCGACCCATAAGCCATAAAAATTCCAATGATTGTCCACTTTACTATCATTCCTAATCGCAAACCTTCACCCTCGGGAAATTTCATAAATGGACGCATAAAATAGATTGTTAAAAATACACCCAAAATAAAACTGAAGATTGTCCAATTGATGATAATATCTTGTTGATCAAAAGAAGTGAGCTTTAAGAATAAAGGTAAAGCTAGTATAATTGAAAATTGTGTAAATATATAGGTGGCTATAACAGCCCAATAACTTCTGTGCACAAAAACGACTCCTTTAATAGGTTTAATGGATAGTATAATCGGTCTTCAAGAAATTATGAAATGCGTGTAAGTAATAAAATACCAACCTTTAGTTTACCATAAACGAAAGGTGTATATCATATGATATGAGCTACAAATAATTGTTAGTCTTAAAAGTTGAAATTGAATCATCAAAAATACTCTAAATGATTAAAATTAGAGAAATTGACATTTTTAAACATTATTGCTTGCATTTTATGAAAAAATTATTTAATATAAATAATGGAATTAGCACTCAACGTAATCGAGTGCTAAACGAGAAAAGAATTAAGGAGGTTGTCACATGATTAAACCATTAGGGGATCGTGTTGTAATCGAACTTGTACCATTAGAAGAAAAGACAGCAGGTGGTATTGTACTTCCAGACTCTGCAAAAGAGAAACCACAAGAAGGAAAAGTTGTTTCAGTTGGATCTGGACGTGTTACGGATAGCGGTGAAAGAGTAGCGCTAGAAGTAGCTGAAGGTGATCAAATTGTTTTCTCTAAATTTGCTGGTACAGAAGTAGAATACAATGGAAAAGAATACTTAATTCTACGTGAAGATGACATTTTAGCAGTTGTTGGCTAAACGATAAAAGATTTAAGATAGAAATTTCAAGGAGGTTACTTACATTATGGCTAAAGAAATTAAGTTTCGTGAAGACGCACGTCGCTCGATGTTAGATGGTGTAAATACATTAGCAGATGCAGTTAAAGTAACATTAGGACCAAAAGGTCGAAACGTTGTATTAGATAAGCAGTTCGGTTCACCACTCATTACAAATGATGGTGTTACGATTGCAAAGGAAATTGAACTAGAAGATAACTTTGAAAATATGGGTGCTCAACTCGTTTCAGAAGTAGCATCTAAAACAAATGAAGTTGCAGGAGACGGTACAACAACAGCAACAGTTCTAGCGCAAGCAATGATTCGTGAAGGACTTAAAAACGTAACTTCAGGAGCAAACCCTGTAGGCTTACGTCGCGGAATTGAACAAGCAGTAGAACTAGCTGTAAAAGAATTAAAAGAGATTTCAGAGCCTGTAGAAAATAAGGATGAAATTGCTCAAGTAGCATCTATTTCTTCAGGAGATAACGAAGTTGGAAGCTTAATTGCTGAAGCGATGGAGCGCGTTGGAAACGACGGAGTTATTACAATTGAAGAATCTCAAGGATTCAGCACAGACTTAGAAGTAGTTGAAGGTATGGAATTTGATCGTGGCTACGCATCTCCATATATGGTCACTGACCAAGACAAGATGGAAGCAGTTCTTGAAGATCCATACATCTTAATTACAGATAAAAAGATTACAAATATCCAAGAAGTTTTACCAGTTCTAGAAAAAGTAGTTCAAGATAGCAAGCCGATCTTAATTATTGCTGAAGATGTTGAAGGAGAAGCACTTGCAACATTAGTTGTCAACAACATCCGTGGAACATTTAACGCAGTAGCAGTTAAAGCTCCTGGATTTGGAGATCGTCGTAAAGAAATGCTTGAAGACATTGCAATCCTAACAGGTGGAGAAGTGATCACTGAAGAGTTAGGCCTTGATCTAAAGGAAACGGAACTATCTCAATTAGGTCGCGCTTCTAAAATTGTTGTATCTAAAGAAAACACAACGATTGTAGAAGGTTCTGGAAACCCAGAAGCAATTGGTTCACGCGTTGCACAAATTCGTGCACAAGCTGAAGAAACTTCTTCAGACTTTGATAAAGAAAAACTACAAGAGCGCTTAGCGAAGTTAGCAGGCGGAGTCGCTGTAATCAAAGTAGGAGCAGCTACTGAAACAGAACTGAAAGAGCGTAAGCACCGTATTGAAGACGCACTAAACTCAACACGTGCAGCAGTTCAAGAAGGAATTGTTTCAGGTGGAGGAACGGCTCTCATTAACATTTACTCAAAAGTTGCAGAACTCTCACTTGAAGGGGACGAAGCAACAGGAGCAAACATCGTTCTTCGTGCATTAGAAGAGCCTGTACGTCAAATTGCCGAAAACGCTGGCCTAGAAGGTTCAATCGTTGTTGAACGTCTCAAAGGCGAAGGATTAGGCGTAGGATTTGACGCTGCAGACGGCGAGTGGGTAAATATGATTGAAGCAGGAATCGTAGACCCAGCAAAAGTTACACGCTCAGCGTTACAACACGCAGCATCTGTTGCAGCCATGTTCCTAACAACTGAAGTCGTTATCTCTGATATCCCAGAAGAAGACGGCGGCGGAGCAGGAATGCCTGATATGGGCGGCATGGGCGGCGGAATGCCGGGCATGATGTAAGGTTTATTGCATAAACCTTTACCGATAGATCTGTAGAAGTTCTATGCACTAAAAAATATTTTATTAAAGGCTTCTCATTGGTGAAAAACCATTCGAGAAGCCTTTTTTGCGTGTTCTTGTGCCTGGATTCGTGTGCGCGTTCGTTCTCGTCCCTGGATTTGAGCGCGATAGTGGTTTCAGGTAGTGTGTGGTGCGTTCTCGTCCCTGGATTTGAGCGCGATAGTGGTTTCAGGTAGTGTGTGTCTCGTTCCCGTCCCTGAATTCATTCGCGTAATAGATTCCAGATAGTATCCACGCACATTTTGAGTGAAAACCATTCCTTTTAAAAAGTGATTGGCTGATAATTCATTAAAATAGATTTTTGATAAGGTGAAATATATTTTATACCGAATAAAGGTCACACTAAAACAATAAACTATCAAATTGATTTGTCTGAGTGCCAAGGTACAATAAGGTTAGTGGAAAACAATAAGGGGGAAACTGATGTTTACAAAGCCTAAATCGTCCATATCTTATCAGATCCTTCACATATTAAGTCAACGAAAAACGCTCAGCCACGAAGAAGCTAAAAGAAAAAGATATCACAAAAGAGGATTGGAAGGGGAAGAACGATTTTTCAATCTTCTCGAAAAAGGATTAGATGTGCCATGTATTCCTATATATAGTCTACAACTGGAAGTGAACATGAATGAATTTCAGACGGACTGTTTACTTATTTTTAATGATATAATTTATTTGATGGAAGTGAAAAACTATTACGGTGATTATAAAGTGACTGGTGACCATTGGGAAAATATACGAACAAAAACATCGCTAAAAAACCCACTTCACCAATTATCACGCTCAACTATGCTATTACGATCTTGGTTAGACAAGCACGAATTTCCCCTTTCCATTATTCCTCAAATTATCTTTATGAATCCGAAGTTTTTTTATACGAAGCTCAAGAGGATATGCCGATTATTTTTCCAAGTCAGCACAGCATGTTTATAAGAGGTCTTCACGTTCATACACAATCGCTTTCAAACAAAGTGAAACAATTACTATCCAACCTACAAACAACTCACATCAATCAATCACGTCACGAATATATTCCAACGTATACCTACGACGAATTAGAAAAGAATATCTTTTGTCAAAAGTGCTTAACTGCATTTTCAGAAAAAAGACATATGTATTTTCACTGCAATCAATGCGGTAACAAAGAATGCATTCATACCGCGTTGTTTAGAACAATTAAGGAATTCGAAATCCTCTTTCCAAAAACTTCGCTCCAAATTCATACCATTCAAAAGTGGATTGGTGGCACACTTTCAAAAAATACCATTCGACGGTGTTTATCGAAACATTTTAAATGTCAAGGGATTGGACGGGGTACATATTATTTTTAGGAGATTTAACTTTTCGAATTTCAAAAATAGAATTTTACTGCATTTTAAATTCACACCTGTTACTGCGCACGTAAAAATACAACAAAAAGAAACACACTAAAGCTGCATGAAATCACTTTAGTGTGTGAGCAAATAATTAAATATGTATTAACGAAATTTCTTACCAATGTCATTTGACAAAGTACCTTTTAATTGCATATTATTTTTTCCATTTGGCAAATAATTTACGCTTAACCTTCAAGTAATTTTCTATTTCAAAAAAGAGATAAAAAAGGTTGGCTCTTACTTCAAACTCTTCTCTTGTTGTGGGGAGCTTCGACTTTCGTATAGTGGCCATGCATGTCTGTAATTTATGAAATGAATCGGCTGTTGTATCCGTTGCATCCACATTTTCGCTTAAATAGTCCAGAAAGTCTGCGAGCATTATTTTTTGTGTCAGAGGGATTTCTGATGAAGCTGCTAGTGCAACGGCTTGCATCATTTGTTTAAGCAACTCCACTTGATCTTCTCTCATTTCCAAATAATAATAATCTTTATCTTCTTTTCGTAACAAATGATTCTCTACATCGAGTATGGCGATACTTTTAGCTTCTTCGATAAGCGTTTCTACCTCAACGATTTCTGTCCCATCCCAGTTTCTCTTACTGTCCCTTAAATAGGCAGCGAATTCATGAAGAATAACTTTAAAATGAGCTTCAATATCTTGTTTGAAATTATTTATTTCAGGTTGTAAATTCGGCATAATACTGTTGGTAAGCAGGGCAATTCCCATACCTATGAAAATAAGATAAAGTTCATTTAAAAAAACATCTACGCTAGCCTTCTCCAAAGCATACACATGTAAAAGAACAACGATACTCATGAGAAATCCACCTTGGATACGTAAACGAACTAATAGAGGGAAGAACAGAAGTGAGAATAGAGCAAACGTAATCGGATGGTAACCAAGAATTTCTAAAAAGAGCGCACCTAGAAACAATGATAAGAGTGAAGCGAAAAACTTCTCTCGGATCGTCATCAATGTTTTTTTCTTGGAATCTTCAATACAAATGATGGCAATAATTGCTGAAAATGTTGCAAATTCTAAACCGAATAAAGATGCAATCCAAATCGCAAGCCCCGCTCCAAGAGCCATTTTAATCGTCCGATGACCTATGCCAACCATAATGAGCACATCCTTCATTAAACTGTAAGATATTTTAGTACTTATCATTCTAAGCTAAATACATATAAATGTTTAGTCTTTCGTCGTGAAAGCTTAGACCATTTGGTGGCTTTACATAAATACACCTGGACACGTTTTGTAGCATAAACGTACTATTCTAAAGCTGTGTATAGTAAGAGGTTGAAAGAAGTGAGGTATTTCATCTAAGTAATTAAAAAAATGTACTTGAAAGGTTGACAAAAAATAATTCGTGTCATATACTAGCGTTGTCTCGAATTCGAGACAAAGAGGTGAAAATGATGACAAACATAAATGAAGAGATGTATGAAGAAGAATTATCGATGAAGGCATTTGTTGTTTTAACACGTGCATTAGAATCTGTTAAAGAACGTGTAGAAGAAGATATAAAGTATTTGGGATTAAATCCGACAGAGTTCGCTGTATTAGAATTCATCTATAGCAAAGGCAATCAACCGATTCAAAAAATTGGCGAAAAAATATTGATTGCCAGTAGTAGTATTACGTATGTAGTAGATAAATTAGAGGATAAAAATTATCTTAAAAGAAAACCTTGTCCGAAAGATCGCCGTGTGACACATGCAACCATCACACCAGAAGGAAAAGAGCTTATGGATCAAGTGTTTCCAAAACATGCAAAAGCGATCAAGAAAATTTTTAGTGGGCTAAGTATACCAGAAAAAGAAACATTAATAGAGCAACTCAAAAAGCTAGGCTTTTATGCAGAGAGTCTATAATTTACCTCTTATATCTCGAAATAATACTATATGAATTAGTATTAAGTTTCTTCATCCTATAAATATGAAAGTATGTACCGTGCTAATTTGGATATAATAATGCTCGTATCGAAAAAAGATACAAGCTTAACCATACACACATATCTCGAATTAGAGATATATGTAAAGAAGGTGTTATGAAGGAGTTTGATAACATGACAAACGAATTGTTAGGAATTCACCACGTAACAGCAATGACAGATAATGCCATGCGAAACTATGACTTTTTTACAAATATACTCGGAATGCGCTTGGTTAAAAAAACGGTCAATCAGGATGATATTCACACATACCATACATTTTTCGCAGATGATGTAGGTTCACCTGGAACAGACATGACATTTTTTGATTTCCCAAACAGTCCAAAAGGTACACCAGGCACTAACTCGATTTCAAGAACTGGCCTCCGAGTACCAAATGATGCATCCCTTGAATATTACTTGGAGCGATTCAATGAAAATGATATTAAGAATGAAGGGATTCAAGAGCTATTCGGCAAAAGAGTCCTACCATTTGAGGAGTCTGATGGACAAAGATATCAACTGTTTTCGGATGAAAACAATGAAGGTGTCGCACCAGGTCTTCCTTGGAAAAATGGGCCAGTCCCTGAAGAAAAAGCGATTTATGGTTTAGGCCCTATTGAAATTACAGTTAGTTACTTTGATAAATTCAAGCAAGTGCTCATAGAAGTATATGATATGAAACCCATTCTTGAAGAAGAGAACGTAATATTATTTGATGTTGGCGAAGGTGGAAATGGAGGGCAGGTCATCTTGAGAAACGATGAGACAACGCCGAGTCAACAAGGCTACGGGCAAGTTCACCATGTATCGTTTAGAGTAAAGGATCATGAAGCACTTAAACAATGGGAAGCGAAATACGATAGATTAGGCATGCAACACTCTGGAAATGTTGATCGTTTCTATTTTGAAGCATTATATACACGCGTCGGACATATTCTCATCGAACTATCAACAGATGGTCCAGGTTTCATGGATGATGAACCGTACGAAACATTAGGAGAAAGTCTAGCACTTCCACCATTTCTTGAGCCGAAACGCGAATATATTGAAAAGCAGATCCGTCCATTTGATACGAAACGTTCTAAATAAAAAGGAGTTGGCGACATGGAAGCTATTAAAAGAATTCACCATATTACAGCCATTGTAGGAGATCCTAATGAGAACTTACAATTTTATCGAGATGTTTTAGGTCTTCGTCTCATTAAACAAACCGTTAACTTTGATGACCCAGGTGTGTATCACTTATATTTTGGGGATCATCACGAGACACCAGGAACAATTATTACATTCTTTCCGTGGACGAACGATAATTACGGACGAAAGGGAAGCGGTCAAGTCGGAAGAATTGCCTTCAGAGTACCAAAAGGAAGTCTGAATAACTGGTTAGAGCATCTCACAGTACAAAATATCCAAGTGGAAACGACTCAACTTTTTGGCAAAGATACCCTTGAGTTTGATGATATCCACGGACTTGAGCTTGCCATTGTTGAGGGGAATGTAGCTGCTTCTAATGATGATATTTTTGGTTTTCATGGTTCTGTATTATTATCGAGCAACCCTAACGGGACAAAAGAATTGCTTGCAGACCTCATGGGTTTAAAAGAGCTGAACATCGAGGGTCAAAACCATCACTATGAAACAACAGGAGAAGAAAAACATCATATCGTTACGGCAATCCCACCACAGCCTGGCGGTAGATTTGGGATTGGAACCGTGCATCATATTGCTTGGTCCGTACCAGATAAAGACGTATTAAAAGCATGGCAAGCTACTTTAATGGATTCAGGTTTTGGGGTCACTGAAGTAAGAGATCGAAATTACTTTAACTCCATTTATCTGGCGGAAAAAGGAAATGTTGTTTTCGAGTTTGCGACAGATGGACCAGGATTTGATCGTGACGAAGATAAAGATGCACTTGGTACAGCACTGAAATTACCAGAACAATACGAGCATAGACACCAAGAATACGAAACATTATTGCCGAAATTGGACATATAAAATATGCATACGATGTATCAGTTTTCACCAAATGAACTAACAACCAAAGAAAAGAAGAAGTTTTTGATTGGTGCTGTTATTCCAAGACCCATTGCATTAGTCTCAACAAAGTCTCATGCGGGAGTTATCAATGTTGCTCCATTCAGTTACTTCAATATCGTCACATATGATCCTCCTATGCTGTCTATCGCAGTGCAGCGGACAAATGGAGAGTCAAAAGATACTGCTAGAAATATTTTTGAGAATAAAGAAGCGGTCGTACACGTTGTTGATACAGACAACGTAGATGCGACAAATATGACCTCGGCACCACTCGGTCCAGAAGAAAGTGAGCTAGACATATCAAACTTTACGCTAGTAGATTCAAAAATTGTAAATGTTCCAGGGGTACATGAGACGAAAGTACGTTTTGAAACAGTGTTACATGATTCGCTGGTCATTTATAATGATAACAATATTCCAACGACAGATGTTTTATTTCTACGAGTAAAGCATTATCATATCGCAAAAGACATTTACCATAACGGATATGTAGATCCAGTGAAATTAAGTGCGGTAAGTAGACTTGCTGGAAATGACTACGCTAAGATCGGTCAGATTTTCACCAGGAAACGGCCTGAATAATAAGAGAAGGGGTTGAAGTTAAATGGAATATATTTATAATGAACAAACAAAAGGTGCACCAGTGTTTGTTTTACTTCACGGAACAGGAGGGACTGAGAGAGATTTGCTTTCACTTGCAGAGCTGTTAAATCCTTCGTATAACGTTTTAGCTATTCGAGGGAATGTGCAAGAAAATGGAATGAATAGATACTTTAAACGCTATGGTGAAGGGCAGTACGATTGGGAAGACCTTGCATTCCGTGGCAAAGAGTTATCTGTGTTTATTGAAGAAAAATCAAAAGAGTATGGCTTTAAGCTAGAAGATACAGTGCTCGTCGGATTCTCAAATGGATCAAACATCGCCATTCAAATGATGCTTGAACAACCTAAAGTATTCAAGAAAGCGGCTTTGTTTGCGCCCATGTACCCTGCTGACGTTGAGGAAAAACAAGATTTTACCGACACAAAAATATTCTTATCCCTTGGAAAAGGTGATCCAGTTGTCCCAGCCTCAGAAAGTGAACGAGTGATTAGCTTGTTTACAGAAAGAGGAGCAGATGTAACAACTGCTTGGGTAAACGGACATAGTCTCACTCAAGAAGGGGCAGTAAAAGCTAAAAATTGGTTGAATCAATAATTACCTACCACTTTCCTTCTATGAACAAAAAAATAGCACTAAGGAGGAGGAAAAATGATGGAGATTAAGCGAAGGAATGAACAGTTTTACGTCGGTGACGACCCTGAGAATCCAATGGCTGAGATGACAATGGTACTGAATGGGACAAAGCAGCTTATTGTTGACCATACTATGGTTAGTGATGAATTAAGAGGGCAAGGGATTGGCGACAAGCTGCTAGAAGCAGTAGTAAACTATGCACGTGAAAACAATCGTCAGATGATCCCTACATGTCCTTTTGCCAAAGCTAGACTTGAAAAAAACAGAGATCAATATGCGGATGTTTTAAGTGAAAATGAAGAAACACATTGAATATTGAAGCAATTCAATTGCCCAATCCTTATTTATTGGGCGTATTTATCTCGTATTCATGATATATGGATTAGAGATAATGAGTGAATATATACTATAATTGGAGGAGATTTATATGACAAAAGAAATGTGGAATGTTGATACAGTACACAGTACAATAGGATTTACAGTTAGATATATGATGATTTCAAACGTAAAAGGAACATTTAACGATTTTGATGGTACGATTGAAGCTGATCCAGAAGACTTAACAGATGCATCAATTGAATTTAAAATTGACGCAAGTAGTGTTGATACACGCATGGGAGGTAGAGATGATCATTTGCGCTCAGATGACTTCTTTGATGCGGAGAACCATCCGAATATCACATTTACAGCGACGGATATTAAACAAAAGTTAAAAGATCGCTATGACATGACTGGTGATTTCACAATTAGAGGTACGACAAAGCCAGTAACATTTGATATTACGTTTGAAGGTGTAGCAAAAGACCCTATGAGTGGAGATGAAGCTGCAGGCTTTACAGGAACAACAAAAATAAACCGTAAAGACTTTGGCTTAACATGGAATGCTGCACTTGAAACAGGTGGAGTTGTAGTAGGAGAAGATATTAAAATCAATATCGAAATCCAATTGCGTAAGTAAGTATCACTTACAGATGAACAAATAAAGCAAAGTCTATGTTTGAAAAAGACTTGTTAATGCCCCCTCGAAATTAGATGGTATTTTCTAACTTCGGGGGGGTTTTTATAAGCGAGAAAAATAGATATACTTGTATTTATATAAAAAATGTGTAAAGATAAGTGTTAATATAATGAAGACACAAACAATGTTAGAACTATATGGATATCTAAAGCTTTTATTTTTGTTGTGATTGTGAAATAGTTCACAAGAAAGGTCCGTTTTAGTCTAAAACATAAGACTACATTAAATATACTTTTTGAAAGAAGGTAGAAGAATGAATGAATTGAAATTGCGTCATTTACTACAAACCTTTTTACTGGAAGATGTAAGCGATGGTGATGTGACAAGTGAGTCTATTTTTCCACCTACTGAAATTGGTGCAGGGGTTTTTATGGTCAAGGATGAAGGAGTAATCGCTGGGATGCAGGTGATTGAAGCAGCATTTAAACTGATTAATCCGGCGATCACCGTAACATTCTTTCGTCAGGATGGAGATGTAGTGTCGGAAGGAGAAAAAATTGCGGAAGTTCGTGGGCCAATTGTACATTTGTTAATGGGGGAGAGAGTGATTTTAAATATACTGCAAAGAATGAGCGGGGTTGCTACGATGACCGATAAAAGTATCCGTAAGTTAAATGACTCTTCCATTCGTGTGTGTGATACTAGAAAAACGACACCAGGCTTGCGGATGCTGGAGAAATATGCGGTACGCGTAGGCGGTGGAAAAAACCATCGATATGGCCTATATGATGGTGTGATGATTAAAGACAATCATATTGCTTTTGCAGGATCGATCATGAAAGCGGTTGATGTTGTTCGACAAAAAACAGGACATATGGTGAATATAGAAGTAGAAACGGAGACAAGAGAAGAAGTAGAAGAAGCAGTAACAGCAGGTGCAGACATTATAATGTTTGATAATCGGACGCCAGAGGAAGTGAGTACCTTCGTACAGTTGGTACCAGATCATATAATGACTGAAGCATCAGGTGATATTACATTAAACACCTTAAGTAATTATGCTGGTACAGGGGTTAATTATATTTCATTAGGATTTTTGACTCACTATATTAAAGCATTAGATATTAGTATGAATGTAAAATTAAATGTATAATCACCAAAACCGGTAATGCTTTTATAATGTTATTGAAGATATCAATCTATTATGGGAACCTATTTTATAATAGGGTATTTTCTAACGAATGTAAATTAATCATAGTAAAGTATGTGATGTATTGAACAATTTTTATAGATATACGAAGATACTTTACTTATATTAACGCAAAAGGTGGGGGATGGATTGAAACATGTTTCGAATGTTGTACTAAGCATAACGTTTATTTTTTTAGTTGTCTTAGCAGGTTGTGGATCAGATGAACTTGGGGATAGTGACAACAATTTGTCTACTTCACAAAAAAACATAACTATTTTTGGTGGAAGTGTGGGTGGTGTTTGGTCAATCTTTACAGAAGGGATCGCTGAAACGGTTCGTAAAGAAAATCAAGATATGAATGTCAGTGTAATCCCAGGTACAGTCGCCGGGAATCCTGTAGCTGTTGCTCAAGGAAAAGCGGATCTAGCAATTGCAGAGTCGTTAACGGCATTGTTTGCTTATGAAGGCACGGGTCCATTTGACGAAAGTTATGAGAACATCCGTGCAGTTGCATCGGTTATACCTATCAATGTATTTCAGTTTGTTGCTCCAAAGAATGCACCCTTTGATTCTGTTGAAGAGTTTGTAAACAATAAAACAGCAATTCGCTATTCTGCTGGAGAAAAAGATGCACTTGGTGATAAAATTTCCGCCTCCATTTTTGATGCGTATAAATTTTCTTATGACGGTATCGACGCACATGGGGGGAGTGTTGATTTTCTTTCAGGAAGCAAGTCCTTTGAACTCATGGCAGACAATCGAATGGATGGTTTGGGGAAAATGGCTCCCATTCCTGCCGGTGATATTCTTGAAGCGTCCGCAACAATGGATTTGAAATTGATTCCTATCGGGGAAACGGCCATTAATCATTTAATGGAATTGTATGAAATGACACCGTATACAATGGAAGCCGGAAGTTATGAATTTCAAAAGGAGGATTACTATACGGTTAATACTCCCACCATTTTAATTACCAATACAGAGATGGATGAAGATACGGTCTATCAGATTACAAAATCTATTTATAACCAATTAGACTATTTAACGAATGTACATAATGGTTTTAAGCAAGTCAATGATGAAACAATCGTGGAAGTTGGGGGCGTTCCCTTACATCCAGGAGCTAAAAAGTTCTTTAGAGAAGCAGGTCTCCTTGAGTAAGTTGTGCAGTAGGTAGTTTCCAGTTACATAAAAAAATAAGCGAGTGGTAATAATGATCATGTTCGAACAAATAAAACAAAATGTCTTAGGGTTCTTTACAGAAGGAAAGCCCAGAGTACTAAGTGGATGGAAACAATCTTTGTTTGTTGCAATTGGGTGTGCTCTATCGATTTATCAAGTGTGGGCTCTTTTATTCGCTAAACTAGATCCAATCCACCAAATGGCTACCCATCTTACATTCATATTAATGTTGACGTTTTTTCACGTATCTTATTCTAAACACATTGCAGGTACGAAGGTACATGCAGGTATTGATGCATTTCTGATTGGTTTATCAGCTGTTGCTGGGCTATATTTTGTCATCCACTCTGACAGAATTGCCACCCGAGCAGTTGGTGTAGATGCACTCACGGAGTTAGATATCATATTCGGAGTAATACTAGTCGCTTTAGTCATAGAGGCCGCTAGAAGAACGATTGGATTTTCTATTATTATCATCGCTTTCATAGGTACTGCATATGCTTTATTTGGGCATGTATTAGATGGAGTTTGGCATCATTATGAAATGACACCTATAGATGTCCTTGATCAGTTAGTGTTCAGTTTTAACGGGATATGGGGCTCTCCGATTGCTGTAGCATCATCTTTTGTTTTTATTTTTGTACTATTTGGTGCTTTTTTTCAAAACTCTGGTGCTGGAGAATTCTTTTTTCGTTTATCTGTTGCAATTGCTGGAAGGTCACGTGGAGGCGCCACAAAGATTGCAATTATTGCCAGCTCACTTTTTGCAACAATTTCTGGAAGTCCCACTGCAAACGTTGTAACAACAGGACCTTTTACAATTCCGATGGCAAAGAGGCTTGGTTATTCTTCGCGATTTGCAGCAGCCATTGAGGCGTGTGCTTCCATGGGAGGAAGTTTATTACCACCGATCATGGGTTCCTCTGCATTTCTTATGGTAGCTGTGACAGGCATACCGTATAAATCTGTGGCTATTGCGGCTCTACTACCTGGAATTTTATTTTATATATCATTATTAAGTATCGTCCATTTTAAAGCATTACGAACCGGTTTGCCACGGACTGAAGCAAAAAAAGGTCCACAACTTGGGGGTGTACTAAAAGAGGGATGGTATCATCTAATCCCTATAGTCGTCCTTGTTACCTTACTCTACAAAGGATACAGTTTATCTCGAACAGGAGTATATGGGATTTTAACCGTCATTGTATTAAGTTGGTTTACAAAAAAACATAAAATGGGATTAAAAAAAATCATTCAAGCACTGTCAAAAGGTGCGAAATCTGCTATTCCAATCAGTACTGCATGTGCTGTAGCGGGAATTGTGATAGCTAGCATCATGTCTACTGGATTAGGTGGAAAGTTAAACAGTATCATTTTAAATATTACATCAGGTCACTTGTTTCCAACCCTTATTCTTATTATGATTATGTGTATTATTTTAGGTATGGGAATGCCTGTAGCAGCTGCCTATGTCTTAACAGCAATGCTTGCAGGGCCTGTATTGATTGAATTAGGGATAAGCCCACTTGCAGCTCATTTATTTATTGTTTATTTTTCAATTGTTTCAGCGATTACACCACCTGTTGCTGTTGCGGCATTTGCGGCGGCGGGGATTGCAAAAACAAACCCTACTAGAGTAGGAATAGAAGCCGTGATGTTAGGTTCAGCGTCTTATATCATCCCATTTATATTCATATATAACCCTCTATTATTAATGAAAGGGACACTCATTGAAATTACCTATGGATTTCTCTCTACATCAATAGGGCTTGTCTTACTTGGTAGTGGGTTAATGGGGTATTATTACCGGAAAACAGGAGCTATTATGCGGATTTTCCTTATCCTTTCTGGAATAAGCTTGATGTATCCTAATGTATTCATGAACCTGATTGGAGTCGTACTTGCCTTGTCTTTGCTTATTATGCAAAAAGTACAACACATGGAAGAATCAACTGCAGAGTCTATGGAGTCAAATGGATAGGTTTCTATACCATTACAGGTGAACGATCCAGATGTTTCGCTATTTTATGAAAGATTATGTACCCTTTTTAGTAGGAGGTATTTTGAATGAACAAGCGATTTGATCCGAAAAACAAAGATAAACTGATGGGAACCGAACGAAGAGAAAAATTACAACCGGAAAAATTGCTGGAGTATTTAGAGATACATGAGGAGGATTCCGTTGCCGATTTAGGTGCTGGACCTGGTTTCTTTACGATTCCTCTGGCAAAACTAACGAGTAAGTCTGTTTTTGCTGTGGATATCGAGCCCGAGATGTTAGCACAGCTACGTGAAAATGCGGAAAAAGAAAGACTAACAAACATTAAATTACTGGAAAGTGATATGGAACGTATTAATTTACCGGATGAGTCGGTTACGCGCGTTTTGAATACATTTGTTATTCATGAAGTAAACGACATAAACAAAACCATAGATGAAATGAAGCGAATTCTAACACATGGAGGTATACTATTATTGGTTGATTGGGAAGCTGTGGAAACAAATGATGGTCCACCTCTAGAAATTCGAATTTCATCAGAAGAAATCGTACATGTACTACAGGAAAATGGGTTTGAAGCAGAACTTGTTAATAGTGGACCGGAAAACTATATAGTGAAGGCCGTCAAAAAAGATGAATATAAAGGATAAAAATACCAGGAACCTATACTGCATCTCGATGTAGTATCGTTCCTGGTACTTTTCTTTGTTCCTAAAAAATCAATTGATATATTATGCATGTTCTCCTGGTTTAACATCTTCCCTTAACTTGAATGAAAGGATGAAACCGATGACAGATGCAATTGCTGCAACTAAAAAGGATATGTTCACGCCATGAATACTTCCGCTCATTTCACCGTTGGAAATAGCAGCCGTAGACATGATCGTAACAAGTACTGCCGTTCCAATGGAACCAGCGACTTGGCGGAATGTATTATTCAATGCTGTCCCATGTGGAATCAAATCGTCCGGTAATTGATTTAATGCTAAGGTTGTCATAGGCATCATCACCAGCGAGATCGAAAGCATTCGAATACCGTTCATCGTTGCTAGATATGCAAAAGTTGTCTCCTCCGTTAAATTAGTAAATGCAAAAGTAGTCACCGACAAGACAAGAAGCCCACTTCTAGCAAGCCATTTCCCTCCAAATTTGTCAAAAAGAAAACCAGTAATAGGGTTTGAAAGTCCCATAATAATTGCACCCGGTAACAATGTCAGTCCTGATTTCAAGGCCGAAAATCCGATCATATTTTGCATATACAACGGGAGAATTACATTCGTCCCAATCATTGCCGCAAAGGAAATCATTCCAAGGGCAGTTGCTAAAGTAAATGTTCCATGTTTGAGTACTCGGGCTTCAAGTAATGGATGCTCTAAATTCAGTTGTCTTGTAAAGAAGAAAAAGAGTCCGAGTGCCCCGATGACAAGTGTGAATATAACCTGGTAACTGAGCCAACCAGCATCACCAGCGGTACTAAATCCATATAAAAGCCCTCCAAAACCAACAGTTGATAGAATGACGGAAGGGATATCTAGTTTTGGATCTTTTAGTTCTGTCACATTTTTAAGTAAAAAGTACGCCGCTATAATGTTGAACACAGCGATTGGCAGTATCACGTAAAAAACACTACGCCATGAAAACTGATCAACAAGGAAGCCTGAGAGACTTGGTCCAATTGCTGGGGCAAATGCAATAACAAGTCCGAAAAGCCCCATTGCTGTGCCTCTTCTATGTACAGGAAAGGTAAGAAATAAAATAGTCTGCATGAGCGGCATCATAATTCCGGCTCCTGAAGCTTGGAGAATCCGTCCGACCATTAAAGTGGAAAACCCCGGCGCTATAGCGGCGAGAAAGGTACCGATTGCGAATAATCCCATGGCAGTCAGGAAAAGTTGTCGTGATGTAAACTTTTCAATTAAAAAAGCGGTTATCGGAATCATAATTCCATTAACGAGCATGAAAACAGACTGTAACCATTGAGCAGTCGTCTCAGATAATCCAAGATCTTTCATAATGGGCGGAAGCGCAGTTCCTAAAAGTGTCTGATTTAAGATGGTGATGAAAGCGCCAGAAAGTAATACTGCAAAAAGTGGAATAGACTTTTTCCAATCAAATGTATTAGCCATAACATGCCTGCCTTCCTTCAAATATTCTTTATGATTGTAACTCATATTGTTTAGCGAAAAAATATATCGTCCCTTAATTGTCTCTTAATATTGTATGTATGACAAATAAAACATCTTGAATGTGAAACTTGGTCATATTTTGTTTCCGTAATCAACATGAATTAAAAGACCTTTCATAAGTCAATGTCAACTTATGAAAGGTCTATTGTTATACTTGAACATTTTTAGATTTTAATTTGTTTAGGATGCATTGTCATGTCTATGCCTCTGGAAGATATTTCTTATACGAGATACTTGTCCCTCAATTAATGGCTTGCTAAACCGGATGACAGGTTTGCTTGATAAAACAATGACAATAAAGCCAGATAGAAGACCTAGACCGATTAAATGCAATGGATTTTCAACGTGGAACCAATCTGCCTGTCGGAAAAACTGGATAAAGAACCCATGTAGTAAATACACATACAATGTTCGTTCACCAAGTTTTGTCAGTTTGAATTGTCTTTCCGGAATCCATGCTAAAACACTTGCCGCCATAACACTAGATGTCATGTAAACGAGTAAACGTGTTAATCCTCCAGATTCTGGCATTCCCATGTCGCCATATGATTTAGAAGCAAGTAACCAACCGGTATTAATTTCAGGTGCAACGTAAATGAATACGAATAATGTCACCATGATCAGAAGAGCGGCTGATTTAACAATCCGATGTTTTAAAAACATGACATGTTCTTTCGTTAACCAATATCCCACTAGGAAAAATGGGAAAAAGACAAATGTTCGTGACAGACTGAATGTATGTCCAATATCCCCGATATAACCGATGAAGACCCCAATTGCCAAGGATAGAATAACCCCCGCTGCTGGTGGCAATTTTTTAAACCAGTACAGCAATAGATGCCAACTGAATAAGCTAAATAAAAACCAAAGGGACCATTGAGGGGAGAAGAGTCCGCTCTGCCATCCTTCCTTCCCTATGAAAAAGTAAAATCCTGTATAGAGCAGTTGAAAGATAAAGTATGGAACTAAGATTTTGTTGATTAAGTTCATAATATACTTTTTATTGCCTAATCCTTTGGCAAAGAAACCAGCGGTGAAAATAAATGCTGGCATATGAAACGTGTAAATCCACGTATACAATGTGTTGATCCATGTAGCATCATATTTAAAAGGCTGAATAATATGCCCGAATACAACTAGAAATATTAATATTAGACGCGCATTATCAAAATAAGCTTCGCGTTTCATTTACATCATCCTTTTGTCAATTACATAAATATGTCTATACATAACCCTAATGCAAAATGGTTTGAAATACACCCGATTTACTAGGATGAAAAAGGATTGTTAGCCTTATGAAATATTGATATCACATTGTAATAACTGTGGAAAAATCATGAAAAAGCAAATGTTTATAAAAAAATATCGAAATTGATGCAACAATTATAATGCTAAACATTTGCTACTTACTAAAAGGAGCAATTGAGTTTATCGGTAAACGGTGGATGGGAATGATTATTTACCGTTTGCTTGAAGGGCCCAAACGTTATCATGAATTATTGGAAGAAATAGACGGTATATCCGATCATCTATTAACAGAACGTTTGGTGAACTTCTACATGGAAGGAATGAGCGCATATTCTGCAATGAATGCCGCTGCAGAAATGTTCATTAAGCCTGACGTTGAGTAATCGAATAATTTCCATTCGTTTTCTAAAAAGATAAAAAAGGGGGACTGCCTCAAAGGCAACCCCCTTATTTTTATGACTACATGATCCGCACCAAATCAAGTAACGTCCTACAACAATCCACTAATCAAAATAATGAAAATGACAATCGGCATGGCAACAACGATAATTGGTTTTGCCATAGTAGGCATCTTCAACCGGTTTGATCCGATATTAATGTCTTGTTGAAAGTTTTCAAATGTCCATTTAAATACAACGTATAGTGACATTAATAAGCCACCAAAGGCTAGTAAAATATTTCCGGACACGTAGTCTACAAACTCAAAGATGTCTCTACCAAATAGAGTGAAGGATGACCACGGACCTTGTGATAAAATGGAAGGAATACTTAACAAGAAAACAATCAAAGTGATGAGCCAAACACTTGTTTTTCGTTTCAGGTTAAATAATTCCCGTGTGTTCGCCACAATTCCTTCAATCAGTCCAACACCTGTTGTGATGGCTGCGAGGATTACTAAGAAGAAAAATGTAAAACCAAATATGTTCCCAAAGGGCATTTGTTCCATTAACATTGGAAAGCTCAAAAATAATAATCCTGCACCTGAATTTGGTTCCATACTAAAAGCAAATAATGCAGGAAAGATGATCAATCCTGTTAAGAAAGCAATCGCTGTATCTAGTGAAACAACCCATACGCCGTCTTCGATTAAGTTAGACTCTTTCGGTTTGAGGTAACTTCCATATGTGAAAGCAGCAGCAAATCCAATCCCAATCGAGAAGAAGGCCTGGCCTAATGCTTCAAGAAATATGCCAGCATTTATTTCAGAAAAGTCTGGTTTGAGATACCAAATGAGTCCCTCCATTGACCCTGGTAATGAGATGGAATAAAATGTTAAAAATATAATCATCACGAACAGAAGAGGCATGACAACTTTAACAAATCGTTCAATTCCATCTCGAACCCCTTTCGAAAGGATAAGAGCAATAATAACTGTTGGAATCAAGGTGAATCCAATCACTTCCCAAGGACTAGAAATTAAATTTTCATAAATAGTTGCGACTTGATCAGAATTGACCCCATTAAATGTACCTAGTAGGATTTTGTACAAATAAGCAACAATCCATCCCATAATCATAAGATAGTAAGAGGTAATGAGGACGGCTGTAATCACTCCTAACCAACCTATAGCTACCCAAGGACTACCCTTTTTCGTTAATTTTCGCAATCCAGGAATGGCACTTGATTGTGCTTTTCTACCAAGACCAGACTCGATTAAAAATAAAGGAATTCCAATAAGAATAACGATTAGTATATAAATAAGGAGAAACGCACCGCCACCATTTTCTCCAGCAACATATGAAAAGCGCCAAATATTCCCTAGCCCAATGGAAAACCCTGATGCACCTAAAATAAATCCGAGGCGACTTCCCCAGTTCTCTGTTTTATTGAGATTCGAACCCTTCATCGAATATCCTCCTTTAGATTTCAGATTAGAAGATTGTCATGATAGGAAATTACGAGATAAAAACGAATAGGTCGTTAAACAATCGCACCTTCAATCACTAAATCATTTTCAGCAAAACGTTCAAATCGTAAAGGAGAAAGATCTAATGTTTCATAACGCCCCATTCGAATCAGTTCGGATAATCCTTTCCCAACGGCTGGAGCTTGTTGCATGCCATGACCGCTAAAACCACAAGCGACATAATAACCACTTAGTTGTGGATGTTCCCCTACGATAGCGTTTTGGTCTACAGTGTTATGACTATACATACCAGCCCATCCACTTTGGATTTTTGCTCGTTCAAAGTTAGGAACGCGGTTTGCTAAAATAGGCCACAATTGTTCTAAAAATAAAGCTCTCTTCCAGCTGAAATCGATTCCAGGCTTAACATCCTCTGAAAAACCAGTAATAAGTGAATCCCCTTCATGTCTGAAATATACTCCAGTAGGATCAATCGTAAGAGGTAAGCGTTTGGTTAATGGTTCACTAATATCAAATTGAATGATTTGTCTTTTCAAAGGTATGATTGGAATGGGGAGGTCAACTGTCTCACTTAACATTGGTGCCCAAGGACCGGCACAATTAATAATAATCGGTGCGTTATACTTTGTTCCATCGTCTAACTGAACGCCACTCACATCACCTTTATTCGTTAAAATGGTATATACTTCTTCATATATGTAACGAGCGCCCATTTGTTTGGCTTTACGTGCATACCCCTGCATAACAGAATAAGGATCTAAATATCCGTCCTCACGACTAAAGAGGCCACCTTCTAAATCATCTGTGTTTACTTCTGGAATGATGTTCAATAACTCTTCCTTCGAGAGGAGTTCTGAGGGTACTCCATATGCATTTTGCAATTCCTTTTGCTTCTTCAATTGCTCCATTTCCTCATGCTGAGCTAAGAAAAGATACCCATGTTGTTCAAAGTCAATTTCTGCTCGTTCATCTCCAATCGCCATGTCTTTCGCAAATGTGAGATATTTGCTTAAACTATAGCGTCCAATTTGGATGTTGATTGGAGTCGTAAATAGCTGTCTAATGCCACCTGCACTTCTAGGCGTAGAAGAAAACTCATATAATTTGTCTTTTTCAAATACGGTTATTTCACCTTCATATCCATCATTTAATAAGTTGTAAGCAATGCTTGAACCAATAACACCGCCGCCTACTATAATAATATCTGTATGTTTTACCATATGTACCACCTCATCGTCTGATAATTTCTAATATATTATTTATACCGTGAATAGGCATCTGAAAGCTATGGGTAAACTGGCTAAAAATATACTATATTTGCTACTTGATTAATAATTGTTTATATTTAAAGGTAGTATGAGTTGATATGAAAGCACTCAGCAGTAAGGGGGAAAGGCTTCATGAACGAATTCGTGCAAGTTGCACAAAAAGTTGTGAAAGCGGTTTCAGGAATTTTGTCTTTTCCGATAAGTTTAAGTGACGAAAAAGGGTATATTATTGGATCAACAGATGAAAGCCGAATCGGGACATTGCATAAACCATCGAAAGAAGTGTTGCTAAAAGATGACTTTATGTTGTTTGATGAGGAGAAGGTCGTCAAGTTGGATAATGTATTTGCGGGAGTGGCTGTACCATTAAAGTTTGCTAATAAAACCGTAGGAGTACTTGGAATTATTGGTTCACCAGAGGAAGTAAAGCCGCATGCCCAATTAATTAAAAAGTATGTAGAAATGACGTGGCAAGAAACATTTCACAAACAATTAAAAGATTTAGAACGCGAAACGCTAGAAGCGTTCTTACAGTATGTTTTACTAAATGAAATAACGAATACTACAAGGATTAAACAATATTGCGAGATGCTCCAAGTACGTTATGAGTCTCAATACTTTTGTATAGTCGTCGACATAGGGGATTCCCTTATGAATAGGTATAAAAGGCGGCCATTTTCAGCCAATCATTCAAAAGAAGAGCTGCTACATTGTATCCATCAAGCATTTAATATTGGCGATAAGGATATATGTGCCTTTTTAAATCTCGAAAAAATGATTGTGCTAAAAGCAGTAGAATCTGACGAAATGTATGGTGAAATGATGCAACAGTTTACGGAGCATAGCCAATCATTTATACATATGTTAAAGACGTACGATGTGTTTGATGTTGTTGTGTCTGTAGGTAGTTTACGTAATTCACTTCAGTATGTTCACGAATCTTATTATGAAGCAGAATTTTTAATAGATTATGGAAAAAAGCATCCTACCAATCGACAAATATATAGTTATCATCATTGGGATGTGTTATTGGAGTTATTGCCAAAGAATATTGATGATCGATTGCAACAGAAGATTTATGATCGACTAAGACCTTTAATAGCTGATGAAAACTTCGAAGACTTAAGGCGTGATTTTCTCGCGTACTGTGAAGAGAATATGGTTATAAGTAAGGCTGCTGAAAAGCTATTTATTCACCGAAATACTTTAATTTATCGTTTAGATAAAATTGAAAAACGAACATCCCTCGACTTAAGAAACTTCCAGCATTGTACACTTTTGTATGTAGCGTTAAAAAATTATGAAAAAAATCCATACTAAGAGTCACTGTGATTATCCTTGTATAAAACGTTTGAATTGAAACATGATAAGGCTTGTTATGCACTTATTGGTAGCGACAAACGAACGAGGAGGTCACTATTCATGGTACAAAAACAATTGCAACATGCCATTCAATCTGCACAACAAGCTCTAGAAGCTGTTCAACAGGCGCAAACAAGTAATAGCCAACAGCAGGTGAAACAAGCAGAGCAGCAGCTCCATCAAGCACAACAGCAAGTTCAACAGGCACAAAGTCAACTAGGGAATGCTCATGACCTACAATCACAGCAACTGCAACAGGAAGAACAGAACTTACAAAAAGTACAGGAACAAATTCAACAAGCGTATGAAAGCCCAAATAACATGCCGTAGATCAGGGTTGTACACATGCAAGAGGTTGAGACAAATCAAAGTTGTAACTCCCAAAATACGAATAACATTCTAATTTAGCGAAGTATATTTCCGAAGCGGGTAATTCCACTTGTTAAATTAGAATGTTCGTATTTGAGTGAACTTTAAAACTCTTGTCTCAACCTCATGTTTTTAATTGAGCGCAAAACATGTACTCCCCGTATTTCCTGCAGCATCTGTGATGGTTATTGTCATAGAATCTTTTTGAGCCACACCGGTATCAAGCTCAATCGAATATGTGCCATCTTGGTTGAGTAAGAAAAGCACGGGTGTATCTATCTTTCCATCATGAGTGATCGTGTATGATGCATGCAGCTTTTCATTGATATCAAATCCTTCATCCAACTCGGTTAACGCTTGTTTAAAATCAATGTACTGATCGGTTACATGGCCTTCCACATGTGATCCATGCATGGAACCAGTAATGATCGGTTTCGTAGACTTGATAAAAATAGGTCCAATACTACTTGTTAGTTGTTCATCCGCTGCCATGCCTGAAAAGTCAATCGAATACATTCCATCTTCAAACACGGTCGTTTCATTTGTCCATGAAGAGGTATATGTGTGAAGCACTGGAAATTTTCGTGTACCTAAACTGACGCCATTGTCATAAAACAAGCTGTCCATTGGCACTTTTGATACGTAGTCCGTAACTTCAAGGGAAGGATAGGACAAATCACTCGTAATCGATAATGTTACATCGATATCATTTTCTTCTAGGTCAGATGATATATCTTTTTTAGGTATAGTAAACTCCTCAATGGCAGGTGTGACAGTTGCTCCGTCACTAAAGTCAGCTGCAAATGGGAGGGAAACTTCGACAGACGTATCTTGACTAGTGATATGAATATACCCTAACATTTCATCGCGATATTTCGGATGTTGATGTTCATCAGCGGTTAACGTGACGTGAAGCACACATTCGCCATTTAATGTAAATGAAGGTTGGTCAACAGTTACTGTTGCTCCTTCAAAAGGTTGTGTTACGTGAACGGCTACGTCGTACATTCCGCCGTGCCCTTTGATGTCTGTCACAATAATGGGTTTCGTTATCGAAACAGCTTCATGTAGTGAGACGGCTCCAAATGTAACCGCACCTTTTTTATTTTCAACGATTTCTCCTTCACCATTTTTATCGATATTTTCAACGGTATACGCGAGAATACTAGGATGAACGGCTGCATATGGTTGCACACGTCCTGAACCTTGATCGAACACATTATATGATTGTGTATGAAGTACTTTCGCTGTATTTGTAAGAGCTATTTTAATATCGAATGGTGTAAAGTCAGGATGTGCTTGTTTGATCAGTGCTGCAATCCCGGTGATATAAGGTGCTGACTGGGATGTTCCAGTTTCTATTTTGTATGCATCTTTGTAGGCCTCTGGATGATTTTCATACCTCGGCATCGTAGACAAAGCCTCTGTTCCTGGTGCTACAATATCGGGTTTAATATCAAATTTTGGTCGTGAAGGTCCCCGTGAACTTGAGCCGTCTATTTCATCGGATAGGGTCGAATTCCCCACGGCAATTCCGAGTCTCGATGTGCCTGGAGCTCGGACGGAACCCCTAACAGATCCGGTATTTCCAGCGGTGCTTACAACAACAGACCCAGCTAAAACAGCGTTGTTCACAGCAATGGACATCGCATGACTTTCTAAGTCACTATCATCACTTAATGATAGATTAATAACATCCATTTTTTGAATGACTGCTTCTTCAATACCTTTAATAATGGTAGACATGTCTCCACTTGTATATGCACCAAGTACACGGTATGCATACAGATCAACTTTAGGCGCGACGCCTTTCACACCATTTGTATGTTTTCCTGCGATAATCCCGGAAATGTGTGTACCATGATAGGTTTCATAGGGATTCCCATTGGACGGATATTTTTCAGGTGCATCTGCGGGACGTTCGTCAGGGGAAGTCTCAGAAGGGTCATGATCGTCCCTTACTCGATTGTAATATGCCGTATCTGACTGATCAATAAAGTTCATTCCGCCTTTATAGGCATCTTTTATATCAGGATGATGTTGATCAATCCCAGTATCAAGTACGGCTACTTTTATATGTTGGCCTTCGATTCCTTCAGCCCAAAGAGCTTTTATCTCTGAAAACATGGGGTCGACTTCTTCGGCGAATGAATGTTTATGATGGTTGGACGTGTTTCCCATTGCTTTTACTTCTAGATTGGGTTCAATCAATACTACGCCGGGAATAGAATGAAGCTTATGTATTTCTTTAGCATCAACGGTGATCGAAATAGCATTGATAATCGTTTGGTATATGTGCAGAAGTTTATAGTGAATATTTCTAATATTCATTTCATGAAGGACGTGTTGTTGCTGTTTATCTACTGACGTTGCTCTTTTTTTAGTCGTTTGTTTTTGTAAGACAATGGGCTGCTCACTTAAGTGAACGATTACATCTATTTGTTCATTCGTTGGCATAAGAAGTTCTCCTTTTTGCTTAAAATAGCTTTTCTCACTTGTAACATACTGATGTTTAAGAGAAAGAGCAATAGACTTCGATAAACGTGCGCCTTTTCATGTCTAAGTCGTCAGTATGGTTGGTTATATGGGTCAACTATTCCAACTTTTTCAAATGGATGAAGGAAAGAGTGTTTGAAATCCACATAATGAGCAATATCGTCATCTGTTATCGAAAATGGCATATGGGTAGATTCCAGCACGGAAATATCGGCCTTTCTTAGTTTCCAATGGGAATGAAAAATGGGTGCTTTTATAATCGTCTTCTCTCGAATCATCCAAATAGCGTACCGCTCTGCTAAGAAGTGTGGTAATTCATCACGATGCATGTTCACTTGTTGAGCTGTTGGTTGATAGGATACATGGAGCGTACTTTCCGGATGATTAAATAATTGATTGGCTTTAAACAACCGCCGGTCTCTATCTTGGTCTATGATCATCGGGGATGTATTAAAGGGCATACCAGACGCCTTTCCAACAGTCGTTACAAGCGAATTGTTCGCATGTATATTAAAAAAGTACACACCACGTTCATCCCCAAAACGCACATACGTCCGGAAGTTCATTTGATAAAATGATGGAAAGGACAGTAAAGATGGCATCAAGCGGAGACGGCTCTGTGTAGCACGAAAAAGAACAATACTAATCCATGCTTGTTTGTTATGCGTATCAATTTCAAATGGATAAGGTACAAATGGCCTAAGTGCCTCATGATCAACTGGCTTATGGATAAAAACAATGTCTTCCCAGTTTTGTTGAGCTACCCATGGCCAGCGTCTTTTCGGTATCATTGGATATACCTCCTATATTTCAATGGTTGTATACGTATTTTTATTGTATAATCGAACTTATTTTTCCCTATTTGCGTTCAATTATTACTTTCAGTAGGATATGATTACATATAACATTATACGCTAATACATTTATGAGCACTTTTTCGTAAAGGAGGATATATGAAAAAGCAGAGAACAGGGGCAATACCGTTATTTATTTTAAATGTCATCAGCACATGTGCGTTTGGAATTTTCACTTTGTTTTTTGCTGCTGTAGGATCTTTAGTCACAGCAGATGGAGGAACGACGAAGGACACGGTGTCGTGGATACTTTTGTTATCTGTTTTGATCGGGATTGATATTCTCAAATGGGTCGCTTATTACTATTTGATTGTAGCCCGAAAGAAATCGTGGTTCATTATGTACATCGTTTACTGTCTAATTTTTTTGATTGCTTCCATCTGGTTCATCGGTAGTCTCTTCGCTTTTGTAATTTTATACATGTTCGCACTCATCCACGTATATATTTGTTTTGAACAAGACGAACAGAGGTAATCAGGATTGTACATTCGATTTTTAAAGAGATGAGCATTGTAAACACCCTACAAATGAACCGTTCATTTGTAGGGTGTTTGTGATTCACTAGTAGTTATACACGTTCATCATTACTTTTCTTTCCCCACCACGTGGCGAGTAAGGGACCTGAAATATTGTGCCATACGCTGAATAGGGCACTTGGCACGGCTGCAATAGGTGCAAAGTGTGCCAAAGCAAGTGCGGATCCGAGACCAGAATTTTGCATGCCTACCTCAATGGAAATTGCTTTTTGGTCATTGAACTCCAATCGTAATAATTTTCCTAATAAGAATCCAATGAGTAAACCAAGGATGTTATGTAGAATAACGACAGAAAATATTAATAGTCCAGTCGATGCAATTTCATCTGTATTTACGGCGACGACAGCAGCAGCTACTGCTACGATTCCGATAACGGAAATAAGTGGTAATGCCTTTTCACTCTTTTCAACTTGTCGATAGAAAAATATTCGTACAATAATTCCGAGAACAATAGGAATAAGAATAATTTGAACGATAGATAAGAACATATCCGCAGCAGAAACAGGCAACCATTTACTCGCAAATAGCAACGTTAATGCTGGTGTTAAAATAGGTGCTAGAATAGTAGAAAAAGCTGTGATCGTAACAGATAAAGCAGTGTTTCCGCGCGCTAAAAATGTCATGACATTCGAAGCAGTCCCGCCCGGACAACATCCTACTAAAATAACTCCCACGGCAACTTCTGGAGGCAGTTGAAAGACACTTGCTAATCCAAAAGCTAGTAAAGGCATAATCGTATACTGTGCGACAACGCCGACAATGACACTTTTGGGAGCTTTCACAATACCTTTAAAATCCTCTAATGACAAAGTGAGCCCCATGCCAAACATAATAATTCCGAGTAACAAAGAAATGTGTGGTGCAATCCAAGAAAACCCGCTAGGAAATATAAAAGCTAATACACCAAATAAGATTACCCAGATGGCAAATGTATTTCCAGCAGCTGTACTAATCCTTTCCAATACTTTCATTTTATTCCTCCTTCAGATATTCATGTACCCCTTTGTTGAAACAGAGGGTTTAAAGCATTGTACCAGAAAATACGAACAAAGTTTAATATTTTGATAATTACATCTCTTTAAAAGAAGGATCCTACCGATTATAAAGAATTTGTTTGACCTCCTCCTATAAATAGGTTAATTTAAAAGGATAACAATCAATACTAGATAACAACTATGAAAGAGGTGCAGCAAATGGAAATATTCGGCATAGATATTGATGTTGTACATATTGTACGGGTGTTACTCAAACTCGTGTTGCTAATCGTAATTTATATGATTGCACGTCCAGTAGGAAGAAAAGTCATCGAGCGCACGATTGTTAAGGTAACGAAAGATCAAAAAACGTCGCCTGCTCGGGTGAAAACGTTAGATAAATTACTTGTAAATATATATTCCTATGTTTTATTGTTTTTGTTTGGGTTAATGTTCTTTTCAGCGATCGGAATTGAAATCGGCCCACTTATTGTAGGGGCAGGTGTACTAGGTCTTGCCGTAGCCTTTGGCGCGCAAGGTCTTGTGAGTGATATTGTTACTGGATTCTTTATTTTAGTTGAACGACAACTTGAAATTGATGATTATGTAACAACAGCAGGATATGACGGAGTGGTTGAAGAAGTAGGCTTGAGAACGACTAAAATTCGAAGTTTCGACGGAACACTCAACTTTGTTCCCAATCGATTTATTGAAGGAGTCGCGAACCATTCTCGTGGGAATATGCGAGCCCTTGTTGATATTGGTTTAAGTTATGATGACAATATTAACGAGGCAATTGAAATATTAAATGAGGTTTGTGCACGATTTGAAACTGATGAGCGATTTAAAGAAGCACCTCAAGCCATTGGTGTACAAGCATTTGACACGCAAGAGATTGTTCTACGCGTTATCGGTCAAACAGAGAATGGCCTGCAATGGGAATGTGAGCGTGATTTACGTCAGGAAATGAAAGAAGCCTTTGATCAGGCACAGATTGCATTGCCTTCATCTCGAGATCTTGTAGTCACGCAGAAGTGATTGTTAATGAGGAAAGTATAAATCTACATATGTTCAAGGGGGAATAGTAAATGGAGACAGAAAAATATCAAAAAGGAATCGATAAAATTCAAGAGCTTACATCAGCAGATGACGATCATCCAACAGGTTTTATGGATATTGGTGAAGGGCTAAAAGATGTAGCTCCTGACTTAAGCAAATATGTGGTAGAGTTTGCTTTTGGAGATATTTATTCACGTCCTGGGATTACGAATAAACAAAAAGTACTTACAACGATTACCGCTCTTGTAGCACAGGGAAAGCCGCAAATTGGTATGCATATTAAAACTGGTCTTTCCGTTGGGTTAACTCCTGATGAGATTATCGGATGTATTATGCATCTCATACCATATACAGGATTTCCGAGTGTGTTGAATGCTTTAACCGTTGCTCAAGAAGTGTTTAAAGAAGAGGGAGTATCGATACAATCATCTGAAGAATAAAGAGCATGAGGTTGAGACAAAAGATTTAAAGTTAATTCAAATACGACCATTCTAATTTAACAAGTGGAATTATCCGCTTCGGAAATACACTTCGCTTTCCTGCGGGCGGCTGGCAAGCCTCCTTGCCGGGGCAGGGTCTTGCCTATGCCTCTGCTCCCGCGGGGAAGAAGAATTGCAGTTCATTCTTCACTAGTCTCCGTATATTTCCTACGCTAGATTAGAGTGTTATTCGTATTTTTGGAGGTACAACTTTAATTTGTCCCAGCCTCATCATTTTTTTGTTTCTTTGTTAAATATACATATAGAATGATTGTCGTGATAAGCATGAGGACTGCACCTGAAATATACATCGCATGAAAACCAGAGCCAGCGATGACAAGCCCCCAAATAAATGCACCGAAAGCAATACCTAGATCATAAAAGATAAAGAACGTTGACATTGCATGTCCGCTTCGATCCATCGATGTACTTTGGACAGATAGCGCTTGAAACCCTGGTAAAAGGGATCCATACCCAAGACCAATAACTCCACCTGCAATTAATAATAGTACACTTCCACTTGTTACACTCAGGACAAATAGACCAATAGCAAAGACTACTAAACTAGGAACAAGAACCGTTTTTGCGCCCCGTTCATCGAACAATCTTCCCAGTGTCGGGCGTGAAGCAATCATTACGATGGCAAAGACTAGAAAGAAATAGTTTGCGGTTGTTTCCAACCCATTTTCTTCTGCGAATACAGGAACAAAAGATAATATACTCGCATAAGCAACACCGACGATTCCACTAATTCCTGCAATCGGTAAAGCTTTTATTTCTACCAAATCCGTTAGCTTTAATGATAATGATGTTCGTGCATGGGCGTGTTCATGCACGGTTACCATGAATGAAAATAATAAGCTAACGACCATTAAAATACTAAGGATGGCGAAAAATTGTTTGAAAGAAATGAATTGTAGAAGACTTAATCCAATGAAAGGCCCAGCTACTACTGCTAGGTTCATAGCCATTGCAAAATAGCCTAAGCCAGCACCGCGACGGGCCTTTGGTATGATATCAGCTGCGATTGCACTTGTTGCTGTCGTTACAAGAGCAAAAGAGATTCCATGGATAAACCGAAGAACAAGTAATGCTGTAAATGTCTCGATGAATAAATAAATGAACGTCGTAATCATAAAAGCTAGTACACTAATGATTAGAGTTCTTTTCTTTGTTAATAGATCAAGTATTTTCGCTGTAAAAGGGCGAATTAAAATGGCGGAAGCGAGCATGAGTGTGACGACTAAACCAGCTTTTGATTCTGAACCATTTAAATCCTCTATGACATAAATGGGCAGTGTAGTTAATAAAGAATAAAATACTGTAAATAATATAAATTGAGTAAGAGCTAAACTCGTAAAACTTTTCGTCCAAATCTTCTGTGATGTATCATCTTGTTGCATGTGTAAATTCTCCTATACTAGTAGTAATTATGAAATTCACTGAATAATGTCCATTCTAAAAGCTTATCACTTTTCTCTACATACTTCATCCAATTTCTTCTAAGGATAAACTGAAAAGTATTGAAGCAAATAGGAAGATTTTTTGGTATATTTCATGTAAACTACTATGGATGTTTCATTGAATTAAAGCTTAAAATGAAAGGATTCGAGTGCATATGGAAAATAATTTTTGGGTTGATTTACCTCGACCATTTTTTATACTTGCGCCGATGGAAGATGTTACGAATGTCGTTTTTCGTCACGTGGTAAGTAGAGCAGCACGACCAGATGTGTTTTTTACGGAATTTACAAATACGGATAGTTTCTGTCATCCTGAAGGTATATATAGTGTACGAGGAAGATTAACATTTACTGAAGATGAACAACCAATAGTTGCTCATATTTGGGGAGATCGTCCAGAGAACTTTAAAGAAATGAGCATTGAAATGGCTAAGTTAGGCTTTAAAGGAATAGATATTAATATGGGATGTCCTGTTGCAAACGTCGCATCACAAGGAAAAGGAAGCGGGCTCATCCGTCATCCGGAAACGGCAGCGAAAATCATCCAAGCAGCGAAAGCAGGAGGATTACCGGTTAGTGTGAAAACAAGGTTAGGTTATACAGAAGTAGATGAGTGGAAAGATTGGTTGCGGCACGTATTCGAACAAGATATTGCGAACTTGTCCATTCATTTACGTACGAAAAAAGAAATGAGCAATGTTGACGCCCATTGGGAATTAATCCCAGAGATTAAGAAGTTGCGTGATGAAGTAGCCCCTCAAACATTACTTACTATTAATGGGGATATTCCTGATCGTCAAGCAGGTCTAGAGCTCGTGAATAAATATGGTGTGGATGGTGTGATGATTGGGCGAGGAATTTTTAAAAATCCATTTGCCTTTGAAGTTGAACCAAAAGAACATAGTAGTGAAGAGTTAATTGATCTTTTAAAACTGCAGCTTGATCTACATGATCAATATTCAAAAGAACTGGACACCGTTCCATTCAAAGCCCTTCGTCGTTTCTTTAAAATATATGTAAAAGGCTTTCGCGGAGCGAGTGAGCTCAGAAATGATTTAATGTCGGCAAATACGACAGATGAAGTACGAACATTACTGAATCGGTTTAATGAAGAGTTTTAAAAGAACGCTACTGTAGACAAGCATCCCCCTTCCAATACAATTGTGTTGGAAGGGGGATGTTCATATCTTTCATCAACATTTATTTTCTTTTTAATTCATGTGTCCAGACGATTTGTTCTGGATCCCACACGACACTTTCGTGAATAGAAGTTAATGCATCTTTATATGCTTCTATGCTTTCAAAGCCTTCCTCTTTCACGTCGTCATCTGTTAACTCTTTTAACTTTTGTGGATAAATATCTTCGACAACAAAGGTTTGTCCTTCAAGCACAAGTTCATCTCCAGCATCCGCATAGCGATCATTACGGCGCTCAGTCGTTTTCTCTCCACTTAAAATTTTATCAATATCACTTGGGCGAGAGACGAGTTTGTTAATATCATATTTCTCTGGCCAATCTTGCTTGTTTTCATATACCATAGATATCTCTCCTTTAAACATATTTGAGAAGCGGTGTATCTAGTATTTGTTCCATAAGAAAAGTATATTCCTTAAAAATGAACTAAAGATGAATGGAACATGACACTCCATTCTGATGTTTTGTCCTATTTATTACAAAAATATACTTGCTTTACTTAAATAGCAAACGACATCGACTGACACATAATGTATAGTAGGTGTACTAGTTCCGATAGGAGTGATTAGATGACTGATGTTTTAACGGACTATTTTGATACATTAACGAAAAGTTTTTTAACGACCTTACATACCCCGCAAGATTATTTGAATAAATTAGCACTCACAGCAATTGTAGTCGTTATTGGCATATTACTACATTGGGTATTTAAAACATTGATTACTCGTAATGTAAGCGACTTACAAAAAAGATTTATTGTACGAAAATTAATTAAAAGATCAATGATTATAATTATGACACTTGTCGTATTATTTATCTGGATCCAGGCAATTAATGCCCTCATATTACTGGCACTATTATTTGGTTTCTTAATTGTTGTCATGGTAAGAGGATTGATTAATAATATTATTGGCTTTTTTGTCATTAAATATCGCAAATATTTTAAAGAAGGACATCGGGTAGAAATTGGCGAGATTATTGGAGATGTTATCGATATAAACATGATTAATATTGAGTTATTAGAAGCACGTAAATGGCTTTCTTCAGACTCAAACACAGGGCGCATTATTAAAATCCCTAACAAAGTTATTTTTGACGAAACGATTGAAATCGTTGGTCGTACAAACAGACTTATTTGGCAAGAAATACAATATGTACTAACGTTTGAGAGTAAGTGGCAAGATGCTGAGAAAATTATGACAGATGTAGGAAATAGCTATTTTAACGCAGAAATTTTACCATTATTGGATGAGGCGAATGAGCAATTGCCAGGGAATAAAGAACAATCTCAACCAGTATTTTCGTTAAATACGAATGACGATGGTATTGTAGTAACCCTCCGATATTTAGTCGACTACAAAAAGGGAACAAGCACAAAAACGCATCTCCAACGCGAGATTTTGAGTACGTTTGATGAACATCCGAATATTCAATTTGCTGTTGTAGATATTCGGATTCTATCTACGTAAAAATTTTCCCATCAATTTGCAAGATGCATTGATGGGAAATTCCTTCTTATAGGTTCATCTCTTTTTGTATATCGATAAATGTTAGTTCTTTCACGTCTTTATAATCATCCAGATAAAAGGATTGAATATTGATATTGTTATGATGTTTGATAAAATACGCCTTTTTTTGCGTGTCCATAATCGACGTATATAAAGTTTCGTCATTATGACCGTTTTGTGGGTCAACGATTGCGCCAGTAGGAATATCTGCTTGAGATAAAATACGAAAGCCTTGTAAAATGGCAGCATGTCGTTCCAGGTCTTTCGGTGTTTGTGAGACAAAGTATGCTGCACGAACAAAACGAGCTGGAGGAGTAAAGTCCCCAGGCAGTCCTACCATTCCGCTTCCTTCTCCTAACTTAGACACGGGTACTCCATTAAAATCTGCTTTTTCTATATTTTCAGGTTGAAGATGAATGTAATTTTTTAAATTCGTTACGTGCCATGGAAATGCAGGGGCATTTGTTAATACGCCGTATGGATTGTCGTATTGCAAGAGTTGACCATCTTTAGGTTCCAAAACAACAGCATTTCCGTGTGCATCTTTGAAGAAGAAGTGCATACTTGGAGATGCATCTTGTTCGGAATTTTCTTGTTCCATAAGAACCATTTGGTCAGCCGCTGTTTTTACCTCTTGGACATCTTTACATCTGCTTAGTAAATAATCAAATGCGTGTGTAGGAGGTACATTGATTTTGCCTGCCACTTCCTCTGTAGCAAATGAGGAATACCCAGGAAATAGATTGCTTGATCCCATAAGCCCCATTTCATTCATCCCATCACCGAAAGAAGGAATATTCATAAAGCCTGTTCCAATCACAGCATATTTTGTAGCATATTCTTTTTCGTTGGTTTGAATAAACCCATTATAATTTTTAGGGACATACAAAATTTGATTGTCTAATGTGATACCCATTTCAAGTGTTCTTCCAAAAATAATTCCATCTTTATAAGGAAATCCTATTGTTGTACACATGCAATCACTCCTATTCGATACTATCTTTCGTTTACATTATACATAGGAGAGGTTCATGAACATAGTGATAGGATTTTTCCTAAGTAGTGAAATTAAGGCAAATGTATGAAACATGATTATATTTGCAATTTTGTTAAACGTGAACTATTTCATTTGGATCAATTACTGTTATACTAGAGATAGAAAGACATTAACCATTATAGGGAGGCATGCTAGATGGGGAAAAACTATAAGAAAATTGTCATTGCTGTAGATGGTTCAGATGCTGCCGAGAAAGCTTTTAATAGGTCTATTGATGTAGCTAAAAGAAATGATGCTGAATTGATTATTGCCCATGTTGTTGACACACGTTCTTTTGCAACGATTGATATGTATGATGCAAATGTGTATGAACGTGCGAAAGAAGAAGCGAGAAAGTTATTAGCTGGGTATGAACAAACTGCTAAAGAAGCAAATGTAGAAAAAGTGAGTACGTCGTTAAAGTACGGTTCACCGAAATCAGTTTTACCTAAAGAAATCGTTTCTGAAGTAGGGGCAGATTTAATTATGATTGCTGCCACTGGTCTGAATGCCGTCGAACGATTTATGATTGGAAGTGTATCCGAACGAACAGTTCGTGATGCAAAATGTGACGTGTTAGTAGTTAAGTAAATATGAAGAGAATGCTGTATGTAGCAAGCATTCAATGAGACCTTTCATTCGTGAATATAACGTATGAAAGGTCTTTTGTTAGTATGATCGTGTTTGGTTGGAGGGAAAGAATATGTCAAAAGATATTTTTCCAATGACTGAAGCGGGATTAAAGAAAGTAACAGCGGAGTTAACAGAGTTAGAAAATGAAAAAAGAGAGCAGGCTAAAGCACGTATTCGAGCAGCGCGAAGTTTTTGCGACTTCAACGAAGATCCAGAATACGAAAAGGCAATTGATGAATTATCCCGTATAGATGACCGGATTTCTACTCTTTCATATAAAATACAACATGTAAAACTCATTGAACAAACAGACAGTTCTTCAGTTGAATTAGGGAGTACCGTTACATTTAAAGATGTACTTGAGGAAGAAGTAGAAACATATACAATCGTCGGTAGCGAAGAAGCTGACCCACTCAAAGGGACGCTATCAAACCAATCTCAAGTGGCGCAAGCTTTATTAGGAAAACAAGTGAATGACGAAGTGAATATACAGACTCCGGGTGGAAATAGACACATAAAAATCATTAATATTTCTTGAAAATAAGTGATTCCTATCAAGTAGTTATGAAGGGCTTCAATGAAACTACATGGTAGGAATCGTATGTTTTATTTGATATTTAATAATGCCCGATATGCATCCGGTTCTTTAATTAAATCTGCAATCGTATATTGATCCAACACATCCATAAAAGCGACGAGAGCTTCATTTAAAATATGTTTCAACCCACAAATCGGCGTAAGCACACATGTATTATTTTCCCGATTAAAACATTCTACGATATGAAAATCCTCTTCTGTAGCTCGCACGACATCACCTACGACAATCTGATCCGGAGACTTTGCCAGCGTAATGCCACCACCACGGCCGCGAGTAGTCTCGATCATCCCAATTTGTCCAAGTTGGTGGATGACTTTACTTAAATGGTTCCGGGATATTTGATACGCATCCGTGATTTCAGTGATTGTTGATTTCTCATCTGTATCCTTCAGTGCTAAAAAAATTAATACACGTAAGGAGTAATCCGTATAATTTGTTAGTTTCATTTTCATCACCAGCTTCATTATAGCATGTTTTACAGGTGTCCGTAGATGTAAACATGTATTTCAAATGCATGTTTGTGACAAAAGTAAGAACAAGAAATGAACCATTTATGACGTCTCTTCAAAACCCATTGTCAGCGAATAATAAACGCGGTATATTAAAGGTGCATTAGAAATACATCTTTAAAAAAAGGGAGTTTTTAATATGCCATTATCAACTGAGACAATGAATATAATTAAATCAACTGCACCTGTTCTTGAAGAACATGGAGCAACCATTACAACTGTATTTTACAAAACGATGTTTGAAAATCATCCGGAATTATTAAACATTTTTAATGAAGCGAACCAAAAACAAGGGAAACAACAAGTTGCATTAGCAAACATGGTCTATGCTGCAGCTAAAAACATTGATCAATTAGAGACATTGTTAGGTGAAGTAAAACTCGTTGCCGAGAAACACCGTGGACTAAACGTCAGACCTGAACATTATCCGATTGTAGGAAAATACTTATTAATCGCGATTAAAGAAGTATTGGGCGATGCTGCTACTGATGAAATTATGCAAGCATGGGAAGAAGCATACGGAGTCATTGCGCAAGTATTTATCGATATTGAAACAGAAATGTATAAAGAAGCAAAAGAACAAGAAGGCGGCTGGGACGGATTTAAAGATTTTGTCGTTGCTGACAAAGTAAAAGAAAGTGATGTTATTACATCGTTTTACTTAGAAGCGAAAGACGGAAGTAAACTACCAGCATATGAAGCAGGACAGTATTTAACGATTCGTGTCACCATGCCGAATGCGGAATATATGCAAATTCGTCACTATACATTATCAGCGGTTTCGAATGAAAAACAATTCCGAATTTCTGTTAAAAAAGAAGCTGATCGTGAGCCTTATGGAGTGGTCTCAACTTATTTACATGACCAGGTTCAAATTGGCGATACCATTGAGGCAAGTGCTCCAGCTGGTACATTTACACTTGAAGAAGGCGAACATCCAGTTGCTTTAATTAGCGGTGGTGTAGGAATTACACCGATGTTAAGTATGCTAGAATCATTAGCAGCAAAAGAGTCTACTCGAGACATAACGTTCCTCCATGCTGCTCAAAATGAAGCGGTTCATGCATTCCATTTAAACGTTGGGGAGTGGACACGTCACTTACCAAATGCTCATTATGTATTTGGGTATGACCGTCCGGCAAATGAAGATGGCGATCACCACTTTACAGGTTTTGTATCTAAAGAAGTGTTAGCAAATATTATCAAGCCTGAAACAACATACTACATTGTTGGACCAGTACCATTCATGGAACATGTAGCAAGCTTACTCGATGAACTCAATGTAAGCAGAGACCAAGTTCGTTATGAATTATTTGGACCTGCACAAGATATTACAAAAGATATGGCCGTTCAATCGTAAGGATTAGCTTGAATCTGAAAAAACCTCCTCGGCATGCTGAGGAGGTTTTTTGATGTGTTTAGAGATGTTTTAAAAGGATCTGACCAAACTTCTCTAGGTATGTTTGGTCCACTGTATCAAATCGGCTTAAACTAGGACTGTCAATATCAAGCACTCCAAAATTTTTGCCGTCCACTTTCATAGGCACAACAATTTCTGATTGGCTTCGTGCATCACAGGCAATATGCCCTGGGAATTCATGCACGTTATCTACGAGCATCGTTTTGTTTGTAGCCATTGCTGTTCCACAAACACCTTTTCCATTCTCAATTCGGATACAAGCAGGGAGTCCTTGAAATGGTCCGAGAACTAGTTCGTCATCTTCCCATAAATAAAAACCTACCCAATTAATGTCATCTAAAAATTGATTCAGCAACGCAGAAGCATTCGAGAGATTTGCAATGACATTTGTTTCACCTTCGATTAATGCTTCGAGTTGTTGTAGTAATGTTTCATAATTTTTTTCGCGATTGTTTGTATATTCTACTGGTTCAAACATTTGCATCCTCCTCCATTCAACAAGTTCGTAATTCTTATCATAGCAGAAAACTTCTAAGACATGTACAGTGTAGATGAAGTGTTACAAATGATTTCATACAAAATAATGAATTTCATAATACGTATTTTTTGCTAATCCACTTCAACATGTAGTTTCGTTGAACCTTTCGAAACTACATGTTGTATTGACATAGCTGATTTTGGTAATTATGAAATTCATTCAAAAAGGAGGAAGCAAGTATGAATTACGTTATTATTGGTGGAGTTGCTGGTGGAATGAGTGCAGCAATGGAAATTAATCGAACAGATCCCAACGCGAATATTACAGTACTTGAGCGTGGAGGGATCTACTCGTACGGACAATGTGGACTTCCTTATGTCATTAACGGTGTCGTTTCATCTGTAGATGATTTAATTGCACGTGATGTTGAAACATTCCGTGAAAAATATGGAATTGATGCAAGGATTCACACAGAAGTAGAAAAAATAAATGTGCATGATCAAGTGGTCCATGGAAAAGACACCGAAACAAATCAGTCTTTTGAAGTTGCGTATGACCGTTTACTCATTGCAAGTGGTACACGTCCTATTTTTCCAGATTTTCCTGGAAGTGAATTAGCAGGAATTCATCCTCTGAAAACCATTCCTGACGCGGAACATATTATGCATGATTTAGATGAAGAAACCGAAGACGTCACGATTGTTGGAGGAGGATATATAGGTTTAGAAATGGCTGAAAGTCTTGTAAAGCTTGGCAAACGTGTTCAATTGATCCAAGGCGCTCCTCAAATTGCGCCGATCTTTGATCCGGATATGGCTGACATCATCCATGAAAAAGCGAAAGAAAAGGGAATTCAGCTTGTTTTAGATGAAAAAGTAACAGGTTTTAAAGGGGAAGATCATGTAACAAGCATTGAAACGGATAAAAACCTCTATGATACCAACTTTGTTTTATTAGCCATTGGTGTACAACCAAACACCGAATTTCTTGAAAACACGGGTATCCACACTACAAATAAAGGTGCGATTTACGTCAATCCACATCAAGAAACCAATGTGAACAATGTGTATGCTGCAGGTGATTGTTCAACAAATTATCACCGCATCAAGCAAATTGATGATCATATTCCGCTCGGTACAACAGCGAATAAACAAGGTCGAATTGCTGGGGCGAATATGGCCGGAGGATCGTTAACGTTTCAAGGGATTGTTGGTACGTCCATCATTAAGTTTTTTGATTTAACGTTAGGTCGAACTGGCATCAGTGAAGCTGAGGCAAAGGCATTACGTATTCCTTACGACGTGCATACGACTACAGCTCACACACGAGCAGGATATTATCCAAATGGAGAAAAGATTCATATAAAACTTTTATCCCATCGACGAACAGATCAGTTGCTAGGCGGGCAAATTATAGGCAAAGAAGGGGTAGATAAGCGGATCGATGTGTTAGCGACCGCGTTATTTAATGAAATGACCATCCAGGAATTAGTTGATTTGGATTTGTCATATGCCCCTCCATATAATAATGTGTGGGATCCGATGCAAACGATGGCACGGAAAACATTTAGTTGAAAGATGTTGCAGGACCAGCAACAAAACCGCTAAAAAGATTGGTGAACATAAAAAGTAAATATAAAGGAATGTAAAAAATGCTTCTAACAATGACTGTTGTTAGAAGCATTTTTATTGCATTCAATGATACCGCGTCACGGCATAGTCCATTGTTCTTATCCATTCATCCAAACTTTATATCTTTCTTGTTCTTTAAAAAGATTAATAAAAATGAAATTGTGCGTTATAACGACTAAAACAAAGGGAGACTCAGGTATTGTTCTTTATATAGTACGGATGGCAGTTTTAGAAGCTTTTCAAATAAACAATCATAGGCTATACTTTTTTTAGTTCGTTCGCAATAGAGAACGAGGTCATGTTCTTACAAGAACACATTAGGTATTCGTACATAAATGGGAAGGGGGAAAGGGACTAGACAACTATGCTTCCACTTGGTTCATATTACTAATGTACTATTCGTATTACTCATGGAATCACACATGAACATGTAGAAATGTTCATTAACCAAGTGAACATAATAGGCGAGCTTTTACTACAGCTTTTTAAAAATAGGGAGGAAATAAATGAGTTTAAAGAAAAAGTTAGGTATGGGCATTGGAACAGCAATTTTAGGATTGTCATTAGTCGGTGGAGGAACGTTTGCTTACTTTAGTGATACAGCAGTATCAGAAAACACCTTTGCAGCAGGAACGTTAGATCTATCAGTAAATCCAACAACGATTGTTGATGTAGAAAACTTAAAGCCAGGAGATTGGATGCCTCGTACATTCAAACTCGAAAATAACGGATCTTTAGATATTTCTAAAGTATTACTCGAAACAGATTATACAGTTGAAGGTGCTTCAGATGACTTTGGGAAGCATATAAATGTTAACTTCCTTATCAATAAAGATAAAAGTGGGGCATTAATTCCTAAGAAGGTTGTAGCGAGCAAAACACTATATGAACTTAAAAATATGAAACCAGATGCTGTTGAAGGGTTATGGTTTACAATCTTTGGAGAAGACAGTGGTCTTGAAGCAGGGACTTCAGATGATTTAATCGTTGAATTCGAATTCGTAGACAACGGGAAAGATCAAAATGAATTCCAAGGTGCTTCACTCGAACTTGAGTGGACATTTAACGCAGAACAGGGTGCTGGAGAAAAGAAATAAGTCTTATTATTCATAAAAGGATAAAAAAAATTTCATTGTAAATAAAATTATAACAAAAAATAGAGGAGTCTATACATGAGTATAAAGAAAAAAATAGGTATGGGAATTGGAACAGCAATCTTAGGATTATCATTAGTCGGTGGAGGAACGTTCGCTTATTTTAGTGATACAGCGGTATCGGAAAATACCTTTGCAGCAGGAACGTTAGATTTATCAGTGAACCCAACAACGATTGTTGATATTGGTAATTTAAAACCAGGGGATACGATAGAACGAACCTTCGAATTTGAAAATAAAGGTACATTAGACATTTCTAAAGTTTTATTGGAAACAGACTATAAGGTTGATGGAGCCTATGAATTTGGAGAACATATTATAGTTAATTTCCTAGAAAATAAAGATAAGTCGAATGAAATTATTGAAAGCAAAACTTTAAAAGAACTAAAAGATATGTCGCCTGATGCAGTCAAAGCATTAATGGATTCTGTTAATGGACCTAAATCAGGACTTGAAGTAGGAGAAAAAAATAATTTACGTGTCCAGTTTGAATTCTATGATAATGGTGAAAATCAAAATCACTTGCAAGGTGCTCATTTAGAACTTGAATGGACATTTAATGCTGAACAAACGGCTGGAGAAAAGAAGTAAGAATGGAAATTTAATGCCACTCAAACTCCAGGAGAACAAAAATGAACTTTTACATATAGGGAAGAGTTGCTCTTCCCTATATGTATGTATATTCAAAAGAACGTAATAATTACGTTCTTTTGAATATACATACAGTCACATCGATAAACCATAGTAAAGTTTCCAAGAAAAGGTGGGGAGATCTCTTGAGGAGTACACGACTGCGAAAGTTCAGAAAAAAATATCAACCTTTAATCATCTGTTTTAAAGCAGTTATTGTCCTATATATGGTTATTTTTTCCGCGAGCTATGTAACAACGGATACGGTTGCTTACTTTGATGATACGAATGTCAGTGCGGTTACGATTACTGCAGGTACATGGGAAGATGAGCAAGACAAAGACGAAAAAGAAAACGTGAAAGATGAAGTCAAAGAAGAGCTTGAAGATAGAAGTTCTTTAGCATTTGTAGATCAAGAGGCAACTGCGAGTGAAACATGTCCAGCACACATGGAAGTAGAAGTAACCAATACGGGTGATGGTCCAATGCGAACGAAAGGTTTCTATGAGGTTTATTATGTTGAGGACGGACATCCAGAAGACGACGGTGAAAAATTGTCTATGGAAGATCATGAAGGCACACTTGAAATTCTCAAAGAAGAAGACACGAAGAAACTGGCGTATGAAACAAGTACATCAGGCTTCTATCAATTTGTTATTTTCCAAGATGAAGATGCTTCAGAAAAAGATCGTGTGTGGAGTGAAGTCATTGAAGTAGTTTGTGAGGAAGAAGAGAGCGAAGAAAGTGAAGATGAGACAGAACAAGTTGAAGAAGACCAGCGAGAAGATAAAGCCTCTGAAGAATCTGTGAAGGATGAGGAGTCAGCTGAAGAAAATAACAAGGATTATAACGAAGAAAATACATCAGAGAAAAACGCAGAATCTACAAAAGATGAAGAAGCGATAGAAGAGGTTGTGGAGGGCGAGAATGATGAAGAAAAGGAAGGTGATGAAGTGGTTCAATAGAATAATCACAAGTGTATTATTTGTTCTATTAATCGGTGTTGCTCTGATGGTTTTGATTACAAAAATTTCTGGTGGAGAACCGAATATGTTCGGTTACCAATTAAAAACAGTCTTATCAGGATCAATGGAACCTGATATCAAAACGGGTTCTATTATTGCTGTGAAACCTGGCGGCGACATGACTCGTTTCGAAAAAGGTGATGTTATTACATTTCAAGAAGCTGAAGATAAACTAGTGACACACCGGGTGATTGAAGCTTCACATAGTGGAGAAAGTACAATGTATCAAACAAAAGGAGATAATAATAATAGCCCAGATGCGCAACTAGTGTTATCGGAAAATGTTGTTGCACAATATACTGGATTCACGGTTCCTTATATTGGATACTTTATAAGTTTTGCACAGTCAAAAAACGGAGCATTCTTATTATTAATTCCAGGTATTTTACTTATTGGCTATTCAGCATTTACAATATGGCGTGCACTTTCCACTGCGGAAATAACTTCTAAAGAAAAGAATGAGGGATCTACTAAAGATGAAAAAAACCTCTCATCCGAGTCACATTCATAAATGTTTTCGTTTGAACAAAGAGGGGGGATTTTTTGAAGAAATCTATATTATATGTTGGTTTAGTTATGACGATTATGGTCGTTCTCCCCTTTGGAGCATTTGCGAATGAAGGGGATGAGAAAGAAATTGATATGACAGTGATGCCTGAAGATACACTTTTTGACATAGATGACATGAAACCAGGCGACTGGGCACCACGTACGATTGAAGTGCTAAATAGTGGAACGATGGACTTCCGGTATAGTGTATCTTTGGAAAATAACGGCGAAAAGAAACTTTTTAATGAAATGTTGCTTGAAATAAATGATGATGAAGATACTCTTTATAATGGAAAACTTGCAGATTTTGATCAGTTATCTTTAAGAGAATTGGCATCAAAAAAAGATGAACAGTTGCAAATGACCATCCACTTCCCAGAACATTTAGGCAATGAGTTCCAAGGTTTGGATGTTCACTTTTCACTTATATTTACAGCTGAAGAAAAGTTGGGGAAAACTTCTGAAGTAATCATTGATAGCAAAGTTGGTAGTGAAGACAATCAACAAAGTAACTTGATGCTTCCAAAAACAGCTACAAATATTTTTACATTTATGCTGGTCGGTATAGCCTTGTTCATTTTCGGAGGTATACTCTTAATGTACGCAAAAAGGACCAAACAATAAAACGCTTTTCAGAAAACCTGCTAATAAATTACATGAAATGAAAATAGTGTTACAGAACTAGTTTTGATACGACAAAACTAGCCATTCTTATCTTTATTCGTTTATAGTACAATAGTTATATACAGAAGATAAAGGCAAACTTATTGAAAAATAAGGACGCAAAATCTCAGGTCTAAGGTACTACTACTAAGATGGCTGGATTTCCTGATAGGATAAAAACGGGAGGAACGGGTAATGAATGTAGTCATGAATGAAGAGCATCTTGACATTGAATGGATTGTATTAATCAAAGAGGCTAAAGATTTAGGACTAACTACAGAAGAAATCCGACTATTTTTGAAAAACTATCAAGAGCATTCTGTTTGTAGCTAACACAATGGTATTTGTAGAATAACACACCTTACATGTGCTATAATTTTTATGAGGAAGAAGGTGTGTGCGCTTGATTGGAGAAAAAATAAAAACACTCAGACAAGAACAAAACTTATCGATTTCTGAATTGGCAGATAAAGCAGGAGTAGCAAAATCATATTTAAGCTCCATTGAACGTAGTATTCAAACAAATCCATCGATCCAGTTTATAGAGAAAATCTCTCAGGTGCTTGGCGTATCGGTCAATGATTTGCTAAATGAATCCACACTAAGTGATGAAGAATTAGATGACGAATGGTTAGAAATTGTTAAAGAAGCAATGCAATCTGGTGTTTCAAAAGAACAATTTTTAGAATACCTTGAATTTAATAAGTGGAGAAACAAACAATCATGACAGTCATGAATAGAATTTGAAAGACATCACTATTTACGAAAATAGTGGTGTCTTTTCATGTATAGCGCCACAAAATCTGCTCACAATATAAAGAGGTTATGTGTATTGAATTTGTGTTCCATTTTTGTTACAGTACAGTTATTCAAACGAATATTTTACTATGTGTGTAAAACATTACTATGCTTGTACATAAGGACTTTTTATTATTCGTATATACAAGTATTATTCTGAATATTACCAATACTTGTCAATGTTCTTTTTGCGTTATGTGGACATGGACTAAATACGTATTTTACACAAAAAAAGGAGCATAACTAGCATGCAAATGAGAACAGAAGCAGACAGTTTAGGAACAAAAGAAGTACCTTCAGATGTGTATTATGGAATTCAAACATTACGGGCGGTAGAGAATTTTCCGATCACGGGAATCCCAGTTCATCGAGAACTAGTTCTCGCCCTTGCTGAAGTAAAAAAAGCTGCCGCATTAGCAAATATGCATACAGATATGCTTTCAACGTCCATTGGAAATGCTATTGTGCAAGCAGCGGAAGAAGTGATTGAAGGGAAATTTGCGGATCAATTCATTGTTGATTCGATTCAAGGCGGGGCTGGAACTTCAATTAATATGAATATGAATGAAGTATTAGCAAATCGCGCCCTTGAAATCGTAGGAAGAAAAAAGGGCGATTATAATTATTGCTCACCAAACACGCACGTAAATATGGCACAATCAACCAATGACACCATTCCAACAGCTTTAAAAATAGCATCTTTTCGTATGTCTGAAGAATTAGTGACGATCATGGAAGCTTTAAAAAAGGAATTTATGAATAAAGAGAATGAATTTCAACATGTCTTAAAAATGGGAAGGACGCACTTGCAAGATGCTGTACCGATTCGTTTAGGCCAAGAATTTGGTGCATATTCAGAAGTTGTAGAAAGAGATATTAGACGAGTAAAACATGCTGCTGAAGAAATGCTCATGATCAACTTAGGTGCTACTGCAGTAGGGACAGGGTTAAATGCGAAGCCAGAGTATATTGAGCAAGTTGCCGCGCAGTTATCCAATCAACTCGGGATTAAAGTTCATGTTGCTGAGAATTTGGTAGACGGAACGCAAAACACGGATGGATATACGACATTATCCTCAGCACTCAAAGTCGCTGCGTTAAACATGTCGAAAGTGAGTAATGATATTCGACTCATGGCATCAGGCCCGATGACTGGTTTACAAGAAATATTTTTACCTGCTCGTCAGCCAGGCTCGTCCATTATGCCTGGTAAAGTGAATCCAGTAATGATTGAATTAATTAACCAAGTTGCATTTCAAGTGACTGGAAATGATCAATCGATTAGTATGGGTTCTGAGGCGGGGCAGTTTGAACTGAATGTGATGGGTCCTGTGATTGCATTTAATTTACTTCAATCATTAGAAATTATGAAAAATGGTTTTGATGTATATACTCGATTTGCAATTAGCGGCATTGAAGCCAATGTAGAAAGATGTCGAGAATACGTCGAGCAAAGTTATGGGATTATCACTGCACTGAATCCTCATTTAGGTTATGAAACGGCGTCGAAAGTAGTAGAACAAGCAAGAGTAACAGGGTTAACCATTAAGGAAATATGTGAGGCTCATAATTTATTGACAAAAGAAGAAATTGAGACCATATTAGACCCATTTGAAATGACGACCCCAGGTATATCCGGGAGTCAATTTTTAAAAAAATAAATAAACAATGATGAAATATAAATAACGAAAAACAGTCTTTTCTTGTGCATCAGAAGAGGCTGCTTTTCGTTTATATGAGTTAAAATGAATATAATGAACATACTAAAATTACGTAAGGATACATTCCGGTATTAGGAATGGAGATAAGGATTATCAACAAATGGGCCAACCGTTGACATTCGCGTTAATTGAACCGCCATATACTTAGGTGGATAGGGTAAATCATTTTTGAGCCACCATATAATAACCCCTAAATATGCTGAAGTGATATACGCAATTGATATATCGTGCGGAACATTATATTGAACATTATCCCTATCCATATAAGCAGTACCATCTTCGACGAAGTTTTTCAGTATTTTTCGCACGTACTCAGTAAAGTATGGGTTATTCTCACGTACGAGCATGGTATGATAAAATTTATACCTTTCCGTCATTTTTTCAAATAGACGGATAAATATTGGATGTGGATTGTCACTATCGTATTTGTACTCCACTTCCTTCACTTTCACACTCTCTTGTAAATCATATAAAGCTTCATCTAATATTTGTTCTAAGAGATCATCTTTATCAAAGTAGTGTAAATAAAATGTAGCTCTATTTAATGTTGAACGTTTAGCGATTTCCAAAACAGTTATTTTTTTATACTCTTTTTCATCCATTAAGTCTAATAATGCATGTTCAAACATTCTTTTCGTTCTTTTAACACGAGGATCCACTTTCGTAGTCATAAATATCTCCTCCTTTTCTTAAAAAAGTAGTTCTCTTATAGACATTATAGTACATTTTGACTATAAAACAACACTATTTCTAATATTGGTTATTGAATTAATTCATATTCAGTCTATAATAAGAGATAGAGACACAGTGTCTATTAAGTAAAATATTTTACTACTTTTAATAAAGTAAGATGGTATGTCAATCTTACAGTACAAGCTATGTAAACGTTTCCTAAATTTCTAAAGGAGGTATAAGCATGCTTTTTAAAAAAGATGTAACATGGGACAAAGAAACAGATGTAGTTGTAGTAGGTAGTGGTGGAGCAGCGTTAACTACTGCTATTCGTGCTGCTGACGAAGGTGCAGAGGTAATCATTTTAGAGAAGTCTGACCTTGTAGGTGGAACAACAGCTTTTTCTGGAGGTATTCCTTGGGTTCCTGGTAACCGCTATATGAAAGAAAAAGGTATTAATGATTCATTTGAGGAAGCTAAACAGTATCTTTCTCATTTAACTGGCGGCAGGGAACCAGATCCTAAACTAGTTGATTTATATATTAATGAAGGTAAAAACATGATTGATTATCTGTATGAAAAAACTCCGGTACGTTTTTCTGTACCTAGAGGATATGGGGATTATTATGCGAATAATCCAGGTGGTAAAAATGAAGGAAGATCATTAGATCCTGAGCCATTTGCATTAACAGAGCTTGGAGAATGGGAACATAAAATTAGAAGACATCCAATTTTCCCACCACTAACATTAGCAGAAGGTGGAGCTTCCGATCCAAGTAAAGCGGATTTTTCTCTCGTTGCAGAACGCATGGAGAAAAATATTACAACGATGGGTAGAGCTTTAATCGGAGGACTTTTCAAAACAGTACTTGACTATGGTATTGAGACATATACTTCAACACCAGGAAAAGAACTTGTGATGGATGAAGACGGCGCAGTTGTAGGCGTCCGTGCTGAAAAAGATGGAGAAGATTTCTTTATCGGAGCTCGAAAAGGTGTCATGATTGCTTCCGGCGGTTTCGAATGGAACGAGCAACTTGTGAATACTTTCTTAAGCGGACCAGTAACACATCCTCAATCACCTGCATATAACGAAGGTGATGGTTTAATCATGGCTATGGAAGCAGGAGCATCCCTAGGTAACATGGATAGTGCTTGGTGGTCACCAGCTTTCGTAGATCCAACAATTGAATATGAAGGAAGAGTATATAACCAAATTGACCAGTCCGCACGTACAATGGCAAACTCCATTATGGTAAACAAATCTGGTAAACGTTTCGTAAACGAAGGTGCAACATATCAAGATTTACCAAAAGCATTTTACACGTATGATCAAAACACACAATCCCTTGCAAACTCTGGTGGCGCGTGGATGATCTTTGACCAACAATTAAAAGATCGTGCACTCATTGTTACTATGGCACCTGGGGAAGATGCACCTGATTGGGTAAATCAATCAGATAGTATTGAAGGACTTGCAAAACAAATGGATATTGATCCAGAAGTACTTGTAGACACCGTTAACCATTGGAACGAAAATGCTAGAAATCATGTTGACCCAGACTTCGGTCGTGGTGGACTGTACTTTGGTAACATGGCTACTGGTGGAGCGGGAATAGAAGCAATGATTGGACCGATTGAAAAAGGACCTTTCTATGCGCTTCCTGTATACCAAGGAGCACTTGGAACAAATGGTGGTCCACGTATTGATGAACATGGACAAGTTATTAGCCTTCGTGGAGAACTTATTCCAGGACTTTATGCAGCTGGAAACGCAGCAATGGGTATTTTAGGTGGAGCTTATCCAGGTGCAGGTGGAACGATTGGACCAGCATTAACATTTGGTTATTTAGCTGGTAAACATCTTGCTAACACAGCAAATAGAGAACTTTAATCATAAAACATCAAGAAAAAAATATAGGAGGTTTTCACTATGCCTAGTGGAACACATGAAGTAGTATTGGATTTACCAATTGAAAAAATTTGGGACTTTGTAAGTGAAATGGATAAGTGGGCACCACTTGTACCAGGATATATCGAACATGAAATTATTAGCGATAAACAATCAACTTGGACGTTTAAAGGTGATATCGGAATCATGCAAAAAACAGTTAAGCTCCAAGTGGATATTAAAGACTGGATTGAACCAACTACTGTAACATTTGATTTAACTGGTCTAAACGAAAACTTTGCAGGTAACGGTTATTTCGAAGCAGAAGCGATTTCGGATAATCAAACAAAAATGACTGGAAACTTAGATATTGCTGCTAAAGGAATGATGGGACCAATGATCAATGCGATCTTGAAAAACTTCGTTCCAGACACAGCAAAAGATTTAACAGACAGAATTGCAGAAGAAATTGTAGCAGTGAATAAGTAAACAGTGAAAACGAGTAGTTCTATTTCAAATAGAACTACTCGTTTTTTTATTGTTTTAAACCAAAATTGAGACGTCTGAACTGAACACTTTTATGAATGTAACATAATGTATAGGGAAATTATAAAAGGTGGTGAACAGATTGGGAAATGAAAATGAACTCAACAATGCATCTCAGACGATTATCGACATGCTTGTAGGTAAAACGTTACAGAAACACGAAGTGAAGTTAGACTCCGCGAAATTAGATGAAAAGACAAAAGCAGAGTTGCGAAAATTAGTGGGACAACTTGAGAAAGATGTTCAATCGTTAGCAAAGAAATCAGAAGAAGAGTAGAAATAGAAAGCCTGATTGAAGCCAAGATAGACCGCAGCCTTTACACTTATAATTACTGTAACATATATTATAGAGCAAGCTAAAAAATAAAGGAGGCTGAATTTGAATGGCTCGAAGAATGAATCAATTTACGAATCGTCAACCAAGAGTAATTAACACTCAAAAACCTCAAAACAATACCCAGCAAAGTTGGTGCGCATTAGATTGTGATATGTCACATCCACTCGACGATACCCCTCAAAACGCAGATCAACAATCACAGTCCTTTCAGCAATCATATGAGTCCATTGTCATTAGAGATTCGTGTGACGTTGATGTAAGTACGACTGAAACACAAGTAGCTGTTAATTTACAAATTGCAATTCAAGCCGCGATCGCATTCGTTATTAGTATTTCAATAGCGGATAGTAATAAAGCAGAAAACATTACACAAGATTTGAATGCGAATGTAAGGACTAGTCAAATAAACAGACAAGTAACGCATATAGAAAATTCACGTGGTGTGAATGTAACGACAACAGACACAGATATTGCTGTGAATGCTCAGTTGTTATTGCAAGTATTGATTGTGTTACTTGTAAGACTCGATGTTCTGTAATAGTATATGAACATTTGACCCACATGTGACTCTTTTTTAAAAAAATATATTCAAACCCGACGAAGACGACGCGCACCTCCTGTTGTAGGTGCGTGTTTTTTTTATTTTTAAAAAGTTTTAAAAAGTGATAAACAATCCTACAATCTAGTCGATAATTACTATGTATATATACCTATGTTGTTTTAAAGGAATATACTTTCTGTACCGAATAGCAAGTTCGGTTGTTATATATGGAACATATATGATTTCATATGGCTCATATGTGATTGTAAAAAATTATATGTGGGTACATGCCATCATATGTAGTTACGTATTTGTATTTAGTTAGTAAATGGATCATTCAATTGAAATTGAATGGTGTTTTTCTATTGAAACAATAAAGGAGGCTCTGCGAATTTATATTAGAAATCATATCTGAGTGAAATGCATGAATTGATCCATAACACTCTCACAAAATGAAAAAAGACAACAAGAGGAGAATGAACGATGACACAAGTAACCAATGAGAAAGAACATAAAAGTAAAAGAACATTTCGATTTTCCAATTCGCTACAAAGTAAAATTTTAACTCCATTTTTAATCCTTATTTTACTGACTGGTGGTGTGATTGCTTTTCTTAGCTATAGCTTCAGTGTAAAGAGCACAACGCAAGAACTAACGAAAAACGTTGAAAGTCAAATGGAAACAATGAATGACACCTTTGAATTATTTTTCACAAATATGGAAAGTGTTTTGGATCGATTTGCATCGAATGAGCTTATGTTGCAAAATGATCCGAAAAATGATAAAGAAATTAGAAGTATGTTCCAAGAAACACAAAATGCAACACCTTCCATGGTTTCCATTTTTACAGGAAATACATCAGGAGATACGATTATTTATCCTTTAGATGAAGTTAGTAGTGATTACGATCCTAGGGAAAGAGGTTGGTATGAAAATGCTGTGGAAGCAAATGGGGATGTCGTTTGGACAGAACCGTATGTCGGGGCTATGACAGATGATATTGTTACCACCGTGTCAAAGGCTTTTTACAAGGGGAATGAATTAATTGGTGTTGTTGGAATTGACGTAGCAGCAGATACGTTAATCGATATGGTTGATAAAGTTAAAATTGCTGAGAGCGGTTATGCAGTTATTTTCGATGATGATGGAAAATACGTAGCCCATCCTGAAGAAGAATATGTAGGGCAGGATGAATCAGAAGAGGAGTATTACCAAAAACTCATTTCTAGTGGAGAACAAGGAATCATTGAATACAAGTTTGACGGTGAAGACAAAGTGATGGGATTCGTCAAAAATGAAACAACCGATTGGATTATAGGTGGGACTGTATATTTAGAGGATTTCCAAAAGCAAGCGAAATCAATTTTAGTTCCTATTGTAATCAGTTTGGTCATTGTCATGATCATTTCGGTTATTATATCTTTCATTTCTACGAGAAGAATCACGCGACCGATAAATATGGTTATGAGACGGATGAAAAGTATTGCAAATGGTGACTTAAGTAATGAGCCTCTCACCATTCGCTCGCAAGACGAAATTGGTCAACTTGTCCAAGCAACAAATAATATGAATAATAGTATGCGGACGTTAGTCAATCAAATTACGAATGTTTCAGAAACCGTCTCCAGTCAAAGTGAAGAACTGACACAATCTGCCAATGAAGTAAGCGTAGGCTCCGAGCAAATATCGACAACAATGGAGGAACTTGCTACAGGATCAGAAACACAGGCAAATAGCACAAGTGATTTATCGGCAGTGATGAGTCAATTCACAGATAAGGTCGATGTAGCTCATACAAATGGGGAACGAATTCATCAGTCCACTGGAGAAGTCATTGAAATTACCGGTGAAGGAAGTCAGCTAATGGATGCTTCAAAAATGCAAATGCAAAAAATTGATCACATTGTGCATGAAGCTGTAGAGAAAGTGCAAGGGCTAGATCAACATTCTCAAAAGATATCGAATTTAGTTTCTGTGATTAAAGATATTGCAGACCAAACAAACTTACTAGCGTTAAATGCGGCGATTGAAGCGGCAAGAGCTGGAGAACATGGCGCAGGATTTGCAGTTGTTGCAGATGAAGTACGAAAATTAGCCGAACAAGTAGCTGATTCAGTGACAGATATTACGGGTATTGTGACAAATATTCAACTTGAATCAAGTGACGTAGCTGCATCTCTTGAAAAGGGATATTTGGAAGTAGAAGAAGGTACAAGCCAAATTGAAGCCACTGGAGATAAATTTAATGGTATCAATGAAGCTATTACACAAATGGTTAATAGTATATCATCCGTGTCCGATAACTTGGCACACATTGCTAAAGACAGTCAAACAATGAATCGTTCGATTGAGGAAATTGCAGCTATATCTGAGGAATCAGCTGCAGGAATTGAACAAACATCCGCATCTTCCCAACAAACAAGTGCATCAATGGAAGAAGTCGTAGGAAGTTCAAAAGACCTTGCAACTTTAGCAGAAGATCTCAATGCACTCGTTCGTACATTTACATTGTAATCTGAAGCATTTGCTATGTATTGGTCACCAAAGGATCAGTCGGAAGACTTTATATATAATCAGATGAAAAAATGTATGAATCGATTCATACGTATAAAGATAGAGAAATTTATGGGAAGTCCTATCAACCAGTCGTCGAAGTGCTCGATTATGATGAAAATAGAGCATCAGAAGATTTGTAAGAAGGAGCTTTAACAGTAACTAAATAAGGTGTGTTTAAACCCTTTATACAAGCGTATAAAGGGTTTTTAAAGTACTATTTCTGCACTAGGCACATATACATATAAGCAGTGTGTAAAAATAAATGCAGAAAAGGTGATTGTATGGACGAATTTTCATCGAGAAACGATAAGGATGGTGAAGAAAACAAAAAGGAGCAAGAGCTTAAAAAATATAAAGAGAAAAACACCGGTAAAGGCAAGAAATTAACGAGTGATGCGGGACTAAAAATTTCTAACAATCGATGGTCATTGCGCGCAGGAAAACGAGGACCAACGTTATTTCAGGATTTTCATTTTTATAAAAAACAGTCTCATTTTAATCGGGAACGTATTCCTGAAAAGGTAGTGCACGCACGTGGTGATGGGGTTTATGGAGAATTTGAGCTATACAAATCTATGAAACATATAACGAGAGCGCATTTCTTACAAGAGCCTGGACGAAAAACACCTGTATTTGTGCGTTTTTCGAACTTCATTGGTAGTAAGGGGTCAAAAGATACCGCAATTGATATTCGCGGTTTCGCGACGAAGTTTTATACCGAAGAAGGAAACTACGATATGTTGGCATTGTCATTTGCTGTGTTTGCTGTAATGGATGCGATGAAGTTCGCAGACTTTGTGCATGCTGTAAAACCAAATCCTCGGACAGATGTACCACAAGCAACAGTTGCCCATGATCATGCGTGGGATTATGTAGCGAATAACCAAGAGATTGCTCATTTTATTATGTGGCTTATGTCTGACAGAGGTAGACCACGTAGCTGGCGTATGATGGAAGGATATCCTGTTAATACGTTTCGATTTATCAATGATGAAGGCAAGTCAACATTTGTTCGCTTTGTATGGAAGCCAATGCTTGGAGTGCATTCACTATTACTTGAAGAGGCAAACGTTATAGGTGGAGTCGACCCAGATTATCATCGCCGGGACTTACATGAAGCAATTGAACGTGGAGCGTATCCAGAGTATGAACTTGGAGTACAGTTAATAGCGGAAGAAGATGAATATAAATATGACTTTGACATTTTAGATGATACGAAACTTTGGCCGGAAGAAGATATTCCAGTTGAAATTATTGGGAAGATGACCTTAAATCAATTAGTTGATAACCACTTTGCAGAAGAAGAACAAGCCTCTTTTGATCCTTCCACAGTCGTTCCTGGTATTGATTTTACAAATGACCCAGTATTGCAAGGAAGGTCCTTTGCCTACCGAGATACGGATTATCACCGTCTAGGTACAGGAAATATTAATGAGATTCCTGTGAACCAACCAATTGCTGAAGTAAACTACAATCAAAGAGACAGTTACTCTCGTTATCGAATTGATGTAGATGAGGTGAATTACCTTGAAAATTCATTAGCTGGAAATACGCCAAGTGAAACACCACCAGAAGAAGGCGGTTATGCTCATTATCCAGAAAAAGTCGAAGGTCATATAACTAGAGAACGTCCGAGTGAATCATTTTTTGACTTTTTCTCACAGGCGCGCATGTTTTGGAACAGTATGTCTGAAGTAGAGAAGCAACATATTGTTCAGACATTTAATTTCCATCTAGGATATGTAAAGAGTAAGTATGTCAGGCAGCAAGTCGTGGATATGTTCGGGAATGTAGACACAGCTATGGCAACGGCTATTGCTGAACATGTGGCTGTCAATCCTCCAAAGACAGAACAAGTAGCTGTTTCTAAAGCTTCTCCAAGTTTAAGTGAAGCAAATACACCATATTATGCCTATACTCAAAGAGTCGCCGTTTTAATTGGAAATGGGTTTAATGGAGATGAAGTTAAACAGACGATAGATGTGTTACAAGAATACGGAGTTTTTGTATATATTGTCAGTGAGCAATTAGGAAAAGTGACAGGCAATGACGGAACATCCATTAAAGTAGATAAAACATTTGTATCCATTGATCCGACGTTATACGATTCATATTATATTGTCGGAGGACAGACGAATAATCAGGACGACTTCAATGAACATGTGATGACATATGTGAATCAAGCATATAAACATTATAAACCTATTGGAGTAGCAACGACTGGCAGACCATATGTGCATGCTTCAGAAAGTAATAACTTAGCAGGGGTCGTGTTTGCTGATCACGACTCAAACTTTGCAGAGAAATTTGTTCGAGCAGTAGCGCACCAGAGATTTTGGAACCGGACATAAAAAAATAAAGGGGTTGAGACAAATCAAAGTTGTATCTCCGAAAATATGAATAACATTCTAATTTAGCATAGGAAATATACGTAGACTCCCGCGGGAGCAAAGGCATAGGCTAGACCCCGCAAGGCGATAGCCTGCGGAGGCTTGCCAGCCGCCCGCAGGAAAGCGAAGTATATTTCCGAAGCGGATATCTCCACTTCACTAAATTAGAATGTTCATATTTGAGTCAATTTTAATATTGTCTCAGCTCCAGTTTTATATTTTGTGTGCCAAATAATCCCTTTGAAAAATACTCATGATCACTACATTATGATAGGATCCATTGACAAAGAAATGTTCACGAAGAGTAGAATCGATTGTAAATCCATGTTTTTTATAAATGTGGATTGCCTTTTTATTTTCCTCATCTACCCAAAGATATAATTTATGTAAATTGAGCACATTAAATGCGTACTCAATTGCGTACTCAGTAGAAGGATGAGCATATCCTTTCCCTTGGTGTTTGGGATCAATCATAATTGCAAATTCTGCATTTCTGCTAACAGGATCAATAAAGAGTAATTGGACAAGTCCTATTTGTACTCCTTCGCTGTCGATGATCAAACTTCGAATGCTTGTATCATCTTTGTTCTTTTGAAACGTATCCTCTAATGAAACTTTCGACGCATATGCCTCCTCAAACCAATAAGACATCACTTCACGATTGTTCAATAGCTTATGAACAAAAGGTATATCTTCTCGTTCAAATGTTCTCAATGTAATGTTTTCCATAGCTCTTCCTCCGATAATTGTTGATTTTACTTAAACCATCCTTGTTCTTTAAAACGTGAAACGGCTTCTATACGATTCGTAACTTCTAGTTTATCAAGAATCGTTGAAATGTAGTTTCGCACAGTACCTGATGTAATTGATAGTTCATTGGCAATCATTTTTGTGCTTTTGCCCTCTGCAATTTTTGAAATGACTTGTCTTTCCCTACTTGTTAATGGATTTACATTATTACTATATGTTAAGTCAATGAGCTCTGGGGCGTATACTCTTCTCCCGTCCATAATCGTGCGTATTGCATGAGCGAGCTCATCACTAGGACTATCTTTTAATAAATAGCCACGCACATTTGCCTTTTGGGCACGTTCAAAATAGCCTGCTCGTGCAAAGGTTGTTAATATTATAACCTTACATGGATCATTTATTAAAGCTTCTGCAGCATCAAGGCCTGTGATTACTGGCATTTCGATATCCATAATACAAACATCAGGCTGATGTTGTTTGACTAATTGCAAAGCCTCCTCACCATTCTTAGCTTTACCAACGACTTCCATGTCTTCTTCTAAATTTAGTAATGATCCGAGCGCCCCCAGTAACATACCTTGATCTTCTGCTAAAACAATACGAATCATCGGACGAACTCCTTTCCATGTCAGTTGTATCCCTTTATTGCTGAATGGCGAATGGAATGTTGATATTGATCGTTGTTCCTTGTTCTGAGTCAATTGCAAATGTTCCATTCATAAATTCAATTCTTTCAGCCATTCCTTTTAATCCATGACTTTGCATCATTCTAGGATTATTTGTTTCGAATCCTCTTCCATTGTCGTGAATGTTCATAACAATTTCATCCTTCGATTGAGAGAAGGAAATCGTGCACAGGGATGCCTGGCTATGATTGACTATGTTTGTGATAGATTCTTTTAAGCACATGCTGATCACGTTCTCGATAAGTAAAGAGGTATGGATGTCTTTAAAATCCCCCTTTATTTCTAGGTCAATTTGCGCTGCTTTGAGGAGTTGCTTGATTCGAATAATTTCATCTTCTAATCGAATCATCCGCATATCTGATACCATTTCACGCACTTCTTTTAGGGCTGTTCGTGCGGTTAATTGAATATCTTTCATTTCTAGTTTTGCATCTTCGGGACGAGTCGAAACAATTTTGCTAGCTAAATCACTTTTCAGACCAATCATAGACAACTTTTGACCGAGTGTGTCATGTAGATCGCGAGCAATTCGTTGTCGCTCTTCAATAATAAGTAAGTCAGAGATTTTTTCATTCGCATCGTCTAACATGGATTCTAATTTATCCTGTTTTTTACGATTATAAATCGTGAACGGTAAAAGAATAACGGCGATTAAACATATAATAATAAATGGAAGTTGTGATATGAGTAACTCTGTTTTAAGAAAGAAGCTAGCAGTTATCGCTAAAAGTGTACCGACAAGATGGATCACATACATGGAGATAAAACCTGGCTTTTGTTGAATATGCCCGATAAAGTACGCCAAAAAGAGAGCGAAGTACACGTAACCGAAAAACAATGTCATATAGATACTTAATATGATTCCAATACTGATCCACACATACATAAACCAGTTGGATGACATAAATGATAAACGATATACAATGAAAAACAAAACAATCATCACGAGACCTACTGCAAGATCAATGTTGGATGATGATTTAAATATAAAATAAAAAGGCAAGACGCAAAAGACGAGCCATACATATAAACTTAGTCCAGTGTTTTTAGGGAAAATATGATACCATTTTTGCACAAGAGAAACCTCATTTCCTTCTCATCTTAGTATAACAAAAAAAGCGATTGTCCGCATGATACACAGGATGCAGACAATCGCTTTGCGAGTGAACAGGCTTTATTCAGTCGAGGGTTGATTATTCGATAAACCTTGATTCAGTAAGTGTTTAATTTCTTTGAAATTGACAAACGATCTAGTTTTTGCATCATATAATCGAAAACGAATGGATTGTAAACTAGAAGCCAGCGTAATCGTAGTTGCTTTTTGTAAAGGAGGTGTTGATTCATGTGCCTCTTCTAATTTATAATTTGGTACTCTTGGTGCTAAATGGTGTACGTGGTGGTAGCCAATGTTTCCTGTAAGCCATTGAAGGATCTTCGGCAATTTGTAATAAGAACTACCGTCTACTGCCGCCTTTACAAAATCCCATTCGCTTTCATCTTCAAAATAGGAATCTTCAAATTGGTGTTGTACATAAAACAACCAGATTCCTAACGATCCAGAAATCATTAAAATAGGAAGCTGAATAAGTAAGAATGCTTGCCACCCAATTGCGTAGATTAATAATCCATAAATGATGACAATTAACATATTAATGACATATGTGTTCAATCGTTCTTTCCACCTTGCACCTTTGCGATTAAAACGGTTTGAAATTAAAAATAAATAGATGGGACCAAATCCAAACATGACGATCGGATTGCGGTAAAGTCTGTAAGCTAATCGCTTCCATTTAGAAGCTTCGACATATTCTTCAACAGTCATGACCCATACGTCACCCGTTCCGCGCTTGTCTAAATTACTACTTGTTGCATGATGGATGGCATGGTTTCTTTTCCACTTTTCATAAGCAAATAAAGTAATGATTCCTGTAATCGTGCCAACGATTCGGTTTGCTTTATTACTCGTAAAAAATGAATAGTGTGTACAATCATGAAAAATAATAAATGTTCGAATGACAAATCCAGATGCTAAAATGACAAATGGAATCATAAGCCAGACTGAAATGGATAAACTAACATAAGCTAAATACCAAAATAGAAAAAGGGGTAGGATTGTATTCATTAATTGAAAAACACTTGATGTAGTGGTTGATTGTGCAAACGGTGCAACATCTTTTCGTAATTGCCTTTGTTTCTTTTTATTATTCATAAGAACCTCCCATAAAATATTGTACAGGTACGTGGATATCGTCCACTCTAGTTGTTTCGTATGCATGAACTGAGTATAACGGCAAAAACTTCGAAAAAAAAGACATGAATGTCATGGATAGACCATGACATTTGTCATGGTATTTTGGTATCTATTTCACAAAAGTAATTGACATCTGGTTTTCTCAAGTATAAAGTAGATAAACACTTTGCAAAAAGCATGAAAAACAACAAAGAAGAAAGAAGGGTTTTTTTATGAAAAAAACATTACTTGTATTACTCGTGACAATTGTGTTAGCAGCTTGTGGGGGGAATGACAATGACTCCTCTGAACCTAGTGAAGAACCAGTAAACGAACCAGAACAATCAGAAGACACAGAAGACGCAGAAGGCACAGAAGACGCAGAAGGCACAGAAGACGCTGAAGAAGAATCTGATGGTGAAACAGACGAAAACTCAGAAGGTACTGAAGAAACTGAAGAAACTGAAGAGGAATCAACTGGAGCAGACAATAGTGCAATCGAAGAATTCGATGAGTACGATCATATTGCAGACAATATTGATGTAGACGAATATACTGGAATTGTAGAAACAGACAACAATGGAAATCGCATTATTTTATTCGAAGATGGAAATGGACAAAAGAAATACAAGAGTATTTTCGTGAAACATGACAATCACCTAAAAATCATTTCGTTAGATGATGATGAAAAGCCACTCTTTAATGACCATATTAAGTAATGCGTTAAAAATATAAAAAGAACTACAATCGGAGTCATTTCCCAGGAAATAAGAGGAGATGGCTCCTTTTTGTGAGTAAACAAAAGATTTAATCAATATCGATTGAAGAAGGGGAAATAATCCATTATAATCAACTGCACTACTGTTTATGTAGAACGTAAGTAAATGATGGGATGAACAAGGAGAGAAATTTGATGGCATTAGAAAGAATAACGTTAATGGAAGCATATATAATTGAAAACCTTAAAAATACTGGTGTAACAAATCATGAATTGATTCAAGTGAACGATGCATCGATCAAACAATGGGAAAAAGACTATGAAACCTTTGATTTTACTTTATTGCAGGCGTTAGCTGAAGACGAAGAAAGATTGACGTCTATTTTAGAAGCGGGATATCAAATTAAGTTTTTAACGTTTAATGGACTGATAAATCTATTACGATTAAAATTCTCAAAGGTACCGGAGCAGGACTTCAACCAATTAGAACAAGGGATTGAATATTTACAAGTGACAGAAGAACAACAGGCTACGTTAAAAGGAATGCTATCACCAAATTGGACAATGATTACCACCGCAGAGGCACCGACTACAATTTCCATCAAACAAGCACAGAAGGCGTAAATGTATATAATGTTTTTTATAGCAAAGGAATAAAGAGCAATCATATGATTTACACATTTGATATAATAACACTGCACTCGAAATGAATGAGTGCCATAACCATCAACGAATACAGAATAGGTGAGACACATGAAAAATAGTTGGCACATTTTTTCAAATGATTTAAAAAATGTGAGTAGAAACTGGGTAGCTTTAGTTATATTAGGAGGATTAATCTTCTTACCTTCTCTATATGCATGGTTAAATATTACAGCATCTTGGGATCCTTATGGACAAACAGATCAAATTCCTGTTGGTCTGGTGAATGAAGACCAAGGGGCTACTGTAAGAGACGAGGCAATTGATGTCGGGGAAGAATTGGTAGAAACGCTACACGATAATGATTCCATGCAATGGGAGTTTTTACATAAAAAAGAAGCAATGGACAAATTAGAAAAAGGCGATTTGTTCGCCGTTATTTTAATTCCAGAAAACTTTTCAGAGAGTCTTGGTACAGTCATTCAAGCGGAGCCAGAAAAGGCCAATGTGGAATACTATGTGAACGAAAAGATTAACGCAATCGCTCCTAAGATCACAGAAAAAGGAGCTAGTGTCATTGTAGAAAACATTGGCAGTGAGTTTGTTTCAACCGTAAACGGAATTATATTCGAAGTATTTAATGACATAGGCTTAGAAATAGAAGAAGAAATCCCTAATATTGAACAATTTGAGGATTATTTATTTACTATTGAAGAACGTTTGCCAGATATTCACGAAACATTAGAGTCGACGATGACTGATGCAACAGAAGCGCAAGATATTGTGCATAAGGCACAAAATAAAATGCCGGAAGTTGAAACAGCTGTTCAAAGTGGCTTAGATACGATTGATGAAACGAAAGCATTTTTACAAGAGGCAGAAGATGAACTAGAGGAACTAGGTCCAAAAGTTCGAGAAGAATTAGATAAAGCGGAAGAAACAGTTGCTTCTATTAACGCTTTTATGGAAGAAATCGAACAGGCAGGTGTCGACTTTTCTGAAGGTGAACTAACACAAGATAAGATCGAGGAGAAAATAGATGACTCCCTTTCCTCCATTCAAACGATTGAAGAGGTTTTAGAGTCCGTTGTCGAGCAAATAAACGAGGAAGAGGAGCCAAATGAGGAAGCTTTAGAAATTTTAAATACTGCTGTAGAGGATTTACAGGAGTTATCAGGAATATTAGAAGATGGTAAATCTGAAGCGGAAAAAATTGTTGATTTTATTGATGAAAAAGAATCAGAAGTGGAAGACGTGTTCGCTCATATTACTGAGGTTTCTAAAGATGTAGAACAATCGTTAGCTACTTTTAAAGAAACGTATGATCAAAGGATCGAACCTTTTGTTCTTGAACAGTTCAGTCAAGCCCAAACGACGATTGCAGATGCACGTGCAATGGTGACAGATATTCAAGGTACATTGCCAACTGTTAAAGATTTATTGAATCGTACAGATGGAAGTTTAACAGATGGAACAGAATTATTAGATGAGATCCTTCTTGAATATCCGTATATTCATGACAAAGTAACAGAGCTAGCCGACCGCGTGCGGGCAACACAAGAAGATTTGGATTTGCAAGAAGTGATCGACCTTTTACAAAATGATCCTGAGGCGGAAAGAGGTTTCTTTGCTGAACCTGTTACATTAACCGAACACCCTATTTTCCCGATTCAAAATTATGGAACAGGTATGACTCCTTTTTATACCGTTCTATCATTATGGGTTGGTGGGTTGTTGCTGATATCTTTATTAGCAACGGACGTCATCCATGGTGCAGACTTTCGTTCAAGAGAAATTTACTTTGGAAAGTTAATGTTCTTTGTATTGATTGGTATCCTGCAAGCATTAATCGTGACTTTTGGTGATATATTTTTAATCGAGGTAAATATAGCTCATCCTGTTTGGTTTGTTATTTTTGGGCTGTTTTGTAGCTTTGTGTTTATCACTATCATTTATACTTTTGTCTCGGTATTTGGGGACGTAGGTAAATCTATTGCCATTGTAATGCTTGTCTTACAAATTTCAGGGTCGGGAGGAACGTATCCAGTTGTATTATTGCCGAAGTTTTTCCAAGTCATTAGCCCATTTTTACCTTTCACATATGCAGTTGGGTTGATGAGAGAAGCCGTTGGAGGAATTGTTTGGCACAATGCTTTGGTAGATATACTGTTCTTAACGGGTTGTGTCATTGTAGCAGTTATATTTGGTGCAATTTTCAAAGAAGCATTAAATAAGAGATCTACGAAGCTAATGAAGAAATCAAGAGAGACAGGTATTTTTCATTAAAAAGAATTAACTAAAAAAACAATCCGGGGAGGAGTCCCTGGATTGTTTTTTTAAACATAGATATGTAACAGAGCTGCAAACACTAAACAGAAGGCAAGAATCCAGTGGATATACCTTCTCCGTACGGTCGTCCGATACCAACGTAACCATCCAAAGAGAGCAACGCCAGTGAAAATAATCGCACTGATGGCCCCTGTCATCATTTTTATACTACTTGGATGAAAGCCAAAGTGGTAAACAATAAGGGATACATGAATGGTCATAAGTAGGAATGCAAGTGTGCCTGTCCATTTATGATACGGAAGTACTTTTTTAGAGATGTTCGCATACTTGATTTTCGTCTTTCGTGGGATGTTTGATCGAATGGTTGCAAAAAATGCATGCCGTGTAAAATTATATAAAAGGATCAAAAAAGCACATGCCCCAAATAAAATGTGGATACTTAGAGTGCCTGAAGATATTTTCCACAATACAAATAAAAGGATGAAAAAATTAATGCCAAACCAAATACTCATACAACCCCACCAATTCATTATTCTAATGCAATCATATCATACACGTGAACACTTTTAATGCTAAAATATCACTAGCATTGCATTAATTATTACTAAAAATTAATAACTTTCTAAAGATACTGTATTTGGTTTTCAAGCAATAAAAAATCCTTTATAATGGTGGTAGGTAGTAAACCTATCCAAATCCAAAATAAAGGAAATCAGTATG
>JAPFDS010000016.1 GCA_026168805.1 Caryophanales bacterium | reverse complement strand
GTTGTGTTGTGACTTTAACTATACAAAAGAAAGGGCCTTTTTTCATGTGTTTTCCACATAATCTCATACAAATCCTGTATTTATATAATTTAAATTATATAAATAGTTCGTATGTTCCCCCACAAACATTTTACTCATACGTCTAATCCCCCAAACCCCATCTTTATCTTTATTTAAGTATCATACATACGCGTTACATGCGAGTTCCGTTGTCGTCTTTTTCCTTCCAATTATTTTATGGTTATTATTACTTGTTCGAAAGAAAGGGAAGCAAAATGAATCAGCGTCTTAAAGGAAAATATACAATTGTTCTTTCCTGTTTATTATTGTTCTTTTTAAGTGGTTGTTGGGACTCAAAAGAGATTGACCGAAGAGCATATGTAATCGCACTAGGAATAGATAATGCTGAAAAAGAATCAAATAGAATCCAAATAACAATGGTTGTAGCTAATCCAGCATATGGACCACAAAATCAAGGAAATGGTGAAGAAGCACCCCGAGAATTTATTTCATTCTTGGCAGATGACTTTATTGCGGCGAAGGATACCGCCAATACGATTATTTCTAAACAGATTACATACGATACATTAAGTGACATTATTATTTCAGAAGACTTTGCTCGCGAAGAAGACTTCGTACGATTTATTTATGATGCTTCAAAAGATTCAGAAGTACGACGGGATGTAGAACTCATTGTTAGTAAAGAAGATGCGTATACATTTTTAGTAAATACAAAACCGGTGATTGAAAAAGAATCCAATCGCTATTTTAAATTAATTCGAGAGCGTGGACAAGAAGTTGGAATGATTCCAACAGATTCCCAATTGTTATATTATTCTAGAATTACCGAAGCAGGAAATGACTTGTTCTTAGCAACATATGCAACAACTGACAATGTAGATGAACCGGCACCTGGTCAATATGACGGTCAATTTAAAGCAGGTGAATTATATTTTAAAGGGGAAGTAAACGAAACCCAGTTTGCAGGAGCAGCTGTATTTAAAAATGGTAAGATGATCGACACAATGATGGGTGCAGAATCCCACTTGGCTTCGTTAATGAATGATACGTTAGGAAGTGAAAATTTAGTCATGTCTATTCCTGATCCTTTTGATAAAAAATACAGATTAAGTATCCAAATCAATAAACGGGAAAACACAGAAGTGGAAATGAACCTTACGAATGGCACTCCCACCATTGACATTTCGTTATCGCTTCTTGCGAATGTATTAACAAATCATAGTATGACAAATTACCATAATCATCCGGAAAATGTAAAAAAGCTTGAGGAACATATTACAAGTTCTTTAGAAAAAGAAATGGTTGATTTTATTGAACGCACACAAGATGAGTTTAAAGCGAACCCATTTGGCTGGTCATTAACGGCTAGAAAGCAGTTTTTAACGAATAAGGAATTTGAAGAATTTGATTGGATGAAACAGTATCCTGATGCGGAGATCAATCTACATCTAGATGTAAAAGATGAAAACCTTGGACGTCAAAGCATCATACCAGACCTTAAACAATAGGAGCATATATATGAGTAGTCATCAGTGGATTATTGGGATAGTGGTTTTAATAATATTTTTTTATACCATTGGATTTGCATTGGTTCAACGTGAAGAAAAAAATACACTAGGCGCATGGGCAGTGCTCATTGTAGCTTTAACTGCTTTAGTCATTCCGTTTTTTACAATTCTTCGTTAACACATAACGAGTGACTTTCCGTTATGTGTTAACAGCCAAATATGAATGTGTTAGGAAATATGTAGTCCTACTTTTCCAAAATGTTCATTTTCTAACAAGCGATTGCATGCTTCTTGTGCACTCTCTAGCGGATATATGTTATCAATCACTGGATGAATGTCTTTTTCATCAATAAAGGCTAACATGGATCTGAACTCTTCGCGGCTCCCCATTGTCGAACCTACAAGCGTATACTGTCCGTAGAAAAACGAACGTAAATCAAGGTTGACGGTATCCCCTGCTGTGGCTCCAAAAGTAACCATTCTTCCTCCACGCTTCAGGACATCTAATGATCTTTGAAAAGTAGCTTCACCGACACTTTCAATCACAAGATCAACGGTTTCATCTTTCAATCGTTCATTCCAATCATCATCCGTATCTAAGACGATATGTGCACCTAATTCTTTGCATTTTTCGCGTTTACATGCACTTCTTGAGGTTACGATAACCCGAGCACCTACTGCAACGGCATATTGAATGACATACGTTGCAACTCCACTACTACCACCTGGAATGAAAACCGTTTGTCCCGATGTTAATTGCCCTTGTGTAAATAGAGCGCGATACCCTGTTAATGCCGATAGACCTAAAACTCCCGCTTCTTCCCAGGAATAACTTGCTGGTTTCTTTTCTAACTGGTCTGCGTGAATAGTTATTTGTTCCGCAAATGTTCCGTGATCTGGCATGCCTAAAATATCAAAGCACTCAGGAGGTACAGCGCTATTTTCCTTCCATCGAAGTGACGGATTAATAATAACCTCGTCGCCGACACCCCAATCTTTCACATTCTTACCTACTTCTTTAACCACACCAGCACCGTCCGATCCGACAATTAAAGGGTCTGATGCTTCTCCTCTTCGATTAGGAATGTATAAATCGCGTCGATTAAGACCTGCTGCCTTTAACACAACACGTACCTCTTCATCCCCTAGTCTAGGTTGTGGCATATCTGTTACATACGTTAACTTTCCAACATGAACAAAAGCTCTCATACTGTCATCTCCCCTATCAATTACATAAAGTATATCAAAAATCCGATGACTGTTAAAATCAACAAAACAATATACAAGATAATTTGTATCGGTAAATGCTTTTTAAAAGACTCTGTTTCGTAACGAATGGATCGCTCTCTTTCTTCCTCGACCGTGACCCCGTCCTCTTCATACTGCTTCATTTGATTTTCCATACCTTTTAAAATACGATATGTGAGAATAATGGCAATTAACGTTATAACAATCAAAACAATCAATAGCCAAGTTGAAATCATAGTTAAAAACCTCCTCTTTTACGGCTTATCTACATACTTCTATACAGTATACCAAATTAAAAGTATGTAAACTATCAGCAGTACATCACACTGGCCTAACAGTAACTTCGTTCACATTTACGTAAGACGGTTGAGATAATGCGTACACAACAGCTTGTGCAATATCTTTCGGTTGGAGTGGAATCCGGGTACGTTGATGTGCATTTTCCTCTTTTTCTAAATAATCACTGGTTAAATCCGTTTGAACCATACCAGGCGAGATATTTGTTACCCTCACACCAGTTCTAGCCAATTCCTTTTCAAGACCCATCGATATTGTCCGAACGGCAAACTTTGTTGCGCTGTACACCGTACTATTTTTTGTAACTTCAAATCCTGATACACTTGCAATATTTATGATATGCCCGAAAGCCTGCTCTTTCATAGATGGAAGTACTTCATGAATTCCATAGAGAACGCCTTTTATATTCACGTCAATCATTTGTTCCCAATCTTCTACACGACCTTCTTGCACAATTCCATTGAGCATTTGCCCTGCATTATTTACATAAAAGTCAATTGTGCCTAGTTTTTCTACAGCCTCTCTCACCGCACTCTGCACATCTGTTCGTTTGGATACATCTGCTGAGACAGTAACAATCTTCCCTTTAGCGACTTTCTTTATTTCACTTTCTCTTTCGTTTAGTCTTTCCATATTTCTAGCGATTAAACAAACATGAACACCTTCCATAGCAAGATGTGTTGCTATAGCGAAACCAATTCCCGAACTTGCTCCCGTTACAATTGCTGTTTTTCCTGCTAGTTTTGTCATTACAACCCCTCCACATTATGAAATTAAATGTACTAAAATAGAGACAATCTCATCTTCCACATCTTTAATTGTTTCATCGTACTTTCCATGAACATTATTTAATAATATGGAAACAATCATTTTTTTACCTGTATGTGTTGTCATGTAACCTGATAAAGAACTTACCCCATCAATCGTTCCTGTTTTTGCGCGGATATCAAACTGTTTCATGCGCTCTCTTAAAGTGCCACCAACCATTCGTTCTTCTTCCCCTGCAATGGGTAGTGTTTGTAAAAAGGTTGGAAACCAATCCGTATTCTGGATGCTATACAGAAATGTAGTGAATACATTTGCTGAAATAGTTGTAGCATGTGAAAGACCAGACCCATCTCTTACATCTACAAGGTCTTCCTTAATTCCAAATGGCTTGAGTACTTGCATTAATTCTTCTAAACCTTCATCCCAAGAGCCAACTCCTCTTCTCAGTTTGCCTAATTCTTTTACAAACATTTCACCATGCCCATTGTTACTCAGTTTCATAAATGGAATCAAAATTTCTTTTAATGGTATGGACTCTTTTTCTTCAAGGATTGAAACAGATGTTGGCATTTCTTTTCTGATCACTTCTCCTTGCGTCATGACACCTTTACGGACAAGCGCTTCTTTTAAGAGTGTTCCAACGTACAAACTTGGCTTCCAAACAGATGCCCAAATTTTCTCTGTTTCGCCGTTAAGTGGAATCTCTCCTGATAGAATAATAGTATTTGTTCCATGTACCCTGTCAATTTCGAGTTGGCTTTCTTCTAAAGGTTGATCCATTTCTGGACCTGTTGTTGCATCATTTTGGATATGCACATAGGATGTTTGTGGATAACTTTTAATGGCTGGTTTCTTTCCTTCTGTGTCCGCTGGTTCAATGGTTAAACAAACCGTTCCTGTATCATAATCTTCATTCGGGGAGACAGTTAAGGCTGATATTTGTGACCCATAGTAGTATGGTTGATCATTCCATACGAGTCCAGGCGATAGCCGAACATCATCAAAGTGGAAATCATCGACAAAAATTTTTCCATTGATCTGAGTAATGCCTAATGATTGAATGACCCGGGCAAAAGCCTCTATATCATCCGGTAACAGCGTTGGATCCCCTTGACCTTGTATGTAAACATCTCCATTTAATACCTCTTTGTCAATCGATCCGTCATATGCTAACTTTGTATGAAATGTGTAGTTTTCTCCAAGTCCAATTAGTGCAGCTGCACCAGATAATAATTTCATATTTGATGCCGGATGTAACCGAATATTTTCCAAATGATTATAAACGGTTTCACCAGTACGTGCATCCATTACGTGAATTCCAGCAATGGCACCTTTTAATTGTTCTGATTCATTGATAAGTGTGTCTATTTTTTTCTGTACCACCTATGACCCTCCTATATAATAGTTGATTATTTTACTGTTTGCGCACATCGTGTAATCGCTATCATTTCTATTTATTAAATCGAGTGTAAGAAAATTATAACATATTGACATATGTGCTACATGCCATTTGTTAAAATAATGTAGATATACTTATATATTCTGAATACCTTTTACTGTCATATACTTATATAAACGTACACTTAAGGAGTGATTGGATGACGAAAGAAAATAAAATTGTCATTTTTGGAGGAGATCAGCGAACGGTTCACATGATTCAACAATTTGCAGCCTTTGGTTTAGAAGTCATTGTGGTTGGTTTTGATGAAATGCACTTTAATCATGAAAATATTACACGTGAAGTGGTAAAAGATTCCATATTTCAAGATGCTAAAGCAGTTATTTTACCTGTAGGGGGCACAGATGGACGTGGAGAAGTCGTGGCGTTATTTACTACAGACAAACTTATATTAACACATTCATATATAGAGCAACTCCCTAGTCATGCGGTTGTTTATACGGGAATAGCAAATAATTATTTAGTCGATTTATTAGAAAAACATCACATACATTACAACATCTTATTTAATAGAAATGATGTTGCTATATTAAATTCAATTCCTACGGCTGAAGGTACTCTACAAATAGCAATGGAGCAAACGAACCATACCATACATCAATCTGAAATTGTCATTGTGGGATTCGGTCGTATCGGAATTACAATGGCTCGATTATTTAAAGCCGTAGGAGCGAAAACTACCGTCGTGACAAGGAATGCTGACGAAAAAGCGAGAATTATTGAAATGGGCTGTTCATTTTTATCATTCGAGTCTTTAGAAAAGCATATGCATAGATTTGATATATGCATCAATACAGTCCCATCCTTAATTGTGACTAAAAATGTGATCGATCAAATGAACGCTCAATCTCTAATTATTGATGTAGCTTCCGCACCAGGTGGTGTAGATTTCTCATACGCTAAACAATCTGGAATTCGAGCGGTGCATGCCTTAGGAATTCCAGGGAAGACCGCCCCAATTACAGCGGGGCATATTTTAGCAGATATTTTAGTTGATTTAATGAGCAACCAATCATAGTACTAAGGGAACAAATATATATTTATCCATATAATTGTTGCTAATATAACAGCTACACCAACAATAAAGTGTTTCAATTCATCGATCATTGGAATAAACCAAACAGCTAAAAGCGTAATTGCAGCAACCAATATAAGAGTAATTACTAAAGACATATATATTCCCATAATGCTTGTTGCCAATAATAAAACAGGCGTAAACGTGATCAGATGAATCACCTCTCTTTATAATCATATGTGATAATATACTGTTTATTTTGTTGAATGTATATATATTTACGCAAGAATAGGTACAAAGAACGATAGAAAACTATTCTGCTATTCGATTGAAACTTATGAACCGTTTGGGTATAGTATATATCATATAAAGGGGTGACTATTATGTCTATTACTAATCGTATACAATCGTATATATCTTTGTTTCCTCATGAGAAAAAAGAACTTAAACCTCTTATAACACACGTGCAAGAAAACAGTGATCAATTATTTGAACGTACTACATTACCAGGACACATTACAGGTAGTGGATTTGTGATACAAGATCAACAATTGTTGTGTATCTACCATCCTTTTCTACAAAGATGGTTTCAACCAGGCGGGCATGTAGAAAAAGGTGAGTCATCACTTCAGGGTGCTATGAGAGAAGTTACAGAAGAAACTGGATTTCCAGTTACCTTACACCCTTGGCACGACTCTAAAGATGTGCCTTTTGATATCGATATTCATTATATTCCTGCAAATCAACAAAAGAATATGCCGGGTCATTACCACTACGACTTTCGTTATTTATTTCAGGTAGACTCCTCCAAAGCTTCCCTTCCAAATGAACTTGACTATGCTTGGGTTCCGTTTCATCAATTAGACGATGATTTAATGAGGGCTGTTGGAAAATTAAATGCTCTAAAATAAAGGGTTTTTTCAGGATTTGTCGAATATATATTGTTACAGACTTTTTAATATAATCAACAAGGGGGGTGGGTCATATGTCCGTACATGCTTGGCTATATGCCGGCTCAGCATATTTCAGCTTCAATTTATTTATTATTATCTTCTTTATACAACAGTTTACATTACCACAAGTAACAAAAATTATGAGTTTGGCTTTTCTTGGAATCTATTTGCTCACATTTATTGTTGACTACGGGTTACTTCGTGTTAAACCAAAGCAATCACCTATTCCTTTTTTGGCAGGAATTTGGGTTATAGCTGCAATCACTTTTTTTATCTTCACAAACGAAGTGTTAGTTGGGCTTGCTTGCTTAGGAGCAGCTATCTTCACATTACTCTTTCAAACTCGTAATCCTGCGGTGAATACATTTCTAACAACATTCCCACCATTTGCATTGATCGTTCTATGGGGATTCAATTTGTTTTTCTTATAATAGAATGAGGTTGAGATAAAAGATTTAAAGTTAACTCATATACGAACATTCTAATTTAACAAGTGGGTTACTCCGCTTCGGAAATATACTTCGCTTTCCTGCGGGCGGCTGGCAAGCCTCCTCGTGTTAAGGAAGGTCGACTAAACTCGGCCTTTGCGAGCCAACTCACGACTCCCCTTGCCGGGGCACGGGGTCTTGCCTATGCCTTTGCTCCGACGCATAGGACGTGCTAGTGTCGGCGGCATCACAGGACGTGATGTACTAAGCCGACCCGCGGGAGTCTACGTATATTTCCTACGCTAAATTAGAGTGTTATTCGTATTTTGGGAGATACAACTTTGATTTGTCTCAACCTCATCCTATAGTAAATGTTGACATATTCGAAATTAGCGTGTATATTATAAATTGTTGTTAATACATATGATTCCGTAGCTCAGCTGGGAGAGCGCCACCTTGACAGGGTGGAGGTCGTTGGTTCAAGCCCAATCGGAATCACTCACTGAAACGCTTGACCTGTATAGGGTTGAGCGTTTTTTAATATCTAGAATAATTATAATCTAGTTACATTTGGTGACAGCTTGATGACATTCCATAAATTTCCCAGAGGGTATTTGCACTCAACTCTTAAAAACAATATATGTGCATACACAAGTCCAAACACTGCGTGGCTTAGTTTTGAGCCGTCAAAAACACGAACTCATAAGCGTGCAAGAGCTGGAATTGTGCTAATCATTTTGAACTCTACTCAACAGGACCAAAGAAGTATTAAAAAAACCGCTCTCCTTGAACAAAGTTCCAGAAGAACGGCTTTTTATTAACTTGTTTTTATCGTTTCATGATCGAACTATGTCAATACAGGATACACGCCTTCTTTATCGTGTGTTTCCTTTCCAGTTAATGGTGGGTTAAATACGCAAATCATTCGCATATCTTCCGTACCACCACGTAAATAGTGCTCATCATTTTCATCGAGTGCGTAGACTGTACCAGCTTCAATCGGATACACTTTACCGTCTTTTACTGTTTCAATCTCTCCATTCCCTTCGATACAGTACACAGCTTCAAGGTGATTTTTATACCATATATGAGTTTCTGTACCTGCACGAATAATCGTATCGTTTAATGAAAACCCCATATTGTCTTTATTTAATAACAATCGTCTACTTGACCAGTTCTCTGAAGTCGTTTCATATTCTGTTCCAATAATTTCATTAAGTGATTTGACTAGCATGTTTTGGTCTCCCTATCATTGTATTTAGTAAATACCTAATACTTTCTTCAATTATATCAAAACCTTTATCAAGTCCTTCTTGATCAATAATCAAAGGTGGTAATAGTTTCATAACTTCATCGTTTGGTCCAGAGGTTTCCATAATTAACCCCCGCTCAAAGGCTGCTGCACAAATCTTTTCTGCAGTCCCCTCACCGCTCCAGGCAATACCTTTCATAAGACCTCGGCCACGTAATTCACCGTTTAATTCTGGGTATTTCATAATAATTTCTTCTAGTTTTTCGGTTACATACGCACCTTTCTCTTGGACTGATTCAGTCAGTTCGTCATTTTCCCAATAAGAAAGAGCCTCAATTGCGCCAAGGAATGCCAAATTATTTCCGCGGAATGTACCATTATGTTCGCCTGGACTCCATGTATCATATTCCGGTTTAATTAATGTAATCGCCATCGGCAGTCCAAATCCTCCGATTGATTTGGATAAACAAACAATATCCGGTTCAATTCCCGCAGGTTCAAAACTAAAGAATGTTCCTGTTCTACCATTCCCCGCTTGAACATCATCAACAATGAGTAATATATCAAAGCGCTTACAGATCTCATCAATCTTTTGCAACCACTCAAAGCTTGCGGCATTAATCCCGCCTTCACCTTGCACCGTTTCAAGGATGATCGCTGCAGGAATTTCTACACCACTACTACCGTCCTCTAAAAGCTTTTCTAAATAGATCGTCGTGTCAACATCTCCCATATATTTATCAAATGGCATGGACATTGTGTTTGTTAATGGGATACCTGCGCCTTTACGGTTTGCCTCATTGCCCGTGACAGAAAGTGCACCAATCGTCATCCCATGAAACCCATTTGTAAAACCAATCACCGTTTTACGTCCCGTTGTTTTACGTGCTATTTTTAAAGCACTCTCAACCGTGTTTGTCCCTGTTGGACCTGTAAACATAATCTTATAATCAAGATTCCTCGGTTTAAGAATCACTTCATTAAATTTTTCCAGAAACTCTTTTCTCGGATTTGTTCCCATATCTAAACTATGAATAATTCCATCGTTTTCAATATATTCAATTATTTTATCTTTCATTTTATCGTCATTGTGCCCGTAATTTAATGTACCGGCACCGGCGAAAAAGTCAATATAGTCATTGCCATCATTATCCCACAGTTTGTATCCTTTTGCTTTTGTAAATATCGTAGGAAAACTTCGGCTATAAGATCTTACTTGTGATTCCAATTCTTCAAAAGCTTGCATAGTTGGTTCTTGCTCTAACACATTCATTAACGTTTTTCCTCCTAATAGTAGTTACCCTTTTTAAAATGGTCCAATGTGATGAGACAGCTCATCCTCATGGCCTTCTTCTGGAAAATCTTCAGCGGTAAAGCATTTAGATACTTCAATTTTAGAGTCTAAGTTTCTCGCTAACCCATGAAATAATTTCCGTGACGGAATATTCGAGGGCGATACAGTTGCTTCCACATACCGAACATCTTTACAGACGTCACGCTCTAAAATATGATGTAACATTTTCGATGCAAATCCTTTACCACGCTGGGTTTTCGAAACAGCTACTTGCCAAACAAATAATATGTCTGGTGTATCTGGTTTAATATATCCAGAGACAAATCCAACAACTTTCTGATCTACTTCAATGACAACCGAAGTCTCACTAAAGTTTTGACACCACATGAGGTAACTATATGAGGAGTTGAGATCAAGAACTCCTGTGCTTTTGATTAGTTTCCAAACTCCGGCACCATCATCTACATTCGGCTCGCGAAACTTACTTGACGAGTCTTTTTCATCGATGGTTACACTTGGTTTTGAGATATTATCACCTCCATCACTTTTTCCCCTTCAAGGGAATCAACCTACGTTTATCAATATAACGGCCTGCGAAAAACAAGTCCACCTGTGTTAAATGACATATAAACCGGTCTATGTATGTAAAGATGGATTAAATCGGTATAGGTGATCTAAGTTAAAACTTGCTCCACATACGGGCACTATCCGAGCGTTCTCTATGAAATCGTTTTCAAAACCGCGTAGGTATAGGCTTTTCTTTTTTAAAAAATATTTATTGTCTTATAGATCATGTGGTTATTGAAATTCATGCAAAAATAATTAGATTTTAAACAAAATGACCAAATGATGAGTTGATATCGTAATTTAGTATGTTATGATTCTATACTAAGATTCGTTTTTCTAAAAAAGGAGAGGAATTTTTCTTGGTAAAAAAAGTTTATAATGTAGCAATTGTCGGTGCGACAGGTGCAGTAGGGCAAAGAATCATGGATATTTTGCAAGATAAAAATTTCCCTATTGGCGAATTAAAGCTGTTGTCGTCCGAACGTTCAGCTGGTAAAAAGATTATGTTTAATGATCAAGAGATTACAGTTGAAGTGGCAAGTGAAAATAGTTTTTCTGGTGTAGATATTGCCTTTTTCTCAGCCGGCGGTGAAATTTCAACTACATTAGCTCCAATAGCTGTGAAACAAGGTGCAATTGTGATAGATAATACGAGCGCTTACCGAATGGATGAAAGCGTTCCACTGATTGTTCCTGAAGTAAATTCAGATGATTTAAAAGAACATCAAGGTATGATCGCCAATCCAAATTGTTCGACGATTCAAATGGCAGTTGCTTTACAGCCAATTAAAGAATCCTTTGGTGTAAACCGTATTGTCGTTTCAACGTATCAAGCAGTATCAGGAGCTGGCCTTGCAGCTGAAAAGGAATTAGAGAATCAAACAAAGCAATATATAAACGATGAAGAAATGAGTGCAGAAATATTACCGGTTGGTTCTGATAAAAAACATTTCCCAATCGCATATAATGCTCTGCCACAAATCGATGTATTTGAAGATAATGGATATACTGCAGAAGAAATGAAAATGATAAACGAAACAAAGAAAATTTTTAACGATGAAACGATGTCCATTGCGGCTACGTGCGTGCGTCTACCGATAGTAACATCACATTCAGAAAGCATATATATTGAAATTGATCAAAAAGGGGTATCCGTTGCTCAAATAAGAGAAGTTTTGGAGGATGCAGAGGGAGTTGTTTTGCAAGATGATCCAAACACTCAAACGTATCCAACACCTTTAGCTGCAACAAACAAAGAACCTATTTTTGTTGGACGTATTCGTAAGGATTTAGATAATGAACGAGGATTTCATATGTGGGTTGTTGGCGATAATTTATTGAAAGGCGCTGCGCTAAATACGGTGCAAATAGCCCAATCTTTAATTGAAAACAAATTGGTATAAATAGGAGTGGAAAGATGCAAATAGTTGTTCAAAAATTTGGTGGAACATCTGTGCAATCTGTTGATAATCGAAAAAATGTCATCAATCATATTAAAGCTGCATTAGCTGATAATTATAAAATAATTGTAGTTGTCTCTGCATTAGGTAGAAAACCTGATCCGTACGCTACAGATTCATTACTTGATTTAGTTGACTATCCAGAAAATAGCAATTCAGAGCGTGAACTAGATTTGCTTGTGTCATGCGGAGAAACCATTTCTGCGGTTGTTTTATCAAGTGAATTACAAAAACAGCAGGTACCTTCCGTCGCTTTAACGGGAGCCCAAGCGGGATTTGTTACAGATGATAATTTTAACAATGCGAATATATTAGAGGTTAATCCAAAGCGTATCATGAAAGAATTTGAAACAAGTGACGTAGTTGTTGTAGCCGGATATCAAGGGCAAACAACTACTGGTGAAATTACAACGATTGGTAGAGGAGGTAGTGATACTTCTGCAACCTCCTTAGGCGCTGCCACCCAAGCAAAGCGTGTAGAAATTTTTACCGATGTTAGTGGGATTATGACAGCCGATCCTCGTGTCGTTAAATCAGCGAGGCAATTAGATGTTGTAACATATGATGAAATATGTAACTTGGCTAATCAAGGATCTAAAGTAGTTCATCCTAGAGCGGTTGAAATTGCCAAACAGGCTAATATTCCAATCCGAGTTCGTTCAACAAATTCTACGAAAATGGGGACATTAATTACCGAGTCTAAAACACAAACTACTGGAAAAGTTATTCCTAAGCGCTTAATTACAGGTATTGCACATGTTGAATCCATTACACAAATGAAGGTTAACATCAATGGTGATGTTCAAAAACATCAGTCAGAAGTATTTAGAGCAATGGCTAAGGCCGACATTCCCGTTGACTTTATAAATATATCACCTTCCGAAGTTGATTATACAATTCCTGATGACCTAACGAATAAAGCTGTCGAAATATTAGAAAATCTAGGTCATGAATATACGATTGTCAAAAACTGTGTAAAGGCTTCCGCTGTTGGCACTGGTATGACTAGTGTTCCTGATGTAGCATCTAGAGTTGTGCAAGCTTTAACAAATAAGGATGTTCCAATCCTGCAATCAGCAGACAGTCATGCAACCATTTGGGTATTAATCAAGAAGACAGATTTAATCCCAGCTGCCAACGCTTTGCATGACGAGTTTGGATTAAGCAAAGTACAGTTAGCCCCAGTCTAAAGCTGTTTGACAAATAAAAACAATTTATGTATAAATCGTTTCTTAAAAATTCCCCATGATTAGACAAAAACAAGCTGCTTCCAGTAGATAACATTCTCTGGAAGCAACTTGTTTTTTTTTAGTCTCTACCCATTACACGTAGAAACTCTAGCAACATGGTGATACTTTTGTTGATTTCAGGATCTTTAATTGCTCTAAACAAATCCATGTAACTCGTTGTTTCAGTTTCACTAACAAATTGAGCGTCTTCTATTCCTTGATTCATTTTAGTTAATAGCTCTTCAATTTGCTCTGTATTAATGGAACCTAATAACATAAACAACTCAGATAAGTTTTCAATAGAACCTGCATATCTTTCTTTGTTTAATTCAGTTACGAGGTTCTCTAAAGCTACTTTCCGCTTTTTAATCAAAGCGCTTATGATGTCCAATGTTCCAGACTCATTTACAGTCGATAGTAGGTCAATTCCTTTTATCACAGAATCTTTATTTTCACTAATGGCCTGCATCACTTCTGCTACATTTTGTTCTTGAATTTCTTCTTCTGAGTATTCGATTCGCTTAATTTTTTTGATTGGATTAGCCATCGTCTTTCACCTGACTTCCTGGGAAGACATAGTCTTCTCTTTCCCACTTCTTCTCCACGTTTACACCTATTTGAGGAGTTCTATTCCCTCTTCTGAAGTTGTGTTTAGGTAATGGACTCTTGCCTTTTTCCTTAATAATTTCCATTTTTACTGCCACTTCTTTATAGGCTGGAGTATTCGTATCTTTATCAACACGATTGTCGGTTAATAAGTTAACAGCCGATTCTCCAATAGCGTTTAAAGGTAAGTACAGTTCATTTCCTTGTACGCGGTCCGTAATGTGGACAGTTTCAACAACTGTACCAACATTTGAGGTTAATCGAATTCTAGCTCCCTCTTTAATTCCACGCTCTTCAGCTAATTCAGGTGACACTTCTACAAAGGATTCCGGCATTTCTCTTAAGATCCCCTCAGATTTAAACGTCAGATTTCCTTCATGGAAGTGCTCTAACACACGACCATTATTTACATGTAAATCGTATTCATCGTCTGTTTCATACATTAATTCAAAATCAAGCGGAAAGAATTTTGCTTTATTGTCTTCAAATGGGAACCCATCAACAAATAATAACGGTGAATCTGTACCATCTTCAGCAACAGGCCACTGTAAGCTATTGTACCCTTCTAGCAAGTCATAGCTGACTCCTGCAAATAGTGGTGCAAGTGAAGCAGACTCATCCATAATATCTGCTGGGTGATCGTAGTCCCATTCATAGCCCATTTTCTGTGCAAGTTCTTTTAAGATCATCCAGTCTGGCTTAGAATCTCCTACAGGATCTAGTGCTTTATACAGACGCTGAATTCTTCGTTCTGTATTTGTAAATGTCCCATCCTTCTCCAAACTTGGAGCTGCTGGTAAAATGACATCTGCAAATTCAGCTGTCCTTGTTAAAAATAAATCTTGAACGACCATAAAGTCTAATTTTTCAAATGCTGCTGTTACATAGTTAATATTCGCATCAACGAGTCCTGTTTCTTCACCAAGGATAAACAAAGACGTTAGTTCACCTTCATGAATCGCACCAATCATCTCGTGGTTATCTTTTCCAGGACTTACAGAAAGCTCTGTCCCCCATGTTTTTTCATATCGTGCACGAACTTCGTCGTTATCAACATGCTCATAGCCTGGGAAGAAGTTAGGTAAACTACCAAAATCACTACAGCCTTGTACGTTGTTATGTCCACGGAGAGGATAAGCACCTGTTCCATTTCTCATATAGTTCCCTGTAACTAATAATAAGTTTGATATAGCTGTACTTGTATCACTTCCAAGTTGATGCTGTGTTACACCCATTGCCCAGCAAATAGAAAGCTTATCCACACTATGAATCTCTTCAGCAATACCGATTAACTCTTCTTTTGAGATACCTGTTAGTTCTTCAGCATAGTCTAAAGTGAATTTACTCAAACTTTCTTTATACTCTTCAAATCCGTTAACCCATTCATCGATAAAGGCTTTGTCTTCCCACCCTTGATCAATAATATACTTCGTTACGGCAGATAGCCATACTAGATCTGTTCCGCTCTTAGGTGAGAAAAACTTATCTGCACGTTCGCCCATTTCATTCTTGCGTAAATCAAAAACATACAGTTTTTGACCAAATAACTTTTGTGAGCGTTTAATTCTTGAAGCGATTACTGGATGAGCCTCGGCAGTATTCGAACCGATAATCATCACCATTTCTGCATCGCCAATATCATCGATGGAACCTGAATCTCCACCATGTCCTACCGTTCGGAATAAGCCTTGAGTAGCTGGTGTTTGACAATAGCGGGAGCAGTTATCCACATTATTTGTACCGATTATTTGTCGTGCAAGCTTTTGCATTAAGAAAGATTCTTCATTGGTCGCTTTGGAAGATGAGATAAACCCAAGAGAATCTGAGCCCTTGTCTTCTTTAATCTCATTAAAGCGATCTGCTACGTACGTTAATGCTTCATCCCATTCAACTTCTACAAAAGAATCACCTTCACGAATTAATGGTTTTGTCAGCCGTTCATCAGAATTAACGTAATCCCAACCAAACTTCCCTTTTATACATGATGATATACCGTTCGCTGGTGATTCGTGCTGTGGTTGAACTTTAATGACTTCTCTATCTTTCGTCCACACATCAAATGTACATCCGACACCGCAATACGTACAAACTGTTTTCGTTTTTTCAATGCGCTCTTCTCGCATTGCTGCTTCTGTGTCTGATATAGCCATTAAAGGTCCATTGTCTGACTCAGCCTTTTTAGTTAATTCAATCATCGAACGCAACATACCTGGCTCTTGATCCGTCATGTATCCCGCTTCACCAAGCATTGTATTTTCCATTAAAGCGTTACATGGACAAACGGTTACACATTGTCCACAGCTCACACATGAAGATTCATCAATAGCTACTCCACCATCCCAAACGACTCGAGGTCTTTCTAAATCCCAGTCAATTAATAACGTTTCATTTACTTGGACATCTTGACATACCTCAACACAAAGTCCACATAATATACACTGATCTGGGTCATACCTATAAAAGGACCCTGAATTGTCAACTTCATATTCTGTTGGCTTAAATGGCCTAGACTGTTCTGCTAAACCAAATTCTGAGACTGTATTATGAATACTACAATTACCATTGTTAAAATCACATACCGTACAATATAATTCATGGTTTTCTAAAATCGTATCTAACGATTCCTTTTGCGCAGAATGAACCGCTTCGGCTTCGGTGTTAACTTCCATTGTCGTTTCTACAGTTGTGCCACATGCTCTCACTAATTTTCCGTTCACTTCAACAATACACGTATCACATGTTTGGACAGGTCCAAGTGACTCATTGTAACAGATTTGTGGGACCTTCTCTTCCGTTGTATTAATGAATTCTAATAAGTTCTGTCCTTCTTCAGCTAAATATTCTTTGCCATTCATGTGAACGATTACATGTTCTAACTCTTTCAAGTCAACCCCTCCCTCTCTAGAGATAAACGTTCCGTTAATTATAAGTATTCAGTATATTTATAGTTTAGTAGTAGAAAACGGATTAGTCAACCACGCTAAGCGTTTTATCGTATGATCAATGTACATTATTTAAAACATACATAAACGTATATTGCTTTCACAACAGGGCAATCTTATAGTGCTATCAAAAAATATAAAATATAAAAATTAGGAGAACGAGCATTATGAATGACAAAAAGACATTAGATTTATTTTCAATTGCCTCTGTACCTTTAGTAATGACATTAGGAAACTCCATGCTCATACCGGTTTTGCCAACAATGGAACGAAAACTGGACATTAGTTCATTTCAATCAAGTTTAATTATTACGATATATTCCGTTGTTGCAATTTTCCTCATTCCAGTTGCTGGTTATTTATCCGATCGATTCGGACGGAAAAAGATTATTATCCCCAGTTTAATAATCACAGCTATTGGTGGACTCATTAGTGGATTGGCTGCAATGCTACTAGATCAAGCTTTTGTTTTAATTCTTATTGGTAGAGTTATTCAAGGAATTGGCGCTTCAGGTACCTTTCCTGTCGTTCTCCCTCTCATAGGTGACATGTATAAAGATGATAAAGAAGTGAGCACTGGCCTAGGTATTGTCGAGACATCTAATACGGTCGGTAAAGTTTTAAGTCCTATCGTAGGAGCAGCTTTAGCAATGATTACATGGTATACACCACTATTATCGATTCCTGCTTTTAGTGTTGCTTCACTTATTTTGGTTATTTTCTTATTAAAAGTACCAAAACAAGATGAAGAAGATTCTGTACCTCTGAAAGAGTTTTTCATAAGTATTAAAGAGGTTTTTGTTGAAAAAGGAAGGTGGTTGTACGCTACCTTCGCTATTGGTGGTCTCCAAATGTATGTGTTATTTGGTGTACTCTTTCATTTATCTACTCTTCTTGAAGAAGATTACCAACAAACCGGCATTATAAAAGGATTGATTTTGGCAGTTCCTCTCCTTGCACTATCTTTGTCTTCTTTTATTACCGGTAAAAACATCGGAGAAAATAAAGTTTTCATGAAATGGATTACATTTTCCGGATGTTTATTGCTATCTTCTGCCATTTTTTTCATCAGTTTTTTTGAAAATATTCTCTTGATCATTGGTGGGTTAGTGTTAAGTGGAATTGGTATCGGTGTATCCCTCCCCTGCTTGGATACATTTATTACCGCGGGTGTTGATAAGGAAAGACGCGGTACCGTTAGCTCTATTTATAGTAGCATGCGATTTATTGGTGTGGCTTCAGGACCACCTTTATTCGCGATTATCATTAAATATTCTCACAAAGTTCTTTTCTTATCTACCGCGGGAGTTGCTATTATTGCAGCCATTTTGGCACTAGCTGTCATTCGACCCAAAAACGAGCCCGAAGATGCAGATGTATAGTGTGGGAACTACTTTATTTTATCTTCTCTTGCTTAAAATTTTCTATTAAATTAAGATATAACTCATATGATATTTTGAAAAACACTGTTCATGTAAACATATGATATGAGGAGAGATACGCTTGTTTAATAAAAAATTCTGCATGGTTATACTTATTCCCTTATTGTTTGTATTAGTTAGTTGTAATAACGCTTCAAAAGAAGCAGAAACGTATTATAACGATATATTTAACGACGTTACTGAGGAAAGCCAAGACATAGTTGAATCAGTTGAGGACCTTATAGTGGCGGTTACATCATCTGAACCAGAAAGAGCCATTGATGTGTTAAATGACGATATATTACCAGCACACGAAGCATTAACTAAAATTTTATCCGAGGCTGATTTGACAGAAGATGATTTAATTGATTTCAACAATCAGATTGAAGCAGTTACAAATTACAGTGAAGAAATATATATCTTACTCGATATAATCTTCACAGATATAATGGATCAAAAAGATATAAATGAATTATATTTAGAGCCAGAACTAAAAAAACTAGATAACTTAAATGAGCAGTATAATGAAAAGCAACAAACTTATGAAGAACAATTAAAAGAAATTGCCGAAGAGTATGACGCATTTGAGGAAGCTGATTCAGAATTGTTTCATAATCAGCCACTAAATTCAACTGATAAGTACGAAGAATTAGTCATGGAATTTTTAGAGAATATTAGCGGTGCAATTTCAGCAGATGAACCTAGTAACGAAAATTCATCCAGCAATAGTGAATTAGAAGTAAGATTTGATGGTGAAGTAGCGTTTGATGAAACATTTACTGTTAAAGGACAGTCAAATTTACCTGAAGGAGCAAACGTACAACTTCGAATATTTCAGTATGGTACGGAAAACTCTTCTTGGAGAGTAGATACAGAAGTAAATGCTGATGGAGAATTCGACTTTGAAATGGATGTTGACAAAGATGAATTCAATGGTGAACCAATGGAAGTACAGGTGCAATTTATCCCACACAAAACGGACAATAAAGAATTCCAAGACACTTACGGTGCTGAAGGCGAACATATAACTGGACCGTTTACACATAAAGTAACAGATGCTAAACGAACTCGTACAGCTGCCATTGCTTATGCATATATAGAATTCGATGCAGGTGAAAAAGCATCATTTGAAAAAAAGCACTGGGAAGAACCTGAGGATTATCAAGATTTGGAAGTTTGGATGGAAGAAGAACACGTCGACATTAAGGATGACTACTATGATATTACGATGAATAGTAATTTAGCTGAACTTACAGGTATTAAAGTAGCCATCGAAATACCTGGATATGAAGTTGCGGGTTATCGAAGTAGTACAACTGTTATGCCTGACGGATCTTTTCGTTTCCAAATTCCTAGGCCAGATGTGGATGATGCGGATATCCATATCGTCATTACCTCTAGAATTAGTAGGTCCATTGAGGTTGAGGAACTTTATGGAGAAAAAGGAGAAAATTTAAAAGGTGATTTAGTAGATAAGACGGATAAGGAACAATTGATTATGTATGAATTTGCTGTTGAATAAAAAAATTTCCTTTACTCACTTTACAAATTGACTGAAAATATAAACCATGTTAAAGTAAAATTCGTTCATTGTAATGGAACGTTTATTATGTGGATGTTTTAACGCGTAGAACCAATTTCGTAACGATTGAAATATAAGCGATTCTATGAGCATACACTCGTCCCACTCTAGGGGGCGAGTTTTTTAATGTGAAAAAAGCAACTAGGAGGACCATCATGAGCAAGAAAAACATCTTATTTTTAGGGTTTATGCTGTTTTCATTATTTTTTGGTGCAGGCAATTTAATTTTCCCGCCTTTTTTAGGGATGGAAGCAGGAGATTCTTTTGTTCCTGCCATTTTAGGTTTTATTTTATCAGCTGTGTTTATTCCGCTGTTAGCTGTTTTATCTGTATCATTATCAAATAACGGATTACTAGAAATTGGCCAGCGTGTGCACCCTGTTTTTGGAATGATTTTTACCATTGTTATTTACTTATCGATTGGTGCAATGTATGGAATACCTCGTGCAGCAAGTGTTGCTTATGAATTGGGATTTGTTCAGGTATTTCATGTGGAGAATGGTTGGTCTTTGCTTTTATTCACGGTGTTGTTTTTTGGCTTCACGTATTATTTAAGTGTTGATCCCAAAAAGATGATTGACCGCATTGGGCAAATTCTTACCCCTGCATTATTAATCGTGTTAGCCATTCTTTTTGGTAAAGCGTTTATATCCTTGCGTTATCAAGGAAAGTCAGCAACTGCAGATTTCCAATCAACGCCATTTATTAGTGGTTTTTTAGAAGGATATTACACGATGGACGCAATCGCTGCATTGGCTTTCGGAATTGTTGTTGTGAATGGATTGAAAGACTTAGGTGTCGTTCAAAAAAGAGATGTGATACGCGGAACTACCTACGCTGGTATCATTGCTGCTACTGGTCTGACCCTTGTATACTTATCACTTAGCTGGATTGGACGAGCACTAACATATGACACTCCGGTCGATAATGGTGCGGATATACTTGTGTTAGCTTCTGAGCAACTGTTTACCAATAGTGGAAATATACTATTTGGTTCCATTGTTTTATTAGCATGCTTAACGACTTGTGTAGGATTAACAAATGCATGTGCTAGTTTCTTTCACAGTATACTTCCGAATCTTTCTTATAAAATTCTTGTACGATTGTTCGTTGTCATTGGCTTACTCATTACAAATTTAGGATTAGATACCATTTTATCCATTGCAACTCCGCTACTCGTATTTATTTACCCGTTTACAATTGTTTTAATCCTATTAACGTTATTTCAGTACTTCTTTGGTGAAAGCAAAAAGATGGTTGTTTTTTCAATGATAGTTACGTCTGTTTTCGCGATATCTAGTGTGTTAGATGCATTAAACGTTCATATACATTTGATCGACTCTATTCTACGTATATTTCCGTTGTATGAAAGTGGTTTAGGATGGGTTCTTCCTGCCTTAGGCGTTGGAATTGTCGGTTATATATGGGACCGATATATCTAAAAATGCCTGAAAAATATTGAACAGTGAACATACACAACAAACATTTTAGTGAAATCCATTCGCCTAGCGATTTAAAATGTTTTTGTGTATGTTTTTTTGTGTACTTTTAAGATACAGGTGTACCGTTTGGTATGTGTTCATCTGGAGATAGAAGCGTCACCTCTTCTCCCTCTACTCCTCCCAACACAAGGACTTCGGACGTAAACCCGGCAATCTTTCTAGGTGGGAAGTTTACAATTGCAACAACTTGCTTCCCGATTAATTTTTCTGGTGTATATTTTTTCGTAATTTGAGCAGATGAATGCTTTATACCTACCTCTCCAAAATCAATTTCTAATGTAATTGCAGGTTTGTGCGCGTTTTTCAATGGAGCAGCTTTTAATACAGTTCCAACGCGTACATCAAGTTTTAAAAAATCGTCAATCGTCGCCATTTTTTTAACCTCCTTAAAGTTTCCACACATTCAAAACATATTGACAAAAGTATACATACATAATTTTCTTAAGGCAAACAGATAATCTACATCACGTTCGAACCTTTGGAGGAATTAAAAGAGATCATCAAAATACCGCTTCGATTGTCTTTTTATAGAATGCATTATAAACAATGCATATGCGCTTCAGCCTTGTCCCACGCGACTGAATATCCTTTTCCTTTTGCACAAAAAATAGATGATGAAGTGTACAGAGGATCTGCATCTTTATTATAAGCAATCCTTTCAACCACTTCTTGCTCATTATGACACTTATCATATCCTCCAAATACAAGCGTTAGGACACCTCTACCTCCTGTTAGAGACGCAAATTTTAATGGGTAATCCATAAAGGTTGCGACTGGGACTCTGCCAGTAATATGAACACGTTCTCCCACAGTAACAGGCGTCTCAAATGTTCCACTCGCTTGTTGAATGTCATTTAATATCTGTCCCATTAAATCTTGATTTACTTTGATAGAAAATTCATAGTACGGTTCTAGCAATACGTTTTTTGCTTTTTCTAATCCCTGTCTAATGGCTCGATGTACGGCTTCTTTGAAGTCCCCACCAGCGGTATGTTCTTGGTGAGATCGCCCAATCAGAAGTGTGCATGAAACATCTGTTAAAGACGAGCCTGTTAATAAGCCACGATGGTCTTTTTCAAGTACATATTGTCCAACTACATTTTGATAGCTGACAGATAGTTCGTTTGGGTGGCATATGGATTCAAATGAAACGCCGCTACCGTTCTCTGCAGGCTCGATTTTAAGATGGACTTCCGCATAATGTCCCAGTGGCTCAAAATGTCCATAACCAATTACTTCTGATTGTATGGTTTCCTTATATAATATTTCTGGCTCACCAAAAGAAACCTTGTAACCAAATCTATCACATACAATCTTTTCTAATATTTCAAGTTGAATAACACCCATCACTCGCACATATATTACTTGAAAATGCTCATCCCATTCAACATGCAATGAAGGCTCCTCTGCATCCAATAAACGAAATGATTGCAATAATTCTTTTGTATGTACCGAGGAATCATGATTTACCTTTGCTTTTAATGCCGGGATAACGTCAAACGATTGCCCTTTCTCATTTTCGCCTATCTTGTCTCCTGCTTTGTAATTTGAAAGCCCTGTAACAGCAAATAATTCTCCAGCAGAGATCGATTGTACAGGTTTTAACGTATTCCCTTGAATGGACATGATTTGTGTTATTTTTTTCACTTGATTATTGTCATCTTCAATTTCATCTCGCACATGTAAAACTCCAGATAGCGCCTTGATGTATGTTTGGCGATTACCGTGTTCATCATGTCGTATTTTATAAACACGACCTGTGAAAGGCCCTTGATCGTTAAAAAACGTTTCAATTAACATGTCTAATTTATCCATATACTCCTGGACTCCAACATCTTTTAAAGTTGAACCTTCACCACAGATAAATATTTCTTCTCGCTGCAGTAAGGTTCTCATTGCTTCTAACCACATCGTTTGATTGTATCCTGATTCTACATATGTATGTAATACATCCTCATCTCGTTCTGCAATCCATTCGATCCCTTCTTCGTCTAATCTCCCTTCTTGATCCATCCAAGATAAATGAAATAGCTCGCTCGATAATTCAGATTGTAGCGATTCATATACCGAAGAAATGTCTGCTTCCGCACGGTCTGTTTTATTGATAAATATACAGGTTGGAACATGATGCTTTCGCAAGAGGTTCCACACTGTTTCTGTGTGACCTTGTATACCATCAACAGCACTAACCATTAAAATTGCTACATCCATTATTTGAATCGATCGTTCCATTTCTGGTGAGAAATCAATATGCCCTGGAGTATCGACAATTGTATAAATAGTATCGTTCCACTTAAACGAAGCTTGATCTGAAAATACAGTAATACCTCGTTCTTTTTCAAGTGTATGGCTATCTAAAAAAGAGTTTTGATGATCTACACGACCTGTTTCTCTTAAAGCGTTCGCATGATAAAGTACATGTTCCGTAAATGTTGTTTTTCCAGCGTCCACATGCGCTAAAACTCCAATTGTTTTAAACACAACGTTTCCCTCATTTCTTCCTACCTCTTTAGTATAGCAAAACAAAATAACTCATGTACAAGCATCATTATATTCATAACTTTTTTAATTTAACAACAATTTCATTGTATAACGAAACGCTTTGGGGTATATTAATTGAATACTTTATAAAAAACACATTAGGAGGATACACATGAAGACAACTTTCAAAAAATTAGTTTTATTTACGTTATTCATTTTTATTGTAAGTATTGGACTCATAGCTTGTGCAAGCGAACCAGGAACAGAGGATAATTCTGAAGACACCCCTTCAGAGAACGATAAAAACGATGAAACAGCAGGATCGAAGGATGGTGGGGAACTTGTCATCGCTAAAGCAGATGAACTTATTTCTTTAGATCCAGCAGGTTCAAATGATACTCCCTCAAGTGATGTGCAAGAAAATATTTATGAAACGTTGACCTACTTTGATGACGATTTGAATATCCAACCTTTGTTGGCCGAAAGCTTTGAAGCAATTGAGGATGATATTTGGGAATTTAAACTGAAAGAAAATATTACATTTCATGACGGATCCGATTTTAATGCAGAAGTTGTCAAAGCAAATATCGAACGAGTAATCGATGAAAAAGTCGCGTCCCCTCGTGCTTTCTTATATGAAATGGTAACAGATATAGAAGTCGTTGATACGTATACAGTTCACATAAAAACGGAATATCCTTTTGCCCCACTTCCTGCGCACTTGGCCCATAGTGGTGGAGGAATGGTCGCAATCTCAGTCATTGAAGATGATTATGCTGCAATGGAAGATGGTCGTGAACCTAGTTCCGTCATTAATGAAAATCCAATAGGCACTGGATACTTTATATTTGATGAATGGAAACCTGGTGAATCTCTTCGTCTCGTAAAAAATGATGATTATTGGGGAGAAAATGCCCATCTTGACTCTGTGTTATACAAATTTATTTCAGAGGATTTAACACGTGTGGCAGAATTAGAAACGGGCGATTCTCACATATCAGATCCATTAAGCCCATCAGACGTCGAACGAATTGAACAATTGGATAACGCATATATTAATACCCAGCCAAGTGCTAGTTTGTCATACGTTGGGTTTAACATGCAAAAAGAACCTTATGATGATGTAAAGGTACGCCAAGCGGTTTCCATGGCTATAGATAAGACACAAGTACTAAATGGTATTTATGAAGGACTTGGAGTCGAAGCAATTGGTCCAATTGCTCCAGATATTTTTGGTTTTGATGAAGATGTTTCTGGATTAGAATACGATGTTGAAAAAGCAAAAGAATTATTAGCAGAAGCGGGTTATCCAGATGGATTCTCATCTACCATTTGGACGTGGGATGATCGGGAAAGAACAGATACGGCAATAAACGTTCAATCCCAATTAGAAGAAGTAGGTATTGATTTAAAAATAGAAGAACTTGAGTGGGGTGCATACCTTGAAAAAACAGCTAATGGCGAGCATGAAATGTTTGTTCTAGGATGGTCAACACCTACAATGGATGCTGATTACGCAATGTACGCTCCGTTTCATTCTAAAAACTTTGGGGAACCAGGAAATCGTACGTACATTGATAATGAAGAAGTCGATCAACTGCTCGACGAAGGTCGTCAAACACCTGATCCAGAAAAACGTTTAGAGATTTATAGTGATGTGCAAGAATTACTTGTTGATATAGCTCCGATGATTTACCTACACCATCAGGATCATTTGTTAGGTATTCGTAAGGAAGTCAATGGATTAAAACAAGATCCTACTGCAATACTAAAATTACAAGACGTATATTTAGAGGAATAAATAGTTGGTTTCACACATGAACACGCAAAGGAGTCTGTGCTTTGCGTGTTATTTTCTTATATTAATTTTTTCTTATGAAAGCGTTATATTTTGAAAATTACAATGTTTCATCTTATAATAGGATGATAACTGTTTCGCTTTTCGTAATAAAATAGCATTGGAGGAATATCGTGCGTACAGTATTATCATTTTTAAAACCTTACAAATTACCAATTGTACTTGCATATACGTTAACATTTATCGAACTTATTATTGAACTGTTACTTCCTTTTCTGCTAGGGAAAATGATCAATATTGGTGTGAAAGGACATGACATCGATTACATTATCTTTTGGGGGAGTATTATGGTTGGCATGTCCCTTTTCGCCTTAATTGCTGGAATATTCAACTCCTTTTACTCAGCACATATTAGTGTCAGTTTTGCGTTTGATTTACGGGAAAAATTGTTTCGAAAAATACAAGATTTTTCGTTCAGAAATTTACAACGATTTCCAACATCGTCCATTGTAACCCGTTTTACAAATGATGTGCGTCAAGTCCAGCAAACACTTTTCATGGCGCTTCGAGTAATGGTTCGCGCTCCTCTCCTAGTCATTGGTGGAGTGATTATGTCATTTATTGTTAACTTTAAGCTCGCTCTCATTTTCTTAATTACGGTTCCACTACTTGTTTCGTTTATATTTTGGGTATTGAGAAGATCTACCGCTATGTTCCGGAAAGTTCAATCAAAAGTAGATCTCGTCAACAGAGTGATGCAAGAAAATTTGGCGAACATGCGTCTTATTAAAGCATTTTTACGCCGTACATATGAAGAAAGTAGATTTTCTAAAGCAAATAAAGGACTTGCCGATATGACCCGATCTACCTTCCGTTTTGTAGAAGCATCTACTCCTGTTCTCATATTTATTATGAACATGAGTCTCATTTCTATTTTATGGTTTGGTAACATCCAATCTCTTGCTGGAGAAACGGATGTCGGGGATGTTGTTGCAATTGTAAATTATGCATTACGTATCTCTATGGCGATTTCCATGTTCACATTTATTACCATGGGGCTGTCAAGAGCACAAGCATCTTCGACTCGCTTAGCTGCTTTGTTCAATGTAAATATTGAGGAATTCGATGTGTTAGACAGTCATCCAGAAAATGAAATTACAAAAGGAAAAATTGCATTTAATCATGTGGATTTTACGTATAAAAAGAATAGCGAACACATCTTACATGACATTTCATTCTCTGTTTATCCGAAAGAAAGACTGGCGATTATGGGAGCAACTGGTGCAGGAAAAACAACTTTATTCCAGTTAATTCCTAGATTATACCAGCCAAATAGTGGAGAAATATATATAGATGACCAGCCACTTTCTGCATATTCTTTAGAATATATTCGAAATAATATTGGCTACGTTCCCCAAAACCCTCTTTTATTTAGTGGTTCTGTTCGATCGAATATTGCCTGGGGTAAAGAACATGCATCAGAGGTAGAAATTATAAAAGCTGCTAAGAAAGCTCAAATCCATGACACTATTATGCAACTACCTAAACAATATGACACTATAATTGGACAGCGTGGCGTTAACTTATCAGGAGGGCAGCAACAAAGATTATCGATTGCACGAGCTCTCGTACGTGAACCACAGATTTTAATGTTAGATGATAGTACAAGTGCATTAGATGTTGAAACAGAAATGCATTTACTAGAGGCCATAGAAGAAGATCAGTGCACGACATTAATTATTACACAAAAAGTATCTACTGCTATGCGAGCAGATCGTATTTTGTTACTTGACAAAGGATCCGTAGTAGGGCTTGGTACCCACGAAGAATTATATGAAACATCTGATTTATATAGAAAGATCGTTGAATCACAGTTTGGAAAGGAGTTTACACATGAAAACAAATCACTTTAAACAACCTTTTCAATATGAAAAAATTCCACTTCATTTGAACGCACCTAAAGATGATCCAGATCGGCCAAAAGGCAACGCTTGGAAAACGATTACACGAGTTTGGTCTTACTTAACAAGAGAAAAAGGAAAGCTCGCTCTCATTGTTTTCATGGTTATCATTAGTTCGGGTCTTGGATTATTAGGGCCATATTTAGTTGGTACGGCTGTAGATAACTTTATCGATACAAAAACCGCTGACGGATTAGGAACATTACTCATCGGTTTAGTGTTTATTTATTTATTTCATTCACTTGCACTGTTTTTGCAAAATTTTTGGATGGTTGGAATTGCCCAGAATACCGTTTTCTCTTTGCGTAGGTCGTTATTCAAACAATTTCACCGTCTGCCCATTTCATATTTTGACAAGCGTCAACATGGAGAATTAATGAGTCGTGTGACAAATGATATTGATAATATTAATAACACTTTGAATCAATCTGTCATTCAAGTGTTCACAAGTGTGATTACTTTGGTTGGGACGTTAACAGTCATGTTATTATTAAGTCCCCTATTAACATTAATCACCATGACAATTGTTCCACTACTCTTCTTTGCAATGCGCTGGATTACGAGTCGGACAGGTCCGCTTTATAAAATTCAACAACAGAATCTAGCAGATATTAATGGGTATGTTGAAGAAATTGTCTCAGGACAGCATATCGTTAAAACATTTTCCCAAGAAGAACGTGTTATTCGTGATTTTGAAGAAAAGAACCAAGCATTAAGACGAACTGGTTTTTGGTCAATGACCATTTCTGGTTTAATTCCTAAAGTTATGAATACGCTGAACTACTTTAGTTTTGCTCTCATAGCATTAGTTGGAGGGTTGCTTGCAATCAGAGAAGATCCTGTCGTTACGATTGGAGTTATTGTCATTTTCACAGAATATGCAAGGCAGTTTACGCGACCACTGAATGAATTATCGAATCAATTCAACGTCCTTCTTTCGGCGATCGCTGGAGCGGAGCGTGTATTTCAAGTCATTGATGAAGAACAGGAAGAAAGCGATGAAACAAATGCACAAGTCGTTGAGTCGACGAACGGTCATATTGAATTTGACCATGTCTCGTTTGCTTATGAAGAACAACGAACGATTGATGATATCTCTTTTGTAGCAGAATCAGGAAAAACAGTGGCTTTCGTAGGTCATACAGGTGCTGGAAAATCGACAATCATTAATTTGATTTCCAGGTTTTATAACTATGATGCTGGTGAAATACGTTTAGATGGGACACCGATAAAAAACATAACGCGTGATAGTTTGCGACAACATATGGGATTTGTCTTACAAGACTCCTATTTATTTCAAGGAACCATCCAAGATAACATACGTTATGGCCGATTAGATGCTACGGATGAAGAAGTTGTGCAAGCTGCTAAAGATGCAAATGCGCATACATTTATTAATGAACTTCCTCAAGGCTATCATACGATACTTGACCAAAACGGTAGCGGAATTAGCCAGGGACAGCGCCAACTTATTACCATTGCCCGGGCTCTTATTAAAGATCCATCTATTTTAGTATTAGACGAAGCTACTTCTAATATTGATACGATTACTGAGATGGCGATTCAAGAAGCATTAGGCCGATTAATGGACGGTAGGACAAGCTTTGTTATTGCTCATCGACTCAACACCATTCAAGAAGCTGACTTAATTATTATGCTCGAACATGGAAAAGTTATTGAAAGTGGAAGTCATGACGAATTAATTGAAGCTCGTGGAGCGTATTACAATTTATTTAGTGGTCAAATGAAAGAAGTAACAGGAACCCCTCTTTCATAATAGGGGTTCTTCTACCATTTAAGACCATTCCATGATACGGTTTTACTAGAATGAATTTCATAATTACCAAAATTAGCTATGGAACAACATGTAGTTTCGAAAGGTTCAACGAAATCACATGTTGAAGTGGCTTAGCAGAAAATACGAATTATAAAATTCATTAACTAAAGAATTTTTTATGATGAAATGAGGAATAATCAATGGCTAGAAGAAAAGGAACGATGATTGAAAAAACAATCAAGAGCTCTTATTTAGATGAAGAAATGGTATTAAAAATATATCAACCACCTGCTTTTTCTCCCATGTATAAATATCATATTTGTATTATGCAAGATGGAGACGATTATTATCAAATGGGTCGATTAGCTACGTTAAGCGATGAGTTACATGAAGATGTAGAAATTACGGATACTGTATTCGTAGGAATTCATTATATTGATCGATTCGATCGTTTAAAAAAATATCATCCAGATGGAGAGCAATTCAACGCCTATATGAAATTTCTTGCATTTGAAGTTGTTTCATTTTTGGATGATTTATTACCGACGTATCAATTAAGTCAATCCAGAGCTTTAATGGGCGATTCTTTAGCTGGCACCATTGCATTACTAACAGCCATAAAATATCCACATACATTTGGAAAAGTGATCATGCAGTCTCCATTAGTGGATGATTCTGTTTTATCACTTGTTGAAGAAGCTAAAAAGTTAGACGCAATTGAAATGTATCATACAATTGGAACGGACGAAACCGAAGTTCCTACAACTAAAGGAGACAAAGTTGATTTCGTTAGCCCAAATCGTACATTGCATGACCAATTAACGAAGAGAGACACTACTTACACGTATCACGAAATTGAAGGTGGAATTCATACGTGGAAATATTGGCAAAAGGATTTAAAACGCGCGTTAATGACAATTTTATATTAGTAGATACCTTTCAAAATCGGGATTTATGCTACAATGTTGAAATTCTGTTGATTCGATTTTAGTATTCGAAAAACATAGTCTCTCCTTGATTTATTTGTTATACTGAAAACAATTATAAATCGTTTTCACTATTGATCGATCGGAATATAATTGTATCGAATGAAGCCAATAAATAGGAGGTAATATGTATGACGAGGTATGGTATAGCTATTTTTCCTTCAAGAGAAATACAAAATGAAGCCAATCAATATCGAAAGCGTTATGATTCTAGTTACGCACACATTCCACCACACTTGACACTAAAAGATCCTTTTGAAATGGATGAGAATAAACTTGAAGAAATAATTCAGCAACTAAAGATCATTGCAAATGAAACAGAGCCTTTTCCATTACAAATTAATAAGGTAAGTTCTTTTGCTCCTGTTACAAATACCATTTATTTTAAAGTTGAACCGACCGAAACATTAACAAACTTACATGATCAACTCCATAAAGACTTTTTCACAGACGAGCAAAAACATTCCTTCGTTCCTCACATAACGATTGCACAAGAACTTGTGTCAGAGGAATATTCGGACGTGTATAGCTCTTTACGAATGAAAGAAATACAATTTGAAGAAGAAATCGATCGTTTCCAACTCCTGTACCAACTTGAAAATGGACAATGGACCGTATATGAAACATTCGTTTTCGGAAAGGAACATGTGTGAATATTCAACTCGTACAAACTACCAAAGAAAAACAGGATGCCTTTTCCATTCGTTTTACAGTTTTTGTTCATGAACAAGGAGTTCCAAAAGAAATTGAACTCGATGCACATGATGATGAAGCGATTCACTTTGTTTGTTATTCTTCTGCAGGTGAACCAATTGCTGCAAGTCGTATCAGGTTTACAGACCATGCGGGTAAATTGGAACGTATATGTGTTCTGAAGGATTATCGTGGACAATCCATTGGATCCCAAATGATACAAAAGATGGAAAAGACAATCAAACACAAAAATGTGCACATCGCTAAGTTACATGCACAAACACATGCAACAGAATTTTATAAACGACTCGGCTACCACGTAACATCAGAACCATTTATGGATGCAGGTATTTCTCACGTAGCCATGGAAAAACAACTATAAACAGTAGGTTCTTTTATATAAAAGAACCTACTGTTTTTAATTTGTCCATGCATGACATTGACACATTCGGACAATCTAACTATAAAATGATTAATAGGGAGATATGTGCGAATGGATAATATGTTACCTATGTTGTACGAAACAATATTTGGTTTTGTTGCCCTTTTTGTACTTACAAAAATTTTAGGAAAAACCCAAATTTCTCAATTAACAGCTTTTGATTTTATTGCAGCACTTGTTCTAGGGGAGTTAGTCGGAAATGCTTTGTTTGATGATAAAGCTGGCGTTCTTGATATTGCATATGTCATATTTTTATGGGGGAGTCTCCTTTATATTGTCGAAATGATTACCCAAAAATACAAAGGATCCCGCTTTCTTCTGGAAGGAAAACCATCCATGATTATTCACGAGGGTAAATTTGTGTATGAAGAAATGCGAAAAAACAAAATTGATGTAGAAGAAATCCAACATTTACTTCGAATGAAAGACGTTTTTTCAGTGCAAGAAGTTGAATATGCTGTGTTAGAAACGAATGGCGATGTGTCCGTATTAAAAAAGGCTGCTTTTCAAACACCAACAGTATCTGACCTTCAAGTGAAACAAAAGAAACCCGAGATAGCAATGACTATTATAACCGATGGCGAATTAATTGAAGATAATTTAGCTGAAGCAGGAATCACACGTGAATGGGTTGAAGAGCAGGTTCACAAGCAATATATCGATCATATATATGAAGTGTTTTTTGCTGAATATAAAGATAAGCAACTATTTGTTCTTCCTTATTTTAAAATAAAAGAAAAACATTACAACAAGAAAATTAAGAAAACCTCTCAAATGGAATCCTCTTAGATGTATGTTGAGCACTTGAAAAATAAAGTAGCTTCAATAGATGTTACATGCCTACACAATCATATGTCCCCATCATATTCTATTAGTGACTGAGATAAGTCAATACGAAATGGAAAGGGGTATTCATTTATGAGTTGTGGAAAAGATCATCATGGTGGAAATTGTGTTTGTAAAATTCTCAAAGAAATTGCAGGTGTTCAAGACAATATAGCAGATGATTGCTGTGATACAGGTTGTGAGCAGTCCATTAACGATTTATTAGGCACACAAGATGCAGGACCAGGTCTTGATACTGTACCTTTACTACTGTATTGCTCGTCAACATGTGAGCCGTTCAAAGGATATGGTGCTTACCCGCGCAATATAAAAACAAAAGTATCTAGCTTTTACTTCCGAGTAAAAAAGGTAACAGACGACTGCTGTGCGGTCATCGAACTGCTTGTTGATAGAAGTGAATTAGGTAAATCGGTCAATCAAACGTGCCCATTTACGCAAAACACTGAACATTTACGAGCAACTGGTGTCTGTATTACAGTAGACTTATCATGCTTCTGCCATGTAACATGCTTACCAGCAATAAACGCTGTATAATTATTTAAATTTCTACAAAGAAAAATCACCAATTTTTGGTGATTTTTCTTTGTTAAAAACCAACCATACGAATATTTTTAATAGCTTCTACTGGCAATTCAATAATTTTGCGACTTCTTTGTGGTCTAATGTGTACAATCCCTTCTTCATATTTACCAATGATTCCAACGACTGTTTCTTTCTCTGTTTTAATCATACACATAATTCGTGGTAAATAGGAAGGTCTTGTCGTACAATAGAATACTTTTTCTTCAATCGTTAATTCTGCAAATGTTTTATCTTCTATTTTGTCACTTTCTTCCTTAATATTTACATCCTCTTGAGCATCTTCCACGTCATTAGATTCATCAATCATATAGAATCTGTTTGGTCTCCGCCTTCTTTTCTTGATCGGCTTATTCTTTTCACTTTTTATATCTTTTTGTACGTGCGTATTTGTATGATTGTGAGCACTTGAATATGTTTGTTGCATGGATGATGGAGGGTTTGTTTCCGTCGGTTGATCAATAAACATTAATGGTTTGAACGCTCGGTCTTCTTTCCCCATGATAAATAGCCCCTTTACACATTAATATAATAATCCATTTCAATACATAGAAGTGAAATGAATTCAATCTAGTGCATTATATGAAAGAGTACAAAAAATGTGTTATTTGCCTACTTACAAATAACACATTTTTTAAAGAATTAGAATGAAATTCATTAATTAAATTAGGTACTGCATAAACGTTGTAGCAATACCAAAATAGATCAATATCGAAATTATATCATTGATTGTTGTAATGAACGGGCCTGACGCAACCGCAGGGTCTATTTTCATTTTATCCATAAAAATTGGAATGACTGAACCTGACAATGTTGCTACCGTCAGTGTTGCCAGAATTGAAATACCAACTAATATTCCTAAAAACAATTGCCCTTTCCAGATAAAAATGATGATTACTATTAACAATCCGCAAACAGATCCAGTAATTAATCCGGTTGTCGCTTCTCTTAATAACAGACGAAACTTCCCTTGTTTTCCATAATCTCCCGTTGCAATGCCTCGTACAGCAACTGCTAACGATTGTGTTCCTGTATTTCCTGCCATTCCAGCAATAAGGGGGATAAATATCGCTAAAACAGCCACCTGTTCCAACGTTTCCTCAAACTTTCCTATTAAACTTGCTGTAAACATGCCTAGAAAAAGCAAAATAATCAGCCATGGAAGTCTTTTCTTCGCAGATTCTATTGCCGAATCATTCGATCATTCCTCATCTGAAACAGCCGCTAGTTTAGAATAATCATCGCTGGCCTCTTCATCCATTACATCCATAATATCATCGGCCGTAATGATCCCTAACAGATGGTCTTGAAAATCCACTACAGGAACAGCTAAGAAATTATAATCACGCATCATTTGCGCAACTTCTTCTTGATCTTTGCCCGCTGAAACAGAAACTACTTGCTCATTCATCACTTCTTCTATTTGAACCCTTTCATCTGCTACAATTAAGTCACGCAAAGAAAGAACGCCTACTAATGTTTTATCATCATCTAAAATATATAAATAATAAATGGTTTCAGCAGCTGGAGCTTCTTGTTTTAAAACGTTCATCACTTCTTTAAGTGTCTCATCTTTATAAAAAGCAACAAAACTTGTTGTCATAATGCTTCCAGCAGTTTTTTCTTCATAATGCAACAAATGCTTAATTTCCTTAGCTGCTTCCTGATTCATAATTGTTAGGTAGCTCGCAATTTTGTCGGTATCAAGCTTGTTTAACAAATCAACGGCATCGTCAACGGCCATTTGCTCAAAAACGATCGCAGCAAATCGAGGATCCATCTCGATCACATAAGGAACTCTTTCGTCTGAATCCATGTGCTCTAACATACTTGCTATTTCTTCAGCCGATAAATACGTATACATGGTATGTCTGTCGTCAGATGATTGCTCCATAAAAAATTGCCCTTGATCATATGGATGCAGTAACGAAAAGTATTCTCGAAACTTTTCCATCTCATTATTCCTTAAAAAAATTACTAAATCGTTCCACTGCTCTATGGTTTCATTCATCGCAGAGTCACATCCTTTTCCAACAAAATCGATTGTATGTACATTAATGAATTTCATAATACGTATTTTCTGCTAAGCCACTTCAACATATAGTTTCGTTGAACCTTTCGAAACTATATGTTGTATGGACATAGCTGATTTTGGTAATTATGAAATTCATTCACATGAATAATTAATCCTAGTTTTTAAAATATCATTCAATAACATTTTTCATATAGAGTGTAATGTATTATACTATTCATATTCAAACATTATATACTGTAGATGAAAAAAGTGTACCGTTATTTACCATAAAAATACATCTTAGCCATAGGAATTTTGTAAGTCCATTACTTATTATACACATTTCATGTTAAAATAAAGATTACCATTATTCTATGTACATAGAAAGTTAGGAACATGCGCATGTCAGACTTAAAACAACCAAAATTAAACATTGATTATATATTAATTTTTATCATTATTTTACTCTGTTTAACAAGTATATTTACATTAATTACATTAACCCCTGTCTTACCTTCAAAATATGATCCATTTAATTTTCCATTAAGACAGTTGATGTATTATACCATCGGAGCTATTGGTATCGTGCTTGTTATGCTCGTTGATTATGACAGATTTAAAAAGATTACATGGATTGTATATGGAATTGGAATGATTCCTCTGTTCATGATATTTTTCAATTTCCCTGGTGCTCTTATAGAAACGTATAATGAGGTTGCCCGTGGGATTAAATTACCGTTTATGAATATTCAACCAGCCGAGTATTTTAAAGTCATTCTCACACTCGTTGTTGCTCATATCGTTAGTGAACATAATGAGAAGAATGAAATTCGAACTGTAAAATCCGACTTATTTTTACTTCTTAAAATTGGTGCAGCTGCTGCTCCACCAATGGGGCTCATTGTCATTCAACCGGACCTAGGAAGTACACTTGTATTGATGGCCATCACTGGATCCATTGTGTTAGTTTCAGGGATTCAGTGGCGCGTGTTATTCACGTTCATTTTGGCAGGTGTTGCGAGCCTTACCGGTGTGTTTGCAGCTTGGTTCTTCTTTCCAAATACGATTGGTGAATTTCTCCAAAAAACAGTGTTTGGGCATTTGCAAAGTCGGTTTTTTGGCTGGATCTATCCAGAAGAATTTCTTGAATCAGGTTACCAACTCATTCGTTCGATGCGAGCCATTGGTTCAGGCCAATTATACGGGAAAGGTATTAGTAACATGCAAGTAGAAGTACCTGAGCATCATACAGATATGATTTATTCTGCCATTGCAGAACAATTTGGATTTTTAGGTGCTTGTGGTGTACTAATGCTACTATTCTTGTTAATCTACCGATTATTACATATTGCACTCAAAAGCAATGATCAGTATGGAAGTTATATTGTTACAGGCTTAATTGGATTATTTGCATTTCAAATCTTCCAAAACGTTGGAATGTCTATCCAATTATTACCAATTACAGGAGTTCCACTTCCTTTTATAAGCTATGGAGGAAGCTCTGTTTTAACATATATGCTTGCCATGGGTATCGTATTAAACATCTATTCTCGAACGAAAACGTATATGTTTGAGTAAGTTCAAGCATGATTTCCTCATAAAAATAGGTTTTACTCAAGCGGTATATTTCTCTTGAGTAAAACCTATTTTTTATGTTTGTGTAAAAACGCATCCATATCTTTACGAAGTGGTGCTTTGAAAAGTAACTTTTCTTTTGTTTGGGGGTGGATCATTGACACGGACGTACAATGTAAGGCTTGTTGTTGTACTTCCTCCGTATTCCCACCATATAGACTATCCCCTACTAATGGATAGCCTATATGAGAAAAATGGACTCGAATTTGGTGTGTTCGACCTGTCACCAGCTCAGCAGAGACATGTGAATATAATCCATATTGTTCAATCACATGATAATGGGTTATTGCCTTTTGTCCTGAAGCATCAACAACTCGTTGGACGATTGAATCATCTTTTCGAGCGATTGGTTCATCAATTGTTCCTGATGTATCCGGCATCTCTCCTTGGACAATTGCCTCATATGACCGTCTCAATTGCCCATTTGTTAATTCCTTATGTAAAAGTGCGTGCATATACCGATGTTTAGCAACGACAACAATACCTGATGTATCACGGTCAAGTCTCGTTACAAAGTGTACAGTATATGGAAGATTGCACACATCATAGTAATAAATAATTCCATTCGCTAACGTTCCCGAGCTATGATTGGCAGATGGAGACATTGCTAAACCAGCTTCTTTATTCAGAATTAAGAGATCATCATCCTCATAAATGATCGAAAGAGGTATGTATTCAGGAGAGAGATGCGTACTTCTTTCTTCTGTAGGGAATTGTATTTGGATGAAATCGCCTTTCGTTAGCTCTGTAATGACTTTTGCTTGCTTACCATTTATGAGCACACTCCCAATCGATGCTTTTAATTGCCGAATGAGCCGTTTAGAAAAGTGCCATTTTGTCTGTAACAATTCTTCTAATGTACACGGAAGATCAGCATCTTCTACAACATAATTCATTTACAACGATCGCTCATCCAACAAATGCGCATCTCCTTCAGCTACAAAAGCATCTCGAACACGATTCCAAAATGGGAATGGTCGAAACCTTGCAAACCGAATCTTTTCTTTTGCTACACGACACTGAATCGATTTTACATTTGTATATGTATTTGTAAAGTGATCAATCGCAATGAATAAACTGCGATCTACCATAGGCTTTAACAAGCATGTGTGATGTTTAGGTAATATGAGCGGTGAGCCAATTGTTCGAAATACGCGGTTATTAATGGATGCCAATTCTGTTAGTTGGATTGCCTCAAGTGATGGATGTAAAATTGCTCCTCCAAGTGCTTTGTTATAAGCCGTACTTCCTGATGGCGTACTGATACATAATCCATCGCCTCGAAACGTCTCAAAATGTTCACCTCTAATTTGAACATCAAAAACTACAGAACCTTCAGGTGTTTTAATCATTGTTTCATTAAGAGCTAGAAACCGATCTTCTTCTCCACCTGAGTGTGAACGGATAATAACTTCCAATAAAGGGTACTCAACGACTTGAAATGGCGTTTTTGCAATTTCTATCACTAATTTTTCGAGTTCTTTTGGTATCCAATCGGCATAAAAACCTAAATGTCCCGTGTGAACCCCAATAAAAGCCGTTTCTTTCAAGCGATGAACATATCGATGAAATGCCTCTAGCAATGTTCCATCACCACCAACAGAAATAACAAGCTCTGGCTCTTTTTTATCATATATTAAATCAAAATCGACTAAATATTGTTTCATCGTTGCCTTGATTTTATTAGAATGGTCATCACCTTTTGACACGATTGCAAATTTCATTATCGGCCACTCCTTTTATATGTATTTCAACTTATATATCAAAAAATAATCGTTGCGCTTCTTGTACTTCATGTTTAATCTTTGACATTTCCTCATCTAATTTAAATGCTGCTTCAGCTGCACGCTTTAAACGATGTTTGACATCTGTTGGGATTTCTCCTTTATATTTATAATTCAGAGAGTGTTCATTGGTCGCCCAAAAGTTCATTGCTAATGTACGTATTTGAATTTCAGCGATGATTTTCTTCTGCCCATCAATGGTTTCAACTGGATACTCAACAATTAAATGATAAGATCTATATCCACTCTCTTTATTTTTCTTTATGTAATCTCTCTCTTCAACAATTGTTAAATCATTTCTAGACCTTACCATCTCGACTACGGCATATATGTCATCAACAAATTGACAGACAATACGTAATCCTGCAATATCTTGCACACCACGTTCGATGTTTTCAAAAGGAATATCTTTCCTTTCAGCTTTTTCAATAATACTTCGAATTGGTTTTACCCTTCCGGTAATAAATTCAATCGGTGAATGACGTGATGCGTAGCCAAATTGTTTCCGCATTCCTTTGAGTTTTATTTTTAGTTCTTCGACAACTTGAGCATATGGTGCAAGAAACACTTCCCAATTCATTGCATCATCGCCCTCCTATTCCTATAATAGACATACAAAACTATTGAAGAAACGTTTAGACACTCTTTTCAATTGTATTTTAATTTTATCATATCACATTTTGTTTGTTTTTCCTCTATTATAAGCATCTATCACCCTAGTGATTCATTATAATATCCTATAGGAGCGTGTATATTACATGGCACAAGAAATTGAAATAGAATTTAAACATTTATTAACAAAAGACCAATTTACCCAAATAAAAGATACTCTTCCTTTTTCTAATGAACCGATTGTACAGACAAACTATTATTTTGAAACTACACATAAGTCATTCATTAAAAATAAATGTGCTCTTCGTATTCGTGAGATCAACAATTCGTACACGGCCACATTCAAAGAACCTCATCCCGAAGGTATTCTTGAAACACATGACTCCCTTTCAAAACAAGAAGCACATGTATGGATGAACAAACATGTAACATGTACAGAAAATGTTGGGAGAAGAATTAACATGCAAAACATCCCATTAAGTGATATTCAATATATTGGTTCATTAACAACCAAACGATATACGTATACAAAAGGCAAACTGCTGTATGTTCTGGATGAGAGTTCCTATGGAGATACAATCGATTACGAGTTAGAGATTGAAGCTACAAGCTTTAGAGAAGGAGAACATGCACATCAACAAATTATCGAGCAATTTCAATTATCGAATCAAGAACCCATTACAAAAATCGAGCGATTTTTGCACTCAATAAATTAAACGTAACCATCAAATAAACCTTCTACATCTGCAAACTAAAATAATTTTATCATACATGTATAGATTTATATGAAAAAGACGGAACGCTTGCTGTTTTACTCATTCTTTTGCTACAATAAAGAAAAATTGTCACAAGGAGCATACATGCATGCAAGGAGACATTTCATTATACGAAGCAATTGGTGGGGCTGATACACTGGATCAAATGATTCCCATCATGTACAAATACATTCAGACACATCCAGATTTAATTCCGATATTTCCCGGTGACTTTGAGGAATCTGCTAGAAAGCAATATTTATTCTTAACTCAATTTCTTGGCGGGCCTTCATTATACACCGAGGAGCGAGGACATCCGATGTTACGCAAGAGACACTTACCTTTTGAAATAACTCCTTCCAGAAGAGACGCATGGTTATCTTGTGTAAAAAAAGCACTGGATGAAGTAGAAGTAATTGAACCATATCGTACAATCATTTTTAAACGACTATCAATGACTGCCGAACATATGATGAATTCACCAGAATCATAGAAAGGAGAATCGATGTGCGTTGGAATCAAATAGAGCTACTTCGCTCTAATCAATCAGACACATCTACTAATATATATACTCCACATGTTGTTCAAAAACCAATTGAAATGTATGTGTTTATTAATCTATTATGTCCAACAAGTTGGTCCCTTGAACCATATATAAGAAAGTTACTCATGGAATATGGCAACTATATTACGATTCGGTCGATTATTAACAGTCATTTACATCATGTACCAACAGAAAACCTCTCTCGCCGCCTAACAAATGAGCCCTGGCCAAGGTTGCCTGAGGAGAGCAAAATAATTTGTGACAATGACTTTGGAAATACGTTCCCTAAAGTATCCCCGTGGCTTCCATCGTTTGCTATTAAAGCTGCGGAATTACAAGGTAAAAATGCCGGTAGAATCTTTTTAAGAAAAATACAGGAACGTTTTTTCTTTCAGAAGGAAAACATTGCAGATGAAGAAGTATTAATCACATGCGCAATAGATGCTCAGTTGGATATTGATGAGTTCAAAAGTGATTTATATTCCACTCATGCTAAAAAAGCCTACCAATGCGACCTAGAATTATCAAAAGAGATGGGTGTTGAGAATACACCTACTATCGTCTTTTTTAATAAATATACAGATGAAAATGGTATTCGTTTAAATGGACTTTATTCCTATGATATTTACGTTCATATTTTAACAAAGGTTCTTCAAGCGAACCCAATACCAACCAAAAAACCTAGTTTAGAAGAATTTTTATCATATTATAAAGTTGTTGCTAACAAAGAAATTGCTACTGTTTTTGATTGGTCACTCACACAAACGGCAACCGAAATGAAAAAGTTACAACTCAAACAAAAAGTACGAAAACATTCTTTAACTCATGGAGCATATTGGGAATACATTGCAGATAAAAACTCCTAAAGTATATAAACTTTAGGAGTTTTTTTATTCTATAACTCACATCTGTAACATATCCTTTACTATAAAACACTTGAATAAAGAGGTGTATATACATGCTTCGAGAAATATCACCCTATTTATTTTTATTAGGTACCATCATTGTTTTCATCTTAAATTTATTTGCGTTTATGCAACTGATCCCAATGCTCATTACATTACCACTTCTGTTTATATTTATTTACCTTACATTGTATGCATTCACACAAAAAAGATCCTATCGAGGAATGAGATAGTTCTCTTTAGGCAAACAAACCACTGATAATATATCAGTGGTTTGTTGTTTATATGATGATTATACTCCGAGTAATTTCTCTAATTCTGTAAGTTTTTCTTCAAAAACATCTAAAGCGTCAAGTACCGGTTGTTTTGAAGTGACGTCTACTCCTGCCTTTTTCAGAACTTCGATTGGATAGTCACTACTTCCAGCTTTCAAGAATGACTTGTACCGATCAACAGCCCCTTCTTTACCGTCTATAATACCTTGAGCTAGCGTTGTTGCTGCGGAATATCCTGTCGCATATTGATACACATAATAATTCATATAGAAATGAGGAATTCGTGCCCACTCTAAACCAATTTCCTCATCGATTACAACATCATCACCAAAGTACTTTTTATTCAGCTCGTAATATAACTCTGTTAAACGTTCAGCATTTAAAGCTTCCCCATTTTGCATACGGACGTGGATATCATGCTCGAATTCAGCAAACATTGTTTGACGGAAGACAGTTCCACGGAAACCTTCTAGGAAGTTATTGAGTAAGTAAATTTTCTCTTGTTTGTCATCTACCACATTCAGCATATGATCATTTAACAACGCTTCATTACATGTAGAAGCAACTTCTGCTACAAAGATGGAGTAATTTCCATATCGTAAGTCTTGTGCTTCATGGGTATAATAACTATGCAAAGAATGTCCCAATTCATGTGTAAGCGTAAATACATCCCCTATTTTATTATTCCAGTTCAGTAAAATATAAGGATTTGTTCCATATGCTCCCGAAGAATATGCTCCACTACGCTTCCCTTTATTTTCCATTACATCAATCCAGCGACTTGACAGGCCTTCCTTTACAATATCGACATAATCTTGTCCAAGTGGTGCCAAGCTTTCTAGAACGTGTTCTTGAGCCTCTTCATATGTGAATTTCATATCGACATCTTTCACGAGAGGTGTATACATGTCATACATGTGTAATTCATCCACACCTAATATTTTCTTTCTTAATTTGACATATCTATGAAGAAGTGGGAGCTTCTCATGGATGGCTTCAATTAATTCATCATAAACACTTTCAGGAATATTGTTTCCATGTAATGCAGCCGCTCGCGCAGAAGAATGGTTACGTACTTTTGCGTTAAAGTTGTTTTTCTTCACATTTCCTGTAAGAGTCGTGGCGTATGTGTTTTTAAACTTATCATACGTACTGTACACGGATTCGAAGGCATCTTTACGAACACGTCGGTCTTTAGACTCTAAAAAGCCTATAAAACGTCCATGTGTAACTTCTGCCTCTTTTCCTTTTTCATCTTTAATTGAAGGAAATACCATTTCAGCATTGTCTAAAATATTAAATGTCTGTGCAGCTGTTTGTAGTGGATCGGAAGCTTCTGCTAAAAGAGCTTCTTCCTTCTCAGATAAAACATGCTCACGCGCTAAGTTAATTTGGTCAAATGTTTGTCTGTAAAACTGTAAAGGCTCATATGATTCAATCATTTCATCTAGTTTATCTTCGTCAATTTGGATGATTTCAGGAACAATGAAACTCATACTACTTGAAGCAAGTGTAAGTACATTATCTCCTTTACCTTGCATCGTTTGATAGGTTGAATTTGCTGTATCCTGATCTGCCCGCATGCGAGCGTATGTATATAATTTCGTGAATCGTTCAGAAATTTCGTCTTGCAATTGAAACACTTCGTAAATATTTTTTGCAGAAGACGCTAGTGTTCCTTGAAAATCTTTAATTTTCGGAATATCTTCAGTAAGTGAAGCTAATTCTTCCTCCCACAATTCATCTGTAGCGAAAATATCTTCTAACTTCCATGTGTATTTTTCTGGTACATCTTTTCGTTCTGGCATTGGTTTGCTTGTGTCTACCATCAGTCATTCATCCTCCCTATTTTTTCTACTCACTCTATTATGTGTAGTACTATAAACATTATAACCCTTATAGACGATTTCAACAAACAGTTATGTAAGGGGATACATCCATCATTTACTCGACTACTGTACAGATGTCACTCGTATAACCGTGTAATATGATCCATTAACAGATAATCTTGTTTGACCGCTTCTTCAATATGAGCTAGTTTTGGAATGGCTTGTTTTAGGATAAACGTTTGTTCTGTTTCTTGATGAGCATATCCAAGAATACAGAGCCATTCAATATAGGATGCTACTGGAGACTTTGTATATTGTAGTAAAGGATAATAATTGGGAGGATAGATAAATGGAGCTAAATACTTGGTGCAGTCTTGTAGAGTGAATTCCTTATTAGTACCCCATTCAAATTGAAGATAATACCAAAGCCGACTTTGCCAGTTCCATGTTTGTACCTTCATAAACATTTGTCCCTTTACTGGAAGATGAATAACTGAGGGTAAGTAGTCAATGGACAGTTGATGTTCGTATAACCATAATAACCACTGTTTTTGCTTTCCTACTCCATTTCTATATTGTAGTCGAAATTTCTTTTTTTCTGCTAGCCATCTATCCAAATAAATCTTTCTAGAAAAAGAACAACACTGAAAAATTTCACTCCAAAGGCAAGCTTGCATGGAATATACAACCTTTTTTGCAAGAACTTTGTTTAAGCTAATAAAGGAAATATGTTGTAAAGATATAATTTGCTTGGTTGCTGTACAAAAAAACAAAATAAACGGAGATGAATGATTGGAGGGTTGACACAAAAATTGTTTGGCAAAAGCATCTACCATATATGTATTCTTTCCTCGTTGTTTTAAATGTTTAATATCTAAAAACCAAATGGGGATTATTTGAACCCTTTGATATAGTTCATTCCTTTTTCGAATCTCACTCGTTGAGACTGATGAATATTGAAATTCTACTGCATACTTTTTATTGTCAATCATTAGAAAAACATCAGGTCTTTGATTCGTTTCTTCGATATAATATTCTAAGTGAACATGTTCATATTGATCCTTTAGCCAAGAAAATAACAACCACTTTCCTCTTTCGTGTATTTCTCCTTCACCTCCGCCGGAACATGTGGATACAGACTGATGTGAAAAATGTGGGGTGATTTCCGTACCAATTTTGATGATGAGTCTATCATTACATGTCGGGCAATAAAAATGTTTACGTTTGCGAATTTCTTGGATTTCCGATCGACTATACGGAGGAAGGCAAATCATATCCCCATCTTTCGTTTGTGCGCATAGCATGTAGCGTCACGCCCTTTCATATTCTTTTCTCTTATAATACTGGATAAAACACACAAAAAAAAGGTACCAAGTATATTGGCACCCTCCTGAAATTTCATTTATGCTTCGAAATAAGACTGTACTTGTTTAAAAACGTCTTCTTCAAAAATCACTTTCCCGTACTCTTCTAGTATGGATAAAGTTATTTGCGATTGGGTAGAAAACTCATAAATAAGACTCATAACAGCCTCTTGTTCCTCTACTGTTAATTGCTCTGGAGAAAATTCAACATGCAAGAAATATTTGTCTTCATAATGAATAAGCTTTTGATCCATACCAAAACTAGCACCGTGGATCGCGTGGCTCATTTGAATAACATCTTCAAATTCTTTAAAGACAACATTGACCGCGTATGATTTGTCGTGTTCGTCATCATCTTCTTCATCGTCTTCAGATGCATTTTCTGGCAATGTTTGTTCGAGCATTTGTTCCAATGCTTCTTCATCTGTAATATCTTCTAAATCCTCATTAGAAAATAGATCTAGATTTTCTCCATTTTTAGATATTTGTGCTTTCGTGACGATTACTTCTAATCCCTTTTCCAGTGCTTGTACTTGGATCCATAACGGACCTTCTACTGTAAATTCTTCTTTATAATTTAGCTCTTCCATCATTTGCCAAAAAAGCTGTTCACTTCTTTCGCGATTATACCAAATTTCTTCCCGTTTAAATCCGCGATTTTCTATATCAACATATGAAATATAAAATTTAATGGTGTTTTCATTAATACGTTCGATTTCCATCGTATTTCTCCCCCTTCTCCTAAATTAACGAAGATTTCCATTGACCGTAGATTCATGTCATGTTTATTTGTAAGCTTTACTAATTTTCTCTTGAGAACATGTTCCTGGATCATTTGATGGAAGAAATCACCTTTCTACTCATCGTTCATACATAATGATTTTGTATAAAAGATGGTGTACTTTTATTGTATGGCATTGTTCTCTTTTTTGAAAGCATTAAAGCCTATAATATACACATTTCTATTTTAAAGTATTCTTACGACATCTCTTCTTAAGAATACAAACATATGAATGGTATTTCTAACATCTACAACAATTGTATACGTATGCATGTTAAGATGTTCCAATTACTTTTTCATTGTGATGCGTATTCTAGCATAAGAAATGTAGAGATGCTAACGTTTAAAGTTGGATATTTCCACCATTTTATTAATCTCGAAAAAGCAAAAAACATAGACCGAAGATGTATCCGATCTATGCTTTCTATTTGAATTGAACTTACTAATTCACAAGTCGCTGTGCTTCGCGTAATTGAAATGTACGTACTTTTCTTGGTAAAAAGCGGCGAATCTCATCCTCGTTATAACCAACTTGTAGTCGCTTTTCATCGAGGATAATAGGTCTTCTTAACAGTCCCGGATTTTTTTGAATAAGAAGAAACAAATCTTTTAAAGGCAAAAGTTCAATATTGACATCTAACTTTTGAAATACTTTTGAGCGTGTTGAAATAATCTCATCCGTACCGTCTTCTGTCATACGTAAAATTTCCTTTATCTCATCCAAAGTAAGTGGTTCTGAAAAAATGTTTCGTTCTTTGTACGAAATATCGTGTTCTTCCAACCATGCCTTAGCTTTTCTACAAGACGTACAACTTGGTGAGGTATAAAGTGTTACCATATATTACTTCACTCCTCATTTCTATAAAGTGTGATGAATGGTTACTTCATAAACATTGGATAACTTAGAACATGAAAAACAAGATCTAATTGACTCTATAATTTTTATTATACTACATTTGTCAAGTAAAAGGTAGAGTATATGACAAGTTTTTCTATTTACTTTCTCATGTTCACCATTTGTTCAAAGTCTCTAGAAATAACACCTAATAATATGTAATATACCCACATTTTAGTAAAATAAACCTATAAAATGGATATTCCTCTTCTATTATAGCATATTTATACAGATAATTATCTACGCTTTTCAGAAATTTCACTTTTGCATTAAAAAAGCAGAGCAATTACCTAGCTCTGCTTTTTTAATGCATATAGTCTACATTTTTTGTGTACACATTACCCGCATTCCAAAGAAGAAATTCATCAATTCCGTTTTCACTTAATGCTCGGATTTGATCTTCTACCTCTTTTTTCCCATATGGTTGTACGGATCCTCCGCTATATAACCAAGGTGCTTCAAAGTCTTGTAGCCATGGACGGGTTACAGGTGGTTCATCTAACCCCTCAAGCAATTCATTCTCAACTTTAGCGTATTCTGTTACGAGCTTGTATGGTTCGCGATCCGGCTCTTCAATGTCAAAATAAGGTGTCCAATGACTTGGGTAAATCATTGAAGATATAACGTCTACGTTCTCAGAAATCTTCGAAAAGTTTTGACCGATGCCTGGTGTTTCTGGAATGGTCGCTGCATATCCAAAAATATCAACAGATACATCGACTCCATAATAGGCTAATTCTTGTCTAGAATAAGCGACAAAATCTGTCACAGCTTCGACTCTACGCTTAATGTTATCTAAATCTGAATCTTCATAGTCTCCTTGGCTATAAGTTAGCTCTTCATCTTTACTTTCAAACCCTTCAGGGAAGCGGACATAATCAAATTGAATCTCTTTGAAACCCATTTCCGCTGCCATCTTTGCAATATCTAAGTTATATTCCCAAACATCTTTAATGAAAGGATTTACAAAAGCTTCTCCACGGTTATTCTTCCATACCTCTCCATTTGCATCCAAGAACGAATATTCTGGATTACTCATGGCTAGCTCAGTATCTTTAAATACAACAATTCGAGCAATGGGGTATATTTCCTTTTCTTCTAAAGTTTTCATGAGTTCTTCGGGATTTGAGATATAATTTTCAGAGATAGAAGCGTATGGCGAATCCTCATCTACCCTAAACGTAAGGTTACCATGATCTTCCTTAATATCGATTACCATTGAGTTTAAGTCTGTTGTTTCCACTAAATCAAGCAGGGAATTAAATCGCTCTCCTCCTGCAGAGTGGCCTGTAACATAAATTCCACGAACTGCATCAGGATATTCAAAGTCTAACCCGGATTGAAAAGTATATCGTTCAATCGGTTGAGATGTATCTATTAATTTAATATGTAATGGACGTTCTTTGTGGCTATGGGATACTAAGTCCGATTTAGCAAAGGCTAGGCTTCCTCCTACTAATAAAATTAAACAAGCCAGCAAACTACATGTAATAATCTTCCATTTCCGCATCAATTATCAAACTCCTACTATGCATTTGATTCAATTATAGTTTATTCTACACGAAATGAACATGGTACTATAAAACTTTTATAAATTTCGATGCAATTTCATATAAACTATAAACAAACCCTTATAAATATTATCATGTAATGGATTGTTGTTACATAGGCAATATGTCACATATTGTCTCATTGTGTATCATTGGTATTTAAAAGATCGAACAAATAAATTGTTCCATGACTGTCTTTACTTGCTTTACTTTTTAAGCATAGTATATACTTAGACAAAGAAATTCGACTATTTTTATATGGTTGATCGATCGAATTCATTTTAATTTGTTTATTGGAGTGAGATTTATGCAAACAATTTTTTCTGGAGTACAACCAAGTGGCACCCCAACATTAGGAAATTACATTGGTGCTCTGAAGCAATTTGTCGATTTACAAGACGAACATGATTGTTTTTTCTGTATAGTAGATGAACATGCGATTACTGTACCACAGGATCCAAAAGAACTTCATCACAACATTCGCTCACTAGCCTCTTTGTATATTGCTGTTGGCATTCGTCCAACGACATCTACCCTATTTATCCAATCAGAAGTTCCAGCTCATACACAATTAAGTTGGATGATGCAATCAATGAGCTATATTGGCGAACTTGAACGTATGACTCAGTTTAAAGATAAATCAGATGGTAAAGCAGGCGTTTCTGCAGGTTTATTTACGTATCCATCATTAATGGCGGCAGATATTCTACTGTACCAAACGGACATTGTTCCTGTTGGTGATGACCAAACGCAACACTTGGAATTAACGCGTAATCTTGCGGAACGTTTTAATAATCGGTATGGGGAAACATTCACTGTTCCGGAAATTAGAATTCCTACAGTTGGCGCTCGGATTATGTCATTACAAGAACCTACAAAAAAGATGAGTAAGTCAGATGAAAATGTGCGTGGATTTATTTCAATGATAGATCCTCCAAAAACAATTGAAAAGAAAATTAAAAGTGCAGTCACTGACTCCGATGGAATTGTCGCTTATGATGTAGACAACAAACCAGGAGTATCAAACTTACTAACCATTTATGCGAGTTGCAGAGGTGAATCCATTGAAACAATTGTAAAGAAATATGAAGGAAAAGGTTATGGGGATTTTAAAGCTGGTGTAGCACAAGCGGTCATTGATCTCTTAGAACCTATCCAAGAAAAGTATTATTCATTAATTGAATCCGAAGAGTTGGATACAATTTTGGATGAAGGTGCTGAAAAAGCAAGTCGAATGGCATCTAAAACATTACATAGAGCGCAAAAAGCGATGGGACTTGGACGCTAAATACTCATCAAATATAAAGGCAATCCAAAACAATGATATGTTTTGGATTGCTATTTTAATGTTGTTTTCTTATTCTCATAGGCTTGTTCAGCCTCCCACATGTGAAGCAAAAATGAATTTCCTCTGACTAATTTCATGCCAAATTCTTCATGATGAGTGCTCCAATTATGCTTTACTCCTTCATAAATAACTGCCCACACATCAGCAGCATGCATATCTTTTATTCGTGGGTATTTTTTTGGATTCCACTCTGTTAACCAATACCTTAACTCATCCGCTGTACTGGATGATTTTAACTGATCTAAAGCCATCATAACCGTTTGCTTCAAGTTTCTCTCTTTGCGTGTCAAACCAAGCATGAAATTCGGATGTAAAGATAACAAATGATATTCTTTTGAGTAAGAATCTAGATTATATTCAAACGTCTGTGGATGCATTTCTTTAATTCTCCTGAGCACCTGTTGTTCTTGTCTTGGAATCAGTCTGCTTTTCCGAATAGGAATATCATATCCAGCTGTATCAAACGCAAGAATCCCTCTTCCATCCGTAATAATCGCAGCATATTCAATATGAGTTTTTACTTGTCGCTTACGTAGGATAGCTCGCTTATGTATTGTTTGTAATAACTTTTTAGGGATTTCAGCCAAATCATTTTCTATGTATGAGAAAAGACGAGGCGTTAAGTAAAGAACTGGCATTTGATCCATTAATTCAATCTGATCATCACGTCTCCATTCATGATAATCGCACACATTGTAACCATTCTCTTCTCCTTCAAACCAGTTCATCCATACGTCTTGTAAATATAGCATTCATATACCTCATTTCCTTCAAGTCTTATCATGTATATTATTGCCATTTCTATAATTTTTATCCGCTCATTACATTCTTGTGTTAAACGGACTTCTTAATATAATGATTGTTATAATTATTATCCCGATCGGCAATAAATATACTTCGATTCGTCCTCGAACAAAAATAAAGTATTCAAGCCAAGTAATCCCTGCAGGTAAAAAGTTTAAGTAGGCAATTAATGTAACTCCTCCGGCTATAGCTAGTCCAAATCCAATGAAAAATAGAAATACTTTCCCCATACGATCTCTCCTCTCGTATACTATGTTTAGGCTTCATTTTTTCGCCTATTATTACCTTGAATACTGATTTTACTCTATATCAAATCTCTTGGACGTTTCGAAATATTCCTAGATAATGGTCTTAGGATCATTTGGGACAATTCTTTCTCTCCT
>JAPFDS010000075.1 GCA_026168805.1 Caryophanales bacterium | reverse complement strand
TCCATACTGATTTCCTTTATTTTGGATTTGGATAGGTTTACTACCTACCACCATTATAAAGGATTTTTTATTGCTTGAAAACCAAATACAGTATCTTTAGAAAATTATTAATTTTTAGTAATAATTAATGCAATGCTAGTGTTTTTATATAAAAAATGATAAGCAAACATGGTTTAAAGAAAGGGAAGTGATTTTTATGGGCTGGAAATCTGTAGACATGCAAGTAGCAATCCCACGTACACAAGATGCTAGTAATTTACAAGAACAGATGACTAAACAACACCAACGCTTCCAAGAATCTCTCGCACAAAGTCAATTAAAAGAACAACTGCAAAAAAGAAAGCAAGTAAATGCGCATAATGAAACAGAACGCTTGAACAATACAACAGATGAAGATGCATCACAAGAAGAGCAACAAAATGACGAGAACGCAACGAAAGATCAAAAACAAGAAGAAGCAAATCACCCGTATTTAGGGAAAAAATTTGATTTAACAAGATAGTAGGGATGGTATGTTAGGTTTTTTCATTATTATAAGCTTTTTTATTCATGCATTGTCATTGGCAGCGATTTATGTGATCTATCAACAATTACAACATTCAAAGCAAGATCAAATAAAAGAAATGGACCAATTGATGCATTCCTATATACAACAAATTCAACAAGAGAACAATGAACTACAAGAAGTCCTTCAGAAAAAATCGAACCTCGAACAATCAGGTCAAGCCAATCAACAATATGTATCCGTTGCTCAAGACAACTATGTAACAAAAGAGACCAATCAAGAACAAACCGAAGAGTGGGACACCGCGCCAATAATACCAACAAGTGAGGGAGATAGTGTTGAAACTTCGCTTGAATCTCGTGTGTTACAACTCCATCAAGATGGTGTACCTATCAATGAAATTGCTAAACAATTAAATTGTGGAAAAACGGAAGTATCTCTTATCATCCAATTTCAAAAAGGAAAATAAATTAAAGTTTTGCTATACGCTACGAACTATGGTATAGTTAATGACGGTATAAATGCTCAAGCATTTCTTTGATGAAAAGAAATGAGATTTATAACACACACGTTTAGAGTGCTAAAATGCACGGTGCCTTTTAACAGGTTCGCATTTTTATCGACCTAAACGGAGGAGAAAAACCATATAGGAGGACATAACATGTCAGTAATTTCAATGAAACAATTGTTAGAAGCAGGGGTCCATTTCGGACATCAAACACGCCGTTGGAACCCAAAAATGAAGAAGTATATTTTCACAGAGCGTAATGGTATTTACATTATCGATTTACAAAAAACTGTGAAAAAGGTAAATGAAGCTTACAACTACGTAAGAGATGTTGCAGCAGATGGTGGAACTGTTTTATTTGTAGGTACAAAAAAACAAGCACAGCATTCTGTACAAGAAGAAGCAACTCGCGCAGGAATGTTCTTTGTTAACCAACGTTGGTTAGGTGGAACTTTAACAAACTTCAAAACCATTCGTAAAAGAATTAATCGTTTGAAAGAAATTGAACGTATGGAAGAAGATGGTACTTTTGAAGTACTACCTAAAAAAGAAGTAGTTGACTTATTAAAAGAAAAAGATCGTTTAGTTAAATTCCTAGGCGGAATTAAAGAAATGAATAAATTGCCAGACGTCATGTTTGTCATTGACCCACGCAAAGAAAGAATTGCGATTGCAGAAGCACGCAAATTAAATATTCCGATTGTTGGAGTAGTAGATACAAACTGTGATCCAGACGAAATTGATTATGTTATTCCAGCAAATGATGATGCAATTCGTGCTGTGAAATTACTAACATCTAAAATGGCTGATGCTATTTTAGAAGGTAAACAAGGTGAAGAAATGGAAGATCCAGTTGAGGAATCGGCTGAGGAAGCTGTTGAAGCTGACACAGAAGAAAAATCAACAGAAGCAGTAGAAGAATAATCGAACTTTAAAAAGGATGGGTGATAAGAGGATAAGCCTTTTATCACCCTTTTTAAAGAATGTTCGAAACTATAATGGAAACAATCATATTTTAGGAGGAATAAACATGGCAGTAACAGCTAAGATGGTAAAAGAATTACGTGAAAAAACAGGTGCTGGAATGATGGATTGTAAAAAAGCACTGGAAGAAACAGGCGGAGATATTGAGAAAGCTATTGATTATCTTCGTGAAACAGGAGTAGCACAAGCTGCGAAGAAAGCAGACCGTATTGCAGCAGAAGGTTCAACGTTTATTGAAGTTGCTGGAAATACAGCAGTGCTATTAGAAGTAAACTGTGAAACAGACTTTGTTACGAAGAACGATCAATTCCAAACATTATTATCGGATCTAGGAAAGCATATCGTTTCACAAAAGCCTGAAAATGTTGAAGAAGCTCTAGCTCAACCATTAAATGGTGAAGGTGAAACTGTAGAAGCTTATCTGAATGGCGTTGTAGCAACTATTGGTGAAAAGATTTCTTTACGCCGCTTCACAGTTGTTGAAAAAGCAGATACAGATGCATTTGGTGCATACTTACACATGGGTGGAAGAATCGGAGTACTTGCATTGTTAGAAAATAGTGATGAAGAAACAGCGAAAGATGTAGCAATGCATGTAGCTGCTGTAAATCCTCGTTATATCGCACGTGAAGATGTAAACGAAGATGAAGTGACTCGTGAAAGAGAAGTTCTCAAGACACAAGCATTAAACGAAGGAAAACCAGAAAAAATTGTTGAACGTATGGTAGAAGGTCGTTTAGGTAAATTCTTTGAAGAAATTTGCTTATTAGAACAGGACTTTGTAAAAGATCCAGATAAAAAAGTAAAAGCATTTGTTGAAGAAAATGGCGCATCTGTTAACCTATTTATTCGCTATGAAGTAGGCGAAGGTCTAGAGAAACGTGATGAAAACTTTGCTGAAGAAGTTATGAGCCAAATTAAAAAATAATGAGTGAACGGAAAAAGGGGGAGCACTTGCTGTTCCCTTTTTCCAAATACATCTGCTAAAGAGAGCAAAAATCACTATATGGAGGTTATTATGACAACTAAACATTACCGTCGTGTTGTATTAAAGTTAAGCGGTGAAGCTTTAAGTGGAAAAGAAGGATTCGGCATTGATCCATCTGTGATGCATTCGATTGCTACTCAAGTACGAGATGTGGCAGAGTCAGGTGTCGAAGTTGCTGTCGTGGTAGGTGGCGGTAATATTTGGCGCGGTAAAGTAGGAAGCGAAATGGGAATGGATCGAACGACAGCCGATTACATGGGTATGCTCGCAACTGTCATGAATTCACTTGCTTTGCAGGACAGTTTGGAACAAATAGGAATACCTACACGTGTCCAAACCTCCATCGAAATGCGTCAAGTGGCTGAACCATACATAAGAAGAAAAGCAATTCGTCATCTAGAGAAAAAACGCGTCGTCATTTTTGCAGCAGGAATTGGCAATCCATACTTTTCAACAGATACGACAGCAGCTTTACGTGCTGCAGAAGTTGAAGCAGATGTGATTTTAATGGCTAAAAACAATGTGGATGGTGTATACTCGGATGACCCGAAAGTAAATAAAGAAGCTACAAAATATGACCATCTATCGTATAAAGATGTCCTTAATGAGGAACTAGGAGTCATGGATTTAACAGCATCAACTTTATGTATGGATAACGATATACCACTTGTTGTTTTTTCAATTACTGAAGAAGGTAATATTATGCGTGCGGTTAAAGGTGAAACAATTGGTACAACGATAAGGGGGAAATAATAATGGCTGAAGTGATGAAAGAAACGAAGCAAAAAATGGAACAAGCAGTTCAAGCATTTTCTAAAAACTTAGCGACTGTTCGTGCGGGACGAGCAAATCCTAAAATCCTAGATAGTATTACGGTTGAGTATTATGGTGCGTATACACCATTAAATCAACTTGCGAACGTTACAGCTCCAGAGCCACGTTTACTTGTCATTACTCCTTATGACAAAACAGCAGTTGGCGACATTGAGAAAGCTATTTTAAAAGCGGATCTTGGATTAACACCGTCCAACGATGGAGAACTTATTCGCATAAACATTCCAGCATTAACGGAAGAACGAAGAAAAGAACTTGTTAAAGTAGTCAATAAATACACAGAAGAAGCACGTGTACAAGTTCGCAACATTCGTAGGGATGCGAATGATCAATATCGTAAATCTGAAAAAGATGGAGACCTTACGGAAGATGAACTTCGTGCATCTGAGGATGAAGTTCAAAAACAAACCGATCGTCATGTAGAAGAGTTAGAAACGTTAGCTAAAAATAAAGAAAATGAGATTATGGAAGTATAACACAAATAACCAGAATTTCATTCTATTAAATAGGAAGAAATGCGTAAAATGGCATCCTATGTGAACGGGTACAAAACAAAATGCTCTCTTTTTAAAGAGAGCTTTTATTTTTTTGTTAAAATTTAATGCATATAGTGATATAATGAGATTTCAACTTCATATGAATGAATTATTATGTAGGGTTGAGAAATACACGATGTCATTAAATTAACATAATCACTATTTGACTGAAGCAATAAGATAAAAATGTTTAGTTATGAATCGTATTCGGAGGACAAATAATGTCAATGAAACTTCCTTTTTTTAGAAAGAAAAAAATACATAAAAAAAATGATAAAGAAATATTAACGAATATTCCTGAGCACGTTGCGATTATTATGGACGGAAATGGCAGGTGGGCAAAAGGCAAAGGCCTTCCACGTATTGCGGGACATAAAGAAGGAATGAATAATGTCACAAAAACCGTACGTGCTGCAAATAAATATGGAGTTAAAACGTTAACTTTGTACGCATTTTCTACAGAGAATTGGAAAAGACCTCGTTCAGAAGTGGAATTTATTATGAAATTACCGAAACAGTTTTTACATGTGTATTTACCAGAAATGATTGAAAACAATGTGCAAATTCGAACAATTGGTGAGTTTGAATCACTTCCGTCACATACAAAAGAAGCTGTTCAATATGCAGTCGATCAAACAAAAGATAATGATGGATTAATTTTGAATCTTGCATTAAACTATGGGAGTAGACATGAAATATTACGAGCAATGAAAAAAATAATGAAAGAAGTAGAGTCTTCCTCGTTATCGATCGATGATATAGATGAGGAACAACTGTCTTCATATCTTTATACCAATGGATTTAATGATCCTGATTTATTAATTCGAACGAGTGGAGAGAAGCGAGTTAGTAATTTTCTTCTTTGGCAAATTGCTTATTCTGAGCTGTGGTTTACAGATGTATTATGGCCTGATTTTGATGAAAGTACATTTGTTCAAGCATTAAAAGATTATGAACAGCGCAAACGACGTTATGGAGGAATTTAAGGTGTTGATAAACAGATGAAAACACGAATTATTACAGCAGTTATTGCGCTACTTTTGTTCGTACCAATCGTATTGTATGGAAAGTGGCCGCTAGTTCTTCTTATATATATAATGGCTACAGTAGGATTATTTGAGTTATTAAACATGAAAAAAACAACTCAACACATGATCCCGAGATTTATCTCATTCATTGTATTATGGTTTTTATTAGCGCAACAAATAACTACGATGGATGAATGGGTTCCTTTCACTTTAGAACAAACGATCATTATATTTGTAATGATATTATTAATACTTACAGTTACAAGTAAAAACAGACTTTCCATTGAAGATGTAAGCTTCTATTTGATGGCAACTATTTATATTGCAATTGGCTTTGCATTCTTTATGCAAGCTCGAGAAAATGGTGTCCCTTTTGTCTTGTTTATATTATTCATTATATGGGGAACTGATTCAGGAGCCTATTTTGCAGGAAGAGCACTAGGAAAACATAAACTTTGGCCTTCGATTAGTCCAAACAAAACGATTGAAGGAGCCATTGGTGGAACACTAGTCGCTATTGTAATAGGAGTTTTATTTCACGTCATCCATCCATTTGAATATTCTTTACTTACTATTATGTTGATTTCCGTTGGGATTGCCATCATAGGCCAATTAGGTGACCTTGTAGCATCTGCCTTCAAACGACATTTCTCCGTAAAGGATTCAGGCAATATTTTGCCAGGCCATGGTGGAATCTTAGATCGCTTTGACAGTCTACTATTTGTACTGCCGTTTTTATATGTTGTACAATTTATTTAATGAAATTCGTATAATCTCATTTTTATCGTATGTGCTGAATATAGATAACTGACAGTGAAGTTCTGAATCACAATCATCAACTGTAACGAATAGAAATGAATGATTATGGACTTCATATAAAACATATTCGTTTTTATAGAATAAATAGCTGAGGATGGTGCTGTTTTTTGAATACAATTATTGCGTTTATATGCATGTTTGGTTTACTTGTTTTTGTGCACGAATGGGGTCATTTGATTTTTGCGAAACGGGCCGGTATGCTCGCTCGTGAGTTCGCAATCGGTTTTGGACCTAAAATTTTCTCGTTCACAAGAAATGAAACATTATATACCATTCGTTTAATACCTGCGGGAGGATACGTCCGTGTCGCAGGAGATGATCCGGAAATTATTGAACTAAAACCAGGCCATCATGTAGGTATAACATATAATGATCAAGGTAAAGTAAACCAAATAATTGTTAATAACAAAGATAAACATCCAGATGCCCGTGTAATTGAAGTAGACAAGGTTGATTTAGATCATGAGCTTATTATTGAAGGCTACGATGTTGGAGAACATGAAGAAAAGCATGTATTTGAAGTGGATGAAAAAGCCTTTTTCATTGTAGATGAAGTAGAAACACAAATAGCGCCATACAATCGTCAATTTGCTTCTAAGTCAGTTGGACAACGTGCTATGCAATTATTTGCTGGTCCGATGATGAACTTCTTTTTAGCAATTATCCTCTTTATTATTATTGGAATTGTACAAGGAGTCCCAGCTGAACGAGCCCTCTTATCTGACGTAGTTGACGGGAGTCCAGCCGAGGAAGCAGGTATCCAAAATTCCGATGAAATTGTGGAAATCGAAGGAACGCCAATTTCTACTTGGGAAGGATTTACAACGATCGTACGTAACAATCCTGATACACCTTTAGATATGGTTGTAGACCGAGATGGTGAAAAGTTTACGGTTGAGGTTACGCCAAACGGTGTGCCAGATGTATTAGATGAATCAGTTACAGTTGGACAAATTGGTGTGTATCAAGGGTTTGAAAAGTCAGTCATGGGAACACTCACCTATGGATTTACAGAAACATATGAAACAACTACGATGATTGTTTCAAACTTAGTCAAACTCATTACTGGGCAGTATTCTATTGATATGTTAGCCGGTCCTGTGGGAATTTATGACGCTACCGATCAAATTGTTCAAACAGGTTTTATGAACTTCTTAATGTGGACAGCAATGCTGAGTGTAAACTTAGGAATTATTAATTTAGTTCCTTTACCAGCATTGGATGGGGGACGTTTAATGTTTGTTCTTATTGAAGCTATTCGAGGTAAGCCAATGGACCCGCAAAAGGAAGGGATTGTTCACTTCATTGGATTTGCGCTCATTATGTTATTAATGATTACTGTTACATGGAATGATATACAGCGTCTATTTATGTAAGTTGATGAATATCCATGCTATTTATATGATGAGGTTGAGACAAGAGATTTAAAGTTAACTCACATACGAACATTCTAATTTAACAAGTGGAATTACCCGCTTCGGAAATATACTTCGTTTTCACGCCTCCGGGTACAATGGCAACATCTTCTTAAGCTTCCCTTCGGTCGCTTTCGAAGTGTTTTCTTAGCCTGCGGGCAGCTGATAAGCCTCCTTGCCCCGGCAAGGGGTATGTCGGCGTTGCCCGCAAAGGGCGACTTTAGCCGACCTACATTTAAACCGCAATGTGGGGTCTCATCTAGGCTTTTGCTCCCGCGGGGAAGAAGAATTGCAGTTCATTCTTCACTAGTCTTCGTATATTTCCTACGCTACATTAGAGTGTTATTCGTATTTTGGGAGATACAACTTTGATTTGTCCCAACCTCTTTCTTACTAAAGCATCATGTTTGGAGGGTGAAAAATGGAACAAACGCAAATGGATAAAATGCAAATTCTTATGAAGCACATGCAACTTCCGGATAATATGATCCAAACATATTTTCAAAACAGCTCATTAAAAAAATTACAAGTATTTAAGGGAGAAAAGAAATGGCGTTTTTATATCCAATTAGAAAATACGCTCCCAGCTGAAGTTTATACATATTTTGTAGAAAGACTAGGCCACACGTTTCAATCGATTGCTACAATTGAATTGTATATTGAAACAAAAAATAATGACATGACATCTGAAAATTTACTATACTATTGGCAGTTATTTATTCAATCGATGACGGACTTATCACCAGCTTATAAAGATTATGTCACAGAACAAGTGCCACGAATAGAGGACAGTAAAATAATCATAGCTGTTCGAAATGAGGCAGAATCTCATGTGTTAGAGAAAAGGTTAACAGATCCTTTCAAACATTTTTGTGAAAAAATAGGCCGCGTTCATGCTACTCTTCATATGGAAGTACAAAATGAAGAAGAAGCTATTCAACAATTTAAAGAAGCCCAGGCGATTGAAGATCAAAAGATTGCCATGAAAACCGTACAAGAAAAAGAAAAAAGAGATCAACGTCCTGCCCACAATTCATCAAAACCGCTTCAATTTGGTTCTATCATCCAAGATGACCCTATGATGATGGAAGAAATTGAGGATGAAGAACATCGAGCAACTGTTCAAGGATATATTTTTTCAGTAGATATTCGAAAGTTACGTTCGGGAAGAAGTTTATTATTAGTAAAGGCTACAGACTATACAGATTCTCTAGAAATAAAAATGTTCTCTAGAGGTGATGAACATGAAGAACTATTTCAACAAGTAAAAGAAGGCATGTGGATTAAGGCACGGGGACGCATTCAAACAGATATGTACTCGAACCAATTAGCTATGATGGCGAATGATCTACAAGAAATTTCTGTTCAAATGAGAGTTGATGACGCTCCTGAAGGAAAAAGACGAGTAGAACTGCATGCACATACAACGATGAGTCAACTGGACGCAGTATCGTCTCCAACAGAATTAATTGAGCAAGCGGCTGCTTGGGGACATGAAGCTATTGCAATTACGGACCATGCGAATGTACAAGCATTTCCTGATGCGCATGCCGCAAGTCAAAAAAATGATATTAAAGTCATTTATGGAGTAGAAGCAAATCTCGTAGATGATGGTGTACCGATCGCATATAATGAAAAAGATATCGATTTAGCGACGGGTACTTATGTTGTCTTTGACGTTGAAACAACAGGTCTTTCTGCTGTATACGACACCATCATTGAAATTGCTGGTGTGAAAATGAACGATGGTGAAATCGTAGATGAATTTGAATCTTTTGCGAATCCTCATCGTCCATTACCAGATATTATTACTGAAATCACTGGAATTACAGATGATATGTTAGTCGACGCCCCAGAAGTAGATGAAGTATTGCATGACTTTTATGCATGGATAGGTGATAGTGTACTTGTTGCTCATAATGCTTCATTTGATATGGGATTTTTAAATAATGGTTTAAAAAGAATCGAAATCGATTCAATTGAAAATGCTGTTATTGATACATTGGAACTTGCTAGACTCTTATTACCTGATTTAGGGAACCACCGATTAAATACATTGTGTAAAAAAATGGATATTGAGTTAACGCAACATCATAGAGCAATCTATGATGCGCGGGCAACAGGATATCTTTTTTGGAAGTTTTTGCGCATGTTATTAGAAGATGATATAACCAATCACAACATACTAAATGAACAATTAGATGACGAACAAAGTTATCAACATGGACGTCCGCATCACGCGACGATTCTCGTTCAAAATGAAGTCGGACTCAAAAACTTATACAAGATTATATCAAAATCACATATTGACTATTTTTATAGAGTCCCTCGGGTTCCTAGGTCACTATTGCAACGGTATAGAGAGGGCTTATTAATAGGTTCTGCATGTGATTCAGGAGAAGTATTTGAGACGATGATGCAGAAGTCTCAAACAGAAGCAGAGCAAGTGGCCCACTTTTATGACTTTATTGAAGTTCAACCACCAGCAAATTATATCGGTTTAATTGAAAGAGGAATTGTCCAAAACGAAGCCCAACTTCTTGAAGTGATTACAAATGTTGTAGATGTAGGGAAAAGTTTAGATAAACGAGTAGTTGCAACTGGTAATGTGCATTATATTCATGAACACGAACAAGTGTATCGACAGATTTTACTCGCTTCTCAAAAAGGAAATCCTTTAAGTAGACAAACATTACCGGAGACTCACTTTCGTACAACGAATGAAATGCTCTCTTGTTTTAATTTCCTAGGTGAAGAACTTGCACGTGAAATTGTTGTAACCAATTCACTTGAAATCTCTAACAGCATTGAAGAGGTTGCACCATTAAAAAGTGATTTGTATACACCGAATATTGATGGAGCAGAGGAAGAAGTACGGACACTTGTTTATAAAAATGCAAAAGATTTATATGGGGAAGATTTACCAGAAATAGTCGTGGAAAGAATTGAGAAAGAATTAAAAAGTATTATCGGACATGGATTTGCTGTAATATATTTAATTTCTCATAAACTTGTAAAACAGTCATTAATAGACGGTTACCTAGTAGGATCGAGAGGTTCAGTAGGTTCATCATTTGTAGCCACAATGACTGAAATTACAGAAGTAAACCCACTCCCAGCACATTATATTTGTAAAAACTGTCACATCAACGAATTTTATACGGATGGTACATATGCGAGTGGGTATGATTTGCCTGATAAGAATTGCCCCACGTGTAATGAACCTTTGATAAAAGATGGCCAAGATATTCCGTTTGAAACATTCTTAGGGTTTAAAGGTGATAAAGTACCAGATATTGATTTAAACTTTTCTGGTGAATATCAAGCACTAGCCCATAACTACACAAAAGAGTTATTTGGAGAAGAAAAAGTCTTTCGCGCAGGTACCATTGGTACAATCGCAGAACGTACTGCTTATGGCTATGTAAAAGGATATGCAACGGATAAACAACTGCATATGAGAAATGCGGAAATTGATCGACTTGTACATGGTTGTACTGGTGTTAAACGAACAACTGGGCAACATCCGGGTGGTATAATAGTTGTACCAGATGATTATGAAATTTATGATTTCACACCGATTCAGTTTCCGGCAGATGATCGTAAAAGTGAATGGAAAACAACACATTTTGACTTTCACTCCATAGAGGATAACTTATTAAAACTGGATATCCTTGGTCATGATGATCCAACAGTTATACGTATGCTACAAGATTTAAGTGGGATTGATCCGTTGACTATACCAATCGATGATGAAGAAGTTATGAAGATTTTTTCATCGACGGCTTCCTTAGGTATAGAATCAAACCAAATTGATTGTCAGGTTGGAACGTTAGGCGTGCCTGAGTTTGGTACACAGTTCGTTCGTCAAATGTTAGAAGAGACGAAACCTTCAACATTTGCAGAACTGGTTATCATCTCAGGGCTATCTCATGGTACGGATGTTTGGTTAGGCAACGCTCAAGAGCTAATCAATAACGGTACGTGTGGTCTACCAGAAGTAATTGGGTGTAGGGATGATATCATGGTGTATTTAATGCACCAAGGACTAGAAGCATCCTTAGCATTCAAAATTATGGAGTCTGTTCGTAAAGGTCGGGGATTGCAGGACGAATGGATTGAAGAAATGCGAAAAAACAATGTACCTCAATGGTATATTGAGTCGTGTGAAAAAATTAAGTACATGTTCCCTAAAGCGCACGCTGCTGCGTACGTATTAATGGCTGTTCGTATTGCATACTTTAAAGTTCATCACCCTATTTACTTTTATGCCGCATACTTTTCAATACGTGCGAGAGACTTTGAGCTGGATACAATGGTCAAAGGCGCAGATGCGCTCCGTGCACGAATGAAGGAAATTACGGATAAGGGTAATGATGCGCCACCTAAAGAGAAAAACTTATTAACTGTTTTACATGTGGCGTTAGAAATGTATGAAAGAGGGTTTTCCTTCCAACGTGTTGATTTATATGCGTCCAGTGCATCCGAATTTATTGTCGATGGAAACACACTCATACCTCCATTTGATGCTGTTGAAGGGTTAGGGACAAACGCAGCAATTAACATTGTTAAAGTGAGAGAAGATGGAGACTTTCTCTCCAAAGAAGACTTACGAGAACGAAGTAGAATTTCAAAAACGGTTCTTGAGTATTTAGATCAACATGGCTGTTTAGAAGGAATGGCTGAACAAAATCAATTATCTTTATTTGATTAAAATGAAGGAATGTATTTTCATTTTTGTACACCCGTGTTCAAAGCTGTTAAATGTTGCTTGTAGAGTCGATACATGTTATAATTTTCCTAACATGTACAGATATGTAACGTGAATGTGAGAGTGGGGATGTATCAATCCCACTCTCTCTTTGTACAAACAGGAATTGATGATTCCCTTGCCGATTTTCATGGCAGGGGTTTTATATTGATAACATAAATGAAATGTGCAGTTCATGTTCATACTACTCTATATAGTAAAAGTCGTTTATTGAAGGAGGATATGCATGAGTATGTCTGTTAGAGAACGTACAGAAAAATTATTACAACCAATTTTATCTAAAAGAGGTTTATCCCTTTATGAAATCGAATATGTGAAGGAAGGTCCAGATTGGTTTTTACGTGTATTTATCGACAAACCAGGAGGAGTTGACATTGAAGAATGTGGGGATGTGTCTTTAGAACTAAGTGATGGTCTTGACGAAGATGATTTTATTAAGGGCGCTTACACTTTAGAAGTTTCTTCACCTGGTGTAGAACGACCACTACGATCACTCTCAGAAATCAAAGAACACATCAATCATCACATACACGTGTCGCTTTATGTTCATATTGATGGAGAAAAAGAGTATGAAGGACTTTTAACAAACGTGGAAGAAGACATCATAACGATTGAATATCGCGTGTTATCACGTAAAAAAGAAATTGAAATACCATATGATAAAATTGCAAAAGCTCGACTTGCGGTTGCATTTTAAAGGGGGAATATTGAAGTGAGTAGTCAATTGTTTGAAGCGATTGATTTTTTAGAGAAAGAAAAAGGGATTGATAAAGAAGTATTATTAGAAGCACTTGAAGCAGCGCTTATTTCAGCATATAAGAAAAATTTTAAATCAGCATCGAATGTTCGCGTGTTGCTGGATGAAGAGGAAGGTCACATGAGTGTCTTATCTCAACAAACCGTTGTTGAAGAAGTCGAAAATCCTCAAGAGGAAATATCGTTAGAAGATGCACATGATATTGACCCTAACTATGTAATAGATGATATCATTGAAGTAGAAATCACTCCTAAAGATTTTGGTCGCATCGCTGCTCAAGCTGCCAAGCAAGTAGTTACACAAAGAGTGCGAGAAGCAGAACGAGGAGTGATTTTCGACACTTACTCGGACCGCGAAGAAGACGTGATGACAGGAATTATCCAGCGGCTAGATCATCGCTTTGTTTATATTAATTTAGGAAAAATAGAAGCAAAATTAGCCGAAGCTGAACAAATGCCAACGGAAGAATATATTGTGCATGATCGTATGAAGGTGTACGTAACAAAAGTAGAAAATACGAGCAAAGGACCACAAATATTTGTTTCTAGAGCTCATCCTGGTTTATTAAAGCGTTTATTTGAAATGGAAGTTCCTGAAATTTATGATGGAATTGTTGAGATTAAATCCATTGCACGAGAAGCAGGAGATCGTTCTAAAATATCAGTACACGCGTCAGACCCTGAAATTGATCCAGTAGGTTCTTGTGTAGGCCAACGCGGTCAAAGAGTGCAAGCAATAGTAGATGAGTTAAAAGGTGAGAAAATTGATATTGTAGAGTGGTCTGAAGACCCTAAAGTATATGTTTCAAATGCATTAAGTCCATCTAAAGTAGTTGATGTTCTTGTAAATGAAGAAGAGAAATCAACAACTGTTATTGTTCCAGACTATCAATTATCTTTAGCTATTGGTAAACGGGGACAAAATGCTCGCTTAGCTGCAAAGCTAACTGGATGGAAAATTGATATTAAGAGTGAAACAGGTGCTAAAGAAGAAGGGATTTTCCCATTTGAGAAAGAAAATGAAGAAGATGATATAGTAGAAGAACCACTATTTTTATTTGAAGATGAGGAAGATGATCAAGTAGAATAAGGAGTTGATGTTGTGTGAGTAAGAAGAGAAAAACTCCTCTTAGAAAATGTGTGGTCACCCAAGAAATGTTCCCAAAGGATACGTTGATTCGAATTGTACGCACAAAAGAAGGTGACGTATTTGTTGATCCAACAGGGAAAAAGAACGGACGCGGTGCATACATTTCTAAATCAAAGGAAGCACTTAAAAAGGCGCAAGAGACAGAAGTTTTAGCAAGTCATTTACATGCAAACATCGATCCAACGATCTATGAACAAATACGCGATATAATTGAAAGGGAAGCATTATGAATGCATCTTACTTACAATTACTAGGACTTGCGATGCGTGCAAGGAAAGTAGTTCTTGGCGAACAACAAATAATCAAAGAAGTGCAAGCTAAAAAGGCTCAACTTATACTAATAGTTTCTGATATAGGAGAGCAAACACGTAAAAAAATAACAGATAAATGTAAGTTTTATGATATACCTTATGTATTTGTAGATGACCGTGAAACGTTATCTCGTGCAATCGGATCTAAAGACCGAGTTGCAGTTGCAATTATGGATAAAGGCTTTGCAAACAAACTAGAAACGTTACTTAAGGTGTAATTACTTTCGGGGGTGAACGTATGAGTAAAATGCGTATACATGAATATGCAAAACAAAAGAATGTTACAAGTAAAGAAGTGATCGACCATCTTAAAAAGTTAGAAATTGAGGTTGGAAATCACATGACTATGATTTCTGAAGATGAGATGAAAAAGTTAGATCAACAGTTCAATAAAAAAGGTGAACCAAAGAAAGAAAAGAAACCAAAGCAAACTCAAAAGCCTAAGAATGAGAAAAGTAACAAACAACATCGTCCTAAAGGCAATAAAACGCAATCGAAACAACAAACTGCACCAAAAAACAAACAAAGTGCTAGTAATAAGCCTGAAAAAGTTACGTATCACGGGCGTTTAACGGTTGAAGACTTAGCAGAAAAGCTTCATGTGGAAACAGCTGAAATTATTAAAAACTTAATGTTTTTAGGTGTAATGGCAAATAAGAATCAGGATTTAGATGATGAGGCTATTGAATTAATTTGTGATGAGTATAATGTTGAAGTAGAAAAAGAAGTGATTTTAGAAGAAACAGATTTAGATAAATATATTGAAGAAGATGACCCAACTGATTTAGTGGAACGTCCAGCAGTTGTTACAATTATGGGGCACGTTGACCATGGTAAAACAACATTGCTTGATTCCATTCGTCATACAAAGATTACAGAAGGTGAAGCAGGCGGAATCACACAGCACATTGGGGCATATCAGGTAGAAAAAGAAGGTAAGAAAATTACATTTTTAGACACTCCTGGTCACGAAGCATTTACGAGTATGCGCTCTAGAGGAGCACAAGTTACTGATATCGCCATCTTAGTTGTCGCAGCAGACGATGGAGTCATGCCACAGACAGTAGAAGCGATTAACCATGCGAAAGCAGCAGAAGTGCCAATCATCGTTGCTGTGAATAAAATGGATAAAGAAAGTGCAAATCCAGACCGAGTTATGCAAGAATTAACGGAGCATAATTTAATTGCTGAAGCATGGGGTGGAGATACGATTTTTGTCAATCTCTCAGCTGTTAAGCGTGAAGGTATTGATGATTTACTAGAAATGGTCATCCTTGTATCAGAGGTTGAAGAATTAACTGCGAATCCAAATACCAATGCATTTGGAACAGTCATTGACGCACAACTCGATCGTGGTAGAGGTTCTGTAGCAAGTCTACTTGTACAAAATGGTACATTACGCGTAGGAGAAACATTAGTTGTAGGAAACACATATGGACGAGTGAGAGCAATGGTTAACGATCAAGGAACTCGTGTAAATAGTGCAGGTCCTTCAACACCCGTTGAAATTACTGGTTTAAATAGTGTTCCACAAGCTGGAGATCAATTTTTAGTGTTTACAGATGAGAAAAGAGCTCGTCAAATTGGTATGGCGCGTCACCAAGATCACGTTTTAGCAAGTCGATCAGAACATGCAACGCTTTCATTAGATGACTTGTTTGAACAAATAAAACAAGGTGATGTAAAAGAAATTAACGTCATTATTAAAGCAGACGTTCAAGGTTCTGCTGGAGCACTTGCTTCATCCTTACAAAAGATTGAAGTGGAAAATGTAAACATTAAAATTATTCATACAGGTGTTGGAGCAATTACAGAATCAGATATTAGCTTAGCATCCGCTTCGAATGCAATTGTGATTGGTTTTAACGTTCGTCCAGATGTGAACGCACAAAAAGCAGCAGAATCTGAAAAGGTTGATGTCCGTTTACACCGAGTTATTTACCAAGCGATTGAGGAAATGGAAGCAGCAATGAAAGGTATGCTCGACCCAGAATACGAAGAAAAAGTGATTGGTCAAGCAGAAGTTCGCGAAACATTTAAAGTTTCTCGCATTGGAACGATAGCGGGTAGTTATGTAATAGACGGAAAAATGAGACGTGATGCAAACTTACGCCTCATTCGAAATGGTGTAGTTCTTTTTGAAGGTGAATTTGACGCATTAAAACGTTTCAAAGATGACGCACGTGAAGTTGCACAAAACTATGAGTGTGGAATTACGATTAAAGATTATAATGATATAAAAGTAGGAGATATTATAGAAGCATTTGTTATGGAGGAAATCGAACGCAAATGATTTTATATGCGGAAGTCGAATGTATGATTTATGACGTCCACTCTTTAAAAGGCAAACGATCTGTTGTGAAACGATTGATTCATAAAATAAAAGACGAACCGAATGTTGCCGTTTGTGAATTAAAATACCATGATCTATGGAACCAAATAGGTTTGGGAATCGTGACGATAGCAAATGAACGTGCCTATACAGAAAAGCTTATGCAAGATATTTTAAAAACAATTGATGCATTTGGAGAAGTTGAGCGAACGATTACCAATAAAGAATGGGTTTAATTAGCACAATTATTTTCTGACGAGGTGAAGGAAATGAGTAATGTTCGTGCAAATCGTGTAGCAGAACAAATCAAAAAAGAATTAGGTGACATTGTCACTCGAAAACTTAAAGATCCGCGCATTGGTTTTTTAACAATTACAGACGTTGAAATTACAGGAGATTTACAGCAAGCAACAGTGTTTATTTCTGTCCTTGGAGATGACGAAAAGAAAGAACAAACATTAATTGGATTGTCCAAGGCTAAAGGATTTATACGAACTGAAATTGGAAACCGTATTCGCTTACGAAAAACACCTGAAATAACATTTGAGTATGATGAAGCACTTGCCCATGGTACTCGTATTGACTCCATCCTAAAGAGTCTTGAAGAAGAAGATTAATACTATTTCTGATCTGAATTTTCGTTCATTCAGATCAGATTTTTTTGTTTGAAAGGAGATGTTTGTATGAATGGTATACTTCCTTTATGGAAACCAAGAGGAATGACTTCCCATGATTGTGTCATGCGTATTCGCACGCTTTTTGAAACAAAGAAAGTCGGTCATACAGGAACCCTTGATCCAGAAGTAGAAGGGGTGCTCGGTATATGTATTGGCGAAGGAACAAAGTTAGTACCTTATTTAACGAAAGGTTCTAAAACATATGTGGCAACAGTCACACTTGGCACTGCAACTGAAACCGAAGATGCGCATGGACGTGTGATTAAGGAAAAAGAGGTTCATCAGTCAATATCAGATGAAGATATAAACGCTGTACTTAAAGAGTTTATTGGAAATATCATCCAAATTCCTCCTATGTACTCAGCCATTCGAGTGAAAGGGAAAAGATTATATGAATATGCACGCGCGAATGAATATGTTGAACGACCTGAAAGATCCGTTTCGATTCATTCGATCGATGTACTTGATTCATATGATGAACAATCTCAATCTTTCTCGATAGAAGTAACATGTTCACAAGGGACATATATCAGAACTTTATGTGTTGATATTGGAGAGAAGTTAGGTTATCCTGCACATATGTCAGCGTTAGTGCGAACAAAAGCAAGTTCATTTTCTGCAGAGGAAACAATCACATTTTCACACATTCAAGAAGCAAAAGAATTAGGCAAACGAGAAGAACTATTATACCCATTGCAACGTGGGATTGGTGAAATGGAACAAGTAGAGGTTGATGAAGCTACACGGGTGAAAATTCATCATGGGAATAAATTACCGACCCCTTCTTCTGTTCAAACGTTTCCATTTGCATATGTTTCTAAGCAACAACTATTAGCAATTTATGATCATCATCCGACTGAAACTGGCATTGTTAAACCAGTTCGGGTATTTAATACATACGGAAGAAGGTGACTACTATGAAAACAATACGACTTACATATCCCCACACGTTTACAAAAAGTGCGCTACCCGCAACTGCTTGTGCATTTGGATTTTTTGACGGAGTTCACAAAGGCCATCAAAAACTTATCCAATCAGCAATAGATACTGCAAATAATCATGGTATAAAAAGCGCTGTGATGACGTTTCATCCGCATCCAAAAGACGTGCTACAAAAACAATCCGAACCGATGAAGTATATTACACCACTCAACGAAAAAGAAGCTATTTTAAGTAGTATGGGTGTTGACTATTTATATGTCGTTACATTTAATGAATCACTTGCAGCGCTAGCACCCGAAACGTTTATTAATCATTTTGTCGAGCAGTTACATATTACACATGTGATCGGTGGATTTGATTACTCTTTTGGTCATAAAGGAAAAGGTACCATGGAAACTATGAAAAAAGAAGCTAATGGTCGGTATGAGACGATTATTGTTCCCAAATTAACGAACCATGGTGAAAAGGTTAGTTCAACAGCTATACGAAAGCTATTATCAAAAGGGAATATCCAAGAGATAACAGAATTGTTAGGACGTTATTTCACTGTTAGAGGCACGGTTGTTACTGGTGAAAAGCGGGGAAGGACCATTGGTTTCCCGACTGCCAATGTGAAATGTGAACAAGACGCTTTACTACCTGCTATTGGCGTATATGCAGTAACAATCACTGTTCAGGGAGAAACGTATCAAGGGATGGCTAATGTTGGTTATGTGCCTACCTTTCATAAGAATTTACCAGAAGCAAGATTAGAAGTATACATTTTTAAGTTTAAACAAGATATTTATAATGAAGATGTTCGCGTATCTTTTCACTCATATATCCGTGATGAAAAAGCTTTTAATGGGGTAGATGAACTCATTAAACAATTAGAAGACGATGAAAAAACAATAAAGGCTTTTTTTAACAAATAAAAACAGCATACTCCTTGCAATTTTACGTAAAAAGACGTATGCTTAAACACGTAAAACCTTCGCTTGGAAATTTGTATCTCCGACATTTTCTCGGCGAACGGGGCTATGAAGACAAAATTTAGGAGGTGAACCAGAATGGCAATTACGAATGAAAGAAAAGCAGAAATTATTGAGTCGTTTAAAACACATGAAAACGATACTGGTTCGACTGAAGTACAAATTGCAGTACTTACAGAAGAAATTAACGTTTTAAACGAACATCTACGTACACACACAAGAGATCATCACTCACGTCGTGGATTACTTAAAAAAGTTGGTAGACGTCGTAACTTGTTAAACTACTTACGTAATAATAACGTTACAAGTTATCGTGAAATCATTCAAAAATTAGGGTTACGTCGATAAGATTTAATGAAAAGCAGGAGATTCTCCTGCTTTTTTCGTACATAAAATTTACTTTATAGCGTATTCACTATAAAATGAATATAAGTATGCACTTTGAAAGGAGCATTCATTCATGGAAAGTACTAAACAAGTTTTCTCCACTGAGATTGCAGGAAAACCATTTGTCGTAGAAATTGGCGAATTAGCTAAACAAGCGAATGGATCTTGTATGGTTCAGTATGGAGACACGTCTGTGCTATGTGTTGCTACAGCATCAGATAAGCCGAAAGATTTACCGTTTTTCCCACTGACTGTTAATTACGAAGAACGTTTGTATGCAGTAGGAAAAATACCAGGAGGATTTATTAAACGAGAAGGAAGACCAAGTGAAAAAGCAATATTAGCTTCACGACTCATTGATCGACCTATTCGTCCATTATTTCCAGAAGGATTTAGAAACGAAGTTCAAGTCATTAGTACAGTTATGAGTGTAGACCAAGACTGTTCTTCAGAAATTGCAGCGATGATTGGATCATCCATCGCATTATCCATTTCAAATATTCCATTTGAAGAAGCTATTGCAGGAATTAACATTGGACGAGTTGATGGCGAGTTTGTCATTAACCCAACCATTGAAGAACAAGAGGCTAGCGATCTTGAATTAACAGTTGCCGGTACAAAAGATGCCGTCAATATGGTTGAAGCGGAAGCGCAAGAAGTAGAAGAAGATGTTGTTCTTGAAGCCATTATGTTTGGCCATGACGAAGTGAAACGTCTTGTTGAATTCCAAGAAGAGATCATTCAAAAAGTAGGTGTAGAGAAACGAGATATCCCTGTCTTTGAAATTGATCAAGATATGCTACATCAAATAGAAGAACAATCAAAAGCAGATTTAACGAAAGCGATCCAAGTCCAAGAAAAGCATGCACGTGAAGATGCAATGGAAGAAGTGAAAGCTTCTATTTTAGAACCATTTGAGGAAGAAGAAGACGAAGAAAAACTTAAGCAAGCGAAAGCAATTGTCGATCACATGGTGAAGGAAGAAGTTCGTCGTCTCATCACAGAAGAAAAAGTACGCCCAGATGGAAGAAAAATTGATGAAATTCGTTCACTTTCATCTAGAGTTAAAGTATTACCACGTGCGCACGGTTCTGGATTATTCACTCGAGGACAAACGCAAGCATTAAGTGTTTGTACGTTAGGGGCACTAGGGGACGTACAAATCTTAGATGGATTAGATTTATTAGAATCAAAACGATTTATGCATCACTATAACTTCCCACAATACAGCGTTGGTGAAACTGGACCAATTCGGGGACCAGGTCGTCGTGAAATTGGACATGGTGCATTAGGTGAGAAGGCATTAGAACAAATTATTCCTGATGAAGAAGAGTTTCCATACACCATTCGTCTTGTTTCAGAAGTATTAGAATCTAACGGTTCTTCATCTCAAGCAAGTATTTGTGCAAGTACGCTTGCTTTAATGGATGCTGGTGTACCTATTAAAGCTCCAGTAGCGGGAATTGCTATGGGACTTGTAAAAACAGGCGAAGATTATTCGATCCTTTCTGATATTCAAGGCATGGAAGATGCTTTAGGGGATATGGACTTTAAAGTTGCTGGAACTGAAAAAGGAATTACAGCACTTCAAATGGATATTAAGATTGAAGGATTATCTAAGTCCATTTTAGAAGAATCATTAAACCAAGCTCGCACAGGTAGAATGCATATTCTCAACTCAATGATTGATACAATTAAAGAGCCTAAAAAGGAACTTTCAGAGTACGCACCGAAAATCATCACAATGAAAATTAATCCTGATAAAATTCGTGACGTTATTGGACCAAGCGGAAAACAAATCAATAAAATCATTGATGAAACAGGCGTGAAAATTGATATTGAGCAAGATGGTACGGTGTTCATTGGATCAACTGAAGCGGATAAAAACGAGGAAGCGAAAAAGATTATTGAAGACCTTGTTCGAGAAGTTGAAGTAGGCGAACTTTATTTAGGTACTGTGCGTCGAATTGAGAAGTTTGGAGCATTTGTAGAGCTATTTAAAGGAAAAGATGGACTCGTCCATATTTCACAATTGGATGAAAAGCGCGTAAACAAAGTAGAAGATATCGTTAGCATAGGTGACAAAATTATGGTTAAAGTGAAAGAAATTGATCGACAAGGCCGTATTAACCTGTCCCGAAAAGATGTCTTACTTGATGAAAAGAAACGTAAAGAAGAAGCACAATCCAAATAACCCGAGTAAAATAAGAAGCTGGATTCGCCAGTTTCTTTTTTTTATGTCTATTTTTAACGGATTAGTGAATTTCATCATACGTATTTTCTGCTAAGCCACTTTACCATGTAGTTTCGTTGATCCTTTCAAAACTACATGGTGTATTGGCTTAGCTGATTTTGGTAATTATGAAATTTATTCGGATGCATCATAACTTGTCCTGCTTGTTCATAGACTTATGGAAAAGAGGAGGGTCAGCAGATGCATCTTTATAAAAAATATATCCATGTCATTCTTTTTTTAATTCTGATATTAATTATCATTACAAATCCAGCAAATACAGAGCAACCCAGCTCACTATTTCCACTTAATTTTAATCCACTTGCCGTTGAAACAACGAAAGAAAACGATCAACTCATGCAGGAAATCACCAAACAATCAGAGGAGTTGTATGAAGAACCAGAAGATGCATATATCGATAAAGTTTGGAAAAAGACACCTGGTAGAGATGGCCGGCGAGTTGACGTAGAACAAACGATACAAAATATGAAAAAGGAAGATCGTGTCGATTCTTCATTATTCATTTACGAATCCATCAAGCCTGATATTCATTTATCAGATTTACCACCTTCTCCAATTTATCGAGGGCATCCTAAAAAAGATATGGTTGCTCTTCTCATCAATGTCTCATGGGGTACAGAATATATTCCTCCGATCCTTGAAACATTAAAAAAACATGATGTAAAAGCTACGTTTTTTATTGAAGGAAAATGGGCAAAAAAAGAGACGGAATACGTTGAAATGATTCAAGATGAAGGGCATTTAATTGGAAACCATGCGTACAATCACCCGGATATGCAACGGTTATCAAAAGCAGATATAAAAGAGCAAATCGAACAAACAAATGAAATTATCCGAGCTATTACAAACGAAGAACCCAAATGGTTAGCCCCGCCAAGTGGTAGTTTCAACATGAGTGTTGTCGAAGAAGCATCTACTTTAGAGATGGAGACCGTTCTATGGACAGTTGATACGATTGATTGGAAAAATCCTTCTGTTCAAGTAATGCACGATCGGGTAATGGACAATATACACAATGGTGCAACGATTTTAATGCATCCCACTGAAGTTATGGCTAAAGGTCTTGACCCTCTCATTGAGTCGATTAAAAAAGAGGAGTATCGAATGGGTACCATTGAACAATTACTACGGACTGAAAGGTAACTTTTTTCATACATATATCCACTCGTTCATATACATGAACAGAGGATATGCGATCGAGAGGGGGAATAGTTCGTTGAGATATAAAGACATTAGCGGGAAAGAAATTGTTGATATAACCGAAGGGTCTCGTTTGGGAGTTCTCGGTCAAACAGATGTTGAAATACACGTAAATACAGGGAAAATCAATGCCTTTGTTATCCCTAGTTATAAATGGCTTGGGTTAAAAAAAGAAGGAGTAGTAACAAAAATACCTTGGAACTCTATTCAAAAAATTGGTGAAGATATGATTATGATCAAACATATAGATCCACATTAAGAGCTATACATCATAGCTCTTTTTTTGTTTTTACTGCGAACGTTTCCTTTATACATACATAAACTAACATTGATTCATATTTCAGCAATATATGGGGGAAGCGATGAATGAATAAAAAAATTGCAGTTATCGGAGGAGATGCAAGGTATTTAGAATTAATTGTGCAATTACAACGAATTACCACTTCAATTATTGCGGTTGGATTTGATTCCATAGCGAAAGGTTTTGTGCATGCAGAGCATATCGATTTTAAAGCACTTCCCGTAGAATCAATTGATGTCGTTATTTTACCCATTACAGGAATAGATGTAGAGGGACATGTAGAAACTGTTTTTTCAGACCAACCCATTCAAATAACGAAGGACTGGTTTCGTCGTTTATCACCACATGCAATTGTAATTACAGGAATGGCGAATGATTTGCTGCAAACCATGGCAAAGGAGACAAATACATCCCTTATTCCATTATTAGATCGGGATGATGTAGCCATTTATAACTCCATTCCAACAGCTGAAGGTGCCTTACTAATGGCGATGGAACATACAGATTATACGATTCACTCATCCCGAGTGATTGTTGTTGGATTTGGAAGAGTCGGTGATACCGTTGCAAATAAATTTTCTGCATTAGGAGCACATGTTTCTGTTAGTGCGAAAGATGTAAGTGATTTAGCAAGAATAACTGAACGTGGCTATGTTTCTATTCCTCTAGAAAAATTACCCCGTCATACACCAACATGTGATATTTTAATTAATACAGTTCCTGCTCGTGTCATTGAAAAAGGTTCGATGAAATACCTACCAGCACACAGTATGATTATTGATTTAGCCTCACAACCTGGCGGTACTGATTTTATCTATGCTAAACAAAGAGGGATCAAAGCATATTTAGCTAAAAGTTTACCAGGTATTGTTGCGCCTAAAACAGCAGGAAAAATATTAGCAGATGTCATTCTTCATATGTTGAAAGAAATATGAAGAAGGAGGAATTTTAATGGATTTAAGCGGAAAACGAATCGGAATTGGGATTACAGGTTCACATACAACGTTTCATCTCATACTTCCTGAAATTGAAAAGCTGATAGAAGCGGGTGCGCATGTGTATGTGTTTGTCACTCATACGATGGCAACAGTCGACAGCCCACTAGAAACCGCAGTGAACAGAATGGAAAAAATAAGGCAACTAACCAAAAACAAAGTGATTACATCTATTATTGATGCGGAGCCATTTGGCCCTAAGTATCCCCTGGATGCAATGGTTATAGCACCTATGACAGGAACATCGTTAAGTAAGTTTGCTCAAGCAGCTTCAGATTCACCTGTATTATTTGCAGCTAAATCAACATTACGTAATGAAAATCCTGTAATTTTAGGTATTTCTACGAATGATGCTCTCGGGTTAAATGGAACAAATATTATGTCATTAATGAATATGAAACACATTTATTTTATTCCACTTGGTCAAGATGACCCACATTCGAAACCTCGATCAATGGTCGCCCATATGCATTTAATACAAGATACGATTAAAAAAGCGCTTGAACACAAGCAAATACAACCTGTATTCGTTCCATATACAAATTAAATGTGGTATTATAATACTTTAGTAAACGAGTCTAAATGAATCATATCAATACAGAAATTGGAAGGGGAAACGAATATGCCGAATGAAAGAAAGTATCGTGTTGCAATCGTCGGAGCAACAGGAGCCGTGGGCCAAAAAATTATGGGACTTCTAGAAGACAAGCAATTTCCAGTCGAAGAGCTTGTGCTTTTATCATCAGCGAGGTCAGCAGGAACAAAGGTACTATTTGGAACTACAGAAGTTACTGTTCAAGAGGCAACACCTGAAAGTTTTATAGGAATTGATATTGCATTTTTCTCAGCGGGTGGGTCTGTATCCGCGCAATTAGCGAAAGAAGCGATTGACCACGGAGCTGTTGTGATAGATAATACGAGTGCCTTTCGTATGGATGAAAATGTACCTTTAATCGTACCAGAAGTGAATGCACAGGATGCTGAAAACCATCAAGGTGTAATAGCTAATCCAAATTGTTCAACGATTCAAATGGTTGTTGCACTAAAACCAATCCTTAACACATTTGGCTTAACACGCGTGAATGTGTCAACGTATCAAGCCGTGTCCGGTGCAGGATTGCAAGCAATAGAAGAGTTAGAGGAACAAACTGCAGCCTATTTAGATGGAAAAGACATGGTTGCTGAAGTACTTCCAGTTGGCGGAGATAAACGTCATTTTCCAATTGCATATAATGCCCTTCCGCAAATAGATGTGTTTGAAGACAACGGTTATACAGCGGAAGAAATGAAAATGATTAATGAAACAAAGAAAATATTGCACATGCCGGATTTAGCAGTAGCAGCGACATGCGTTCGCTTACCAATTGTTACTTCTCATTCAGAAAGCGTATATATTGAAATTGAAGAAGAAGGGGTATCTGTTGAAGATATGAAGAACGTTTTGCAAGATGCACCCGGTATTATTGTTAAAGATGATCCAGCAAATCAGGTTTATCCAACACCTTTAGATGCTACTGATGAAGAGGCTGTATTTGTTGGCAGAATTAGGAAAGACTTAACAAATGACAAAGGATTTCATTTATGGATTGTTAGTGATAACCTTATGAAAGGTGCTGCATTAAATACAGTACAAATTGCGCAGTCATTAATTGAAAATGAAATTGTTTAAAAGGTAGTGGTGTCCATATGGAAATAATTGTCCAAAAATTTGGTGGTACATCTGTACAATCAAAAGAAAATCGCATACATGTAATAAACCATATCAAACGAGCGATTCAAAAAAACAAAAAAGTAGTCGTAGTTGTGTCGGCAATGGGAAGAAGCCCTGAACCTTACGCAACAGACACTCTACTGTCCTTGGTACATTTTTCTGAAGAGGAAAATACACGTAGAGAAATGGATATGCTTATGTCGTGTGGTGAAACAATTTCGTCAGTAGTTTTAACAAGTGAACTTCTCGCTGAAGGCATATCAACTACCGCATTATCTGGAGGCTTAGCTGGAATCATTACTGATGATGAGTTTTCTGATGCTACAATCACCTCTGTTCAACCAAGCCGATTATTACATGAGTTAAATACGCATAATGTAGTCGTTGTAGCTGGTTTTCAGGGACAAACACCTACGGGCGAAGTAACGACACTAGGTAGAGGTGGAAGTGACACAACAGCCGCTTCCCTTGGAGTTGCGTTAGAAGCAGAACAAATAGAAATTTATACGGATGTAGAAGGCATTATGACAGCTGATCCGAGAATTGTTAAACGTGCACAACTCTTACAGGCAGTCACCTACAATGATATATGCCACCTTGCCTACCAAGGAGCAAAAGTGATTCATCCAAGAGCTGTGGAGATTGCTATGCAATCAGAAGTGCCTTTAAGAGTACGATCCACGTATTCAGAGGATCCAGGAACGTATATTTCTCGTTCTTTAAACGATCATCCTGAAATATCAATAAAAGATCGTGTAGTCACGGGGTTCGCTCATTTAAAGTCTATTACACAAATTAAAGTTCATTTAAAAGACGAACAACGGCGACAATCCATTGTGTTTAAGACAATGGCAGAAGCAGGAATATCTGTTGATTTTATAAATATATCGCCGTCAGAAATTGTATTTACTGTACTAACTGATGTTGCACCAATTGCTGTTCGCTTATTGGAAGAGCAAAAATTTTCAGTAGATACCGTCGAAAATTGTGCAAAGATCTCGGCTGTTGGTTCAGGAATGACAGGAGTTCCAGGTGTTGCTGCGCGCATTGTAACAACTTTAGCGAATCAAAACATCGATATTTTACAATCGGCAGACAGTCATTCTACGATTTGGGTACTCATTGCAGAAAAAAACATTCATGAAGCGATGAATGCCCTTCATAATGAATTTGGGTTACACGAAACATATGATAATTTCAAAAACAAACCGCCTACATCTTCTCGTAACTCAAATATGTAGACGTTCCTTTTAACATCGGCTAATCGTTAGTCGATGTTTTTTCTTGAGTAAAATTGAGTTTGTATGGTTATTCCTAAGTCGTTCATACTACATGATATACGTTATATATAGGAGTGGATTGTAATGCCTGAAGAAGTGCCTAAAACAGAAACAAAGGAACAAGAAAAAGATGCCATTGTAGAGAAAATAGAGCAGCTTGGTCAAACGAATGTACCGAAATCGCCTGATTCCACTATTCATGTGTTAACAATCATTGGACAAATTGAAGGACACATGCATTTGCCACCTCAAAACAAAACGACGAAATATGAACACCTTTTACCACAATTGATTGCGATCGAACAAAACCCAGAAATTAAAGGTTTAGTCATTTTGCTGAATACAGTAGGAGGAGACGTAGAAGCTGGGTTGGCACTATCTGAAATGATTGCATCAATCTCCAAACCAACGGTATCCATTGTATTAGGGGGCGGACATTCGATCGGTGTTCCGATCTCCGTAAGTACAGATTATTCATTTATTACACCAACAGCAACAATGACCATTCATCCCGTTCGTTTGACTGGTTTAGTCATCGGTGTTCCGCAAACATTTGAGTACCTAGATAAAATGCAAGATCGAGTCATTAATTTTGTCATTGAACATTCAAATATTAAAGAAGAAACATTTAAGGAATTAATGTTTGCTAAAGGGAATTTAACACGAGATATTGGGACAAATATTGTAGGTGAAGATGCTGTTAAATATGGCTTGATTAATCAAGTCGGTGGGGTAAAAGAGGCAATGGAGAAAATGAAACAACTCATCGATCCAGAAGGGGGAGAACATGCACATTGATTTTATATACACCACTATGTAATGAAGATATTTTTCCTGAAGAGAATCAAACGAATCATACGTTTGTGAATGTGAATGGGAAAACGGTTTGTGTCGATGAACAAGAAGGTATGTATACTGTTGTACAGTTACTTTCGACAAATCCACATGATTTTATGGATGCATCATTGCAACCTGGAGAAGAGATTAAAATGAGTTGAAATTGATGTGTTTTCCAAATGGCTAATTATGGTATACTGGTGTACACATAAACAAATACAACCCTTGCCCTACAGAAGGCAGGGGTTCATTCTTCCTAGAGTCTATGTGTGAAAGAGGGGTATATCATGGCACCGAAAAAACGAAAAAAGAAAATCTCACTTAAAAAACATGTGAAATTAGATTTAATCGGCTTATTATTTATTTTTGTAGCTATTTTTGGAAGTGGAGCTAGTGCAATTAGCGATGGTTTCATTCCAGGATTTTTAGACAATATATTTAGGTTCTTTTTAGGAATATGGTATTTTATTGCATCCATAGCTTTTCTGATTACAGGAATCACGATATTAGTAAAAAAACGCTATCCTAATTATATGCATAAGAAGATGGTTGGATTTTATATTGCTTTTTCAGGTCTTTTATTATTAACACATATTCAAACATTATCTAAAGCAATGGCAGCGAATGAAGATTTATCCATTTTGGCAACCACATGGAGTAGTTTCACTGCATATATACAAGGTGACGGTTCGGCTTTACTAACAGGGGGCGGACTTATAGGAGGCCTCTTGTTCGCCATTACATATTTTTTATTTTCATCCATTGGAGCGAAGATTGTTTCCGTATTTTCAATTTTTATTGGCTTGATATTTATTACTGAATTGTCCGTTGGGGATATAATGAAACGTTTCTGGAAAAAGGTCATTCAATTAAAAGATCGTATTAAAGACCGTATCCAAGAACGTAAAAAAGTACCGATTAAAGATTCTCATACAGAGGAACCACCGCAAGTAGAGGAGGACTCTCCGGAATTAGACTATGAGGATACAGTTTATTCCTTTAACGAAGAAGATAAACATGTGGAAGAACCTAAGCAAGTAGAAAAAACCGAACAAGTAGAAGAAGATATAGACGAAATTTCTCATGTGGAAAATATCGAGAATGTTGATTATAAATTACCACCAATGAGCGTATTAAACGAACCTAAAAGTGCATCCCAACAACAAGAGAAATCACAAGTTCAAGCGACCGTTCGTAAACTTGAACGAACATTTCAAAGTTTTGGAGTGAAGGCGCGGATTTCCAAAGTTCATGTAGGACCAGCTGTTACGAAATATGAAGTGTCCCCTGAAGCGGGTGTTAAAGTGAGTAGAATCGTTAGCTTACATGATGATTTAGCATTAGCTTTGGCAGCTAAAGACATTCGTATTGAAGCGCCAATTCCAGGAAAGTCAGCTGTAGGCATTGAAGTTCCTAATAAGGAAGTCGCTATGGTTTCCTTACGTGAAGTCATTGATTCGACCATGAACAATCCTTCAAAATTATTATTTGCATTAGGACGAGATGTCTCAGGAGATTCAATTATTGGTGAATTAAATAAAATGCCTCATCTACTCATTGCAGGGGCGACTGGAAGCGGTAAAAGTGTTTGTGTAAACGGAATTATTACAACAATCCTTATGAGAGCTAAACCGCATGAGGTAAAAATGATGATGATTGACCCTAAAAAAGTAGAACTAAATATATATAATGGCATCCCACATTTGTTAACACCTGTTGTTACAGATCCTAAAAAGGCTTCACGCGCACTAAAAAAAGTTGTTGCTGAAATGGAACGTAGATATGAACTGTTCTCTGAAACAAGTACAAGAAATATTGAAGCGTACAATGCTTATATTCAGCGAACAAATGCGGCCGTTGAGGAAGATTCTGACAAAGTAGAACCTTTACCGTATATCGTAGTGCTTGTAGATGAACTCGCAGATTTAATGATGGTTGCTTCAGGAGACGTTGAAGACTCCATCACAAGACTCGCTCAAATGGCTCGTGCTGCTGGTATTCATTTAATTATTGCCACACAAAGACCATCCGTCGACGTTATTACAGGGGTCATAAAGGCAAATATACCATCCCGCATAGCATTTAGTGTATCTTCCCAAACAGACTCACGTACGATTTTGGATGCAGGTGGTGCAGAGAAATTATTAGGAAGAGGAGATATGCTGTACTTACCCGTCGGCTTATCAAAGCCCATTCGTGTACAAGGTGCATTTTTGTCTGATGAAGAAGTAGAAGCGGTTATTAGTCACTGTATTTCCGAACAAGAGGTTACGTATCAAGAAGAAATGATTCCAGATGAAACGAATCAAGTGCATGAAGAAGTGGAAGATGAATTATTTGAAGATGCAGTAGCTCTTATTATCGAAATGGAGACAGCGAGTGTTTCCATGCTACAAAGACGTTTCAGAATCGGTTACACACGTGCTGCAAGACTGATTGATGCCATGGAGGACCGCGGTTATGTAGGGCCTTATGAAGGGAATCGTCCACGTGAAGTGCTTATTACAAGTCTAGGTGAAGAGGAAACATCAAAGGAAACTCCTCAGACATAGGAAGTGAAGAAGCGGTTATACTACTATAGAAGATTCAAACTATGTTAGGAGGAGCATTTGATGAGTGAAGCAATGGAGACAAAAAGTCTAAATGATTTAACTGTCCATCTACTTCCAACCAAAAAGTTCAAAACAATTCAGGTTGTTTTAAAATTTAGAGCATCACTTGATGAAGAAACAATTACGAAACGAGCACTGCTTCCGTATATTTTACGAAAAGGCTCAACGAAATATCCAAGTGAAAAAGAGCTTCAAACAAAACTAGATCAACTGTACGGTGCAGTCTTATCTATGGATGGGGCAAAGAAAGGGAATCATCATATTTTATCGATACGACTAGAAATCCCAAATGAAAAGTACATTCCTAGTGCCTCGAATACTTTAACAGAAGGACTGGAGCTCTTAAATGAAATTGTTTTCCATCCACTCCTGCAAGATGAAGGTTTTAATGAAGAAATCTTCACCCGTGAGAAAAACTCATTGCGCAATCGAATTGAAGCGATGATTGATGACAAAATGGCTTATGCAAATCTGCGCCTCATTGATGAGATGTGCGCACATGAAAAATATCGCTTACGCGTACACGGAAATGAAGAACATTTACAACAGGTAGATCGATTTGAATTGTATACCTACTATAAAAACATGCTTCAAAATAATCTGTGCGATTTATATGTTGTAGGAGACATATCGAGTGCGGAATTAATGAAGGATATAGAAAATATATTTCCTCCCATCCACACGAAGACTGAATCATTACAAACTGAAACTGAAGAAACAGTTGAAATTGAAGTAAAAGAAGTGATTGAACAACAGGATGTCCAACAAGCGAAATTGCATATCGGTTACCGAACTCATTGTACGTATAAAGATGATGCTTATTTTGCTTTACAAGTATTTAATGGTCTGTTCGGTGGATTTCCTAATTCAAAGTTATTTATGAATGTACGAGAGAAGCATAGTTTAGCGTATTATGCCGCGTCCAGACTCGAAAGTTTGAAGGGGCTATTAATCATTGTTAGCGGAATTGACGGATCAGACTACAAAAAAGCACGGACAATTATCGAGGATCAATTGTTGGCGATGCAAAACGGTGATTTTACGGATGAAATGATGAATGAAACAAAAGAAATGATTATCAATCAATTTCTTGAATCTCTTGATAACCCAACAGGAATGGTCGAAATGAATTATCACCAAGTCTTAGGCGAAAGTTCTTGGCCACTGGATTCGTTCAGTGAACATATTCAACAAGTTACCAAAGAAGAAGTGATGAACGTAGCAAATAATATTCAAGAAGATACAGTCTATTTATTGACGTCAGGAGGAGAAGGACATGCATAAGACAACATATGACGATTTACAAGAAACTATATATAGCAAAGTGTTAAACAATGGTTTACATGTTGCATTGCTGCCCCGTCCTGAAATGTCAAAAGTACATTGCTTATTTACAACGAATTATGGCTCCATTGATCAACACTTTATTCCTTTGAATAAACAGGATTTTATTGAAGTTCCGCACGGAGTCGCACATTTCTTGGAACATAAAATGTTCGAAAAAGAAGATGGCGATGTATTTGCAGATTTTGGTAAACAAGGTGCTTCAGCAAATGCTTACACATCCTTTACTAAAACAGCCTATTTATTTTCAGCAACAAACCATATTCATAACAATGTAGAGACGTTACTTGATTTCGTCCAAGAGCCTTACTTTACAGACGAAACGGTAGAAAAGGAAAAAGGAATTATCGCACAAGAAATTAAAATGTATGACGATGATTCTGAATGGCAATCTTTTAGTGGAAGTATTAAAAGCATGTATTCAAAACATCCAGTGAATATTGATATTGCGGGAACGGTTCAATCAATTACTGACATAACAAAAGAAGATTTATATACGTGTTATAAAACATTTTACCATCCAGAGAATATGTTGTTCTTTATGACAGGTAATTTTGAACCTGAAGAAATGATGCACTTCATTGAGGAAAATCAACATTCAAAATCGTTTCCTAAAGCGGAAAAAATTTCACGAGCATATCCAGATGAGCCTGCAGAAGTACATGAAAAGACAAAGTTCATTCATATGCCAGTAGCTGTACCTAAAAGTGTTGTTGGTATTAAGTATATTCCTGTAGGCAACAGCCCGAATCAATTTGTCAAGCAAGATGTACTTCAAAGCATGTGTTTGGATTATATCTGCTCTAAAAACGGACCATTTTATGAGGAATTATATAATGAAGAATATATTGATAATAGTTTCTCTTACAGTGCGACACTTGAAAAAAACTTTGGCTTTTCTATGATTAGCACAAACACACATCATCCAGAAAGATTTGCGACTAAAATGAAAGATTGCTTAATGCAAGTAAGAACAATGGAGATGGGTGAGGAAACATTTGAAACGATGAAGAAAAAACTCATTGGAGAAATGGTACGCAATATGAATTCGCTAGAGTATGTGGCCAATCAATATACACATTACCATTTTCTTGGAATTGACTTCTTAACAGTACATCAAATCATTGAAGAACTTACATTAGAAGATTTACATTTGTTTGTAAAGAGATGGATTCAGGAGGAACATTTGGCAACGAATATTGTTTGTCCAAAATAAGAGAGGGTCATTATGAAAAAAAGATTATTGCTCATTGGAGCAAGTGGGGAAATAGGTAAATCAATTGCTAGAGATGTTGTTCAGCAAGGATATTCATTAATTTTGCATTATCATTCAAATAAAAAAACCATCACTGAGCTGCTAGATGAAATGCCCTCTGAGACAATCGAAACGGTGATCCAAGCAGATTTAACCACACATGAGGGAGTTCAGAAGATATTAAATAATGTTTCACCTTATACCATTGATGCAATCGTTTTTGCTAGTGGTACAGCGGCATATGGTTTGTTTCAAGACTGCTCACCAGATGATCGGGAACAAATGCTGTATTTACACGTACAAGCGCCTCTTGAAATTACACAAGCACTTCTTCCAACAATGATTCGGCGTCAACAAGGCCATATCGTTTTTATTACTTCGATTTGGGGGTCTGTTGGAGCAAGTAATGAAGTGCTCTATTCAACGGTTAAGGGAGCACAAAACAGCTTTATTCGTGCTCTATCGAAAGAAACAGGACCAAGTGGAGTGTATGTAAATGGCGTTAGTCCGGGTTTTATTGATACTAAAATGAACGCACATATGACACATGACGAACGTGCGTTAATTGCAGAGGATATACCCTTACAACGCGCTGGAACAAGTGAAGAGGTAGCCCATGTTGTTGCATTTTTACTAGATGAACGCTCTTCTTATATTCAAGGAGAAATTATTAAAGTCACTGGCGGATGGTAAACCAGATTTCTATGTATGAAATAACTCATTCCTCCAAATACTACCCATGAGGAACAAGAAGGAGGAATAGTTATGTCTGTATTAGATGATTTTGATACATGGAAAGAGTTTTTATCTAGTCGTATTGATGAAGCTGAAGCAAGTGGAATGACAGATAAAACGATTTCCATGCTTGCTCATGAAGTAGGAGATTATCTGTCAGAAAACGTAAATTCTACAAATAAAGAAGTGGAAGTCTTGAAAGATTTGTGGAATGTGGCATCTGATAAGGAACAGCAGGCATTGGCGAACACGATGGTTAAACTCGTACAAAATGAAACACAGTAAAAAAATGACAATCATTAAAAGAAGCTGTATATTTTATACAGCTTCTTTTTCATATAGAAACAAGTTTCACTGAATTATCAAATTTAAATAAAAAGCTTTTAATTATTGTTGTTTCGATATATGATGGAGTGTACAATGTATATTGAACGTATGTAACCACGTATGATTACATAAAGGGGAATGAATAATGAATCGAACGGAATGGTATTTTGAATATGAACTTCAGTATAACCGTCCTGGATTATTAGGTGATATTTCCTCCTTATTAGGCATGTTATCGATTAATATTATTACAATTAATGGAGTGGAGAATACGCGAAGAGGAATGCTTCTACTTTCTGAACACGATGAGCAGATCATTCGTCTCAAGTCCATTGTTGAAACAATTGATGATATACAATTGACGAAGTTAAGAAAACCAAAGTTGAGAGATCGATTAGCTGTCCGACATGGCAGGTACATCATTCAAGATGTAGATGACCGCAAAATTGTTCGATTTGTTCGAGATGAGCTAGGTGTCCTGGTTGATTTCATGGCTGAAATTTGCAAGAGCAATGAACATAAATTAATCGGATTAAGAGGTATGCCTCGCGTAGGAAAGACCGAATCGATTGTAGCAGCTAGTGTATGTGCAAACAAACGATGGGTTTTTGTGTCGAGCACCTTACTAAAGCAAACCGTTCGAAATCAATTAATAGAAGGCGAATATAGCGACGAAAATATTTATATTATAGACGGTGTTGTCTCCAAAAACAGATCAAACGAACAACATTGGCAACTTATACGCGAAATCATGCAATTACCAGCTGTTAAAGTAGTAGAACATCCTGATATATTTGTTCAAGCAACTGAATATACGATGGATGACTTTGATTATATAATTGAACTAAGAAGTGAAGAAAATGAAGAAATCACATATGAATCATTAGAAAATAATGGTTTTTCTGGACAACAAGATTTTTCCATGTTTGATTTCTAGAACGGATGAGGTGTTATATTCATGGAAATAGGTGGAAGGTTAAAAGAAACAAGAGAAGAATTAGGTATATCTTTAGACACACTGCAAGAAAAAACAAAAATCCAAAAACGATATTTAATTGCAATTGAAAATGGAGACTTCCATGTACTGCCAGGCTCATTTTATGCCCGTGCATTTATAAAAGAGTACGCTATTGCAGTAGGACTGGATCCGAATGAATTACTTGATCAGTATCAAGATGAAATCCCCTCCGTAGAAACAGAAACGACAGAACCGTATACACGTATGCAGCGAAGTCGAAAAAGAAATGAACCGAGGAATACAGCTGTGTTTTCATTTATTCCAACGGTAATTGTTGTGTTGCTAGTAATAGGTATTATATTCGTAGCGTGGACTCTGTATCAAAAGTCTGCTGATTCAGATGACCCTGTTGACTCAGAGGAACCAAGTTCAGATTCGATTATCCGAAACCCTGGTGACACAAATGAAAATGATGATGAAACGGGAGATGGAGACGAAGACACAGAAGAAGATAGTGCAGATGAGGAAGATTCTGATGAAGAATCAGATGATCAAGAAAATGATGAAACAGAAACGGAAGAACATACATGGGAAGTCACTGAAGAAGGTTCAGGTAGTAGACCAGAATCCACATTGTTATTTACAAGTGGAACGGACGATGTAGAGGTAACGATTGAAACATCTGAAGCAGACACATGGCTTTCAGTGAAAGATGAAGAAAATAATGTTTCCATTGACCAAATGTTGACTACTGAGAACTCGCCGCTTGAAATTGATGCATCAGACACTAAACGACTGTATATTAACATAGGGAATGCGGCTACGACGACAGTGTCAATTAATGGAGAAGAAATGGAGTTTCCTGTTGATCCTAAACAATATGTTGTCCAAACGTTATGGATTGATATTGAAAAAGCAGAAGAGTAGAGATGAGAATACCCCTTCCTAATTAAAAAGGGAGGGGTTTTCTTTTTATGGACGTGTTTTTATAAAAAAATGTTTGACAAAGGAGTACAAGATGAATTTACCAAATAAGATTACGGTTTCCCGAATATTTTTAATCCCAATTTTCATCATTATATTAAGTGTTCCATTTCAGTTTGGCGATATCACCCTTGCAAATGTTACTATGCCCGTAACTCATTTCATCGGTGCTATTATATTTATTATTGCAGCTGGAACGGATTGGTTAGATGGACATTACGCTCGTAAATATAATTTAATTACGAACTTTGGTAAATTTTTAGATCCTCTAGCTGACAAGTTACTTGTCTCAGCCTCTCTTATCATGCTCGTGCAGTTTGATTTAGCTCCAGCGTGGGCTGTTATCATTATTATTAGTAGGGAATTTGCAGTAACAGGACTCCGACTTGTTGCTTCTGGAGAAGGAATTGTTCTTGCAGCAAGTCAAATGGGAAAAATTAAAACAGCAACACAATTAGTTGCGATTGCTTTATTGTTACTACATAACTTCCCATTAGCATTTTTACCATTTCCTGTAGATATGTGGATGTTGTATATTGCGACATTTTTCACAGCTCTTTCAGGGGTTGATTATTTTGTGAAGAATTGGCATGTCATGAAAGGGTCGATGTAGGTGGACCAAAAGCGCACAGAATTTATTGCAGTGGGAACAGAGTTGTTATTAGGACAAATCGCTAATACAAATGCGCAGTGGTTTTCCAAACAGCTGGCAGCCTATGGTTTTAATATGTTTCATCATACGGTTGTAGGTGACAATTTACAAAGGGTAAAAGACGTATTTATGCAAGCACAAGAACGTTCAGATGTTGTCATTGTTAGTGGGGGTCTTGGCCCCACTGAAGACGATTTAACACGTGAAGCATTTCAAGCATTGAGCAATCTTTCATTAATCTACGATGATGACGCAATGGAAAAGATATCAACATTTTATAAAAAACAATCGTTAGAAATGACAAATAACAATAAGCGTCAAGCTCGTATTTTTAAGAACGCTAAAGTACTACAGAATAAACAAGGGATGGCTCCTGGTATGTTGGTAACGTACAAAGATGTTTTGTGGATATTTTTACCAGGCGTCCCTACCGAAATGAAACAAATTGCAACCGATGAGGTGTTTCCATATCTCATCAGGCAGATGAGTGCATATGAAATGATTGAATCTCGTGTACTTAAATGTATTGGAATTGGGGAATCAACACTAGAAGAGGAATTAATTGATGTAATTGAGCAACAAGACAACCCTACTATAGCTTTACTATCTGAAAACGATGGAATTACGATTCGTCTTACAGTGAAGGCAGCTAATAAAGAACAGGCGGAGAACAAACTGAATCAAATGTCGCAATTGATTTACGAGCGTGTAGGTCAGTATATCTATGGGTCAGGTAACGATACGATTGAACGGAAAATTATCCAGTTACTCGAAAATAAAGGGTATACAATTTCTGCAGCAGAAAGTTTAACAGGTGGAGCATTCACCAATACATTAATTAAAGAAGCTGGAGCATCTAACGTTTGTCCCGGAAGTATTATCAGTTACGGAACAAATATCAAACAAGATGTTCTACAAATCTCTCATGAAATAATTGAGCAACACGGCGTTGTCAGTGAATCGTGTGCGGTAGAAATGGCTAAACAAGTAAGTAAACGAATGGATACAACACTGGGCATCTCGTTTACAGGCGTTGCCGGACCAAGTACAATCGAAGGAAAAGAAGTTGGGACGACGTTTATTTCTATCTATGCAAATAATGAACAAAAAATGGTTCGAAAATTTATATTTTCAGGGGACCGCCAATCCATACAGAAAAAAGCTTCTATGAAAGGCTTTGAATTACTTTACCATTATTTAATGGAATGAATAAAAATAATAATTCACATAAGATAAAGCTATTAAAATGCATACTTGGATTGAATGAAATTCAATTATGAGGCTATAAACGCATCCTAAAACATGAGAACGTATATTCGCTTTTATATTGCAAATTTCTTAAAACAAGGTATGATAGAGATAGTTAAATAAGGGGAGGCATTTTAATGAGTGATCGTACAAAAGCGTTAGATATGGCTTTAAAACAAATAGAGAAACAATTCGGTAAAGGTTCCATTATGAAGTTGGGTGAAAATGAAACTAGACAAATTGCGTCTATTCCTAGTGGTTCTCTTGCTTTAGACTTAGCATTAGGTATTGGCGGATATCCAAAAGGTAGAGTTATAGAGGTATATGGACCTGAGTCTTCTGGTAAGACGACAATGGCACTGCATGCAATTGCTGAAGCTCAAAAACAAGGCGGAAATGCTGCATTTATCGATGCAGAACATGCTTTAGACCCAAATTATGCACGTGCGTTAGGTGTTAATATAGAAGAATTATTACTGTCCCAACCTGATACTGGTGAGCAAGCACTAGAAATTGCAGAAGCTCTTGTTCGAAGTGGTGCAGTGGATATCGTTGTTATCGACTCAGTTGCAGCACTTGTACCTAAAGCAGAAATTGAAGGAGAAATGGGCGATGCTCATGTTGGATTACAAGCAAGGCTCATGTCTCAAGCATTAAGAAAGTTATCTGGTGCAATTAATAAGTCAAACACCATCGCAGTTTTCATTAACCAAATTCGTGAAAAAGTTGGAGTTATGTTTGGAAATCCAGAAGTAACACCAGGTGGGCGTGCACTGAAATTCTATTCATCTATTCGACTGGAAGTTCGTCGTGCAGAAAGCCTAAAAGTAGGGAATGATATGGTTGGAAACAAAACACGTTTAAAAGTTGTTAAAAATAAAGTTGCTCCACCATTTAAACAGGCAATTGTAGATATTATGTACGGTCAAGGTATTTCTAAAGAAGGTGAACTTCTCGATATTGGATCTGAGCTCGATATCGTTCAAAAAAGCGGTGCTTGGTATTCCTATAAAGAAGAGCGATTAGGCCAAGGAAGAGATAATGCAAAACAATTCTTAATGGAAAATGATGCCATTCGTGAAGAAATTCACAGTGCGATCCGAGATTACTATGAATTAGACGAATCTCCGGATGCGTCTGAAGAACAAACAAAAGAAGAACAACAAGAATTAATAGAAGATCAAAAGTAATATGTTCCACGACTTTTGATGACACCTATCAATGATAGGGATCGTCTGTATTTAAATAAGGTGTAAGGGTGCAAATCATAATAGATGTAGCACCCTTTTTCTTATATATATAAGTTATTTACGTTACATCCAGTGGGCATGTAGCTGAAAAACCTAAAATCCTTCGCCAAGACTGAAGAGCATATCGGATTTTTTGTGTAATTGCTTTTTATTTTCTCTTTTGATTCATCCAATAATCTTTATGACGGATATTATACGATAATTTAATAATGTTTTGTTTGAATAGTCCAGATTACCAACCTTTTATTTCGCAATCCTTATTTTTTATTTTTTAATATTATAGTAAGTATAAAAAAATAGAATCATTAAATGTGTTTCCTTGACTTTGCTAGCTGAGAGACTTAAAATTAACAGTGTATAATTATATATTATAAAAATTATACATTAGAATGTATTTTATTCATTGAATATGGGTACATGCCGACAAATATTGATTGAAACAATTTAAAAGCAATGGGAGGTGAGATCGTGGATAGTCCCTTAACCATCTCCATTTTGCTAGCAGTAATCCTAATCGTCGGTATTGTTGTTGGTTATCTGATTCGAAAGTCAATCGCTGAAGCAAAAATTGCTAGTGCAGAAAATCTAGCGAAGCAGATTGTTGAACAGGCACATCGGAATGCAGATGCCGCTAAAAAAGAGGCGCTTCTTGAGGCGAAGGATGAAAATCATCAACTTCGTCAACAGGCTGAAGAAGATATACGTGAAAGACGCTCGGAAATACAAAAACAAGAAAATCGTCTGACGCAAAAAGAAGAAAATCTGGACAAGAAAAGTGTTACGCAAGATAAGCGTGAACTTATGTTGGAGGATCGAGAACAATCCCTAACTAAAAAACAACAACAAATTGAAGAAATGGAAAGCAAAGTGGAAGCAATTCAAGAAAAGCAGCAATCTGAGCTTGAGCGCATTTCAGGATATACTACTGACCAAGCTAAGAAAATAATTTTAGATCGTGTAGAGAAAGAAGTCACACACGAAGCAGCTTTATTGATAAAAAATACAGAAACACGTGCAAAAGAAGAAGCCGATAAAAAGGCTAAAAGTATTTTATCATTAGCTCTTCAACGTTGTGCTGCAGATCACGTTGCTGAAACAACTGTATCGGTAGTTAACCTACCGAATGATGAAATGAAAGGACGGATTATTGGGCGTGAAGGCCGTAACATCCGTACATTAGAAACGCTTACAGGAATCGATTTAATTATTGATGATACACCTGAAGCAGTAATTTTATCTGGTTTTGATCCTGTTCGTAGAGAAATCGCTCGTATTGCACTAAATAATTTAGTTCAAGATGGACGTATTCATCCAGCTCGTATAGAAGAGATGGTAGAAAAAGCCCGTCGAGATGTAGATGAGCACATCCGTGAAACAGGAGAAGAAACAACATTTGAATTAGGCATTTTAGGATTACATCCTGACTTAGTTAAAATACTTGGGCGATTAAAATATCGTACAAGCTATGGTCAAAATGTATTGAAACATTCTATGGAAGTAGCTTACTTATCAGGTTTATTAGCTGCTGAATTAGGTGAAGATGTTTCGTTAGCGCGAAGAGCCGGACTTCTTCATGATATTGGTAAAGCCATTGATCATGAAGTCGAGGGAAGCCACGTCGAAATTGGTAAAGAGTTAGCAGTTAAATACAAAGAAAATGAAGTTGTTATTAATGCTATCGCTTCACACCATGGAGATGAAGAGGCTACATCGGTCATTTCAGTACTTGTTGCTGCAGCTGATGCGTTATCAGCAGCACGACCAGGTGCTCGAAGTGAGACGTTAGAAAATTACATTAAACGACTAGAGAAATTAGAAGAGATTTCAGAGTCATTCGCAGGGGTTGAAAAATCCTTTGCTGTACAGGCAGGTAGAGAGATTCGAATTATTGTTAGACCTGATGAAATTGATGATGTATCATCCGTAAGCATCGCTCGCGATATTCGAAATCGAATTGAAGATGAACTCGACTACCCTGGCCACATTAAAGTAACGGTAATCCGTGAAACACGTGCAGTCGAATATGCGAAATAAATTATAAAAAGAAGAACACTGTTATTCTATATATAGATAACGTGTTCTTCTTTTTTGATTCACTTATTTCATGTATACTGTACGTAAAGATACGAACAACAGTTAGAGGATGAGATATAGTTGAATATATTATTTATTGGTGATGTCGTTAGCTCACCAGGACGAGCAATTATTGATGAATACGTACCAAAGTTAAAAGAAAAATACCGTCCTGCAGTTACCATTATTAATGGAGAAAATGCAGCAGGTGGTAATGGTATTACCAAAAAGATTTATAAACGTTTTTTGCAAGTGGGAGCACAGGCTGTCACACTAGGGAATCATACATGGGCTAACAAAGAAATCTTTGATTTTATTGATGAAGAAAAAAACATTGTTAGACCCGCAAACTTTCCAGAAGGTACACCAGGGAAAGGGATTGTCTATATTAAAGTAAATGATCAGGAAATTGCGATCATTAACTTACAAGGTAGAACATTTTTGACACCTATTGATTGTCCGTTTAAAAAAGCAGATGAATTAGTAGAATCCGCTCGTAAACGAACACCATATATCTTTGTAGATTTTCATGCAGAAGCGACGAGTGAAAAGCAAGCAATGGGATGGTATTTAGACGGTAAAGTAAGCGGGGTAGTTGGTACACACACACATGTACAAACAGCAGATGAACGAATATTACCAAATGGAACAGGATTTATCACAGATGTCGGAATGACAGGCCCTTATGACAGTATATTGGGCGTTGAGAAAGAAACCATCATTAATCGCTTTATTTCTGCCCTTCCAGCTCGCTTTGAAGTAGATAAAAAAGGAAGAAATCAACTGAATGGTATTGTATTGACACTTGATCCTTCAACAGGAAAAGCAACAGATATAAAAAGAATATTAATTAATGATGACAACCCTTTTTATGGATGATCATTGAAGTATAAAATATTTCATGCATAATGAAAGTAATAGGTAATAAGCCATCATCTCCATGAATATAGTAGCTAGTAGCACTACATTAGGAAATGAAGGAGGTACTAGACATGGATATATTAAAAGTTTCAGCAAAATCAAATCCAAATTCGGTTGCAGGTGCATTAGCAAATGTGCTGAGAGAAAAAGGTACAGCAGAGATACAGGCAATCGGAGCGGGAGCAATTAATCAATCAGTCAAGGCAGTAGCAATTGCAAGAGGATTTGTAGCTCCAAGTGGAGTGGACTTAATTTGTATTCCAGCTTTTACCGATATTACTATTGATAATGAAGACCGGACGGCTATTAAATTAATTATTGAGCCAAGGTAATGAAGTATTTTCAAAAGTGTTGCACAAATGCGTGCAGCACTTTTTCTGTCATTACAATGAATCGCTCCAAATACAGACATCGGTGCTTCTCACGTTCATTTGTCATGAATTCGATGAAACTTACAGAAGTTATCTGTTGTTACTTCTGAACATATGGTTTAAAATATACGTTTGAGGATACATATCGTTGATCATTTTTAAAGAGAAAGGAGAATGCACAATGAATGAACAACAAAGAAAAGAAATGTCCCATATTCAGACAGATCAAAACAATAAACCACTACATGAAAAAACGAGTGCAGATTTTGCTAAATACTTTGAAGCGACTTATGAGCCACCTAATATTAACAAGGCTCGTAAACGTGGACGAGATGAAATAGAAGTACATTATGATTTTGAGGTTCCTGAAGATATGCGAATGATTGGAAAAGGTAAACACTTCCTCATTCGAACATATGGGTGTCAGATGAATGAACATGACACAGAAGTTATGGCCGGAATACTTACAGAAATGGGGTATACACCAACAACGAATACTGAAGATGCAGAAATTATTTTATTAAACACATGTGCAATCCGTGAAAATGCGGAAAATAAAGTATTTGGTGAAATAGGTCATTTAAAGCCACTCAAACTAGAAAATCCAGACATCATTGTTGGGGTTTGTGGGTGTATGTCTCAACAAGAAGGTGTTGTCAATCGCATCCTTCAAAAACATCAGCATGTTGACTTGATTTTCGGAACGCACAATATTCATCGCTTACCAGAGCTCATCAAGGAAGCAATGTTTTCTAAAGAAAATGTCGTAGAAGTGTGGTCGAAAGAAGGCGATATTATTGAGAACCTTCCAAAAGTACGACATGGTAAAATCAAAGCATGGGTAAATATTATGTACGGGTGTGATAAATTCTGTACATACTGTATCGTGCCAATGACTAGAGGGAAAGAACGAAGTAGGTTACCAAAAGATATCATCCAAGAAGTTCGTCACTTAGCCGCACAAGGATATAAAGAAGTAACATTACTTGGTCAGAATGTGAATGCGTACGGAAAAGATTTTGAAGATGATTCATATCGTTTTGGAGACTTAATGAATGATTTACACAAAATAGACATTCCACGTGTTCGATTTACAACATCTCATCCAAGAGATTTTGATGATCATTTAATAGAAGTGTTAGCTCAAGGCGGAAACTTATTAGATCATATTCATTTACCGGTTCAATCAGGAAACAGTCATATTTTAAGAAAAATGAACCGTAAATATACGCGAGAGTCTTATTTGGAACTCGTCGATAAAATTAAACAAGCGATTCCCAACGTTACTTTAACAACAGATATTATCGTTGGATTTCCGAACGAAACAGATGAGCAATTTGAAGAAACAATGACTCTAATGGAAGAAGTAGGCTTTGAATCGGCTTACACCTTTATATACTCGCCAAGAGAAGGAACGCCTGCAGCTGTACAAAAGGATGACATTTCTATGGAAGTGAAACGTGAACGACTACAGCGGTTAAATGCTCTCGTAAATAAGCAATCTGCTGAATCAATGAAAGCATATAAAGGCGAGATTGTGAAAGTTCTTGTGGAAGGTGAGAGTAAAAAAGATCCAGACGTGTTATCTGGATATACGGAAAAGAACAAGGTCGTAAACTTTAAAGGTCCACACTCTATTATTGGCGAAATAGTAGATGTCAAAATTACAGAAACACGAACATGGTCACTGAATGGTGAAATGGTCGATCAAACAGTTGGAGTGAAATAACATGACATATTATTCAAGAAAAGAAGTATTAGATGAAGCTAAAAGTTTGGCAAGTAAACTTGCGAACATAGAAGAAGTTGACCGCTTTAAAAAATTAGAAGCAAAAATAAATGAAAATAAAAAAGTGCAAGATAATATTCGAAAAATAAAAGCTTTGCAAAAGCAAGCTGTAAACTTGCAAGCATATAACAAAAAAGAAGCTCTAGCAGCTGTTGAAGAACAACTTGATCGTCTCCAAACGGAGCTTGATGAAATTCCAGTAGTAGCAGAGTTTAAGGAAATACAACTCGTTGTAAATGATGTCCTACAACTGATTACTGGTACAATTGCGCGCGAAGTAACAAAAGAAATAGTTACTTCCACTGGCGGTGACTTATTAACAGGTGAAACAGGTTCTAAGGTAAAGAACAAGGGACCAGCAGAATCATGTAGTTAAAAAAAGAGAAACTCGGTTTCTCTTTTTTCTTTCTTATACTTTCTTTTCATAATTGAGTGAATTTCATAATTACCGAATTCAGCTATGTCAATACAACATGTAGTTTCGAAAGGTTTAACGAAACTACATGCTGAAGTGGCTTAGCCTAAAATACGTATTATGAAATTCATTAAATTGCTATGCACTTTAGGTGTATGTCTTGCATAAAGTAATTATGACAAAAGAGGAGGTATACGAATCTATGGCATATTCAAATAAAGACTTTAGAGAAATCATTACGAAAGCAGTTTGTGGAGAAGGTCATACATGTGAAACATCCGTTCATACGATTTCGCCTACGCATAAACCATCAAGTATTCTAGGGTGCTGGATCATTAATCATAGCTATAGTGCAAAAAAGAAATCAAAAGATAAAGTTGAAATACATGGAAGTTATGATATAAACGTATGGTACTCGTACAATGACAACACATCTACAGAGGTACTCGTTGAACGGGTGAAATATTGTGATGTTGTATCACTTTCATCCATCGACTCGAAATGTTTTGGGTCAACGGTTGACGTAATAGCTGACGTCATTCAACAACCTACGTGTTTAAAATGCTGGATTTGTGATAAAGGAAAAGATATTTTAGTAAAAGTTGAACGTGAATTTGAAGTAAAAGTAATTGGGGAAACGACAATAAATGTATGTGTAGAACCAAAAAAAGAACAAAGACATTATAAGCAATCGGTGTCTGATGAAGACTTAAAACACATTAACCCTCATTTCATGAATAAAAAACAACATGATTAACAAAAACGAGAGAATTGAATTCTCTCGTTTTATTTTTTGTATTTTAATTAGTCCGTTCATATGGAGATAAAATTAATTCATACGACTCTGTGGTTTTTTATGTTCTATGGTATACTAAGGGTCATTATATATCGTTTTATGGAGGCAGACATATGACAAAACATACGCCAATGATGCAACAATATTTACATATAAAAGAACAGCATACAGATGCCTTCTTGTTTTTCCGGCTAGGTGATTTTTATGAATTATTTAATGATGACGCCATTCAAGCAGCTAAAGAGTTAGAAATAACACTCACACAAAGAGATCCGGGTAAAAATGATCCTATTCCGATGTGTGGGGTCCCTCATCATTCAGCAGAAAGATATATTAAAACACTTGTTGATCGAGGGTATAAAGTTGCTATTTGTGAGCAAGTAGAAGATCCAAAAGATGCTGTAGGCGTCGTGAAAAGAGAAGTTGTGCAAATTGTCACGCCAGGTACAGTTATGGAATCTGCAATGCTTGATGAATCTGAAAGCAATTATATTGTCAGTTTATCTCATTTTGATGACGGTTCATTCGTACTTGCCTACAGTGATTTATCAACAGGTGAAAATAAATTAACATTAGTAACAGAGGGATGGGATGCCGTCATACACGAACTATTCCATCAGTCTGCAAAGGAAATCGTCATAGGTGAAAGTTTACCAGATAAGTATCAAAAAGAAATTCGTGATAAATTACAAATGACACTCTCTTATCAAGTTGAAGTGTCTTTTAACGGTGAACTTCGACATCTGTATGATCATTTAAATGATGAGCGTTTAATTGAAGCTTTGTGTAGATTACTAAGTTATATCGAGCGAACACAAAAAAGATCACTTGCACATTTACAACGAGCAGAAATAATTGATCTACAACATCATTTAACGTTAGATATGTTTTCTAAACGAAACCTAGAGCTGACACAAACAATTTTGAAAAAAGGCAAACACGGAAGTCTATTGTGGGTACTAGATGATACAAAAACAGCTATGGGTGCTCGGCAATTAAAAAAATGGCTTGAACGTCCTTTATTGCACCGAACACAAATAGAAAAGCGTCATCAGATCGTTGAACAACTGTACGATCAGTTTATGAACCGTGAAGAAATACGAGAAGCTCTTCAGTTAGTATATGATGTTGAAAGACTTGCAGGTAGGGTTGCATATGGAAATATGAATGCACGGGATTTTATTCAATTAAAACGTTCTTTAGAACAAATTCCTTCTATTAAACATGTCCTTCTGCAATTTCAACATGAGACGATGGATCAATTAAATGAACAACTAACATATCCAAATACCCTTGTTGAACTATTAGAATCTAGCATTATAGAAGACCCTCCAATATCTATTACTGAAGGGAATATTATCAAAGATGGTTATAATGAAAAACTAGATACATATCGCGTAGCATCAAGGGACGGAAAGAAATGGATTGCCGCTCTAGAAAAAGAAGAAAAGGAGCGTACAAATATTCGCTCACTTAAAGTGGGATACAATCGGGTGTTCGGCTATTATATTGAAGTGACAAAAGCTAATTTACATTTAGTAGACGAAGATCGATACGAACGTAAACAAACACTTACAAATGCTGAACGATTTATTATTCCAGAACTAAAAGAAAAAGAACAACTGATTCTAGAAGCAGAAGAAAACAGTATTACACTCGAACATGCGTTATTTTTAGAAATACGTGAAAAAGTATCCGAATATATTCCAACCTTGCAATCGATCGCACAAGTAATTAGTTCGATTGATGTCTTGCAATCTTTTGCAACTATTAGTGAAAAATACAATTACAAAAAGCCATCTTTTCATACGGATTCGTTAAAAATAAAAAAAGGTCGCCATCCAGTGATTGAAAGAGTTATGGAGAACCAAACATTCGTTCCCAATGATATTGAATTAAACACAGAACGTAATATGTTCTTGATCACAGGTCCCAATATGTCTGGTAAAAGTACATATATGCGACAACTAGCTTTACTATCCATTATGGGGCAAATTGGTTGCTTTGTACCATGTGAGGAAGCACAACTTGTTATTTTTGATCGTATATTTACGCGCATTGGAGCAGCAGATGATTTATCTTCTGGACAAAGTACATTTATGGTAGAAATGCTAGAAGCCAATCACGCACTACAACATGCAACAAAGGATAGTTTAATATTACTGGATGAAATCGGACGAGGTACAAGTACATATGATGGAATGGCTTTAGCTCAAGCAATTATTGAATATATTCATAATCATATTGAAGCCAAAACACTGTTTTCAACACACTATCATGAGCTTACACAGTTAGAAGAGTCTCTTGAGCACTTACAAAATGTTCACGTAAAAGCAGAGGAGCATGATGGAAAAGTAGTATTTCTCCATCAAGTAGAAAAAGGTGCAGCAGATGAAAGTTATGGGATACAAGTAGCCGAATTAGCCGAGTTACCTAAAGAGCTGATTGAAAGAGCTTCACATATATTGGAACAACTGGAAGGCAAACAAGCAAAATCTACTCCATCTGCCGTTCAAGAAGGTCAACTTTCTTTATTCGGTGAGCCAATGACGGCTGAAGTTGTAAAAGAAAAACAGCCTTCACCTAAAGAACAAAGGATCTTGAAGAAGCTAGCACAAATTAATACGCTGGAATTAACACCGATGGAGGCCATGAATAAACTGTATGCACTGCAAAAGGAACTTGCAAAGTAAGGAGGGGTGAATGTGTCTATTATTCAATTACCTGATGCACTAGCGAATAAAATAGCCGCAGGAGAAGTAGTTGAAAGACCTGCTTCCGTCGTGAAAGAACTTATCGAAAATAGTATAGATGCTGAAAGTACTTGGATAAAAGTTGAAGTAAGAGAAGCGGGAATTGAACAGATTAAAATAACTGATAATGGAAAAGGGATGGATGTAGAAGATTGTAAACGTTCCTTTTTACGTCATGCGACTAGTAAGATAGAGTTTGATGAAGATTTATTTCATATTCAAACACTTGGATTTAGGGGAGAGGCACTTGCCAGTATTGCAGCAGTTAGTCGACTGACATTACAAAGTTCAACTGGAAATCAAGCAGGTACAAAAGTAGATGTAGAAGGTTCTCATATAAAAGACATACAAAAGAGTGATGCTCGTCAGGGTACAGAAATAACCGTACGAGATTTATTTTTTAATACACCTGCTCGGTTGAAGTATTTACGGACCATTCATACAGAGCTAGGGCACATTGTTGATGTGGTCAATCGTGCAGCCTTAGCCCATCCTCACATTCGTTTTGAATTAACACATAATGATAAACAAATGATGCAGACAGCAGGAACAAACAATTTACAACAAGTCATCGCATCTATTTATGGAATGAAAGTTGCGAGGGAAATGATCCCAATTGAGGGAACAACACATGACTATGAATTATCGGGATGGATTGGGCTACCAACTGTAACAAGAGCATCTAGAGCGTTTATAACGACAATCATTAATGGAAGATATATTCGCTCTATTCCTTTAGCAAAAGCTATTACAAAAGCTTATCATACGTTGCTGCCGATTCACACAAACCCCATTGTCGTATTACATATCGACATGGATCCAGTATTAGTCGATGTCAACGTTCATCCTACAAAGCTACAAGTACGCTTTAGTAAAGAAAAAGAATTATATCAATTTATCGAACAAACGATCCGTACACATTTACGAAATACGTCACTGATCCCTAATGTAAAACAAGAACAGCCAAAAGCTTCCGAACAACAAATGATTGATTTGCAATCACCAAGCCCGAGGAAAGAGCATTTTCATATGCCGGAAAGAAGCGAACCAAGCGCTGAAGAAATGTCTTTCCCTAGAGATTCTACTTGGAATAAACCGACAGCTTCATTGGTCGAAGAAACCACTCAGGCATCTCCATTGAATCAGCAAAGCAGTCAAGTACCTGAAAGTGGCGAAAATCTAGAAAGTTACACAGAAGAAGCAGAATCAAGCCAAGAAGTTCCATATATGTATCCTGTAGGACAAGTACAAGGAACATATATTATTGCTCAAAATGAATTAGGAATGTATATGATAGACCAACATGCTGCACAAGAACGAGTTAAATATGAAGAGTACAGAGAAAAGTTAGCACATCCAACAAATGAATTACAACAGCTCCTCATTCCAATTACCTTTGAATTTTCGATGAAAGAAACGTTGTTTATTCAAGAATCTACAGAGGCATTGGAACAAGTAGGATTATTCTTTGAACCCTTTGGACCACAATCATTTATCATTCGCTCGTATCCTACATGGTTTCCGGGCGATGTCGAACGTGTCATTCGTGAAATGGTGGAACAAGTTGTTCAAGAACAATCAGTAGACGTAAAAACAATTCGCGAAGAAGCGGCTATTATGATGTCTTGTAAGCACTCCATCAAAGCAAACCATTATTTAAATGTTGATGACATGCAACAGTTAATTGATACGTTAAGAAGTACAACAGATCCATACACGTGTCCACACGGGAGACCAGTCATTGTATACTTCTCTTCAACAGATTTAGAAAAAATGTTCAAACGCATCATGTAAGCTTTAATATAGGCGTATATTCATGGTATACTTGGTGTAAGCTAAACAAAAAAGGAGTGGTGTATAGTGGATAATAAACATGTGAATTATCTCAATGAACTACTATCCAACTGTTTCGTGCTCAATGTCAAATTTCATCGGTACCATTGGTATATTGAAGGAGAAAACTTCTTCCAGCTTCATGCTGTATTTGAGGAGCTATATACCTATTTCGCTGATATTAGCGACGAACTTGCAGAGAGAATTTTAATGATTGAAGGTAAACCTTTAGCAACAATGGCAGCATATTTACGAGAGTCAACCATTGAAGAAGCGACGTCTGATGATACGGAAGAAGAAATCATCAACCAAGTGATAGAAGATTTAACTGAAGTCAAAGCATCCATTGCAAACAGAGGAATCTCTCATGCAACAGATGAGAGTGACGAACCTACCCTTGATATGCTCATATCCATGCAACAAACGTTAGAGAAGTATATCTGGATGTTTAAAGCTTATCAAAAATAATGGAGAATGAATCATGAAGAAAAAAGTAATTGCTATTGTCGGCCCAACAGCCGTCGGTAAGACCGCACTTAGCATTGAACTCGCACAAAAGCTTGACGGTGAAGTGATTAGTGGAGATTCCATGCAAATCTATCAAGGAATGGATATTGGGACTGCAAAAATAGAACCTAGTGACATGCAATCGATTCCACACCATCTGATTGATGTTATAGAGCCAGATGAATCATATACAGTGGCGGATTTTCAATCTGATGTGCGTGCATGTATCGACGATATTCATATGCGGGGGAAACTCCCAATTATTGTTGGAGGGAGCGGATTATATATTGAATCCGCTCTTTACAACTTTTCCTTTTCTGAACAAAAAAGAGATCCAGTGTACACGAGTAAACTAGAAGAACGAATAAAAAAAGAAGGAATTGAACCTTTATACAATCGTTTAAAAGCGATTGATCCTGAACACGCTGCTCGTATTCATCCAAACAATCATCGAAAGGTCATTCGGGCATTAGAAGTGTATGAAACAACAGGTAAAACAATAACAGAGAGACAACGTGAAGATAAAAGTGAACCGCTATATGATTGCTTTTTTATCGGGTTAGAGATGGAGCGTCCGAAGTTATATGAAAGAATTAACCATCGTGTTGATCTCATGATTGATGCTGGGTTAATTGATGAAGTCCAATCATTAATCGAACAAGGATTTCGTGATAAAAAATCGATGCAAGCGATAGGGTATAAAGAAATCATTTCATATGTAGATGGAGAAGTTTCGAAAGAAGAGGCTATTCTATTATTAAAAAGAAATTCACGTAGATTCGCTAAAAGACAATATACATGGTTCAATAACCGCTTACCTGTGGAGTGGTATGATGTGTCTAACGCTGAAGCTTCTCAAACAAATATGACTATTTTAAACGATGTTGCAGGATTCTTAAAAGATACATAGAATGATATCTATAATAGAGAGAATTTTATAATTGCTCGAGCGTACAATAGGTATTATGAAATTCACTAAATAGATAGAAAATAAGGAGGAGCCTCTATGTCGCAACCTGTTAATGTTCAAGATTATTATTTAAATCAGTTACGAAAAGATCGTGTGCCTGTAACCATGTTCTTGATGAACGGATTTCAGCTTAAAGGGACTATTCGCGCCTTTGATAATTTCACAGTAATACTTGATACAGACGGCAAACAACAATTGATTTATAAGCATGCAATATCTACATTTTCTCCAACTAAGAATATTTCATTAGAAAATCATGTGTAACATATATTCGAACATTATTTCAATGAAATAATGTTCGTTTTTTTGGGCACTTGTCACACCTTTTTTCACACCTGCGTATACTACGAATGATAAAGGAGTGATTATTGCCTATGGAAGCGATTCGAAATAAACAAAATCAAATCAACATCGTACTCGATGAAAAGAGAATGCATGACCCGTTAGAAAGGGATTCCTCTTACGAATCTGCAAATTCATTTATGCAAATAGAAGAACAAATGAAAGGGTTTATCGGGCTAGAACAGGTCAAAGAAATTGTTAAAGAAATATATGCTACACATATGGTGAATGCGAAAAGACAAGAATTAGGTCTAACTACCTCACAGCAAGTTCTGCATATGTTATTTAAAGGAAATCCTGGCACTGGAAAAACAACATTTGCTCGAACATTAGCTTCTATATATAAGAACATGAATATTTTATCAAAAGGGCATTTTATTGAGGCGGAACGTGCCGATCTTGTTGGTGAGTATATCGGGCAAACGGCTCAAAAGACAAGGGCCCTCATACAAAAGTCTATGGGCGGTATTTTATTTATCGACGAAGCTTATGCCCTTGGCAGGGGCGGCGAAAAAGACTTCGGGAAAGAGGCAATTGATACATTAGTAAAGCATATGGAAGATCACCAAAATGATTTTGCGCTCATCTTAGCAGGATATCCAAATGAGATGGAACAGTTCTTAGAATTAAATCCTGGCTTACGCTCAAGGTTTCCATTTATTGTACCTTTTGATGATTACAAAACAAATGAGTTAATGGAAATTGCGCATACGATGGTAAATAATCAAGAATATGTTCTCACACATACAGCACAATGGAAATTGCAATCACACATTGAACAAATGAAGACGAATCAACATATAAATTTTTCAAATGCTCGGTATATACGTAATCTATTGGAGAAAGCTATACGAAGGCAAGCAATGCGTTTATATAGTAATGGTACTATGAAAATGCCTGATGTACTTCACCTTATAGCTGATGACATACAAATGTATTAATATATGAAGAATGATATGAAGTTTCTAGTAATGAAATGCAGTTGATGATACGCTATATATCCATATACATGTATTATAAAGTGATGAAAAGAGGGGTAAGTTCATGCAAGAAAAAGTACTCATCATGGCCGTAAAACACCAAAATCAAAAAGATAGTGAATTTGAATCAACGATAGACGAACTGGTTTCACTTAGTGAAACAGCAGGTGGAAAAGTAGCACATATTATTACTCAAAATCGTGAACGTATACATCCTGCCACATATATTGGCTCAGGAAAAGTTGATGAAATTGTTCGTGCCATTGACCATTATGATATCGATGTTGTTATATCGAATGATGAACTTTCTTCTGGACAATTAAGAAATCTTAGCGATCGATTTGACATTCGATTAATAGATCGTAGTCAATTGATTTTAGACATCTTTGCACAAAGAGCTCAAACAAAAGAAGGAAAGCTCCAAGTTGAATTAGCCCAACTCCAATACTTATTACCACGATTACGTGGTCAAGGGATTATGTTATCCAGACTAGGTGGTGGAATAGGTACTAGAGGTCCGGGTGAAACAAAACTAGAAACGGATCAGCGACACATTCGTAGGAAAATAGACGACATTAAAGAAAGACTTACTCGTACAGTAGCACAACGTGATCAATATCGAAAACGTAGAAAATTAAATCACGTGTTTCAAATTGCTATTGTAGGCTATACAAATGCGGGTAAGTCTACACTTTTCAATCATTTAACGCAAAGTGAAGCATTTGCTGAAAATAAACTATTTGCTACTCTGGATCCACTGACAAGACAATTACAACTTCCATCAGGATTTCAAACATTAGTGACGGATACAGTTGGATTCTTACAGCAACTTCCAACAACATTAATTGCAGCATTCCGCTCAACATTAGAAGAAGTTTCTGAAGCAGATTTTATTTTACATGTAGTAGATAGCTCACATGAAGACAATATTCAGCATCAAGAAACAGTTTTAAAACTTCTTCAAGAGCTAGAAGCTGATAATATTCCAATGCTGACAGTTTATAACAAAGAAGACGTTTTAGAAAATGAGCTTATCCCAAAAATGCATCCAAATATCTTTACGAGTGCATTTAAGGAAGAAGATATGGATAAACTGACGCATAAAATTGAACAAGTCATTAAAGAGCATTGGCCGTTGTATGAAATTCATTTACGAGCAGACCAAGGGAAAGAGCTTCATGAATTGGAAGTCGAGACAATCATAAATTCTAAGGAATTTGATGAGGAAAATAACCATTATATCGTCACAGGCCATATGCCAGAAAATCATCCATTGAACCGATTATTAAAGGAGAACGAAAATGACTAACATTGAACAACTCATTCAACAAGCAGAAGAATCATGCACTACACAATTAAAAAAAATTGATCACATGGTCGAAAAAAATCAATTAAAAGTACTTAAAGGATTTCAAGAAAACCATATTGGAGACCATCATTTTAATTCAACAGATGGATATGGATATGATGATAGTGGAAGAGAGCATTTAGAAGCACTTTACGCGACCGTTTTCGGGGGAGAAGATGCACTCGTTCGTCCGCAAATCGTTTCAGGCACCCATGCCATTTCAACAGCACTTTTTAGTGTGTTACGTCCTGAAGATGAACTGTTATATATTACGGGGAGTCCATATGATACGTTAGAAGAAGTGATCGGTAAAAGAGGCGATAGCGGAGGAACATTAAAAGATTATCATATTACATATAATGAAGTCGATTTATTAGAAGATGGCTCCGTTAATTTTGATGCTGTTAAAGAGGCTATTCACTCTAAAACAAAAGTAATTGGTATTCAACGTTCAAAAGGATATGAAGACCGTCCGTCATTTACAATTGAATCCATTAAAGAGATGATTGATTTTGTAAAATCCATTGACGAAGATTTAATTGTATTTGTTGATAATTGTTACGGTGAGTTTGTCGAAGAACTTGAACCAACACAAGTAGGTGCAGACATTATTGCTGGCTCTCTTATCAAGAATCCGGGTGGAGGACTTGTTAGGGCTGGAGGATATATCGTAGGTAAAGAGCAGTTTGTATTACAAGCGGCTAATCGATTAACTGCTCCCGGATTAGGAAAAGATGCAGGGGCAACCCTTCATATGTTACAAGAAATGTATCATGGATTCTTTTTAGCCCCACACGTTGTTGGAGAAGCATTGAAAGGAGCAGTTTTTACAGCAAGCCTCTTAGAAAAAATTGGATATGAAACAACTCCAGCATTTGATGCAATGAGAACCGATATTATCCAATCGATTTCATTTCATGATGAAGAACAGATGATTACATTTTGTGAAGAAATTCAAAAGTATTCACCGGTCAATTCATATGTAACTCCATATCCGAGCGATATGCCAGGGTATGATGAACAAGTCATCATGGCAGGTGGTACCTTTATTCAAGGTTCAAGCATTGAACTTTCTGTTGATGGACCTATTAAACCACCATATATTGCATTTTTACAAGGTGGATTAACATATGCACATGTCAAAATTGCAGTTTCTTCTGCGATTCGTACGTTATTAGAAAAGGATTTAACACCAATACAATAAATGACATATGAAAATCCCTGATGAAAGGTTTAACACCTTATCATTCAGGGATTTTTTTAATGGCCTCATGCATTTGGGTTACATAATATTTCGGTATACGCCAATAACTTTACCTAAAATAGTTACGGTAGGATAGATTAACGGTTCCATAGTAGCATTTTCTGGTTCTAAGCGTATATGCGTTTTTTCTTTAAAAAATCGTTTCACAGTTGCTTCATCATCTTCAGTCATAGCAACGACAATCTCTCCATTGTTCGCTGTATTTTGTTGTTTAACAATTACCATATCTTTGTCCAATATACCTGCTTCTATCATACTATCTCCTTCGATAACTAAAACAAATAATGTCTCGTTGTTATGAGCTTGCACTTGGGGGATAGGTATGTATTCTTCAATATTTTCAACTGCAGTTATTGGAACACCAGCAGTAACTTTACCAAGAACAGGGGCAAAGTATGGTGCGTCTTTAGGAATATTTGTCTGTTCATCCTGATCTATTAGAATTTCGATTGCCCGTGGTTTAGTCGGATCTCTACGAATATATCCTTTCCCTTCCAACCGTGCTAAATGTCCATGCACTGTTGAGCTCGAGGCGAGCCCGACCGCTGAAGCAATTTCTCGTACGGAAGGAGGATAACCTTTTTCCTGTACTTCCGCTTTTATATAGTCAAAGATCATTTGTTGTCGACTTGAAAGTTTAGACATGTTTATTCACCCCTCGCATATATTGTAATTATACCTAATAATAGCAAAAACAACGGCATAAAGCAAACATTCGTTCTGTTTTGTTGACAAGATCATATGTTCTGTTATACTAATAACCAGACACGAACAGACGTTCGAATGACGGAAAAGGATGGTGACCATAATGTTTACAAGAATATCAAAAACAGATCTGTTTTATATAGTCACATTTGGACTATCACTCGTTTTATTATATGTTGCTATGATTACTAGTGCATAAATATGGAGATTTGGGTGAGTAATTAAATGAATGCAATTATATACTGTAGAGTCAGTACAAATAAAACAGAACAAGCTACTTCATTAAGAAGACAAGAAGAGGAATTGTTACAATTAGCAAATAAGCATAACATACAAGTCGTTAAAATAATAAAAGAAGAGATGAGTGGTTATGACATAGATAGAGATGGGGTAATTAGCATGCTCGATACCTTTACCAACCATCAAGCAAATTGTTTGCTGATCCAAGATGAAACTCGTCTCGGACGAGGAAATACGAAGATTGCCTTATTACATCAATTACAAAAACTAAATATTTCTGTCTATACCGGTACGGACGACGGGGAATTACAAATATCAGAAGCAGACTCCATGGTTCTACAAATCGTTAGTATAGTTGAAGAGTACCAACGAAAAATACACAACATGAAAATTAAACGAGGCATGCAACGAGCAATCGAAAAAGGATTTGAACCGTCTCGCAATTTTTCTAATCGGGAATTTTCACCAGGGAGGAAGCGTTTATCATTTCCAATCGAGCAAGTAGTTGCACTACGGAAACAAAATAGAACATTTGATGATATCACGCGGATATTAAACCAACAAGGATTTGATGTCTCAAAAGCGACGATCCATAGAAGGTATAAAGAGTTTGAAAATGTTGAATAACGAGCTCATTAAATGTAAAATAAGCAGAGGCTGTAAAGCTTCTGCTTATTTGTGTTCAAATTGTCTTTAGGAGATGAATGAATTGTAAAATTCATTAAGATAGGTAAGGAGGTATCGAACACATGATTTCAAAAAATGAATTGGAAAGAATTAATGAACTAGCAAGAAAATCCAAAGAAGAAGGACTCACAAAAAAAGAAAAAAATGAACAATATACATTAAGACAGGCATATTTGAAAGGTATCCGAAAATCGTTTAAAAATCAATTGCATTCAGTGAAAGTGATAGACCCTGAAGGTACAGATGTTACACCTCAAAAGTTAAAAGACGAACAAAATAAAGAAAGATAACAATTGTATCTATAATAAACAATAACTAGAATTACTTGTTTGAAATATTTTTTCATTATACTATGAATGTATAATGAAAATGAAAGTAATGAAAGGGGAATATATTGTGGAAGTAACTGATGAACTACTTTCAATTAATGCAATACGTACGTTATCAATCGATGCTATTGAACGTGCAAACTCAGGTCATCCTGGGTTACCTATGGGTGCTGCACCAATGGCCTATTCTCTATGGACAAAATTTATGAATCATAACCCAAAAAACTCAAATTGGTTTAATAGAGACAGGTTTGTATTATCTGCCGGACACGGATCAATGTTATTGTATAGTCTTTTGCATTTATCGGGCTATAATGTGTCCATTGACGATTTAAAGCAATTTAGACAGTGGGATTCGAACACACCTGGACATCCTGAAGTTGACTATACGGATGGTGTTGAGGCGACAACTGGTCCTTTAGGACAAGGTCTAGCTATGTCTGTCGGAATGGCAATGGCTGAAGCACATTTAGCCGCAACATATAATACAAAAGACTTTCCTATCATCGATCACTATACATATGCTCTTGTGAGTGATGGGGATATTATGGAAGGAATCTCGCACGAGTCCGCATCCCTTGCTGGACATTTAGGTCTTGATAAATTAATCGTACTGTATGACTCGAATGACATCTCTTTAGATGGTGATTTGGAGCGTTCTTTTTCAGATCAAACAGAACAACGCTTTACATCATATGGATGGCAAGTCATTCGTGTGGAAGACGGAAATAATATTGATGAGATTAATGCTGCTATACAAGCAGCGAAAGAAAATCAAGATCAGCCAACATTAATCGAGGTGAAAACGATTATAGGTTACGGCTCACCAAATAAATCAGATTCTTCCAGTTCACACGGAGCCCCGCTAGGAAAAGATGAAGTTCAATTAACAAAGGCATATTACCAATGGAAAACTGAGCCTTTCGAAGTTCCTGATCAAGTATATGCCGATTTTGAAGAAAAAGTTGTAAATCGTGGAAGTTCTCAAGAAGAATCATGGAACAAAATGTTTGAAGATTATCAAGCAGCACACCCAGCATTAGCAAAACAATTAACAGATGCTATAGAAGGCGTATTACCAACTGGATGGGATGAACAATTACCTGTGTACGAGCCTGGAGAAGATACTTTAGCGACTCGTGTAGCCTCAAGTGAAGTACTAAATTCGATTTCACAAACAGTACCTTCATTTATTGGAGGAAGTGCAGACTTAGCAAGTTCAAACAACACAATGATTAAAGAAGCGCAGGATTTCACGAAGAAAAATTATTCAGGAAGAAATATATGGTTTGGTGTTCGTGAATTTGCCATGGCAGCTGCAATGAACGGTATGTCCCTTCACGGGGGAGTGAAGCCTTATGTAGGTACGTTCTTTGTATTTAGCGATTATTTACGTCCTGCTGTTCGTTTATCTGCAATTATGAAAACACCTGCAACATATGTGTTTACGCATGACTCGATTGCAGTTGGCGAGGATGGACCAACACATGAACCTATTGAGCAAATAGCTGCATTCAGAGCAATGCCAGGGTTATCTGTTATTCGTCCAGCTGATGGTAATGAGACACAAGCAGCATGGAGGCTTGCACTAGAATCTACGGACCAACCAACAGCCTTAGTTCTTACAAGACAAGGTCTACCAACGCTTGAAGGTACCAAAGAACATGCGTATGAAGGTGTGAAAAGAGGAGCTTATATTCTTTCTGACAGTGAAAGTGGATCACCTGAAGTCATCTTACTTGCGACAGGTTCTGAAGTTCAATTAGCCATAAAGGCACAGAAAGAGTTATTAGGACGTGGAATTGAAACACGTGTCGTAAGTATGCCGTCATGGGATCGTTTTGAAGCTCAGGATGAATCCTATAAAGAAAAAGTACTTCCGAGCGAAGTTACAAAACGTGTCAGTATAGAAATGGGTTCTACATTAGGATGGGAAAGATATACAGGTAATCAATCATCCATTATTGGAATTGATATATTTGGAGCGTCCGCTAATGGTGAGAAAGTGGTTGAAGAATACGGATTTACAGTTGAAAATGTTATTGAACACGTTTCTAAAATTTTATAGACAATAGAAAGATGGAATATACCTCCATCTTTCTATGTGTTTTACTTGAAAACCTTCATGATAATCTACTAAAAATACATTCGACAAAAGAAGTCTACTTTCTTTACAAATAATGACAGTATTCCACCTTAAACCTATCGTATGATAGATAGGAAAGGGGATGAATGTATTGGAAGTTTATTATGTATACAGTATGAAAGTAAAAGTCGCTCATCATTTTTATTACAAAAGTAGTGTGTTATTTAACTTTTTAAAAACGTATGAAAAAAATGCAAATCAAATTGAATTGAAGGATCAATTTTCGTATATTATTGATGAGTTTGATCAATCAAAATTAATGAACTATATTAAAAGTATATCGAATTACATACAAATAACTCAAATTCAGCCCGGATATTTTCAGATTTCAGATGGGACAAAGAGTGTGTATCTGCATGTGTTAGATACGCACTTTGTTTTAAAGTGTCCTTCGATTCATGTTGCAGAAGAACTTTTATTTGAATCATTACGGTTATTTCCGTCGCACTTATTTGTCGTACATGCAGAAAAACATGTCTACGGTTGGATATCGACTTTAAAAAACAAAGAGTCTATAAATAATAGACAACTATTGTAATCTTCATAAGGATTTTATATACTAAGAAAGGCGCAAATGAAAGGGGTTAGAGATAAATGAGTATAATATGGGTTGTTTTAATTGGCATAGCAGCATTAATTGCTGGATTGGCCCTTGGATTTTTTATTGCAAGAAAATATATGATGAACTATTTGAAGAAAAACCCACCCATTAACGAACAAATGTTACGTACATTAATGATGCAAATGGGTCAAAAACCGAGTCAGAAGAAAATTAATCAAATGATGCGTTCCATGAATAACCAAATGGATAAATAAAGAGTGAATGATTAACTGTAGAAACCCTTCTTGAAAATGTATACTTAAGAAGGGTTTTAAATTACGCCGATTCAAAACATTCTATTTTAAAGAGAAAGTATTGTTGACGTTCGTATATAGAATATAATTTTTTAATGGATTTTTAAACCGTTTTCTACTATGATGTAGATAATACATACAAAGGCAAAGGGGTAAGGCACCATGTACAAACCTAACAATTTAATTTTACGAACAATGACTTCATTAATTGCTTTTATCCTGTTAGGATTTGCAGTTTATTTATTACTAGCAGGGCATAATTCTCCTGGTGGCGGATTTGTTGGAGGTCTAATGACTTCGGCAGTTATTGTTTTGCTATACATAACACATGGGATAGATGCGGTTAATAAAATGATACCGATCAACTTTAGAAAAATCATACCGTATGGAATCTTAATTGCATTATTAACAGGAGTAGGTTCGTTTATATTTAATGTACCATTTTTAACCCACACATTTGGAAGCTTTCAATTTCCTTTCTTTGGGGAGGTAGAATTAGCAACAGCTATGTTGTTTGATTTAGGTGTTTATATTACAGTTCTTGGTGCTACCATTACGATTATTTATACAATCGCATCGGATCAAGAATAGTTTTCAGGAGGGATTTTATATGGCAAGAATATTAATTGTAGATGATGCTGCTTTTATGCGTACAACATTGTCATCGATCTTAGAAAAAGATAATTTTGAAATTGTTGGTACAGCTGAAAATGGAGAAGAGGCAGTTGCTCTCTATAAAAAAGAACAACCAGATTTAACAACAATGGATATTACAATGCCAGTTATGAATGGAATAGATGCAATAAAAGAAATTTATGCATATGATCCACAAGCTAAAATTGTCGTATGTTCAGCAATGGGACAACAAAAAGTAGTCGTTGAAGCAATTGATGCAGGAGCAAAAGATTTTATTGTAAAACCCTTTGATGAAAGTCGTGTACTAGAAACGATTCGAAATGTTCTTGAAGCCAACTAAATAGATTTTAGATGAAAAAGAGTTGATTGTATGAATTGGGCTATCGTTACTACAATAGTCGCCTCTCTAATGGCTGTAACAATGATTTTTGTACGCTCAAAGGCAGCTAAGAAACCCGCAACAGTAAAGAAGATTATTTTGCCACCGTTATTTATGAGTACAGGAGCTTTAATGTTTGTGTTTCCGACATTTCACGTAAGTCTTTACCAAGTGATTGAATCGGTAGGAGTTGGGATGATTTGTTCGATATTTCTCATTCGCACATCTAATTTTGAAGTAGAGGGAAAGGATATATATTTAATCCCCTCAAAAGCCTTTATAGTAATCATTAGTGCGTTATTAGTTATTCGGATTGGAATGAAACTCATTATTGGTCAAGTAATTGCATTTGGAGAACTAAGCGGAATGTTTTACTTATTAGCTTTAGGAATGATTGTCACGTGGAGAATTGCAATGCTCGTTAAATTTAAAAAAATAGAGCAATCGTTAGACTAAAAAACATGCCCCTATATTTCAAGGAGGAGCATGCTTTTTTAATGTTGATGTTTTTCTTTCCAGTCTTGTTCGTAGTCATCTTTTGACATAGAGAAAAATCGTTCATAAGGGGTGACATCAATATTTTCTTCTGCAAGTTTTTTTCGTAAAAACTTATGATCCCGTTTAGGTGTTCCGATAATATATCCCTCTATCAGAAGTTCCTTAGTAATGTTCGTTTTGTTTTGTTCAAGTGCAAGTTCGCCAATTTTGCTTGCAATGGTTTGTTTTGCTACGTCTCTAAATAACTTTGGTACAGGCGAAACTAGTTCATTTAATAAATCTTTTTCTTCTTCACCCCACATGTGAATTGTTTTGTCTAGGTAGTAGCGTTCCCAATCCATAACAGACTTACCATCTTCCTTAGGTAACTGCTTTAAAAACTTCCTAAACATGAAAAATCCACCAATCCCCATAGCGCCAATCATTAAAGCTCCCCATAAAATAATCACATAATTCCCTAATAAGGCCATCTTATCACCCTTCATTTATTGTATTAAACGCTCAGATACGTGTACGAGTTTACTTAGCATCCTCTATCAACATGTCACCCTTCGTTCGATCATTTAAAACGAATCATGCGTATTTTTATCTTTTTATACAATAACATACATGAAATAATGGTTAAAATATGTCATACTAACTTAAACAAACATTTGAATGTTAAACATGAATCTTTATATAGCCATTACTCAGATGATTTATACAATCTACCTTAATTATATTGTTTTTTACTCATACATACAAGTCTTGTCATTTTTTCAGCAAATCAGTCATATAAAACAGTATTAGATCAAACACGATTAACTTTGTATAAAAGGGGTAATTTCATGTCACAAAAAAACGTTCGTGATTCTATACAACAAGACAAAGCATCTCAGACAACGAGTAACTACGATTCTATTCCAATTGAATTATTAGAAAAAATAACCAATCATCAAAATGATGTACTTGTGATTAGTGATCTTGTTGGAAATGTACTATTTATTTCTGATTCTATTAAACGATTATTAGGATACGACAAAGAACTTTATTTTGATAAGGGTTGGAGATCCATCGTAACGAAAGAAACTGAAAAACTTTTTTTATCAAAAATAAAAGAAAACTTTAATGGAAATTCTTTTCCCATCATGCAACAACATGCAAATGGGAAAACAATACGGCTCAGATGTTTGGTGGATGTATTACTATTAGAAGAGAACAATGAAGAGTTTTATCTATTAACGATTCAGGATATTACAAGCCAAAAAGAAACAGAAGAATTAATGATACGCGCGGAAAAAATGTCTATTACTGGACAATTAGCAGCTGGAATTGCTCACGAAATCCGTAATCCATTGACCGCAATTAAAGGATTTTTACAATTACTTCAATCAGGTATTGGTGACAAGGATGCGTATTATAAGGTTATGGTCGATGAAATTGATAAAATTGACAAAATAACATCTGAACTTCTATTTTTAGCAAAACCTATTTCGGAAAATTTCAACAATTTCACTTTACTTAGTTTAGTGTCAGATATTGTTACGTTATTCCAGCCACAAGCTACCCAGAAAGAAATTGAAATTGTTACTGAGGTAAATAAAGATATTCAAGTGCACTGTGATCGAACCCAAATCAAACAAATGTTTATTAATCTACTTAAGAATGCGATTGAAGAAATGGAAGTAGGCGGGACAATTTATATTACTAGTGCGATTCGAGGGGATTTTGTTCAAGTCGACGTCATTGATGAGGGTCCAGGGATTAATCCGGAAATCATTCATAAAATAAACGAACCATTTTTTACAACAAAAGAAGAAGGTACTGGGCTTGGATTAGTGATTATTAAACAGATTCTTGACCGACATAATGGAACATTGCATGTGTTCCTAAATGAGCACGTAGGTTCCACTTTTCGAGTTTTATTACCTTATGTGAAGTGATGCTGGTATAAGTATATTGATAGCGTAACGAAGTATCAGTATAAGCAAAGCCAATCACCATTCATAAGTATTTCGTATACAATAATAAACACGAAACAGTTGTATTATATGCATCCATCATCTAGTATTATAAGTAGCTACGTACATATCTCAGGTTGGGATGTGTGCATATCTATGGAATCTAGTTAACTATGTATTTTAAAAAGAATTTTATGATGGAAGGGGTAATGCACAAATGAGTAAGGATGCATTCAATGCACAGAAACACTTTGAGCTAAATGATAAGAAGTATCGTTACTACGACTTAAAAGTACTCGAAGAAGCAGGAGTTGGTAAAATTTCTCGACTTCCTTTTTCAATTCGAGTATTGCTTGAATCTGTACTGCGTCAATATGACGGAAAAGTAATTAAAGAAGAACATGTAGAGGGATTAGCAAAATGGGGAGAAAAAGGACAAAAACAAGTAGATGTTCCTTTTAAACCTTCACGCGTAATTTTACAAGACTTCACGGGAGTTCCTGCAGTTGTAGACCTTGCATCACTACGTAAGGCAATGGTTGATATGGGTGGGGATCCTGATTCCATTAACCCAGAGGTTCCTGTAGATTTAGTTATTGACCACTCTGTACAAGTTGATAGCTATGGAACACATGCAGCATTAGAAGCAAATATGGATTTAGAATTTGAGCGTAACGAAGAACGTTATTCGTTTTTACATTGGGCTCAAAAGGCATTTGATAACTACCGTGCGGTTCCACCGGCGAGAGGAATTGTTCACCAAGTGAACTTGGAGTATTTAGCAAATGTTGTCCATGCAAATGAAAACGAAGATGGCACATTCGAAACATTCCCAGATACATTAGTTGGTACAGACTCACATACGCCAATGATTAACGGTTTAGGAGTTCTTGGTTGGGGTGTAGGTGGAATTGAAGCCGAAGCTGGTATGCTTGGTCAACCTTCATATTTCCCATCTCCAGATGTAATTGGTGTTAAATTTACAGGTAGTTTTCCACAGGGAACAACTGCGACAGACTTAGCACTAAAAGTAACCCAAACGCTCAGAGAGAAGAATGTTGTTGGAAAGTTTGTTGAATATTACGGCCCAGGCTTAGCAGATATGCCGCTTGCTGACCGTGCGACAATTTCGAACATGGCTCCAGAGTATGGTGCGACAGTAGGATTCTTCCCAATTGATGAAGAATCATTAAACTACTTGCGTTTAACTGGAAGAGATGAAGAGCAAATCGCTGTTGTAGAAAAGTACTGTAAAGAAAATAATCTATGGTATTCTTCTGATCAAGAAGACCCTGAGTATTCAGAGACTGTAGAAATTGACTTATCTACATTAGAACCAAACTTAGCTGGACCAAAACGTCCTCAAGATTTAATTCCTTTATCTAACATGAAAAAAGAGTTTAACAAAGCAATTACTGCTCCAGTAGGTAACCAAGGATTTGGTTTAGATAAAGAAGAATTTGATAAAGAAGTACCTGTTACATTAGCTGACGGTACTGAAACAGTTATGAAGACTGGTTCACTTGCAATTGCGGCGATTACATCTTGTACAAACACGTCTAACCCACATGTTATGTTAGGTGCTGGACTGCTTGCTAAAAATGCAATTGAGAAAGGTCTGACTGTACCGCCATATGTGAAGACTTCTCTAGCTCCAGGATCCACTGTAGTAACACGTTACTTAGACGATGCAGGTCTATCTGAATACCTTGACGAACTAGGATTTAACCTTGTTGGTTACGGTTGTACGACATGTATCGGTAACTCTGGTCCACTGAAGCCTGAAATTGAAAAGGCTATTAGTGACAACGATCTAACAGTTTCTTCAGTGTTATCTGGTAACAGAAACTTCGAAGGTCGCATTCACCCACTAACAAAAGCAAACTACTTAGCTTCACCACCACTAGTAGTTGCGTATGCGTTAGCAGGAACTGTAGACATCGATTTAACAAAAGAACCTTTAGGGAAAGATAAAGAAGGTAACGACGTGTTTATGAAAGATATTTGGCCTTCCATGGACGAAATTAAAACTGAAGTAGACTCAGTTGTAAATCCAGAAATCTTCCGTAAAGAGTATGAAAACATTTTCGAATCAAATGACAAGTGGAACGAAATCAACACAACAGACGAACCTTTATTTGAGTGGGACAATGAATCAACATACATCCAAAACCCACCATTCTTTGATGGTTTAACGACAGAAATTGATGAAGTAGAACCATTAAAAGAATTGCGTGCACTTGGCATGTTCGGGGATTCCATTACAACAGACCATATTTCACCAGCAGGAGCAATCGGTGTTACCGTTCCAGCAGGAGAATATTTACAAGAAAAAGGAGTTTCTCCAAGAAACTTTAACTCATACGGATCACGTCGTGGTAACCACGAGGTAATGATGAGAGGTACGTTTGCAAATATTCGGATTAGAAATATTTTAGCACCAGGAACTGAAGGTGGATTCACAACATACTGGCCGACAAACGAAGTGATGTCTATGTATGATGCTGCTATGAAGTATCGAGAAGATGGCACTGGACTAATCGTTATTGGTGGTAAAGATTACGGAATGGGTTCTTCACGTGACTGGGCAGCAAAAGGAGCTAACCTACTAGGCATTAAGACTGTCATTGCTGAGAGCTACGAGCGTATTCACCGTTCGAACCTAGTAATGATGGGTGTTTTACCATTACAATTTGTTAAAGGTGAAAATGCTGAAAAGTTAGGTCTAAGCGGAAAAGAAACATTTACTGTGAATATCGATGAGTCAGTTGGACCAAACGAAACAATCACTGTGACTGCAGTTGATGAAGAAGGTAATGAGAAAACGTTTGAGGCAATCGCTCGATTCGATAGTGAAGTAGAAATTGACTACTACCGAAATGGTGGTATTTTAAGAATGGTACTTCGTGACAAGTTAGCTCAATAAATAAACAACATTATTTCTCCCTTTCTCATGTAGAGAAAGGGAGTTTTTCTAGTGAGCGATCGATGGAAGATGAACCGTAAAGGAGTTTTTTATATGGCATTTGGGATTACAAAAGGTGAACTCCGGCAGTGGAAGGAATCTGTTAGGAATGAAGAAGTGGCATTTTTAACGCATTATTGGGAAGATAGGCGTTTTCCTGAATGTACAACAGTTACAAAAGCTGGTTGTGCGAATATAGAGAAACTTATTGAATGGGGCAAACAATACAACCTACAACCGGAATGGATTGATTTGCATGATGAATATCCTCACTTTGATCTGTTTGGTCCCGTGCAACTGAAAATTTTAAAAAAAGAAAATATGTGTGAGCATATCGAAAGATTTTCTTTACAAAAATAAAAAGGCGCAATGATATGCGCCTTACGATTCATAGATAAACTCAGGTTCATCTAATTTTTTATTTAATTGAACTTTTAAATCATAGCCATCAAAATACCAAGAGTCTTGCTCTTCAACAAAGAATTGGATGTCTTCAATAGTAAACGATGCGTATACCGCCTCAGGTGTATCATTATTAATGCCTATAGAGAATCCAGGGATAATCCCTCCAACTCCTCCGTATCGTGGGTATAGACGAATTTGTGTAGGTGTTGATAATTCCAGTTCCTCTTTATACCAGATTCCAGCTTCTTTTGTAATATGTATGTTCATACGTATCCTACTCCTTTAGTACGTGTATTTGAATGTTCACTTCTCTTTCTTCTCAGGAACTAGATCAATTCCACCAGGATGAAGAGGATGGCACTTGCTAATTCGTTTAATCGTTAAATACCCACCTTTAATGGCACCAAATCGTTTGATCGCCTCGATACCATATGCAGAACACGTAGGCAAAAATCGGCAAGATGGTGTTTTAAAAGGACTGATAGCTTTTTGATAAAAACGAATCATTCCAATAAAAAGATGTTTCATTGATATACGCTTCTTTCATTGTGATGTAGTCGATTCATTGATATTTTAACCATTTACATCCACGTAATTTTAGGCTCGGTTTTGTTTTTAATACGTTTAATATTTTCTTTATGTCGATAAAACACGAAAATATTTAATCCTAAAATGACAATTATTAAACCGATATCTTTTAAGAAGAATGTGACAATAAGAGTAATAACACCTGTAATCATTGATGACAATGATACATACTTTGAAAAGTATAGACAAATCAAAAATGAAACAATCATAATAGCAAATAATAACGGACTGACACCTAAAATAATTCCTGCGGACGTGGCAACCGCTTTACCACCTTTAAACCTTGCAAACAATGGGTATGTGTGACCTAATACAGCAAATAATCCAATGGCTAATAAATAAACATCCGCATTGAATAGGAATGGTATGACTACTGCAATGGTACCTTTTAATATGTCGGCTAGCACAACAATTGAGCCAGCTTTTATACCTAATACTCTAAAGGCATTGGTAGCTCCAAGGTTACCACTGCCATGCTCGCGAACATCGATGTTATAACCGATTTTACCAACGATTAGGGCAAAAGGTAAAGAACCTATGATATATGCTAAAATCGCATAAAGAACATATTCCATAAACGACCCACTTTCATATTAAATAACAGTAATGTACCTTTAGTTTACCATAAAACCTGATAAAAATAATAGTAAACTCTATATCTTTAAATCTATATGCCTTATCTCATAAGAAGTAACCATTTTAAAAGTATGGTACGATTAATAATAGGAAGCTTTATTCAGACGATAGGAGGAAGTTAAAATGACAAATCCAAATAATGAAGAAATTAAAAAAGTATTAGAAGACTCAAAAACAATTGCGGTCGTTGGATTATCCGGTAAAGAGAATCGAACATCCCACCAAGTGAGTAAAGCAATGCAAGAACAAGGGTACCGTATTATACCGGTTAATCCGAATGAGGAAGAAGTTTTGGGAGAAAAAGCATATGCTTCTTTGAAAGATGTGCCTGAGGACATAGACATTGTAAATGTATTTAGAAGATCTGAACAAATCCTACCAATTGCTGAAGAAACAGCAGAAATAAGTGCACCCACATTTTGGATGCAGCAAGGAATTAGTAATAACGAAGCGTATGAATTGTTAACGAATAAAGGGAAGACGGTTATTATGGACATGTGTATAAAAGTTGCTGAATCAGTGTTACTAAAGAATTGAGTAACTCTTCACGACAATTATATAATTTTGAATAACGAGCCATGAATCATTTGTAAAGTAGATTCATGGCTGTTGATTGTAAAGACAAATACAGAACATTTATTTTGTTTTGCATGATAGATTATTTACAAAAAACATGTATAATGCTAACGTAAAGCGACGGAATAGGTTTTACAAGTTGAAACAAATGTTCTATTATATAAAAGTGTGACCGAAAGACGAAAGGGGTTTAAGTGCATGGCTACAAATAAAAATACGTATTCAGATGATTCGATTGATGTCCTTGAAGGACTGGATGCAGTTCGTAAACGACCAGCAATGTACATTGGAAGCACAGACATAAAAGGTCTGCACCATCTCGTTTATGAAGTAATCGATAATGCTGTTGATGAAGCACTTGCTGGATATGGAAATACGATTACTGTAAAGATTCATTCTGATGAAAGTATATCCATTGCTGATGAAGGGAGAGGTATACCTACAGGAATGCACCGATCAGGTAGACCAACAGCCGAAGTAATTTTTACGGTTCTTCACGCAGGTGGTAAATTTGGTCAAGGTGGTTACCAAACTAGTGGTGGCTTACATGGAGTTGGTGCATCTGTAGTGAATGCTTTATCTGAATGGTTAGAAGTTACAATTCACCGTGAAGGATATACGTATGCACAGCGTTATCAAGACGGAGGAACTCCAGTTGGTCCTTTAGAAAAAAAGGGCAAGACTCGAAAGTCAGGGACTGTCATCCGGTTCAAACCAGATGCCTCTATATTTTCAACCGTTATATTTGATTATGAATTATTAGCTGAACGATTAAGAGAGTCAGCATTTTTATTAAAAGGCTTAAAAATTATTTTAGAAGATGAACGCATTGACGAAAAAGTAGAATATTCCTTTGATGATGGTATTAATTCTTTTGTTCAATATTTAAATGAAGAAAAAACACCGCTTCACGATGTCGTTTCCTTTCAAGGGGAACAACAAGGGGTTCACGTAGAGTTTTCGTTTCAATACAATGATGGTTTTGCTGAACATATGCTTTCGTTTGTGAATCATGTTCGAACAGCAGATGGCGGAACTCATGAGTTTGGGGCCCGTTCAGCAATGACACGTACAATAAATGATTATGCTCGCCGCAACAATGTTTTAAAAGAAAAAGATAAAAATTTAGATGGTACGGATATACGCGAAGGTTTAACAGCAATTATTTCAGTTCGTATTCGCGAAGAAATCTTACAATTTGAAGGCCAAACAAAAGGACGACTAGGTACTGCTGAAGCACGATCTGCAGTTGATCAAGTTGTTTCTGAACAACTTCATTACTTCTTAGAAGAAAATCCTGAAATTGCAAATACCCTCATCCAAAAATCTATGCGAGCGAGAGATGCTCGAGAAGCTGCAAGAAAAGCAAGGGAAGATGCTCGAAGCGGAAAGCGCCGTCAACGAAAAGATTCATTGTTAAGCGGGAAGTTAACTCCAGCTCAATCAAGAAACCCTAAGAAAAATGAACTTTACTTGGTGGAGGGTGATTCGGCAGGTGGTTCCGCAAAACAAGGGAGAGATCGAAAGTTCCAAGCAATATTACCTTTACGAGGGAAGGTTGTAAATACCGAAAAAGCAAAACTCGAAGACATTATGCGAAATGAAGAAATTGCAACCATTATTCATACGATTGGTGCAGGCGTTGGTACTGACTTTACTTTAGAAGATGCACAATATGATAAAATAATTATTATGACAGACGCAGATACAGATGGTGCACATATTCAAGTGCTTTTACTGACGTTCTTTTATCGGTACATGTACGAACTCGTAAAAGCTGGAAAAGTATACATTGCTTTACCTCCTTTATTTAAAGTTTCAAAAGGAAAGGGAGCTAAAGAAAAGGTGATATACGCTTGGGATGAAGAAGAAATGACGAAAGCGACAGAAGAAATGGGTTCTGGCTACATGATTCAACGTTATAAAGGACTAGGTGAAATGAATGCCGATCAACTATGGGAAACAACAATGGCGCCAGAAACAAGGACGTTAGTCCGTGTACAAATTGATGATATCGCTCGAGCTGAAAAAAGCGTCACCACTTTAATGGGTGATAAAGTTGCACCAAGACGAACGTGGATTGAAAAAAATGTTAAATTTGGTTTAGAAGAAGACGATAGTATATTAGATAGTGAACGTGTTCATATGTAATAAGGGGGCAGCACTTTGGGACAAGAACAATTTGTAAACTTACCTTTAGAAGATGTCATAGGTGATCGGTTCGGAAGGTATAGTAAATATATTATTCAAGAACGTGCACTACCAGATGTACGCGATGGACTAAAACCAGTTCAACGTCGTATTTTATTTGCAATGCACGTAGACGGAAACACATTTGATAAAAATTATCGAAAAGCAGCAAAAACAGTTGGAACAGTGATCGGTAATTATCATCCACACGGTGACTCATCCGTATATGATGCGATGGTTCGGTTGAGTCAAGACTGGAAGATGCGTAATGTTTTAATAGAAATGCATGGGAACAATGGAAGTGTAGACGGTGACCCTGCAGCAGCAATGCGTTACACAGAGGCCAGACTTTCTACGATTGCTTCTGAATTACTTCGGGACATTGAGAAGGAAACTGTAGATTATATACCAAACTTTGATGAAACGATTTCTGAACCTGTTGTTTTTCCAGCAAAGTTTCCGAACTTATTAGTGAATGGTTCAACAGGTATTTCAGCGGGGTACGCGACAGATATGCCGCCACACAATCTAAATGAGGTCATAGATGCTGTGACCATGAAGATTGATCAACCAAATGCATCTGTAGAGAAGTTAATGACAGTTATAAAAGGACCTGACTTTCCTACAGGCGGGATCATTCAAGGTAAAAAAGGGATTGAACAAGCATACAAAACGGGTAAAGGAAGAATTATTATCCGCGGTCGTGCAACTGTAGAAAAAGTTCGTGGTCATCGAGAACAAATTGTTATCGATGAAATTCCGTTTGATGTCAATAAAGCAAATATGGTACGTAAAATAGATGAACTTTCTATTGATAGAAAAGTGGAAGGCATTACTGAGGTTCGAGATGAAACGGATCGAACAGGGCTTCGTATCGTGATTGATTTACGTAAAGATGCAAATAGTGAAGGTATTTTAAATTATTTGTACAAAAATACGGATTTACAAGTATCCTATAATTTTAATATGGTAGCGATCCAAGATCGAACGCCAAAGTTATTATCTTTAAGTGAGATCATTGATGCGTATATCGATCACCAAAAAGACGTGCTCATTCGACAAACGACTTTTGACTTACATAAAGCTGAAACGAGAGCACATATCGTTGAAGGGCTTATTAAAGCAGTTTCTATCCTAGATGAATTAATTGAAACCATTCGCGCATCAAAAAATAAACAAGATGCTAAAAAACGGATTAAAGAAGCATATGGCTTCACTGAAGAACAAGCGGAAGCGATTGTTATGTTGCAACTCTATCGTTTAACGAATACAGACATTACGTCTCTTGAAAATGAAGCAAAAGAGCTACGTGATACCATTGCACATTTAACAGGAATATTAGAGGATGAAAAGAAGTTATTATCCACGATTAAAAAGGATCTACGTGAGATTAAAAAGAAATATAGTACAAAACGAAAATCTGTCATTGAAGATAAAATTGAAGATATAGAAATCGAACTAGATGTCACCGTTGCATCTGAAGACGTGGTTGTTACGCTTACAGACGAAGGATACATTAAGCGAACGAGTATTCGGTCGTATGCGGCGTCTAATGGAGAAGAGTTTGGGATGAAAGATGATGATCATTTGCTAGGTTTGTATGAAATCAATACGACTGACAATGTGCTTATATTTACAAACAAAGGAAGGTATATTTCAGTCCCTGTTCATAAACTCCCAGAAATACGCTGGAAAGATTCCGGCCAGCATATATCCAATGTAACAGATATGGAAGCAGACGAACATGTCATTCATATTGAACCTATTAGAGAAATAACGTCTGATCAGTACATTGTATTTTTCACAAAAAATGGCATGATTAAAAGAAGTATGTTAAACGATTATCAATCGAAAAGGTTTTCTCGTCCACTCATTGCATTAAATTTAAGAGAAGATGATGAACTTGTAAATGTGTGTATCACCGAAGGAAATTCGCATGTGCTTATTACAACAAATACTGGATATGGCTTAAAATACGAAGAAAATGATGTAAATGTTGTAGGTCAGCGAGCAGGCGGAGTCATTTCAATTCAATTAAAAGATGATGAATATGTTGTGAGTGGTACGGCGTTTGATCCAGAAGTAAAACAATCATTATTAGTAGTCACACAACGTGGTGCTTGTAAACGAATGCGTTTAAATGAACTTGAACCTTCTACAAGAGCCAATAGAGGTACGTTGATGCTGCGTGAATTAAAAGGAAAACCTCATCGCATACGAGGATTTTTCTTTACAAACGAAACGGATGTTGTTTGTATGCAAACTGAAAATGGAAAAATGTATACACAACGAGCATTAGATTTACCGTTAAGCGACTTGCGAAGTAACGGCTCATTCATTACAGATGAAGACCATGACGGTGAAGTTACTTCAGCATGGATTGAAGCATCCTATGAAACTCCATTTGAATCGAATTAAACAAAAAATATACAACAATGAAAAGAGAAAAAGAATGATTCTTTTTCTCTTTCTTTATTCTATGTAAAAAATGTGGTAAGGTATATAATGGATTTGTAAGCGCTATCTTATAATGAGCAATACTGAATTACAGGCTTTTTATCAAGATAATACATTCATCAATACAAATAGTTCCTAAAAATGAACGAAATCATATACAATAGATATGTATGTGATGCATTCTTTATTTGTATGAAGGAGGGTTTTTTTATGAATTTTGATTTAACAGAAGAACAACAAATGATTCGTAAAATGGCACGTGATTTTGCAAATGAAGTGATTCAACCACGTGCAATCGAAATTGATACGACTGCTCGTTTTCCAGAAGACATATTTAAAGAAATGGGGAAATTAGGATTTATGGGAATTCCTTTTCCAGAATCTGAAGGAGGTTCTGGTGGGGATACGATTTCGTATGCACTAGCTGTAGAAGAAATTGGCCGAGCATGTGGAAGTACAGGACTAAGTTATGCTGCAGCTGTATCTTTAGGTGCAAGTCCAATCCATCAATTCGGTACTGCAGAACAAAAAGAAAAGTTCTTAAAACCACTGGCATCCGGACAAGCACTAGGGTCCTTTGGCTTAACAGAACCAAACGCCGGATCTGATGCTGGAGGAACAAAAACAACTGCGAAAATCGAAGGCGATGAATATGTCATTAGCGGTGAGAAGTGTTTTATTACAAATGCTAGTTTTGCGGAAACAATTATTGTCACAGCTGTAACAGGTAAAGATGAACGTGGCAAAAACATTATTTCCGCAATTTTGGTTCCAACGGATAGCGAAGGTGTAACGATTACAAGTAATTATGATAAAATGGGTGTTCGTGGATCGGATACAGCAGAGATTGTTTTAGATCAAGTACGTGTGCCTGTAACGAATTTACTTGGAGATGAAAAAGAGGGTTTCAAACAATTTTTGACAACATTAGATGGTGGACGTATATCCATTGCTGCCCTTGGGGTTGGAATTGCTCAAGCATCTTTAGATAAATCATTGGCATATGCAAAAGAGCGCGAACAGTTTGGGAAACCTATTTCTAGCTTTCAAGCCATCCAATTTAAATTAGCAGATATGGCTATGGAAATTGAATTAGCCCGAAATATGGTAATGAAAGCAGCTTGGTTAAAAGACCAAGGCAGACCTTTTTCAAAAGAAGCGGCTTATGCGAAATTATTTGCAACTGAAACAGCTGTACGTGCAGCTGACGAAGCCATTCAAATTCATGGTGGATATGGATATATGCGTGAATATGAAGTTGAACGTTACTTGAGAGATGCTAAACTACTTGTGATTGGTGAAGGGACGTCAGAGATTCAACGTGTGGTCATCTCACGCCAGCTAGGTCTAAGATAAACGTTTTAAAGGAGGCTGTTTAAATGATTCAGAAGGTACTTATTGCCAATCGTGGGGAGATTGCGGCTCGAATTATTCGAACGTGCATGAAGATGAATATTGAAACAGTTGCGATATACTCTGAAGCCGATCGAGAAGCGGCCTATGTTTCGATGGCTACCGAATCTTATGAAGTTGGTCCCGCACGTGCACAAGAAAGTTATTTACATATGGATCGTATTTTTGAGGTTGCTAAAGAATCTGGAGCAGACGCTATTCACCCGGGCTATGGATTTTTAAGTGAAAATCCTCACTTTGCTAAAAGATGTGAACAAGAGGACATCATATTTATTGGTCCATCTAATGCGCTTATTACGCTGATGGGGGATAAAATTGCGGCTCGTCAAGCGATGAAACAAGCAGGGATACCAATTATCCCAGGTACAGAGACGGCTATTGAAACGATTGATGAAGCCACTCAAGAAGCTGAACGCATCGGCTATCCTGTCATGGTAAAAGCATCTGCAGGTGGTGGCGGTGTAGGTATGGAAGTTGTTCATACAGAGGAAGAGTTGCTTAAAGCCATTGAAACAAATGAACAACGTGCTAAAAGCTTGTTCGGAGATGGCTCATTGTTTTTAGAGAAACAAATTGAACATGCGAGACATATCGAAATTCAAATTGCGGCCGATGCATTTGGAAATGTCATTCACCTATTTGATCGAGAGTGTTCGATTCAAAGACGGAATCAAAAAGTAATTGAAGAGGCTCCCTCTTCTTTGCCGGAAAATGTTCGTCTGGAGATGGGTGAAAAGTCTATACGTGCATGTAAAGAGATGCATTATGAAAACATAGGAACAATTGAATTTTTAGTTGACGAAGAAAACAATTATTACTTTTTAGAAATGAATACACGGATTCAAGTGGAGCATCCTGTTACAGAGGAGATTACTGGACTTGATTTAGTGCAAATGCAAATTGAAATAGCTCAAGGGAATCCTTTAGCAGTGCAGCAAGATGCAATATCCATTAATGGACACGCCATTGAAGTTCGGTTGTATGCAGAGGACCCAGAGACCTTTTTCCCTTCTCCAGGAACGATTTCAACATGCGATGTACCAACTGGTGAAGGTGTCCGCTTAGAAATGAGCGTAGAAAACAATACAGTTGTTACGCCATTTTATGATCCAATGATTGGTAAAATAATTGTTTCCAATCGTACACGCGAAAAAACAATTCAACAGTTGGCTAGAACTCTCAATGAAACGACAATAGAGGGAATAAAAACAAACATCCCTATGCTTCAAAAAATCGTCACTCAGGAAGCATTTATGAAAGGGAACATAACGACTGATTACGTAAATAAACATATGTAATGTAATTCAAATGTGTAGGAGGAATAAAGATGAATGAAGTAAAAGCAAGTATGGCAGGAAGTATTTGGAAGATTGTTGTTGACGAAGGTGATTCTGTAACAGCAGGACAAGACGTGGTCGTATTAGAATCAATGAAAATGGAAATCCCGATTGCTGCAGAAAAAGATGGTGTCGTGAAATCTATTGTGAAAGCTGAAGGAGATTTTGTAAACGAAGGAGATGTACTCCTCGTAATCGAATAAGCTAATTTCTTTGTTGACGAGGGGGAATGATACGATGGAAAAATTAGTAGATGTTTCGATTGTAAAAGATCACGTAGCAATAGTAACGTTACAACGAGCATCGGCAGCAAACTCCTTTTCTTTACAAATGCTTGAGGATTTCAATGAACAACTAGATCGTATTGCAGCAAACAAATCTATTTATTGTGTCATCATTACTGGAGAAGGAAATAAAGCATTTTGTGCTGGTGCTGATTTAAAAGAACGTAAACATATGAATGACGAAGAAGTATTACGTACAGTTGCAACGATTGGTGAAACAATAACGAGAGTAGAACAACTGAGCATGCCAGTCATTGCAGCAATCAATGGTGCAGCATTTGGTGGAGGACTTGAGTTAGCCCTTGCGTGCGACATTCGGTACGCTGTTAACACTGCACAGATGGGTCTCACTGAAACAAGTCTGGCAATTATACCAGGTGCTGGTGGTACGCAAAGACTTCCGCGTATTGTTGGAAAAGGGGAAGCAAAGCGTCTTATTTATACTGCACAAAGAATCGATGCCCATGAGGCGAAAGAGATTGGGCTGCTAGAAGATGTGTTTGAGGAAGGCCTACTGATTGCTGGAGCTCTTCAAACAGCTGAACAAATTTGTGCAAATGGTCCAGTAGCTGTGGCATTAAGTAAACGAGCAATCAATGAAGGCTTAGACCAAACAATGAATGATGGCCTGCATTTAGAACACACTTTATATAAAGAAACGATACATACAGAAGATCGTACGGAAGGATTACGTGCGTTTAGTGAGAAAAGACCGCCACAGTATCAAGGTAAATAATAGAAAGGAGCTCATACATGTCTTATATGGAAGAGTTACAAAATAGAGTCAATACAATTAAGCAAGGTGGACATGAAAAGTACCATGAACGAAATGCTGCAAATGGTAAAATGTTTGTTCGTGAACGACTAGAGAAGCTATTTGACAACGGAGTAGATGTAGAAGATGCATTTTTTGCCAATTGTGCAGATGACACACTGCCGTCAGATGGTGTAGTTACTGGGATTGGAACGATTCAAGGACAAAAAGTATGTGTACTAGCGAACGATTCAACTGTAAAAGCTGGTTCTTGGGGAGTACGTACAGTTGAAAAAATGGTACGCATTCAAGAAACGGCCGAAAAGCTAGAAATACCAATGTTATATTTAGTAGATTCTGCAGGTGCGAGAATTACCGATCAAGTGGAAATGTTCCCTGGAAGAAGAGGTGCAGGACGCATTTTCCATAATCAAATTAAGTTATCTGGTAGAGTTCCGCAAATTTGTGTACTATTTGGACCTTCAGCTGCAGGAGGGGCGTATATTCCAGCATTCTGCGATATTGTTATTATGGTTGAAGGAAATGCGTCTATGTATTTAGGTTCTCCTCGTATGGCAGAAATGGTTATCGGGGAAAAGGTAAGTTTAGAAGAAATGGGTGGAGCGCGTATGCATTGCTCTGTCTCAGGTTGTGGCGATGTACTCGTCGAATCCGAAGAAGAAGCGATTACTTTTGCACGAAACTATTTAACGTATTTTCCAGCGAACTTCAGAAGCAAGCCAAATATAACTGATTCAATAGACACAAAGAAGATGGATCAGACGATTGCAGATATCGTTCCAGAAAATCCAAATGCTCCTTTTGATATGTATGATTTAATTGATGGTGTGATTGATGCAGACAGCTTTTGTGAAATTAAAAAACTATTTGCACCTGAACTGATTACCGGTTTATCGCGAATCAACGGAGAAGTCATTGGGATTATTGCAAACCAGCCACGGGTAAAAGGCGGAGTGTTATTCCCAGATTCTGCTGATAAGGCAGCAAAATTCATTCAATTATGTGATGCATTTAATATTCCATTATTATTCTTAATGGACATTCCTGGATTTATGATCGGTACGCATGTAGAAAGAGCTGGTATTATTCGTCACGGTGCTAAAATGCTCGCATCTATGAGTGAAGCAACTGTTCCTAAAATCTCAGTTGTTGTACGAAAAGCATATGGTGCAGGATTATATGCAATGGCAGGGCCGGCATTTGAACCAGATGCTTGCATTGCATTACCAACAGCTGAAATAGCTGTTATGGGACCTTCAGCTGCTGTTAATGCGGTGTATGCAAATAAAATTGCAGAACTTCCTGAAGAAGAACGTGCAGCATTTATTAAAGAAAAAGAAGAGGAATATAAAGAAGATATCGATATTTATCGGTTAGCTTCAGAAATGGTCATTGATGCAATTGTACAACCAAATGACTTACGTGAAGATTTAATCAACCGTTTTTCAGTGTATCAAGCAAAAAATGTAACGTTTACCGAAAGAAAACATGGAGTATATCCAGTGTAAAATTGAATCTAAAAGATCAATGAATTTCATCATACGTATTTTTTGTTAAACCAATACAACATGTATTTTCGTTTAATCTTTTGAAACTACATGTTGTATTAACATAGCTGATTTTGGTAATTATGAAATTCATTCAGATGTATAAAAGACAGTGTTCTCTTATACATCTTTTTTGTTTGGAAGTATTTTCTACAATGGCTAGGGGATCAATAAAGTTCCTTCAGGTAGATAATTCTAGTAAACTTTCGTATAATGAAAGCATTATGAATGTAGAAAGGTCGTTTGATTGTGGATTCTGAACAAATAAAACATATATTGATTCATTTATATACATATATGAACGAAAATAAAGATGAAGTAAATAGTCAAAAAATAGTTGAACTTTACCATAAATACGTGGAAGAGGAATTTGTTATTAGTTTTGCGGGGCATTTTTCAGCTGGAAAGTCATCAATGATTAATGCGTTACTCGGAATTGATGTGTTGCCTAAAAGTCCCATTCCAACAAGTGCAAATATTGTAAAGCTCACGTCTGGTGAAGGCTATGCGCGTATGTATTTTCACGAACAAGAGCCTGTGCAATACAATGAACCTTATGACATGGATCTCGTTCGCTCTTATTGTAAAGATAAAGAGTCTATTCATACTGTAGAAATTAATACATCTAAGCAAGTTCTACCGCCAAAAACAGCAATCTATGACACTCCTGGTATCGATGCTGCAGATGATGCAGACCGATTAATGACAGAAGGGTCCCTCCATAGTGCAGACGTATTATTTTATGTGATGGATTATAACCATGTTCAATCAGAAGTGAACTTGTTGTTCTTACAACAATTACAAGAGAAAAAGATACCATTCTATGTAATTATCAACCAAATTGATAAGCACAATGAACAAGAAATAGCATTTAATCTGTTTCATCAACAAATCGAACAAACGTTCAAGCAGTGGAATATTCACCCTGAAAAGTTGTTTTATACGTCATTAAAAGATAGCCAGGTAGAACATAATGCATTTTCAGAAGTGCAACAAACAATTGACGGATTGATTTCAAAACGACTTGAAATAAACGACTCTATGAAACGCTCCATCAAAGATGTCGTTGAGAAACATAAACAATTTCTGACAGATGCATTTGAAGATCAACAGCTTGCTCTTGATTCATCAGGACAAAATAAAGAACAAGTTCAAGAATATCAAAACTTACAACAAGAGTATAAACAATTTAAACAAGCGAAAAAATCCTTGCATGAGGAGCTTTTTAAGGATGTAAATCAAACACTATCAAATGCACAAGTGATGCCTTTTGAAATGCGCGAACATGCACGATTGTATTTAGAGTCTGTTCAACCACAATTCAAAATTGGCTTGTTCGGATCAAAAAAGAAAACAGCTGAAGAAAAAGCACGTCGAGAAGAAGTTTTTGTGAAAGAGTTGTGTGAGACAATCGAATCTACTATCGAATGGAATCTACGTGATAAAATAAAGACGCTTTGTGAAACGTATGATATTCCACACACTCTAATTGATACGCAATTAAATGATCTATCCATCAATAACGTTGACCAACTAATCAAAGATAGTGTGCGCAGAGGCGCCCACATGTCAGGCGAATACGTATTAAATTACACAAAAGAAGTTCATAGTGAGATCAATACATCTTTTCGCAAAAAAGTGAGGGGTGTGTGGGATCATATCTCGACTTATTTTGCAGAACAGATGCAAACCACTCAAAAAAAGATGGATGAAAATAAACAAACTTTTTCTAGTGCGATGAATCAACAAAATGAACTTGATGACTACCGAAATATGTACAATGAAAATATGGAGCAGATAGACCATATTTTACAGAAACCTACATATGACCCGGACGTTGAAAATGAAATGAAACGAAAAATCGATGCACTATTTCATTCGTATACAGTACTTGACGCGGAAGACGCAATTACATTAAACAATGGTTCTTCCGATAAAATAGAAGAAAATCAAATCAATGAAGAAGCTAAGAATCCGAAAAAACATTTTGATATTCAAGATACTATCCAAGCAATTGACGATACAATTGCCAGTCTTGAAGGTATATCAGGTTTTCATTCGTATATTGAAGATATGCTTGATAAAAAAGACCGGCTTGAACATCGGTCATTGACAGTTGCTTTATTCGGAGCTTTTAGTGCAGGAAAATCTTCCTTCGCGAATGCACTTCTAGCGGATACAGTTTTACCATCTTCACCTAATCCTACAACGGCTGTCATTACAAAGATTTCACCAATTGATGATGAAAACAGCCATGGGAATGTAAGTATTACTTTAAAAGAAGAAGATGAGATTGCATTAGATATAAGAGAAATGACAAAAGAGCTGCACCCACCTGAAGGACCATTTAGTGAATTATTGTCTTGGGTTATTGATAATGATGTGATTCATAATACATCATTAGATCAAATGTACCGCGCGTATATTCATGCAATGGCAAATGGATATTCATATATGAAAGATAGAATCGGTACATCTGAAACAATCGATTTAGAACAGTTTGCAACCTATGCAACAGACGAAACGAAAGCTTGTTATATTAAAGAAATGAACGTACATTATGATTGTTCGATTACACAAAAAGGTATCACTCTTGTTGATACACCAGGGGCAGATTCAGTCAATGCTCGTCATACAAATGTATCCTTTGAGTACATTAAAGAAGCCGATGCGATCCTTTATGTAACATATTATAACCATGCACTATCACGTGCGGATAAAGATTTCTTAATGCAATTAGGACGTGTAAAAGAGTCATTTGAATTGGATAAGATGTTCTTTATTATTAACGCGGCAGACCTTGCAGTCGATGAGCAGGAATTGAAGCTTGTCTGTGATTATGTAGAAGAACAACTTGTGTTATTAGGCATTCGTTTTCCTTCTATTTATCCTATTTCAAGCAAACAGATTATCGAGAATCATGATCAAGATTCACCGAATCAGAAAAAATTCGACATATTTTTAAATGACTTTTTCAGCTTCTTAAACAACGATCTTCCATCCTTAACGATGGAATCTGCTTATGTGGATATAAAACGTTCTTTACATGCGCTTGACGGATATATTGATTATGTCCAATTAGATGGTGCAGAAAAAGAAGAGCGTGCGCAACAACTTCATGCATATGAAGCGAACATGTACGAATGGATTCATAATCGAACGACAAAAGCGTATAAAGAACAAATTGAAAATCGCATTGAACGGCAACTATTCTATGTTGTAGAACGGTTTGAAATCCGTTTCCATGACTTTTTTAAAGAAACATTTAATCCAACAACGGTTACAGAATCAGGTAGAAAAGGACAAGAACAAGTATATACAGCTGCTAATGCTCTACTCAAATATAGTGGCTATGAATTATTACAGGAAATTCGAGCGATTGCACTACGAGTTGAAGCGGAATTAAAAAAACAATTATTTGCCCATTATGTAGAAACAAAAGACAGCTTACAACAAATTGATCAATCATTCTTACTACCAGTGTTAGAAGAACAACATGTTGATACGCCAGATTTTGAAGAACCATTTACTCGACTGAACTACAAAACGATTCAATCCAATTTAAAATACAATGGAATGAAAGCATTTTTTGTACAAAATGAAAAAGATCTGATGCGAGAAAATATATATGTAGAGTTACACCCGCATATTGATACATACATTGAATCTGTAAAAGAACAGATGCTGACCGATTATTTGAAAAAATGGGATGAACAATCACGGGCGAACGATACGATGTATGTACATCAAATACAATCACATATGGAACATCAACAAAAAATGCTCCAAGAAGTAGTCGATGTTGAATTACTTGAAACACGACGCAATGAAATAAAATCAGTAGTAAACTAGATATATAGGAGGGGTTTCATGCGAAAAAAATTAATGCTTGTAGACGGTATGGCATTACTATTTAGAGGTTTTTTCTCTACGTCGTTTCGAGGGAATTTTATGTACACAGAAGAGAATATCCCTACGAACGGTGTACATCAATTTTTGCGGTATTTTCTACATGCCGTTCATACGTTTGAACCAACCCATGTCGTATGTTGCTGGGATATGGGGAGCAAAACATTTCGGACTGAATTATTTGAAGAATATAAAGGAAATAGACCACCACCTCCTGAGGAGCTTGTTCCGCAGTTTGAAATTGTCAGAGAAGTCGTCTCATCTTTCGGTATTCCTAATGTAGGTGTAGAAAACTACGAAGCGGATGACTGTATAGGAACCATCGCTGCACAGAATAAAGATATCTATGATGTAACTGTATTATCTGGAGATCATGATTTATTACAACTAGTAGATGATCATGTTCAAGTAGCGATTATGAAAAAAGGCATAGGTAATTATGAAGTTTATACAAAGGATAACTTCTATGAAAAAGTAGGTTTACATGCCGCCCAATTAATTGATTTTAAAGGGCTCATGGGTGACTCATCTGATAATTATCCAGGTGTAAGAGGAGTTGGTGAAAAAACCGCCTTAAAGCTCATGAAAGAATATGATTCTGTAGAGAATATACTGAATAGCATAGAGGATTTACCTAAAGGAGTTCAAAAGAACTTAACCGAAAACATGGATATGTTAGCATTGTCACAACAGTTAGCAGAAATTCATTGTGAAGTACCTCTCGTATATGACTTGAAAGATTCCCTATGGGATATTAATCTTGACCAAGTGATGCTTGTAGCAAAAAAGTATGAATTAACAAGATTAGTAGAACGAGAATTAACGCATGTATAAACAATGTATTAGACTATTTATATGAAACACGATAATATACTATGTAGGGTATGCAAAGAGGAGGTATACAATGGATTATACACCTGCTATTAAAAACCGTTTAAAAAGAGTTGAGGGACAAGTTCGCGGAATTTTAAAGATGATTGAAAATGAAAAAGACTGTAAAGATGTTATTAGTCAACTGTCTGCTGCTCGTTCTGCATTAGATCGCTCCATTGCAAGCATTGTAGCTGAAAACTTACAACAATGTTTAACTGAACAAAGTGACCGTGGGGAAGATACATCAGAGATCGTTGAAGAAGCAATAGAACTTCTTGTTAAAAGCAGATAAATTCCTTCCGATAAAATAAAAAGTGCAATTCGGTTTGCATTTTTTATTTTATCCTGTAATATACCTATAGGGGTATGAGTATAAGGGGGTGACTACAATGGAAGAAAATAAAGGAACAACGATTGTCGTATTTAGTGGAGAACTAGACAAGGTGATGGCAGCCTTTATTATAGCTAACGGTGCAGCTGCTTATGGACACAAAGTTACTATGTTTTTTACGTTTTGGGGATTAAATACATTGAAAAACGAAAGTGCTCCAAAAGTAAAGAAAGGATTTTTAGAAAGAATGTTTGGCTGGATGATGCCAAAGGGGCCCAATAAATTAGCTTTATCACAAATGAACTTTTTAGGTGCAGGACCAAAGCTGATTCAACATGTCATAAAAAAACATAATGCTATGACAGTTCCTCAATTAATAGAACTGGCAGAACAACAGGGGATTAACTTAGTAGCGTGTACAATGACAATGGATTTATTAGGGATTGAAAAAGAAGAAATGATGGATGGTCTAACATATGCAGGTGTAGGCGCATATATAGGAGATGCAGAAAAAGCGAATACCAATTTATTTATATAATTTTTTTAAATAGTATATACCCCTACAAGTATATGTATGAAGGAGTGCTACACAATGAAAATAGAGGCGGACGTTACATTAGATGCAACAAAAGTAAGTTGTCCATTACCTATCCTAAAAACAAAAGAAAAAATGGCTGAAATGAATCCAGGAGAAATTATTGCGGTTCATACAACTGATCCTGGGACAAAGGTCGATCTCATTGCTTGGTCAGATGAAAACAATGAAACCTATTTAGGAACATTTGAACAGAATGATCACTCCATCCATTATATTAAAAAATCGTCAAAAGAAACAGTTACACACAAAAAAGGAAAAATCATCCCATTAGATTCTTTAGAATCAGAAATAAAGCGGACAAACGGTATATTAATCGATGTTCGAGAAAAAGAAGAATATGACAATGGACATATTGTGAATGCTATATCTATGCCACTTGGAGAGATTAGAGAACGGGCATCTACATTAGATGAAAATAAGCATATGTTTGTCATTTGTCGATCGGGTAATCGAAGTGGAATGGCTCAAAAGATACTGGAAGACAACGGAATTGAAAATGCATATAACATTGTACCTGGTATGCAAGGATGGACAGGAGACATAAAAACAAGTAATGGGGGACAAAGTGAATGAAATTACAATCTATGAATGTAGAAACATTAGCGCAAAAGGTAATGAATCAAGAACCATTATTTATTCTTGATGTAAGAAATGAACAAGCTTTTTCAGATTGGAAAATTGAAGGTAAGTCAGTAGAAAATATCAACGTTCCTTATATGACGCTGTTAGACGGTGTAGATCCATTAATCGAAAAGCTACCGAAAGATAAAAGGATTGTAGTTGTCTGTGCAAAGGAAGGAACTTCTGTCTTTATTGGAGATATGCTTGTAGAAGCAGGTTTAAAAGATGTTCATTACTTAAAAGGAGGCATGAGTTCTTGGAGCGATCACATCGAACCTGTTAAAATTGGCGATTTATCTTCTGGAGGGGAAGTCTATCAGTTTGTTAGAATTGGTAAAGGGTGCTTGTCCTACATGATTATTTCGAACAATGAAGCAATTATAATTGATCCCATTCGAACTATTGATCCATTTATAGCATTTGCAGACAAAATGAATGCCAAAATTATTCATGTTGTTGATACACATTTACATGCAGATCATATTTCAGGGGCAAGAAATATTCGTGAACAAACAGGCGCAACATATTGGTTACCGGCGCAAGATGCGGAGGAAGTAACATTTTCCTTTGAACATCTAGAAGAAGGAAGAAATGATTTAACATTTAATAATTCCAATGTGGATATTAAAATCATGTATTCACCAGGACATACGATTGGTAGTACATCTCTTATCATTGATCATACGTATTTCTTTACTGGCGATATATTATTTATTGATTCGATCGGTAGACCTGATCTAGCTGGAGAAGCGGGAGAATGGGCGTTTGATTTACGCTCTACTTTATATAATACGTACCAGGATGTAGCGAAAGAAGTCACTGTCTTACCAGCTCATTTTGGTACCATTGAAGAACTAAATAATAATGGTTCAGTAGCAAAAACATTCGATGAAATACTCGAAAGGAATACGAGTATGAATATTAAGGATACAGAACAATTTCATGCACTTGTTTCAGAAAATTTGCCAGAACAACCAAATAGCTTCGTTGACATACGTCAAACGAATATGGGAAAGGTAACACCAACATCTGAAGAACAGCATGAAATGGAAATTGGACCAAACCGTTGTGCAATAAACGGTTAAATATATGAATGGGGGAATCAATCATGAAAAGTACAAAAATAGTCGATGCAAAAGGTTTATCTTGCCCAATGCCTATTGTTCGTGCGAAAATGGCAATGGATGAATTACAGTCAGGTGATATTTTAGAAGTTCATACAACAGATAAAGGCTCTCAAGCAGATCTTGTTGCCTGGGCCGACTCAGGTGGACATATACTTGAAAAAGAATTGAACGAAGATGACGTATTTAAATTTTGGATTAAAAAAGCATAAATAAATATAGTGATGTGAACTATCTGTTTAATGGACAAAAAAGTAAGGGGTTTCAATTGGGGCTAGACCTAATAATTGTTTTGTTTTTAGTAGGCTTTATTGGCTCGTTCATTTCAGGGATGCTCGGAATCGGCGGATCCATTATTAAATATCCCATGTTGCTTTATATACCTGTAATCTTAGGAGTAGGTTCATATACAGCAAGTGAAGTAGCTGGTATTTCTGCCATTCAAGTATTTTTTGCAACAATCACTGGTGTATGGGCCTATCGGGGCAGTGGCTATCTTCATAAAAAGTTAATTATTGTTATGGGGACTTCTGTATTAATCGGAAGTTTTGTAGGTGGATTTGGGTCTGATTTACTATCTAATCAAGCGATTAATATTGTGTATGGTGTACTTGCCACAATCGCAGCGATTATGATGTTCGTTCCCAAAAAAGAAGTAGCATTCACGAATAGTAATGACGTGCAATTCAACGTATTAATAGCGATTATTAGCTCATTTATTGTAGGTATAGGATCAGGAATTGTTGGAGCAGCAGGTGCGTTTTTACTTGTACCGATTATGCTCGTAATCCTTAAAATACCTACGCGAATAACTGTAGCCTCATCACTTGCGATCACATTTATTTCGTCGATTGGTTCATCTCTTGGTAAAGTATTAACGGATCAAGTTTTATATGGACCGGCAATCATAATGGTCATAGCAAGTATAATAGCCTCGCCACTTGGTGTAGCAGTTGGCAAGAAAACGAATATTAAACTACTACAATGGATCCTTGCAGCTATGATTGTAGCAACCGCCGTGAACATCTGGATAGATAACTTTTCATAGATACCAATGTATATTATGCAATAGATTTTCAAATCTCAACAGAATAATGAACGTTAAACACCCTTGAATCTGAAAGCTCAAGGGTGTTTAATGTTCATTCAGTTATTCCTTTTAGATTTCTTCATGTAAATTATAAGCTATCGGACTGATAATTTGGTATCATATACATGAACCTATTATGAAGGAGGTACTTTTGTGGACTTTGATTTTTCTGGAGGATTAAGTACGAAACAAAAACAGCGACTGAAAAAGATAGGAACTCGATTTGGAATCGTTTTTCTTTTTATATTTATTATTCTTTTTGCTGGAATTCCATTACTGAAATGGGTGACTGATTACATTTGGATGGAAACATTAGGCTTTAAAAATGTCTTCGTCACCATTCTAGAGAGTAAAATCATTCTAGGAGTAACTGGATTTTTACTATTCGCTATTACAATGTACTTTACATTGTTTTTTATTCGAAGAGCATACTTAAATCACTTTGATGCACGCCAAGTTGTATCAGTTGTGACCAATGGTAAATTAAGTAACTTAATTATGATTGGAGTAGCTTTCATTTTTGGTTTTATAGGATCATCTATTGTTAAAGGGGTAGGTTGGGAGCCTGCTTTAAAACTATTAAACTTCGCCCCTTTTAACCAAACGGACCCTCACTTTGAATTGGATATTTCTTTTTACATGTTCATTTTACCATTTATTAAATTTGTGCTATTTGTCCTTTTAGGATTGGCATTCTTTTATTTACTCATTGGATTCGGTTCATATTCTGTTTTTCAAATGTACAAAAGAAGTCGATTAGCACAATTTCATTTAGGATTTCTTTTAGCAATTATAGGTATTTTACTTGCTGGAATTCATGTCCTATCACCATATGAAACTCTTTTAACCGATCAAGTAAACATTTTCCAAAAGAGTGTTGTACATGGCATGAGCTATACTGATAAACTTGTGAATATACCAAAGGCTTACATATTAGCTGGTGTCGCAGTACTTGGTTCTATTTGGATGATTATTTCTGTTTACAGAGGTAAATTAGAATCCATGTTAATCCCTATTGTTCTCTATGTATTCTTAGTTGTTCTTGGACAAGGAGCTTCCGTACTTGTTCAAAACTTTATTGTTTCTCCGAATGAGTTTACACGAGAAGAGCCATTTTTAGAGCATAATCTGAACTATACGAGGTCTGCGTATGGACTTGATGAAATAGAAGTGAAAGAACATCCAGGAAATGATTCTTTATCTGAAGAACTTATTGATAATAATGAATTAACACTAGATAACGTCCGATTAAATGATTCAAGACCATTGCTTGATATTTATAACCAAATTCAAACTTTCCGTACTTATTATCGCTTCAACGATATGGATATAGACCGATATAAAATTGACGGGAATTATGAACAGGTATTTGTAGGAGCGCGCGAACTAAGTATGGATGATTTACCAGATCAAGCGCAAACATGGGTCAATAAAAACTTACGTTATACACACGGATATGGTGTAGCGATGAGTCATGTAAACGAAGTGACAGGTCAAGGACAACCTGAATACATGATTCAAGATATTCCTGCTGAAGGTGTACTAGATGTAACAAGACCACAAATATACTTTGGTGAAGAACAGTATCCTGATGTGATTGTAGGTTCAAAAGTGGATGAATTTGACTATCCTACAGGAGATGCGAATGAAACCCATCGATTTGAGGAAGAAACGGGTATTCCTTTAAAAGGATTGAACAAATTGTTATTTGCAATTGATGCTGCGTCCATTCGAATGTTTGTTTCTGATCAATTGACTGATGAAAGTCAACTACTTAAAAACAGAAATATTATGGATCGTATCAATGAAATTGCACCATTTTTAGATTATGATGGGGATCCATATATCGTTGTTCGAGATGATGGGTCATTGACGTGGCTAATTGATGCGTATGTATCTGCAGAAAATTACCCATATGCTGAACCACATGATCGACACGAAAACTATATTAGAAACTCTGTGAAAGTTGCAGTAGACGCATATTCAGGAGAAGTAGATTACTATATTGCTGATCCAGAAGATCCGCTTTTACAGACATACCAAAATATGTTCCCAACATTATTTACAGAGGAAATTCCTGAAGATATCCAGAATCATTTTAGATATCCAGAAGAATTATTCAAAATACAAGCAAAAATGTATGGAACGTACCACATGTCGAATTTAGAAGTGTTTTATAATAGGGAAGATTATTGGCAAACCCCTACAGAAAAATACTTTAACCAAGACATTGATATGGAGCCATATTTTATTACGATGAAATTACCAGAGAATGAACATGAAGAATTTGTTCTCATGCAACCATACACGCCTAAGAAACGTCAAAATATGATTTCTTGGATAGGTGTAAGAAATGACGGAGACAATTACGGTGAAATGTTTGTCTATAAATTCCCGAAACAGAAAAACATTTACGGTCCACAACAAATTGAAAACCGTATTAACCAAGATACGTATATATCACAACAACTCAATTTATGGGCGCAAGGTGGTTCAGAAGTTATTCGAGGGAACTTGTTAGCAATTCCAATTGAAGATACAATATTGTATGTAGAACCAGTCTATATTGAGTCATCGAATGAAACATCACTTCCTGAAGTGAAGCAAGTCGTGATGGCTTATGGTGAACATATTGTCATGGAAGCTACTTTTGACGAGTCTTTAGAAGAAATCTTAAAACTCGTTGAAAAGAAAGGTGGAGGAATCTCCCAAGATCCAGATGAAGTAGACGATTCCGAAACTCCTGAGGATAGTGAAGATCCTATAGATGAAGATGTAGAAGAGGATATAGATGAAGGAATTGATGAAGATCCAACAGATGATCAACCAATTCTAGGAGCTGAAGAAACATTAGCTGAGATATCTACACTTTTTGAAGAATATAAAGACGCTCTTGCAGACGGAGACTGGGAAGAAGCTGCAGAAATAATGACCGAAATTGAAATGAGATTGCAGATGATGCAGTAAGCATATGAAAAATCCAGGCATGAAAATATCATGCCTGGATTTTTTGTGTGTAAATATTGTTAAGTAGCCATGATTCCGCGATCAGAGATGAATTCAGCCCCTGTTGAATAGCTTGAATCTTCTGAGGCGAGGAAGACAATCAATTTGGAAACTTCTTCAGCTCGTCCAATTCGTTTCATCGGAATCCGCTCTACATAATTCTGAACGGTATCTTTAATGTCATCGGCTTCAATACCAGGTGTCTGGATGGCACCAGGATGAACAGAGTTCACGCGAATATCGTATTCTGCGTATTCTTGAGCGACAGCCTTCGTCAATCCAGTTACACCAAATTTGGACGCATTGTAAATGGAATTTCCAGCTGTACCACGCAATCCTTCTAACGATGAGATATTGACAATTGATCCACCGCCAGCTTTTTTCATGGAAGGGAGTACCTTCTGCATACCATGGAATTGACTGATCAAGTTAACATCTAAAATTTTACGTAAATCATCCTCAGTGAACTCGATAAATGGCTTCATAATATCGATACCAGCGTTGTTAACGAGGACATCAACTGGACCGAAAGTGGATTCTGTTTTCTCAATAGCGTTATCCCACTCATCTGCTTTCGTTACATCCAGTTTCACAAACGCTGCTTGCTCACCAAGTTCTTCTGCAAGTGCTTTTCCTTTGTCTTCCAAAATATCTGCGATTACAACTTTTGATCCTTCTTCAATAAACGTACGTACGTGGGCAGCCCCCATACCTTGGGCACCACCTGTAATAATGGTAACTTTTCCATCTAACTTACCCATGTAAAAACCTCCTTTACGGACAATTGTGTCCGTAATTGTTGATTTCAATTACGATGATAGGTTTTTTTTCATATATAAGTAAAGAAATCGGGTTGAAAATCTTGGATACATACACTATTTTCAAGCAAATTAAAAAGATCATTTATGTTATTGATAAAATAAGATATAATAATAGCATCATTCAATAGAAGTGGTTTTCATATCTAATGTCGATAACACTATCCAATGAAATTGATATGTTAAGTGAACAGCAGCAAAAGAAACTCGATAAAATGAAGGAAAACATATGGATTCGTATGTTACATTGTTGCAGATATCTTTTTAAATGTATAAGAAGGCAAAGTTTCTTAGTGATACTATTAAACATTAGGTGAATAAAATTTGGTTAATGCTGGGGTGTGGCGGTAAATGAGACCTGAATTAACAAGAGATTTGAATGTAGACGACTTTCGCAATTTCTATTGGCTTAAAGAGGAATTGCAAACATTTTGTAGGGGAAATGGAATAAGTGCTTCTGGATCTAAAAATGAAATTACGGATAGGATAGCAATATTTCTCGAAACAGGGAAAATACAAAAGCCAATGAGAAAAAGAAGTGTGCCTGGGAAAAAAGTGATATTGGAAGAATTAAGTTTAGATACAGTTATCACGGAAAACCATCGTTGTAGTCAGGTAGTTAGGGCTTTCTTTACATCGGTCATTCCGAAATTTCATTTCTCAACATATATCCAAAACTATTTTAAAGAAAATGCAGGAAAAACATATCGGGACGTTGTAGAGGCGTGGTATGAGGAAGAAGAAAGAAAAAAAGACCCGTCCTATAAAAAACAAATTGGTTCACAATTTGAGTACAATCAATTTACTAGGGATTATTTTGCAGACCCTAAAAACAAAGGCAAACAAAGATCAGATGCCATTAAAGCTTGGAATGACATAAAGGCATTGCCTGGTAGCAATACATATAAAGGATAACGTTTTGTGTTTTGGATGAAAGAGTTAGGAGGAATATGAAATGGAAGCAAAGGAATTTCAAAAATGGATTGATGAATATTATACATCAAGGGGTTGGGCTGATTTAGATATTTTTGTCCGTATTGGTTTCCTGTCTGAAGAAACAGGGGAAGTTGCTCGAGCAATACGAGCACTTGAAATAGGAAGAGATCGTCCCGATGAACAAGACGGTTCATACAGTGAAAACAAAAGAAATTTAACAGAAGAACTAGGGGATGTCTTAGGAAATGTCGCTGTCATTGCGAATAAATATGATATTGATTTGGAAGAAATCTTCCGAGAACATAAACGTAAGCTGTCAAACAGATATCTCTAGATCGCTAAAAAAAGAACAAAGGTGTGACTGAAATAGAAATGAATAATATTGCAGTATTTTGTGGGTCAAGTACAGGAAATAACGATGTTTACATAGAACATGCTGAAAGGTTCGGCAAAGAGTTAGCCAACAACCATAAGACTTTAATTTACGGTGGTGCACAAGTAGGATGTATGGGTGCATTAGCTGACGCCTCTTTACATAGTGGGGGTAAGGTAATAGGGGTAATTCCCGAAAAATTAAAAGCTGTCGAAATTGCCCATGAACAATTAACGGATTTACATGTAGTTCAAACAATGCATGAGCGTAAATCAAAGATGGCAGAATTAGCGGATGGATTTGTTGCTTTACCTGGAGGCTCAGGAACATTAGAGGAATGGTTTGAAGCATTTACTTGGTCTCAACTTGGTTATCATACAAAACCATGCGGATTGTTAAACGTTCATAACTTTTTTGACCCGTTAATCAACATGTTAGATCATACAATTGAACAAGGATTTATGAATAAAAGTTATCGAGAAATGATTATTGTATCCTCAGATCCTAAAGAATTATTAGAAAAAATGGATGATTATACTCCGAATCATGCGGTGAAATGGACTTAAATAATATGTGTTTTATGCTTCAATAGGGCGCGATTGTTGCATTGAACGATTTTAACAATCGGGCCAATTTATCGAAAATAATATTAATATGTGAGGCGGAAATAGTTTGAAGAAAATAATCATAGTCAGTTTAGTTTCACTATTATTAGCAGCTTGTAATCAACAAAATTCAGGTTTAGCAGATTCTATATATTCTGCTGTAGAAGACAACAGTAAAGATGAAATTCACCTTAACTCATATACGGACTTTGATTGGGATAAGGCTTTTCTTTTTACACCGTACAGTACAACTGAAAGTATCGAAGAACAATTAGGAACTGAATTCACAGGAAAAAGTAACATCGATATGAGAGATGATATATATTTATTAGTTTTTCTTCATCAAGGGAAAGTTTCCCAATATGCTGAAATCAAAAGACAAGACTCTGATTTTTCCATAGGTGAAGCAAAATATCTGACACCGTCTAAAGATGTTATAAATATTGAGTAACATCAAAATATGAAACATTTGGACGCGTTTCCCGCATAACGGTGTTATAGAATCAGACCGGAATATTAAAAACGGATTTGACGTAATTGGCACACATACAGATAACAGTAGATCAAGGTTATTGGATCTTTGAGAGGAATGGAATAATGAATGATTTTAATACGGCGTTAAGTGTTGTTAATAAAATGATCTACGAGCCAAATGGCTTAACTATAAAGTCGGTTCAAGAAGAAAAGCAAAATTCTAAGTATGGTGCTGGTACATTTCAATTATCTTCGAAAACAGTTCGTTTCAGAGTTGCACATATAACCCCTACCAAAGTAGGGCAGTTTGTTGCATTTTGGGAAAAGGACATAAATGGTAAAAATCAACCTTACTTATACGAGGAAGCCCCTGATTTATTCGTTATAACGACTTTTAAAAACGAAAATGAGTTTGGGCAATTTGTTTTTCCAAAAAAAGTTCTTTTAAAACAGAATGTTCTAAGGTCCAATTCGACAAAGGGTAAAATGGCAATGAGAGTCTATCCAATCTGGGATCAACCGACGAGTAAGCAAGCCGTAAAAACTCAACAAAGGCAGTTACCCTATTTTGTTGATATGTGTCATCCGAATAAATTACCTTTAGAAAAAATAATAGAACTGTATTCTTTTTAACCTCTATCAAACGGATGCGATGGCTGTCTATATTGGTCTAGTGCTATTTTTAGCCGTCGTTGCTTGTATGCTTATATTTATTAATACTGTAAACAGATTCAAAATGTAGAAAACATTTCTACTCAAATAGTTAAAACCTACAATTCATCAACCGGGCTATATGGTTGGATAAAGGGGGCTGTTTAAAATGATTCGGGATTCATGGTTCACCGTTCAAGAAATTGATAATACTACTTTCGCAATTAGCGAATATGGTCATTGGGAAAAAGTACATTCCTTTTTATTAATTGGAGACGAGCAGGCAGTGTTAATTGATACAGGTCTTGGTATTGATCATATAAAAAGAATTACCGACCAGCTCACAAAGTTGCCAATTACCGTTATCACAACTCATGTTCATACAGACCACATTGGGAGCCATGGTGAATTTGACACAATCTATGTCCATGAAAATGATTCTGATTGGCTTATGAACGGTATTGAGGGGTTACCTATTGAGCAAATAAGAAGGGATATTGGTAGAGACATTACAATACCTACTCCTAAAACATTTAATCCTGAAACATATACTCCGTATCAAGGAGAACCAACAGGGTATGTGATCGATGGTGAAGTCATTGATATCGGCAATAGACAATTAATGATCTACCATACGCCGGGTCACTCTCCTGGACATATATGTATTTTTGATAAAACAAATGGATATTTGTTTACGGGAGATTTACTTTATGATGAGACCCCTATATATGCTTTTTATCCCTCAACCAATCCTGTTGATTTAGTTCATTCCCTTGAAAGAATATCAAGGATAGAGCATGTTTCAAAGGTGTATGGTTCTCATAATACTTTAGGACTCGAACCCGAAATTTTGGAGGAGGTAAAACTGGCAGTTAAGATTTTAAAAGATAAAGAACTTGTTAAATTTGGCACAGGAATCCATACATTTAATGGATTTAGTATACAATTCTAATTTAATTCCGTAACAGAGGCGTCCATACCATAGCGGTGTTGAAGAAATGGAAGATTCGGGTTATGCTGCAAAAGGAGGGCAGGGCTCTTTGGAAATTGTGTTTGTTGGGGGTCCGATTCTGATTTTTCTACTTCCTAGTAACCTGTAATTTATTCAGACTTGATCACCTTGGAATAAGCCATCCAATAAAGACTACCGACAAAAAATGCACCGCCTACTGCATTTCCGAGGAAAACGGAGAGAAAATTGTCAAGATACATGATCCAATTGAATGAACCAGCAAAGATTGCAGCCGGAATAATAAACATATTTGCAACAACATGTTGAAAACCAATAGCAACAAAGGCCATAATTGGAAACCAAATGCCAATAATCTTACCAATCGTATCTTTTGCTGCATATGCTAGCCAGACCGCAAGACAAACAAGCCAATTGGCACCAATTCCAGAGATGAATGCCATGAAAAACGATTCGTCCAGCTTACTTTCTGCAACAGCAAGGGTTTGGGCTAGATAGGGACCTGTTTCAGTTAACCCAAGTATATGTCCAAATAAATATGCAAAAAACACCGCGCCTGCAAAATTGCTTACAGCAATAATCGCCCAATTCTTTGCGATTTGCATCGTTGTTATTTTTCCTGAAAGTCTCGTAGGTAGTAATGTCATGAGATTACCAGTCAATAATTCACCACCAGCAATTAAAACGAGGATCAACCCGAGTGGAAAGAGGGAAGCCCCGATGATTTCCGGAATAGCACCCCAAGTTTTTTCTGGAAAGTTTGCTGTAATACGTATATATAATAAGAATCCAAACGAAATATAAACTCCTGCTAAAAATCCTAAAATAAGAGAGCTTGAGAGTGGTAAGTTTATTTTTCGTATGCCTGTATCTTTTGTTATTTGTACAATTTCTTCTGGAGAGTTGAAAGCCATATAAAGATCACCTCGTATACATATCCAACAACATGGACATGCTTCTGATATAACGATTGTATGATAGATCATGCGAGTATATTATAAACTGCTTGAATTTCATCATTCAAAATTAGTTATATCCATATAACATATGATAGACAAAAGTAAAATTGAAATTGAATGCAAAACATTTCACATTACTAAAAGGATGAATTAGAAAACATTAACTGATATAATTAATACACACGAGAATAGAAGGACATATTTTCCATATATATACATAGGCTGTTAAAGCCTTTATTCTTTTTAAGTTTCTAGTTGACATAATATATATTATCGGAAGTAACGGATAAAAGAGAGTTAAGAATCTCATTATCTTAGAATACTTGACATTTTGAGATAATTTCAAAAAAATCAAAAAAAGTCACTTAGTTAAATAACTAAATGACTTTCTATAGCGCATGTTTAAAATGGTCCGACTCCAGACTTTCCTTGGATATTTAGTAATTCCGAAACTGTGACAAATTGATATCCTTGCGCACTTAATGTTTCAAGTACTTCTGGTAATGCATCGGCTGTCGTTGGATGTATATCGTGTAATAATACGGTCGATCCTACTGAAGCATTTGCTGTTACAGTTGAATAAATCGTGCTTAAATCTCGATTCTTCCAATCTAGTGAATCAACCGACCATAGAATAATAGATAAACCATTTTGTTCAGCAACATTTATAACTTGCTCATTATATGATCCAAATGGTGGTCTAAACAATGTCGGTTTATTACCTGTTGCTTGTTCGATCTTGTTATTCGTTGTTACTATTTCGTTGATCAATTGATCATGATTAAGCGAAGTTAAATCTGTATGGTTATATGTATGATTGGCGACTTCATGTCCCTGATTTGCAACTTCTGCTGCAAGTGCTGGATAATATTCAGCTTGTAAGCCAAGTATGAAAAACGTTGCCTTCGCATTATACTCATTTAAAGTATCTAATATACGCGGCGTAACATCCGGATGTGGTCCATCATCAAATGTTAGAGCAATATATTTCCCATCATCGTTATCAGAAACGTTTGTTTGATCTTTTTCTGATTCAGAACTCTCCTGTTGTTTCGCTTCTTCTTCAACCTTTTTTCGTTCTGCAATTTCTTCTGCTAATTCGAACGTCTCAAGCCATTCATTTGTAATATATGACTCTAGATGGTTGATTGGAATCTTAAGCTCAACTGCACCAATTGCTCCAGGTCCTACTTCATATTCATCAAAATATATAGTGAAGGAGTCTTTTGTGAGCCCCCACATATTATTTTCAACGTCTTGCATACGATCTTGCACTAAGTTTTGGTCAATCGTATCTTTGTACTCATTGTTATTTTCAATAATGTTATCAATTGCATGTAAGAGCTTTTCTTTAAATGATTCACTGTTTGGATCTATAAATATGTCATTTAATTCGATGTGTTCTTCATTGTCAATGTCAATAGCAAAAGATTGTTTATATGTAATTCCATTTGCGCCACCTACATAATGATAAGCACTTAATATTATATTATATTTATTTTTAGTAATTATATTTGTTTCTATTTGAATATTTAGGTGTGATATAAAACGGTTTTTCTCACTCGAAGTTCCTTCTACAGTTTCTAAAAATGCGTCTTTTTGCTGATCAATCCAATCAATTATTGGTTGATCGATCGTACTAATATTTGTAAAAGGATAATTTATTGCCATTGAATATGTATCTGTACCTTCAATTGATGTATGAAGATGCAGTCCAGGATAGTTACTTAATTCTTCATCAGAAGAAAAGTTTTTAAATGTATATACTGGCTTTACACCTTTAACATTAGAGGATTGTTTGCTGGCAAAGCTCGTGTGATTCACAAATAGAAATAAAATAGCCGATGAAATCAATAATACACTACATAGAGCTAACCAACTAAGTGGCTTCACCCTCTTAAAATTACGCATGAATATCCTCCTGTACATATATTTCAATTAGATTACCTTATTGTAACATATTATTACAGGAGGTTCATGCATCGTTTTGCAATTATAGTTCTTCTTTTTTTAAATGTTTTTTGGCAGGCCCCTCGATTACTTTTCCGGTATAAGTGTACCGCGAACCATGACATGGACAGTCCCAAGTAAGGTCGTACGTATTCCATTCAACCTCACAACCTAGATGAGTACAAGTAGTATCCACTACATGAACTACTTCTTGTTCATCTTTATATACACCAAGTTTTTTTCCTTTTTTGAATAAAGTGGTTGCATCATTCGCTTTTAATTCATCAATCGACTTTCCTTCATCGCTCACTTTCCCTTTGATCAGCTGCGTCGCTACGTGTGAATTTTGCTTTACAAACGTAGGAACGGATGAAGTCAGTTCAAATCGACTGGGTGAAAATAAGTTTTCATTTGGATTTTGTCTTTTTTGAATAAGATCTTTGATGAGAACCGCAGCAGTAGCACTTGTTGTCATTCCCCACTTTTTAAATCCTGTTGCAACAAATATATTTTCATATTTATTTTTTAATCTTCCAATGTAAGGAATTGAATCCATTGTATTATAATCTTGCGCTGACCACTGAGAGATAAAAGTATGATCCGGAAACAATGTATAAGCGGTCTGCTTTAATTGTTTATAAGGATCAGCAGATGACTTGTTTTTCCCAACAACATACCCTTCTCCACCAATTAAAATAGCATGTTCGTTATTTATTTTGGCTGTGCGAATAGATCGAGCAGGAGTATCATTGCTTAAGTGCATTCCCTTTAAATGGGGATTCTCATTTTTTCCCGCATAAATAAATGAACGTTCTGGAATAAGTCGTGTAGTAAACATGCCTAAAGGATCAAAAAACGGAAAATGTGTTGCTTGAACGACATATGTGCAATGAATCTCATGTCCTTTGTCTGTTGTTACCTTTATTTCATTTCCGTGCTCAATGTCTATTGCTTGTGTATGTTCATACACTTCAAGTCCTTGTTTGATACTTACATCAATGATCTGTTTTATATACAAAAGTGGATCGAACTGTGCTTGGTGGAACATTGTAACAGCGGCTTTTGTTTCGACTGGCAATTCAGTTGTTTCCGTATATTTCCCTGGAATATTTAACGTATCATACGCGCGAAACTCATCTTCTATTGCCTGGATATTCTCATCATATTCTGTATAGATGACACTATCTTTTTGTTCAATATCTATATCCATTTTTAGTTCTTCTAAAATATTTAATATACGATCTTTTCCATCCATTGCTGCAGTATAATATTGTCTAGCTTGCTCAACTCCTGAGGACTGAATGATCGAATCATAAAGAATTCCATGTTGTGCACTGATTTTTGCTGTTGTGCGTCCCGTAGTTCCAGAGCAAAGTGTACTTGCATCAATAACCATAACTTTTAGTCCAATGTTTATTAATTCATAGGCGGTTAATAATCCAGTTATTCCACCTCCTACAATTAATACTTCGGTTTGTTCATTTTTATTTAATGTCGGAAAAGACGGAAGTTTATTGTGTAGGTTCCAGATTGAATTTTGATCGACTCCCATTGATTAGCTCCTTTTTACTTTTTACATAGTACAAATAGGATATCCATTCCATGTGTGAAATATGTATAAAAAAGAAGTAGCATCTGCTACTTCTTTTTAGACGGGTCTTCGAAATATGTTTTATAGTATCCGCCGATTCGATTGCTGTTATCAACGACGAAGTAAAATTCATCCGTTTCGTTTTTAACATCATATATCTTTCCTGGTGTAAGTTTATTGTGAACAACAAACTTTTCTGCATCTGCATGCACACATTTTATTTGCTTGATTGGTTCTTTTTCTTTCCAATGTACATGAATCATTTTATTCACTCCATCCTAGTTTACATAACATTATTATCGTAAACCCCTAATCAAATAAATATAAAAACTCTTCATATCCTTCTGTTGTCATTTTATCTTTTGGTATGAATCGAAGTGCTGCTGAGTTCATACAATAGCGTAATCCACCTTGTTCGATCGGACCATCTTCAAAGACGTGCCCTAAATGTGAATCTGAATTCTTCGTACGCACTTCTGTTCGTTTTTGAAGTAGTTTATAATCATCTTTCTCTGATAAAGCTTCTTCATTGACTGGCTTTGTGAAACTAGGCCATCCACATTGCGCGTCAAATTTATCCTTTGAAGAGAAAAGCACCTCTCCTGAGACAATATCAACGTAAATTCCCTCTTCTTCATTATCCCAATACTCATTATCAAATGGTCTTTCTGTTGCGTCTTCTTGAGTGACTGCATATTGTATAGGTGTTAGACGTTTTTTTAAATCCTCATCAGATTCATCATTTGACCAATGCTCTTGTATAAAATCTTTTCTTCCTGAACCAACACTGTACCGTTCATAGTGATTCTTGTTTTTCTTATAAAAATCTTGATGTTCATCTTCAGCTGGATAAAATGCAGCAGCTTTGATGATCTTTGTTACGATTGGCTGATTAAAACGTCCGCTATTTTCAAGTTCTTCTTTTGATTGCTCTGCTATGTTCTTTTGTTCTTCATTATGATAAAAGATAGCAGTTTTATAGGAGTCGCCCCGATCGTGAAACTGTCCTCCTGCATCTGTTGGGTCTATTTGCTGCCAAAATGTTTGTACGATTTCTTCATAAGAAATCACTTGTGGATCAAAAGTAATTTGAACCGCCTCTTTGTGACCGGTAGTATTGGTAGCGACTTGTTCATACGTTGGATGTTTAACATGTCCACCCGTATATCCTGATACGACCGAGAGAATCCCTGGCCGTTCATCAAACGGTTCGACCATACACCAGAAACAACCACCAGCAAATGTTGCAAGTTCTTTATTTTTTGTCATATTTGCTACCTCCATTCTTGAATTTCCTTCTATTATACAAGATTCACTATATGGGTTCTAATATTATATATACAATTTTGGGGACGGATAATTTTCAGGTAGTGAACTACTTACTTGTGAGTTCTGTTCCTCTGTTGGTGCAGAGACTTCTTGTGCATCTTCACTATCCACTTGTGCTGTAGGTTCATCTACATTTTTTATTGCACGATACATCCTGTATAGCGTTGGTAGTTTTTGTACTACAGGACCGTACCTTTCAATATACGGAGCTGCAGAATGAACCACTCCCAATACTTGTTGAAAAGTACTTAGTGAGGATGAAAAGCGTTCCATTCCTGTTTTTTTCACACTTCCCTGTACGCGTGGCAATTGAGGTTGTCTTCTATGCTGTCTAATCACACCTATTCCTCCTTTTTATTACATATCATCCTACTTCTTAGTATATGAAAGGATATAGCATTGTGTTAGACAGTGAAATATTTCCTGGGAAAGCGCACAAATCAACAAAATAGTCTATATTGAATTGTCATTATCGTCGGATTTTGACAGTTTGATACGTATACAAACGAATGCATGTCAAAGTTTAGGGTTATTTTCTTTGTATTCTTCCCATAACCGATCAAATACTTGTAATGCATTCGGAAATGGGCTGTATATTTCTAAAAAATCACTAATTTCATGAAAGTCGGTTGAAAATTTCGGGAAATCATCTGTTTCACAAATCCACACAGCCAATCTTGCCTGATCTGTAGCCTTTGAATAATCTTTATGCATTTTGATAAACTCATAAAAAGTTTTCAAACGAATCAACTCCTAGTTTTCCTCGTCATCTTGCCTCTGTTTACGTAGTTTACGCTTGTACACATACGATGCTAGCGAAACACTTATTTCGTACAGAATAAATAACGGAATTGCTACCACTAACTGCAAGAAAATATCAGGTGGCGTAACTAGTGCCCCAACAATGAGTAAGACAAAGTATGCATATTTCCGTGATTTCTTTAAAAATTCAGGAGTAATAATCCCAAGAGTCGTTAAGAACATTGCAACAACCGGTAATTCAAAGATCAGTGCAAATGGCAATAAAAGTTTAAACATAAAACCAAAATATTTTTCTACCGTAAAAATCTCTACAAACATTTCGTCGTTTAGAGACAATAGGAACGGTAAAATTAATTCGATGAACATAAAATATCCAAATACTAGTCCACCGACGAAAAGAATAAAAATAAATGGAATATATGACAATGACGCCTTACGTTCTCTTTTGGTTAATCCGGGTTGGATAAATAGCCAAAGTTGTATACTTAATATAGGTAAGGTTCCTACAAGCGCTACAACAGCAGCAATCGTTATATAAATCCAGACAATTTCACCTGGACTTGTTATATGTAATTCGAACGGAATATCATTTCTAAAGAAAAGATAAATCTTTCTAATGTTTATAAAGCTAACAATAAACAGGACGATAAAGATCAATCCTGTGACCATTAGCCTATTTCTAAGTTCAGTCAAATGCCCTACGACATTCATTTCTTTTTCATTTAATTCTCTATTTGACTTAGGCATCTGTCCCACCTACTTTCATATCTAGGAGAAATACATTCATTAGCAATCAATAAAGAAAGGTGTAAGGGTATTGTTGCTCACCTCACACCTTTACATTCAAGCCACTATTCTTGTTTTTCTTCATCTGAAGGTTTTTCGTCTCCGACAAGACCTTTTGTTGCATCTTTAAATTCACGCAATGAGTTTCCAGCTGCTTTTCCAATCTCTGGCAATTTAGAAGGTCCAAAGATAAGTAACGCAACAACCAGTATTAGTATTAAGCTAGGGATTCCAATTTGAGCCATGTAGATCACCTCGTTAATTATTTAACAATTCATTGTACACATGTACTTCATTCTTCTGCTAGTATACCTGTTCTTATACTATAATTAAATAGATATCAAAATTATCCATAAAAAGTTCATATCTTTAATTTTTACTACTATAGATAAGTTTATCATGTATGTAGTAAAAAATACAACTTATAGTACTTTTGCTTGATTGAATTCCTCAACTGTATTCATATTAAAGAAATGCTTTTTTGCTATTGATTGATCGACTGCACTAAAATCCTCTTTCAAATGCATGTGTATATCATCAAAAAAACTTGTCATTCTCAACTGATCATTTTGAATGGAGTGTTCCACCGACGCATGAACAGATTTACGATAAATTCCTGATAAAGGATGTATTTGTCCTTCGTATGTTGGCACGATCGCGTCAAAGTCATTCATATCCTCAAGTAACTCTTCGTAAACAGAATGATGAATAAAAGGTGTGTCACACGGGCTAACAACGGCAACATCCCCTCGCATATGATAAAGTGCTGTTTCTAAGCCAGCAAGAGGTCCTTTGTGTTTGTAACGATCTTTATAAATTGGATAATTGTATGCTTTATAATACTCAGGTTCATTTGCAATAATAATGATGTCATTTGTGATTTCTTGCAACTCTTCAATAATATGTTCAATAACTTTTTTATTATGTATAGAAAGCAATGCTTTATTCGTTCCCATACGAGAAGATTTTCCGCCTGCTAAAATTATTCCTTGAATGTGCAAAATAATCCCTCCTAAAGGTATGTACATGTGATTGTATCTTTATTGTAACATAACCGTAACGCATAAACATACGTCCCATTCATAAAATAGTGATTAGAACTAGTTAGCAGAGAGAGGAGTTTGTATATGATGAATGCTACCGTTCAAAAAGTTGCGAAACATTCAATTTTATACAGTTATGCACTCAGTCAACCGTTTGCTACATATGTAGATATCTATCCGGCATTAGAAAATAAAATTTTAATGAGTGGAGAACAGCTAAATTATGCAGATCAAGGAGAATCCGTTCGAGTATTACAGCATAAACTCTATCAACAATCGTACTATACAGGTGAGATTGATGGTGTTTTTGGTATTGACACTGAAAATGCCCTAAAGAACTTTCAGCAACAACATAACCTATCAAAAACTGGGCAAATGGGCGAAGTCACAGTTGAGAAGTTACTAGAACTTGAAAAAGAAACGTATATGAGTGATATTAAAGAATTATCCGATTCGATTACGCCTGGGATGAAAAGTGATAACGTAGAAATTGTTCAAAAAGCCCTCTCCTACTTCGACTATTACGAAGGCAATATAGATGGTATTTATGGTCCCCTAACATTACAAGCACTCCAACTTGCAGAAGATGAACATGATTTAGAGTTAGTTTCAGAGGTAACCGTGCAATCTTTGGAAGCTATTTATAATGATGTAGAAGAAGAACAAGAAGCTGAAATGGCTACAGCAACAGAACAAACGGAAAATCAATCTACAGATGAGAACGAAACAGAAGAAGTAGAATCCACACAAGTGGAGACGTATCCAGACAATAATAATATTCTGAACCACGCATTAGATCATATTGGTACACCTTATGAATGGGGCGGTACATCTCCTTCTGGTTTTGATTGTAGTGGATTTTTACAATTTGTATTTGAAGAAGAAGATCAAACAATCCCTCGAACGGTCAGTGAAATATGGAACTTTTCTACACCAGTTGATCAGCCATCTGTTGGGGATATTGTGTTTTTTGAAACATATAAAGCTGGTCCCTCGCATGCAGGCATCTATATGGGTGATGGAAATTTCATTCACGCTGGTGAATCACGTGGAGTAGAGATCAGCAATTTAGAACAAGATTATTGGAAAGAAAGGTATATAGGGGCAAATCGTATCCAGTAAAAAACATGTAGAGGGGATGCTCCCCTTCTACATGTTTAAGTGTTTTTAGAACAAGCCAATAATTTTTCCTTCTTCAGTAACATCCATATTTAGTGCTGAAGGTTTTTTCGGTAGTCCAGGCATTGTTAACATTTTACCCGTTAACGCTACTAGGAAACCTGCTCCAACCGATGGACTAAATTCACGGACGTGTATCGTGAACCCTTCTGGACGCCCAAGTTTCGTTGGGTCATCTGAAAGTGAGTATTGTGTTTTTGCCATACAGATTGGTAAATCATCCCAGCCATGTTTTTCAAAAGCCTCGATTTGCTTTTGAGCTTCTGCTGAAAACTCAACGTCTTTGGCACCGTAAACTTTTTGAGCAATCGCTCGAACTTTATCAGGAATAGAATCAGTAACTTCATACATTCTCTTGAAGTTGTTTTCCCCTGTTTCTATTTTCTTCACAAGTGTGTGAGCAAGCTCTTCTCCACCAGCTCCGCCTTTTGCGTGGATATCCGTTAAAGCAACATCTATATTGCGCTCTGCACACCATTTTTCAATAAAGTCTGTTTCTGCTTTTGTATCAGTTGGGAATTTATTGATGGCTACAACAAATGGTAGTCCGAATTCGTTGATTGTTTCAACATGTTTTTCTAAGTTACTCATGCCCGCTTCTAAGCGCTCAACGTTTTCTTCTTTTAAATCATCTAACTTCATCCCACCGTGTTGCTTAAGCGCTCGGACTGTTGCAACGATAACAACTGCATCGGTGTCAATATCCCCTGCTCGCGTCTTAATATCTAGGAATTTTTCTGCTCCTAAGTCTGCTCCGAATCCTCCCTCAGTAACGACAAAATCTCCAAGTTTTTCGGCGATTTTTGTAGCCATAACACTATTACATCCGTGAGCAATATTGGCAAATGGCCCTCCATGAATGATTGCTGGAGTATTTTCGATCGTTTGAACTAAGTTTGGCTTAATAGCATCTTTTAACAGAACTGTTAAAGCACCTTCAGCTTTTAAGTCTTTCACAGTTACTGGTTCATTCGAATGATTGTATGCAACGACAATTTTAGAAATTCGCTTCTTTAAGTCTTCTAAGCTTGAAGCTAAGCATAAAATAGCCATTATTTCCGAAGCAACCGTAATATTGAATCCGTCTTCCCTAGGTACCCCTTGTAGCGTTCCACCTAAACCGATGACAATTTTACGTAACGCACGATCATTGATATCCATGACACGCTTCCACATAACTTGACGTGTATCAATTTGTAAATCATTTCCTTGATGAATGTGGTTATCTAATATAGCTGATAATGCATTATTCGCACTCGTGATTGCATGTAGATCTCCAGTGAAGTGTAAGTTAATGTCTTCCATTGGCAACACTTGAGAGTATCCTCCACCTGCTGCCCCACCTTTGATCCCCATAACAGGTCCAAGTGAAGGTTCACGCAATGCGATAACTGTTTGTTTACCGATACGGTTTAAAGCTTGGCCAAGGCCAACAGTAACTGTCGACTTACCTTCACCAGCTGGAGTAGGGTTAATCGAAGTAACTAGGACTACCTTACCATTTTCTCTATCTTGAAGTTTGTCTAGAAGTTTATCAGACAACTTCGCCTTTGTATGACCATATGGCTCCCAATCATTTTCTGTTAGATTTAGTCCTTCAGCAATCTCTCTAATGGGTTTGAGTGTAGCTTCTTGTGCAATTTGAATATCTGTTTTCAATGTTCCATCCCCTTTGTTTAATGAAATATTCTTCTTACTTACTAGTATATATTACTATAGCATATATGAACACGTTTACACTACACATAATGAAATTTTTTACGTATGATATTAAATGTTCTGAAATAACAGGATTTTCTGTGTAAAGCGCTTGACGATTAAGCTAAATACTACTATTATTATTTATAAGCAAAGAAATTGAGAAGATATACATCTATTTCTTCATACTCGTTTTCTTTGTATTACCACGTTTTTTGCGTGACATACTTTTAGGAGGATTTGTTACATGGAAAATGGAGTAGTAAAATGGTTTAATGCAGAAAAGGGCTATGGTTTTATTCAACTTGAAGAAGGCGATGATGTATTCGTACATTATTCAGCAATTCAAGAAGAAGGATTTAAGACTTTAGAAGAAGGACAAAACGTTTCCTTTGAAATTGTCGAAGGTGATCGAGGTCCTCAAGCTGCCAATGTCGAAAAAGTAAATGAATAATAAAAAGAAACACATCGTAATCTTATAGGTTACGATGTGTTTTTGCGTGTAATTAACTTAATCTCCTCAATGCTTTATTTTCTGCTGGAATTCGTATAAACATTAATAATATGTGTGCTAGTGGAAATATCAAAGCAGTGTAATATGCTTGGACAATGAAGGGAATAACAAACAACTCCACGCCAACAATTAGATAATTAGGATGATTAAGGAACTTGTAGGGACCTGTTGTGACTCTTTCCTCGTGTGGAATAATAATAATTTTCGTATTCCAATATTTCCCGAGAGATTTGATGGACCATATACGGAGCAATTGAGTGAGTAAAAACAAGCTCCACAAAACACTCGCAAAATTCGTTGTAAAACCTGTTTCTCGTACATACGTTTCGATCAATAGACTTATAAAAAAAGCGACGTGGAGCACAATAAATAAAAAGTAATGCTCCTCCCCTACCTCTATCCCACCTCTTTTTTTCATTTCTTGTTCATTTCTTTTGGCAATTACAAGCTCTCCTATTCTCTGAACAATAATTACAACTAAAAATACATATACTCCAATCATGTCATTTGCATCCATTCTAATAGTAATACTTCAGAACTAAATCCTGGACCAAGTGATGACAAAACACTTGTTTTTTCAATACTTCCATTTTCAATCCAACGTTTTAATATGTAAAAAATTGTCGTGGACGACATATTCCCGTGTTCGCGCAAGACGTCAACAGAATATTGTATGTGCTCCTCTTCTAGATCATATACACGCTTCATTTCCTCAATGACCTTACGTCCCCCCGGATGTAAAATCCAAGAGGTAATCTCTTCAGACTGCAAATCCATACGTTGTAAAGCATGATCAACATGCCCCTTCCAGATGGATTCTATCAATGTAGGTATACGTTTAGAAAAAATAACTTCGAACCCATTATTTGTAACATTCCATCCCATAATATCTAATGTGTTTTTTTCAATATGTGAGTGTGTTGAACGAACTTTTGGGACATTGGAACGAATACAAGAGCGTTGTTCAGACTCATTCCCGATCATTAATGTTGCACTAACGCCATCACCAAAAAGTGCTGTACCTACCAAATTGCTCATCTTCTGATCATCTTTTTGAAAGGTTAAGCTACATAGTTCACTGCTTACGACTAAAGCATTCTTATCAGGATTTGCTTGGAGCCACTCATGTGCTCTTGAGATTGCCATTGCTCCTCCGGCACATCCTAGCCCCCATAAAGGTAAACGTATAACATCTGATCGAAATGGGAGTTCATTCATGATATATGCATCTATAGAAGGTGTACTGATTCCTGAACTAGATACAAACAGTAACATATCAATATGTTCAAGTGGAAACTCATGTGTTAATACCTTTAGATTCGTCATGCATTCTTGAATAGCCCCAACAGAAAGCTTAATGGTTTCATCAATATACAATTGATTTCGCTCACTGAATGAATGTTCTTCTATAAACCACTCTTTATCAACAACTACTTGTCTTTCTTCTATCTGACTATGATCGAAAATAGGTAATAATCGTCCCATTTTTGTGCGAAAAGTGGGAAATAATTGAGGAATCATTTCCTTTACTTCATGTTGTGTAAGTTTATACGCAGGAATACCTACCCCTATGGAAGTTATAAACGACATACTTTCACTCCTTTATATGTACATATTTCCCTGAACTCTATAAAATATGCTGATTTCATTCATACATTTGTCACAAACTTCTTTAACCTTATGGTTAGTAAAATCTATATTGCACGTTATTTTTGTATTTTTGAACAATGTGTGAAACGTTGTCATACCAGCGTTTGAACGTGTTTTTTTGTGTATGATAGATATAGATTAACCAAACAAATTTGAACTAAGCACGAACGAAAATAGTACATAGTTATTTTTTAAAATCATGCTTATTTCAAACAAGAAAGGAGTGGAAATTGCAATGACACAAGCTCCAATGGAAGAACATGAAAAAGATGTAGAAAAGGAAGAAGAAAACGAATTTAAAGGTACATTTATAGCGGTCATGCTTCTAGGATTGTTTTTAATTGCTTCATGGGTTGGTGTTTGGATCTTATTTTTAATACGATAGGTCAATTTGAGAGAGGAGCATGACAAATGAACATGCACAAATATGAAAAGATTTGGCTGTGGTTTGGAACAGTAACATTACTTGTGTTTTTAACAGTAGTAGGAATTAGTGCTTTTTACATGGGTAACCAACCACCTAGCTGTGCAGTAACCATTGATCCTGCAAAAGCAGCGAAAGAGGCCCCATTTAATGAACCTGGTTTAAAACAAATTGGAGATAATGAATATCAATTAACGGTATTAGCATCTGCTTTCCATTATGACGTCGGGGAACCTGATGGCATTGTTGAAATACCAAAAGGTGCAACAGTTCACATTAGCGCAACAACTTCAGATGTTATTCATGGGTTTGAACTTGCAGGTACAAACGTCAATATGATGTTAGAACCTGGATATATCAGCACTTATACAAATACATTTAAAAATGAAGGAACTTTTACATTATTATGTAACGAATACTGTGGTACAGGACATCAGACGATGGCTGCTACTATTAAGGTGGTGGACTAAATGAAGAAAACTATAAAATCTGTAAGAAGTATAGCAACACCTGATGCAAAATTAGCAATGGCTCATATGTACGTAGCATTTGCAGCACTTTTTATAGGTGCAACTTGTGGGCTTTTACAAACGTTAGAGCGTTCTGGTAAATTTACGATTCCAGGTGGATTTAACTATTATCAAATATTAACTGTACATGGTGTAATGCTTGGACTCGTACTTACAACGTTTTTCATTTTAGGATTTATGCTTGCAGCTCAAAGTAAAACAGCTGGAAGCTATTCGAAAGGAGAACTTCGCTTAGCTTGGACAGGATTTTGGATGATGACTGTAGGTGTCGTCGTTACGTCTTACTTCATTTTAATTAACAAAGCGACTGTTCTTTATACGTTTTATGCTCCGATGATGGCTCACCCAGGTTTTTATATCGGACTTGTCCTAGTGATTGTAGGTAGTTGGCTCATTGGATTTACTGTCTTCAAACGCCATAGCCGTTGGAGAAAAGAAAATCCAGGTAAGAAAACACCTTTACTTAGTTATATGGCAGTAATTACTTTAGTTATGTGGCAAATTGCAACATTAGGTGTTGCAGCATCTGTTCTCATTCAATTTTTACCAATGTCTTTAGGAATCACTGAAACAATTGACGTATTAGTTAGCAGAACATTGTTCTGGTATTTCGGACATCCACTTGTGTATTTCTGGTTGCTCCCTGCTTATATGGCATGGTATGCGATTATACCAAAAATTATCGGTGGTAAAATATTTTCAGATACACTTGCTAGATTATCGTTTGTTTTATTACTATTATTCTCGATCCCTGTCGGGTTTCACCACCAGCTTACAGAGCCAGGAATTGACCCGTTTTGGAAGTATATTCAAGTAATATTAACAATGTTAGTAGTTATTCCATCACTAATGACGGCATTCTCTTTATTTGCAACATTTGAAGCTCGAGGTCGTGAATTAGGCGGTAAAGGGCTGTTTGGTTGGGTGAAGAAAATGCCTTGGAAAGATGTTCGTTTCTTAGCTCCGTTTATTGGTATGGTGTTGTTCATACCAGGTGGTGCAGGTGGTATTATTAACGCTTCCAACCAAATGAACCAAGTTGTGCATAACACCATTTGGGTTACTGGACACTTCCACTTAACAGCAGCAACAACAGTTATCTTAACATTTTTTGGTATTGCATATTGGCTCATTCCATCGCTTACCGGACGAAAATTAACCGCTTCGTTAAATCGTTGGGGAATTATTCAAACAATCGTTTGGACCGTAGGAATGTTAATTATGTCTGGTGCGATGCACTGGCAAGGATTACTAGGTGGTCCGAGAAGATCAGCTTACTCAGAATATGCAGGTAATGCGGATACGATGGCATGGGGACCTTATCAAATGGCTCAAGCTGTCGGTGGAACGATTCTCTTTATCGGTATGGTTATTATGATTGTGATCTTCATTCGCCTTGCTTTCTTTGCACCTAAAGGGGAAGAAGAATTCCCAGTGGCAACTCTTTCACATGATGCTGGAGAAACGCCTAAAGTATTTGAAAACTGGAAATTGTGGATTGGGATTACACTTTTATTGATCCTATTCGCATACACTATTCCGTTTATCGATATTATTCAAAACGCACCTCCAGGATCACCAGGATTTAAGTTATATTAAATGAATATGTTTGGGGAGAACATTCACTTCTCCCCTCTTTCTATTGTTCGTTGCAAAAGGTTATTGAACAAGGAGGCAATAAGGATGAAAAAGTTTTATATTATATTCGTCATTTTACTTATTATAGGAATTGGTAGTGGAATTTATTATTTAGAAGTTGTTCGTCCTGGTAGTGCCGAGTTACCAGAAGATATTGTTATGGATACTGCTTTTGATGGTGAGTATTCATTTGGAGACATGGACCCTAAAGTACGGATTATTGAATTTATGTATGTAAATTGTCCAGATATTTGTCCAGTAACGACATTAGAGATGTCAAAGCTACGTAATGATTTAGAAAAAGAAGGAGTATTTGGTGATCAAGTGGAATTTTTAACCATTACAATCAATCCTAGAGATGATACACCTGAAGTACTCAGAAGATACGCGAATCAGTTTGAAGTAACTTCAGATGACGATGGCTGGAAGTTTTTACGGTCAAATGAAGAAAATACAAAAGAAGTTGCTGATTCTTTAGGCTTCCTCTATCGGGATCCGGGTACTGGTGACATTATTCACTCCACATATGCATATTTTTTAGATGAGAAAAACAACTTGATTGAGAAATTTACCATGGGAAATGCTTTTGATACAGATCGTGCCTATAAACGAATTATGAGCACCATAAACTAATGCATACATGCATCAACGTATGCAAAAAACATCCCTTCTATATCAAGCTAGAAGGGATATTATTGATTTTGATAAACTCTAATGTGTAGAGCATTTGCCGCTACACATTTTTTCTTTTTTACCGAAGTATTGATAGTAATCTGTTTCAATAAATCCATTAAACAACTTACGTTTTCTTGTCGCTTTTTCCCCGTATTGTTCCTCAAATGATTTCATTGAAGTTAACATATATACACTCCATGAAGGATGTTGTGCCATCGTCTTCCCGAGATCTTTGTATGCTTTTGCAACCGCGTCCTTATCCCCTATTCGTTCTCCATACGGAGGGTTCGAAACAATATACCCGTTCACTTCATGATCAATTCTCATATCGCTTACTTGCATTTGCTTCCATGAAATGAGGTCAGCAAGTCCGGCTTCCATCGCATTTTTCTGTGAAACTTCAACCATTTTATGATCGATATCAGATCCAATAATAGAAAGAGCTTGATCATAATCGGCCACATCCTCAGCCTCTTCAAATGCTTGATCCCAATACTTCTGTGAAACCCAACCCCATTCTTCTGCATCAAATTCTCGATTAAATCCTGGTGCAATTTTTTGTCCGATCATTGCGGCTTCAATTGGAATGGTTCCCGATCCACAAAACGGATCAATCAGCGGCTCGTCAGGACGCCAATTGGTTAGCAATACCAATGACGCAGCTAACGTCTCTTTCAGTGGAGCATCCCCTTGTCCTACACGGTAACCTCTTTTATGTAAACCGTCCCCAGACGTGTCCATTGTTATGGTAACGTGATCCTTTAGGATAGCTACTTCTATTTTTGAGCGTGCGCCTGTTTCAACCAGTCTATGTGCAATGCCGTGTTTGTTTTTTAACCGATCAACCATTGCTTTTTTAACGATTGCTTGGCAATCAGGTACACTATATAACTTCGATTTGTGGGATTTACCACTTACTGGGAAGGCTCCATCTTCTTCAATAAATCGTTCCCATGGAAGTGATTTTGTTTTTTCAAATAATTCATCAAAGGAAGTTGCTTTAAAATCTCCTACGACTACTTTTAATCGATCTGCTGAACGTAGCCATAAATTACATCTTGGAATTGCTGCTGGTGAAGCGGTGAATAAAACCTTTCCATTTTCAACCTCGACTTCATATCCTAATTGTCTAAGTTCATGAGCAACAATTGATTCTAAACCCATAGCCGCAGTTGCTAACAACCGAATATTTTTCATATAGAACATTCCTCTCTTCGTTGTATACAAAATAAAAACCTTTCTAATAACAATCGTATTAGAAAGGTTTGCTAACAAAATCATATGTGACCATTGAATACTCGATAAGCCATGTTCTGTTCCGTTGTACTACTACGGTGGTCAGCCTTGTACGAAGGATGTAATCATCTATCTACAAGATGAACTTGTCCCTTTTTCAGTTGAATTCCCTACTAAAGGATGCCCCTACCATTTGTTTGGGTTGCTCACTCATGGGGTTTACCCGTTCCACTCATAATGTTTCCATTATGACTACGTCTCTGTGGCACTTTAAAGGTACATATTCCCTATCAAATGACGTAGGAATATCTCCTGCCGTAAACCATATAGGTTTCCTTAACTTATGATTTCATTAAGCATGAACACTACAAACATCTCAGTTTGTGTGAGTATGGACTTTCCTCTACACAACATTGTGTTGCGCAGCGATTACATGAGTATTCGAATATTATTATTGTACCATATGAATTGACATTCGTCACGATTATTTCACTTACATATCTTGGTATTTTCGTCCAAATACTTCTTTTTCTAAATTGGATAGTCGTTTAAGTACATCATAATTGACGGATTGAGTTGTTTGCGTTCTTGGCTCTTGTTGACGCATATTACTCATGTTTTTCTTCATTTGATTGTTTTCGTTTTGTAACGCATCAATTTGTCGTTGAAATGCATTGTAATCTTGAATAACGATGTCGAGAAAAGCATCTACTTCTTCTTGATTGTATCCACGCATGGCAGTTTTAAAGTCTTTTTCTAAAATCTCTTTGCTTGTTAATTGGATTTGTTGGTCTTGCATACATGTACACTCCTTTACAAACATCATATGAAATTTTGTCTGTATGAATAGTTGATTTCCCTAATACTGTATTATGCTTATGCTAAGTATAGCATAAAATAACTGTATCATTAAAAATTACAATGAACTACATTTTAATCGGTTAAGTCTGTAGGAGAAAAAGAAAAAGGAAGTAGTTTTTCCATCGAAAATGTATATACCTCTTCTGACTCACTTACTAAGTATATAGGCATGTCCTTTTTAAAAAACTCAGACATCACTTGTCTACAAGCTCCACATGGAGGTACAGGACGTTTTGTATGAGCAGAAACAGCAAGACCTGCAAATTCGCGTTCTCCATTGGCAATTGCAGAAAAAATCGCAACACGCTCTGCACAGCATGAAGATCCATATGCCGCATTCTCTATATTTACACCTGTATAAATATTACCATCTGTAGTTACTAAAGCTGCACCAACTGCAAAATTTGAATAAGGTATATATGCATGTTTCATTGTATGTATTGCTTGTTTTACTAGTGTATCTTTCATCATTATTCCTCCGCTGTGCTTGTACTTTCACTGTCCAGTATTTGATTACATACGTAATGTGAAGAGTTATAATATTCCATGTATCTTCTTTTTCGTAAATCTTTATAAAAACTATGTAAAATGAGTAATTCTATATTTTCTGCCGTTGCATGTACTTGATGAGGATGAACTTTAATTGTTCTAGACTTTACTTCTTTTAAAGTAAGATCCTCCCATGTTTTCAGAAGTTCATACATTGGAGATGTCTCTTCTTTCATATTTAAAAAGAAGGTTTTGTCATTCAAAGAAGGTGCTTCTTCATCTCTGAAAAATATATCATGTAATTCATCGATTGTTTGCTTCATTTTTTTGGTTAATTGAAACACGTTTTCCGTCAAGATGTAAACACTCCGTTTCTCATGCCCCAAAAGATATAGGATGTTTAAAGCATAGTATGTATCTTGCCTCTGGTCAAGTAAGGAGAGACCATTTCGAGAAATTATGCTTCTATCGTTCTTCCATCATACAAACAACCCTCTATCTAAGTTATTAAATAACAAAAATAGAGGGAAACTGTAAAAATGTATGTTCATTTGTTTAAGGTAGTTTGAATGTGTGTATGCTTCATAATAAGAGTTTTGATTTCTTTATCTACTCGTTCTTGTAATACTTTTTCTGTACGTTCAATCCGTTGAAGTGCTTGGTTTAACACATATTGATAGTTTCGTGTACTCATAGAATTTGTATATTGGTTGTGCGCCAAAGCTTCCATACATATTCTCCTTTCCAATCATTTTCATCTGTTCCTTTACACTTATATTCCATTGATATCACTGAATACCTTTACGTTCGACAAAACTAGAATTAAATATACAAAAACACGTATATGTTTTGCTAAATAATGAACAATTAACGAATTATTTCATTCCTATTTCAATGAAATACACTCTTAATATTATGTTTCGTGCCATAATGTTATATAATGGAGATGGATAAGATGGATAGTGACTTAAAGTAAGGAGAAATTGTAGTGTTAGTTGTGAGGAGGTCTCATAGTGAATTATCCAAATGGTAGAAGGAAACGTGCTTCTACATCAAACCTGGCCAAAAAGAACTCAGCTAATCAAGTAGTTTATAGCAACCGTGGAATGAACTTAGAAGAAGATATTGATCACACAAATTCGTATTACGTAGAATCAAATAAAGCGATCATCCATAAAAAGCCAACACCTGTACAAATTGTCCGTGTACATTATCCAAAACGAAGTGCAGCAGTCATTACTGAAGGCTATTTTAAACAAGCTTCTACTACCGATTATAATGGCATATATAGAGGTAAGCATATTGATTTTGAAGCAAAAGAAACGAAAAGCAAAACATCCTTTCCTTTAACGAACGTACATGAACACCAAGTGCATCACATGGAAAGAATCTTGCAACATGATGGTATTTGTTTTATAATTATACGATTCTCTACATTAGATGAAACATATCTACTTCCCACAAAGGATTTGTTGACTTATTGGCAAAGACATTTAAATGGTGGAAGAAAATCAATTCGTTATGAAGAAATCATCAAGCATGGATATATCATTCCATTTGCGTATCAAGCACGCGTCGATTATTTACGTATTGTTGATGATCTTTACTTTTAGAACGGAGGAACAAGACGATGACAGATAATAATCAAACTAGAATGGCTCGTCGAAATCAAAAAAAGAAACCTACTAAAAAAGTCAATAAAAAACCTGTATGGAAGAAAATTATGTATATCTCACTCATTGCGATTGCAGCAATCATGGTAAGTGTAGGTATATTATTTACTTACTATATAGCAACAGCTCCAGCACTTGATCCAGAAAAGCTGGAAGACCCATTTTCGTCTAAGTTTTATAATATGGATGGAGAATTTGCTGGAGACTTTGGTGAAACAAAAAGAACGAAAATCACGTATGATGATTTACCAGATGTACTCATTGATGCGGTAACAGCAACCGAAGACGCTCGCTTTTTCAAACATAATGGTATTGACTTACGACGAATCGCTTCTGCTGTAAAAGCGAATATTACTGGTGGCTTTGGTTCTCAAGGGGCAAGTACAATCACCCAACAAGTCGTGGAAAATTCATTTTATGATAAAGAGAAAAAGATCAAGCGAAAAGTCCAAGAGCAATGGCTTGCACTGAAACTAGAACGTAAATACACAAAAGAAGAAATCATGGAAATGTACTTAAATAAAATTTTCTATGGTAGTGGTGCATACGGAGTCGCAAGTGCCGCTGAAGAGTATTTTGGGAAAACAGATTTGCATGATTTAACATTAATTGAAGCGGCAATGCTTGCTGGTTTACCACAACGCCCTACTGCTTACAATCCATACAACAGTCCTGAACTGATGGAAGGACGAGTTGATACGGTTCTTACATTAATGGTGCGTCACGGGAAAATCACACAGGAAGAGGCGGATGAAGCAAGAGAAATCGATATTGAATCGGTTTTAGACGAACCAAAAACAAAATCATCTCCTTATGAAGCATTTAGACAACAAGTTGTTCGAGAAGTCGAATCGAAGTTAGATGATGTAGACGTGTACGCCGACGGTCTAAAAATTTACACAACATTAGACAATGATGCACAGGAGCACGTTGAATTTGTTCTAACAGATAGTGAAGAAAATCCAATCCCCTATCCAGATGATGAATTACAAGTTGGTTTAACTGTATTAGATACTCAAACAGGTGCTATTCGTGCGATTGGTGGTAGAAGAAATAGTACGGGGAATGATGAATATAATCATGCAATTCAAGGAGAAGGATTTCAACCGGGATCGACTTTTAAACCTATTCTTTCTTATGGTCCTGCAATCGAATATGATAAAATCTCAACATATCATCAATTAAATGATGATAAACCGTATGAACCTGAACACTCTACTCCTATTCATAACTGGAACAATAAATATCAAGGGTGGATGTCAGCGAGATATGCTCTTACGCAATCTTTAAACGTTCCTACTGTAAAATTAGCAGAGGAAACAGGACTTAATAATGCAAAAGAGTTTGCTGAGGGACTTGGTATAAACTTTCCTAAAGATGATATTACTGTAGGAGATGTTATTGGAGGAACAGATACAGATGTAACTCCCCTTGAACTAGCAGGTGCTTTTCGACCATTTGGTAACGAAGGAATATATAATGAACCTTACGCAGTAGAAAAGGTTGAATTCCCAGATGGTACAGTAGTAGATTTACGTCCAGACGCTGAACCAGCCATGTCTGATTATACAGCATATATGGTAACTGATATGTTAAAATCAGTTGTAAGAGAAGGTACTGGTACTGGGGCAAATATCTCTGGATTACCTGTTGCAGGTAAAACAGGTACAACAAATTTAGGAGATAAAGGAAGTCCAGATGCGTGGTTTGCAGGATATACAACGAATTATACGATTTCTGTTTGGGCTGGAGGATACGAGGATGAAGACGGTGACAGAGATGTCATTCCAACTCAAGCGGGTAAAAATATTCCAAAACAATTATTCAAAAACATTATGACTGAAATCTCAAGTGGTAAAGAAACAAAAGATTTTGAGCGTCCTTCTTCTGTCGTTGAAGTTGCAGTCGAAAAAGGATCCAATCCAGCTGCATTAGCGAGTGATTATACGCCGAATGAAAACATCGTTAAAGAATTGTTTGTAAAAGGTACAGAACCGTCAAGTGTCTCTGAAAAATTTGATAAACTTGACCCGGTGTCAAATTTACAAGCAACATACGATGATGACGATGATGAAATCGAAGTCACGTGGTCGTATGATGACGATAATGATGTTGAATTTGAAGTTAGTGCGGATATAGATGGTAAGGGTATGGAAAAACTGTCTACTACAGATGATAGTGACTTTACTATTTCAAATGTAGAGGAAGGTTCCACGTATACGATTCAAGTGGTTGTCGTCGATCAAGATAATTCGTCGCTGAAAAGTGAACCAGCCACTACGACGGTATCCATTGAAGACACCGAAGAAGATATTCCATCAATTACAGATTTAGATGTACAGTATAATGAATCCAATCAATTGATTGATGTTCAATGGAATTATGATGGACCAGATGCAACCTTTGAAGTTTCGGTCTCTCCTACGGGTAATGTACAAACCGTTAAAGGAACACAACTCGAAATATCAAATGTTCAACCTGGAACAACGTATACCATTACGGTGACACCTATTGGTAAAAAGAATGAAACTCGAGGAGCTCCAAGTGAGGTAACCATCTCCATTGATCCATCTGAGGAAGATAATAACGAAAGTGAAGATCCTGAAGATGGTAATGAAGAGGAAAACGATGAAGATGATGACGATGATGATAATGAAGACGAAGATAACGAAAATGAAGAACCTCCTGAAGAAAATACCGAAGATGCTACAAACGAAGACGAATCTAATGAGTCCAGCAACTAAAAAAAGAAGTTCGTTCCACAATTTGGAACGAACTTCTTTTTATGCTTGTTCTTTTTTCATCCGCTTTTTTCCTTCTCTACATATATCAAGAAGCGGACATGTTACACATTCAGGATTGCGAGCTTTGCAATGATACCTACCAAAAAAGATCATCCGATGATGTGTGTCACTCCACTCATCGACAGGAACTTTTTTCATTAATGTACGCTCTACTTCCAACACTGAATCTTTCCACCTGCAAAAAGCTAAACGTTTGGCAACTCTCTCAACATGCGTATCTACTGCAATGGCTGGCTCACCAAATGCAACTGACATCACAACGTTTGCTGTTTTTCGGCCTACTCCAGCTAATTTAATAAGTTCATCTCTTTCTTTTGGCACTTCCCCATTGTATTCATCGATAAGCGTTTGACAGAGTGTTTGGATGTTTTTAGCTTTATTTCGATAAAGCCCAATTGAACGAATATCATCTTGCAATTCTTCCAATGAAACAGCTAAATAGTCTTCAGGGGTTTTATACTTTTTAAAAAGTTCTTTCGTCACTTTATTTACTAATACATCTGTACATTGTGCAGATAAGAGAACTGCAATGACTAATTCAAAAGGATTCTTATGCACAAGTTCACATTCAGCATCTGGAAACATTTCTGCAAATGTATCTAAACAACGTCGAATTTCAGCTTTATTTAACATGTAATCTAGTCATCCTCTTCTAACCAATTGTAATAAAATGAAGTGTCTCTTTTTTCTGTTGAATATTGCTGCTCTTGGTTTTCTCTGAAATGCTTCCCAATATTTCGCGCTTGTTCAACAGATTGTACACCTTGTTGTTTCCAATTACGTAAAATGCGATCAATATATTTGAAGTTTAATGTTCCAATTAGCACTGCTTCACGTAAAGCTGCCTTAATAAGTGCTGGTTTCATGTGATCTTCATCTAACCATATACTAATTGTTTCAATTTCAAATGGGGATAAAGGTCGTCCAAACTCTTGTTCAAACAGGACAAACAACGTTCCCTCATTTGTTTCGCTAATATCCTCTTCTGTACGTACTTCATAAGGCTCTTCTGTGAATAATTTCTCCCACAATGGTTGTAAGCTGTACGTTTCACTATACGCTTCATTATTTGTACGCGTTTCTATAATTTCAAGGACGTTTTTTTGAATAAGTGAGCGCAATGTCTGGGCACATGTATGTTCAGACGCATTCATATATGTTGATAATTGGGCAGGTGTTGGAAATTCAACTCCAGCTTGTAAAAAACGATGAATATGCAATATAATTACGAGTTCATTTTCAGATAAACCAATCATCTTATATGAGGTTAATAGTTTTGTAGGTATAGAGGTTTGATTTAATACTATATTTTCTATGTTATATTTTTGCATAATTCATAACCTCCCGTCTCTTGATGAAATAACATCCCTTGCATGAACTGCAAGGGATTTAAGTATTTGATAATTGTTTTATGGATACAAACGATTAAGTAATCTTGGGAAAGGAATTGTTTCACGTACGTGGTCTACTCCTGCAATCCAAGCAACTGTACGTTCAAAACCTAAACCGAATCCTGAATGTGGAATACTTCCATATTTACGTAATTCTAAATACCATTCATACGCCTCTCCAGTTAAATTGTGTTCTTTATAGCGCTCTTCCATAAGTGCTAAGTCATCAATTCTTTGCGAGCCACCAATAATTTCTCCATAACCTTCTGGTGCAATTAGATCAGCACACAAAACGACTTCTGGTCTTCCAGGAACTGGCTTCATGTAAAATGCTTTAATGTCAGCTGGATAATTTAAAATAAATACTGGTTTTTCAAAATGATCTGCAATTGCAGTTTCATGAGGTGCTCCAAAATCGTCACCCCACTCAATATCGTCAAATCCTTGTTCATGTAACAGTTCAATTGCATCATCATAAGAAATTCTTGGGAATGGTGCCTTGATTGCTTCTAATTTAGCTCTGTCCCTATCAAGTATTTCAAGTTCTAGTGAACAATTCTTTAGTACGGATTCAACGATATATGTGACGTACTCTTCTTGAACTTCTAAACTGCCGTCATGATCAACAAAAGCCATCTCCGGTTCAATCATCCAAAATTCAATCAAATGTCTTCTTGTTTTTGATTTTTCAGCACGGAACGTTGGGCCAAATGAGAACACTTTATTAAATGCCAGTGCTGCGGCTTCCATGTATAATTGACCACTTTGAGAAAGGTAAGCTTCTTCATCGAAGTATTGCGTATGGAAAAGTTCTGTCGTCCCTTCTGCAGAAGACCCTGTTAAAATTGGTGGATCTACTTTCATGAATCCATTTTCATGAAAATAATTATATGTTGCGTGAATTAATTCGTCTCTTATTTTCATGATGGCATATTGTCTTTTCGAACGTAGCCATAAGTGGCGATGGTCCATTAAGAACTCTGTTCCATGTTTTTTAGGTGTAATTGGATAATCAACAGCTTCCTGAATGAGTTCGATATCTTTCACTTGCATTTCATATCCAAATGAAGAACGACTATCTTCGACGATTGTACCAGTAATAAACATGGATGATTCTTGAGTCATGTTTTTCCCACGATTAAATATGTCTTCTTCTACATCAGATTTTACAAGCACTCCTTGCATGAAACCTGTTCCATCACGTAATTGCAGGAAAGCTATTTTACCACTAGAACGTTTATTATCAAGCCACGCTCCAATCGTTACTTCTTCATTTAAATGTTTATGTACTTCAGCGATTGTTGTTTTCACTAGTAAAACCTCCGTTAAGATAAGTGTTTATTTACAAAGCGGTCAATCCGCTTAGCAGCTTCAATTAGTAAGTCTGTTGATGTTGCGTACGATAAGCGAATGTTATCAGGTGCGCCAAATGCAGAACCAGGTACAAGTGCTACCATTTCTTCTTCGAGAAGTGCTGTCACCCATTCATCCGTACTTGCAAATCCATTTAGCTTTACTGCTTCAGAAACGTTCGGAAATAAATAAAATGCTCCTTTAGGTTTGTCACAAGTAATGCCTGGAATTGCAATCAGCTTTTCATATAATATGTGTAAGCGTTCGGCGAATACAACTTTCATTTCTTTCAGTGCATCTTCATTCGTTTCATATGCGGCAAGCGCTGCATATTGCGCAATCGTTGTTGGATTGGATGTAACGTGTGATGCGTGATTTGACATTGCTTGAATAACATTTTCTGGGCCAGCTGCATATCCAATTCTCCAACCTGTCATGGCATGAGATTTACTGACGCCATTTATAACAATAGTCATCTGTTTAAGCTCTTCAGAAATTTGAGCGATGGAATAATGTTTATCTTCTGTATAAATAAGCTTTTCATATATTTCATCTGAAATAATTGCGATATTGTGTTTTAAACAAATATCACCTAAACTCTGCAATTCTTCTTTCGTATACATCATTCCAGTAGGGTTACTCGGAGAATTAATGACAATTGCACGTGTACGATCTGTAATTGCATCCTCTAATTGCTGTGGTGATAATTTAAACTGATTTTCTTCAAGTGCATTCACAATTACTGGAGTTCCACCTGCTAATTTTACTTGCTCTGTGTAACTGACCCAATATGGAGCCGGAATAATTACTTCGTCACCTTCTTCTAATACAGCTTCAAAGGCAGTATATAAGGCATGCTTTGCACCAGTTGTAACAATAATTTCACTCGGCTTGTACGATAAGTTATTATCACGTTCTAACTTCTGAACAATGGCTTCCTTTAATTCCGGAACACCTGAGGAAGGAGTATATCTTGTTTTTCCTGTTTTCATCGCTTCATAAGCCGCTTCAATAATATAATCAGGGGTATCAAAATCTGGTTCTCCTACTCCTAAACCAATGACATCTTTTCCTTGTTTTTTTAGTTCTTGTGCTTTTGCTGATATTGCTAACGTTGACGACGGTGTAATGTTTTGAACTTTTTTACTTAACTTCATTCGTATGCACAACCTTTCTTTCTATTTAAAATGTTTTTTAAATCGAAGTTGTTCTAATAAATCTCCGTCTTCCATAGTAATATACTCATATATATGTGTGTCTTTATTAGGTCGATAATTAATCTCCCAAACGGCTGTTTCTTCAATGATTCCAGGGGTAATAGCTGTCAACGAACATGTTGAGCAATTTTCTTTCCAATCACTTTCTACTCTTTCTTTTGTGTATGTTTGTGGTTGGTCAACAGTCATTATGGAGTGCTTTTCTTCAAATGGGACAAAGACAAACAACGGTTGTTTGTTTGTATCATACCCAGACACGACAAAATATGCCTCATCCCCATGAAACCTTTGCACTTCTTCAACCTCAACTATTTCTGTTTCATCAAGAGCTGTTTGTTTTGCTTGATTGAAACCTTTTGTTTTTTCTTGCATGACATTCACGTACAGATAAATGACACTTAACAACAACAATATAAAAATTAATCCACTAATGAGTACTCCCCATCTGAACAAGTGGGGTCGTTCTTTTTTCAATTGGGTTTGATACATAGGTGTCACCTCATTCGTTCAACCACTACCATTCATGGTTCAACTCATATACCTTTCTTAGTATACCAGTAATTATTATATTTAGTGAGCAAAGCACACTCCATTCAAGCATTTATATATTTAAAACCAATGATCCGCATGATTGATAATGTTCGTCATCGAATCATGTATGAACGAGACTTCAGGAATCGATTCAGTAAAATAAGAACGATAAGAAGCAGTCATAATGCGTTCGTCACAAATAAAAATAATTCCTCGGTCCGTTTCATTACGAATTAATCGTCCAAATCCTTGTTTAAACCTGAGCACGGCATGAGGTAATGCATAATCATAAAAAGGGTTTTCACCTGTTTGCTTACATTGATTTTCGATTGCTTGATACACTGGTGTTTGTGGTGATTGAAATGGCAACCGAGCTATAACGATACATGATAGATCATTACCAGGTATATCAATTCCTTCCCAAAATGAACTTGTCCCTAATAAAATCGAACGTTCATTTGCTTGAAAGTTTTTAATTAATCGAGCTCGACTTCCACTCGATACACCTTGTGCAATAACTGTATATCCATTGGAGTCAGAGAACTCTTTTAACAAGTGATATGCATTTCTTAACATTTCATAGGATGTAAATAACACAAGCATTCGACCATTTGTTACCGTCGCAAGGGATAAAATAGCTTCTACAGTCGCCTCAATAAATGCGGCTTTATCAGCTTCTTTGTGAACAGCTGGAAAATCTTTCGGCACGTACATTTGGACTTGTTCCTTATAATTAAATGGAGAAGGTATTGCAGACGTGTATACGTCATTTTTCTGTAATCCGTATGTGTGCAGTATGTAGTCAAATGAATTTCTCATGGAAAGTGTTGCACTTGTAAAAACAACGCTTTTCTTTTGGCTGAAAAATGTATTATGTAGGTCGTCTGCTATTTGTGCTTTTTCACAGTATAGATGTACAGCATTCTTTGCCCCGTACATTTCTATTTCTAACCATTTGATATGACTGTGATCCTCTTGGACTGTAAAGAAAAACGTAAGATCTTCACATACATGTTCAAGTTCCATGATAGACTGGTTTATATCGTTGGTTAGTTTTTCATTCTCACGATCATTGATACGTACAACATCCAATAATCCTTTCATCTTACGAATAACATCCATCAATATGCCGCTTGTGCGTAACGCAAATTCCTGGATGTTCTTTTCACTAGTAGACAGTTGTGTTGTCTGTCCAAGCACATATTCAAGTCGCCCGGTATCCGAAAGTCTTTTATTTCCCTTTTGATGTCTGACAAATGAAAAGAGCGATCTAAAAAACATATCTACTTCATACTGTGCTTCTTCAATGGTATACTCCCATGATTGTTCATTTATGGGGAGCAAATGAGCATATTTATGTTTGAATAATCGATACGTCCATGTATTAAAAGATGTACACTCCAGTTGGGTTAATAGATGTTGGATCGACACATAATTTAATACTGTACCAAACTGTTTTGCTACAACGCGCTCGAAATGGTGAGCCTCATCAATAATTACGTATTCATACGAAGGTAAGACATGGTCATTTTTCATATGTGTACTGAGTAATGCATGATTGGTAACAATGATATCAGAGTGTTTTACTTGTTCATTGGCCTTTTGGTAATAGGACATATATCCGAATTCTTCATTTTGTTTACTTTCTGCATAAGCGCTGACCTTTCTAAAGTAAGCATAGCCACTTGTAGGAAGTTGTATTTCATCAATATCTCCTGTATTTGTTTCTGTAATCCATATAAGTAAAATAGCTTTTGTTAACGTTATATCATAATTATCATGATTCATGTACTCTAAGTCTTGGGCAAATCGTTCAATGCTTAAATAATGCTGCTTTCCTTTCATAACCGTTGCTTGAAAGGATGCTGGAAATGCCTTTTGCAATAATGGAATATGTTCATCCAATAATTGCGTCTGCAATTGTGTCGTATATGTACTAATAACGACTGGTTTAGTTGTTAAAATTGCTTGGTAAAGTGCAGGTACCAAATAGGCAATTGTTTTTCCTATCCCAGTACCAGCTTCGATAAATGCATGTTTTTCTTCCGCAAATGAATGAAACACCGTATTTGCAATCTGAAATTGCCCTTCTCGATATTCATATTCTTCCAATTGTTCAGCCAGAATACCAGCACTGGAAAATGTAGATTCAACAATTTCACCAAATGAAGCAGGTAACTTTTGTTGTTGCTTTTTTTCGATATGAATTGGTTTATAACTCATTCCTCGATGAGACACATACGTATCATGGTTCTTGATCGAAAATTGATTTTCTTTTAAAGAAGAAAATAAAATAGTATGTAAATCTGATTCCAATTGTTTTTCTAAATGCAGCATATGTCTAAGTGTTTCATATGGAAGTGCATGTAGTTTTTCTTTGCATATGAGAAATAATTCAGCTGTTACATAAGCATCTGACAACGCTCGATGAGGTTCATCATGATGTAAGTTAAAAAAATGGGCCAACTCATTTAGTTTATATCCTGCAGCTTTTGGGTATAAAATACGAGACAATTCTACAGTATCGATGACATTATTTGTCAGTATTGGTCGTTTTTCTAATAGAAGTGTATCGTTTAAAAACCCAACATCGAACGGTACATTATGAGCGATAATGGTGTGATCGCTAACCATGTCCATAATTTCATCCACTTTTTCATGAAAGTTTGGTGCACATTGTACGTCTTTATTAGAAATGCCAGTTAACTGTTCGATAAATGGAGGTATATCTACATTTGGTTTTAATAAAGTAGAGTAAGTAGTAGTTATTTCATCATTTTCGATAATGACGATCCCAACATCTATGATGCTATCACCGGCTTCAACATCGTGCCCAGTTGCTTCTAAGTCTATTACAGCATACGATTCCATTTGACTCACCTCCTACTAGCTTTACATGGATGTATAGTAATTTAGCTTTTGTGCATATATTTCGTTCAATTATGTAAACCACTCGATTTCTGCAGAATAAATACGTTCTGGCTCTTTACCAGGTACTTGCGTAAGCAGTGCACCATCCTCAGATATTCCTAAAAATGTAGCATTCCATGTTTTTTGCATTGTTTTAATGGAAATCATTTCACCTATTTTAAAGCCATATTTTTCCCATTTCTCTTTTACTTCAGGAAATCCACTTTTTAGAAATGCTTCATATTGACATTCAAAAGTCTTCAGGATTTCTTGAATAAGCGTTTGTTTATCAATGGTTTGATTGGTGTGCATTCCAATAGATGTAGCTTTGTCTTGAATATCGTCATGAAAATCGCTTTGCTCTTGATACACGTTTATCCCAATACCGATGACGACATACTGGATTTGATCTTGTTCAGCATGCATTTCTGTTAAGATTCCAGCTGCTTTTTTTTCGTCAATTAAGACATCATTTGGCCATTTGATTTGAGCCTCTATATGAAACATTGTATCAATAGCTTCAGCTAATACTGTAGCAGTTAAAAGTGTTAGCTGAGGGGCTAAATAAGGTAATATTTGGGGTCTAATAAGAAGACTCATCCAAATACCTTCATCAGAATCAGAATGGAAGGAACGATTCATTCTTCCTTTACCACCCGTCTGCCGATCTGCAATGACTATTGTTCCATGAGGTGCACCCTCTCTAGCAAGTTCATGAGCAATATTTTGCGTAGATGGAGTGGATGGTTTATGAATAATGGTCTTTCCTAGCCACTCTGTATCTAGGCCCCATTTTAATGTATTTTCGCTCATTTTATCTGGCAACTGTTGTATTTGGTATCCTTTTCTAGGTTGAGCTTCAATCACATAACCATCTTTCTCTAATTCCTTTATATGTTTCCATATAGCATTACGGGATACTCCTAGTTCATCTGCTAACTTTTGACCTGAAATAAAATCATCTGCATGAGCGTGTAAATAATCGATTAGTTTGTTTCTGGTGGATTGCATATAATCCACTCCTTCAATGATATAATTGTGTTCGGCAATTCTCGCATAACTACTTTATATTCTATAGTTGATAATATATCTTCAATCCACTTACCAGGTTTTATAGTAGGAAATAAACGAATAATATCATTTCCTTTGATGGCAAGTTCATCTCTACTCGTCATAGGTAATTCCTTTTGAATGCCGTATAATGTTTCTATCGGTATATTTTGATCTTTATGTAACGTTGAATACACACGATAAAATGAATCTAAATCATCATGTAACTTGTATATGAGAAATTGATTCAATAGCCCATTATCACGGACGTCATTACACGCATGAACTATCTTTTTTGCTTTCTTTTTTTGTTTATTGGAGCATTTCCATGCATTGCACCATGCACTTATTGTATGGTGGGGTGCAAGCATATGCATAACGGCAATTACTTCTGCAAAAGATTTCAGTGGCTGTATGTCACTGGAAACTTCTAATAACAGGTTCGGTTCTTTTGAAAATATAGGTAAAAAACAATCAAGCTCTAGCTCTGTTAATTGTTCAACAGCTTTTTTACAATGCGTTTTTGCAAATATGCTCTCACATTCCGCAAGCAAACGTTCGACAGCTACTGATGTAAGAAGAGCAGCCGAATAGTGCATCGCACGTTTCGTTTGTGCTTCAATTGTAAAACCAAACTGACTCATAAAGCGAATCGCTCGCATGATTCGTAAAGGATCTTCCTGTATTCTTTCACTCGGGTTTCCTACAGACCGAATCACACCTGACTGAATATCTTTTAATCCCTCATGGAAGTCAATGAGTTTCATATCTGTATCCATCGCTATCGCATTCATTGTAAAGTCTCTATGTTTCAAGTCTTCTTCGAGAGAGCACGTCTGCGAAACGTTAAACGAATGGTCTTTCGTGTTGTCCATTTGCTCTCCTCTATATGTTGTAATCTCAAATGAATAATCATGTTGTCTCACAAGTACTGTCCCATGATCAATCCCAATTGGGATAAGTTTTGGGAAAATATGTGCTAAATCATCGGTAGTTGCTGAGGTTGTAATATCAATATCCTTTATAGGTAAAGATAGAACGTAATCTCGCACACACCCGCCAACGAAATACGCCTCAAACCCACGCTTGTTTATTTGCTCTATAATATCTATCCCTGTTTGAAGTAAATCACTATTGTATTCCTTCATAGATATCCCTTTTTTCTTCAAAGACGCCATTATATAAATCAATATATTCTTCAACGACTGTCGAGGAATGAAAGCGATTATGTACAACATCTAACGCATTATTGACAAATGCACTATACGTATCTTCGTCTTTCAATAAGTTAACCGCATATTGTGCTGCGGCTTTAGTGTCTCCTAGCTCTACCAAGTACCCTGTCTCCCCATGATCGATCACTTCAGGTATGCCGCCAACATTCGTTCCAATACACGGTACACCACATGCCATTGCTTCTAGCAATACAAGACCGAAGCTTTCTTTTTGTGACATCAGTAATTTTAAATCTGCAATCGAAAGAATTTCTTCGACTCGTTTTTGCTTTCCTAAGAAAAGAACGTTGTCTTCGATGCCTAAGGAATCCACGATATCGGCAATGTGTGAACATTCAGGTCCATCTCCAATCAGGATGAGCTTAGAATCTATCTCTTTTTGAATATTATAGAAGGTATGAATCACATCTTCAATACGTTTTACTTTTCTAAAATTAGAAATGTGTACAATTACTTTTTCTGTCTCTTGTATACCATATTGCTTTCGCAGAGAAGGTATTTCTCTCCGATAATATTTCTTTTCATTCACGAAGTTATAGATGACATGAATCTTTTTTTGAATCTCTAGTGTTTCTTCTGTTAATTCAACTAAATTTTTTGATACAGCAGTGACTGCATCGGATTGTTCGATACCATGTTTAATCATTTTTTTAAATGTCGGATCGTATCCTAAAACAGTAATATCAGTACCATGTAGTGTCGTGATGATTTTTACTGGATGATCAGCGATGTCCCTTGCTAAAATAGCAGATATTGCATGTGGCATAGCATAGTGTACATGCAAAATATCTAGTTTTTCTCGATCCACTACTTCTGCCATTTTAGCTGCAAGTGACAAATCATATGGAGGATATTGGAATACAGGATAATGGTGAATTTCCACCTCATGAAAATATATCTTCGGATGCACACGCTCAAGTCTAAATGGTAAACTTGAAGTAATAAAATGCACTTCAAATCCTCTTTCAGCAAGTAACATACCTAATTCCGTAGCAATTACACCTGAACCTCCTACAGATGGATAACAGGTAATACCAATTTTTTTCATTCATTTGCTTCCTCTCCGTTTTGTCCTCGTATCAGCTTTCAACTTAGAATGACCTTGTTATAATTTGACAAATATTAGTTGTACATACCTCCAACTAATGATCAATATCTATAATATTTTCAAGTCCATAAACACAAGTTTGTAGGTTCAATACTTTTTCAATGCTAAGTTTTATACCTTGCATAAATGACGACCGATGGATGGAATCGTGTTTAATCGTCAACGTCTCTCCTTCTCCACCAAAAACTACTTCCTGGTGTGCAACAAGGCCTGGTAGTCGCATACTATGGATGTGAACACCATTATCATTACCTCCACGGGCACCTTCAATGGACTCAGTTTCCTTTACAGAAGGATGAGGTTTTGCAGCAAGATTTTCTCGAATGAGTTCACTCGTTTTAATTGCTGTTCCTGATGGTGCATCGACTTTTTGGTCATGATGCTTTTCGATAATTTCTACATCTGAATAATACTTTGCAGCAATTTTTGAAAACTTCATCATTAACACTGCACCAAGTGCGAAATTTGGTGCAATGATACATCCAATTCCGTTCTTTTCCGCTATGTTTGTAATTTCTTTTAATTGCTCATCGGTAAATCCTGTCGTCCCTACCACCGGACGGACTCCAAGTTCCAGAGCGATACGCGTATGTTTATAGCCCACTTCCGGTATTGTTAAATCAATAAAGACGTCCGGTTTTGTTGATTGTAGACAGGCATGGAGATCGGTAAAGACCGGAACATCCTTATCAGTATCAACAGACTCCTTGTGATCTACACAACCAACTAATGTAAACTCTTTTTGGTTATTGATCATTTGAATGGCTTCAGAACCCATCTTTCCTCTTGGGCCAGCTACAACAATACGAACAGATGATGTTTTAGCTGGTTCTTTTGTATTCTTTGTTAGTGAAGTTGCTATCTTGTCCATCGATCTTTATCCCTCGTTTCAATTTTAGAAATAGATTGCTCAAAAGCATCTGATAAATCAAAGTCTAGTGAGTTTCCTAAACAAGCAAGGACAAATAAAATATCTCCTACCTCTTCTTCAACAGATCCTTCTTGCTCCGTACTCTTCTTTGGTTTATCTCCATATGTATGTTGGATTTCTCTCGCAAGTTCCCCTACTTCTTCGGTTAATCGTGCTGTCAAACTTAGTGGAGAGAAATACCCTTCTTTAAATTGGGAAATATAGCGATCCACTCGCTGTTGCATTTCAATCATTGTAATAGATTTATTCGTCATATGTACTCGCCTTCTTCCGCATGAAGTATCTTAATGGTAACGAAAAAGCACGTATTTGACAAATAATAAAAATAAAAAAAGTGACGCATGAACGTCACCTTTTTGTTTCTAAAATTAATCGTTTGATGCGAAAATTAAAATGAAGCGGATTAACTCAGCAACGGCTACTAAAGCGGCAGCTACATATGTGAGTGCAGCGGCATTTAAAACCTTTTTCGTATCTCGTTCTTCGTTATTCATAATAATGCCACTGGCAACCAGTTGGTCCATAGCTCGATTCGAAGCATTAAACTCAACAGGTAAGGTTACGATTTGGAATAATACCGCAACAGCCATAAATGCTATACCTATTCCAACCAAATTCATTGATTGCATAAGTGCACCTGCAATAATTAAAATAAAGGATACATTTGACCCGAAGTTCGCAATTGGAAAGAGCGCAGAACGAAAGTTTAGAAACGCATATGATTCGCTATCTTGGATCGCATGTCCAACTTCATGCGCTGCAACAGCAGAAGACGCCATTGAACGGCCATGATAAATTCCTTTAGATAAACGTACGACTTTTTTACGTGGGTCGTAATGATCTGACAATGTACCTTTTACTTCTTCTATTTGTACATCAAATAACCCATTGTCATCTAATATTTGTCGAGCTACTTGTGCTCCCGTCTTTTGTGATGAAGTACCAATTTTTGAATACTTATTGTATGCACTTTTCACTTTAGACTGTGCTAAGACGGGAACAATCATTAGTATTGCAAAGTAGATTAAATACTGCCCTAATGTCATAAAAAACCCTCCAGTTTAATAAATAACTCCTATGGTCAATTTTAGTCAAAAATATGAAATTCGTCAACTGTTATCATTTTCTTTTTTGTTTTTACGTTCAGCTCGATACTTTTTCCAACTTACGTATGTAAGCGTAATAATAATAACCCCACCTATAATAGTAGCTACAATATAAAACGGTATACCATTTGACTTTGGAGTATTTTCCGTGTTGGCCAGTACAGTTACATGAGGAATCATTACAACAAGTAAGATTGTTAATACTATAGTTTTATAACGCACATTGATTTTGTGATTCTCCACTAAATCACCTCATATACATCTTTTTATAATATATGAGATTTTAGAGGAAACTAGTACTAACATTGTACGTCAGTTTAATTGTGTTGCATTATTTCTTTTAATGGTACAAATATACGTCACGAAAATGGTGATAATACTTAACCAAAATGTAAAATAGCCAATTTCTTTCATATGTACAGTGAGTTGAGCATATACTGGCATCATTTCATATACATAATCAATAATGTCATTATGTAAGATCCATATTGCTGCAACGGCAAAATGTCGTAATTCAATTCGGTAATTCGGTATATACAACAAAGCTTGAACGGCCATGGCCCCGTGAGAAGCAATAAGCATGTATCCTTGCCATCCTAGTGATCCAGCAGAAATAAGCGTGAGTATGTTCATAACAACTGCCCAAATACCATATTTGAATAAGGACATGAACGCAAGCGCTTCAATATAAGGAGCATTTCTATTAAACAGAAAAAACGCCAGTACGATCGTAAAGAATAAACTCGCCGTAGGACTATCTGGTACAAAAGGAATAAAAATAAGCCGAGTTGTTGCTAACTGGCTTTCATACCAGATAAACCCATAAATCGTTCCAAATAAGTTAATAATAAATAAGACGAGTAAAAATCGTTTATCCATTAGATAGTAAACAAAAGGTTGCAGAAATTTCATTTTCACACCTCGATTAACTGAATCATTATGAAAAAAGCACCTTCACCACTCGATGTTGGTAAAGGTGCTTTTTGTTTTGTATTAGTCTTCGTCGTCTCCAGTAACATCAACAATGAATTCAGCAAGTGTTTCTAATTCATCGTCAGATCCAGAGAAAATACCTGAAGGCATTTCTCCAATACCGTCAACTGCAATTTCTTTAATTTCATCTACATCATGTTCACTCTCTAAAAGTGAAGGTCCAGCTGGGCCTCCTTCAAGAGAACCACCATGACAACTCATACAGTTATCCTGGTAAATTTCATATCCAGGGTCATCTTCGTCAATATCAACTTCGTCTGCTAATACGATTTCGTTATCTTCAGCAAGTTGCTCCCAATCTACTGCAGCTGCTGATTCATACGTAAGCCAAACGACAGCTGTAAGACCTAATAACATCATCAAAACAGCTACTGGGCGTTTTGGTGGTCTACGTCCAGGACCATTATCTAAGAATGGTGCAAGAAATAATCCTCCAAATGCAAGCCCTGGAATAACTAATATACCTAATAAAGTATATGCTCCACTCGCAAATTCATACTTCAGTAATTCGTATAAAAATAAGAAGTACCAATCTGGCAATGGTGTATATCCAATAATTGTTGGATCAGCGACATTCTCAAGCGGAGATGGATGCGCTAATACAAGAGTGAGAAACCCGATTAGAAATACAGAACCTACCAACCATTCTTTTAATAAGAAGTTTGGCCAAAAAGCTTCTGTTCTACCAGGATACTCGGAATAATCTTTTGGTATTTGAGAAGTTCGTTCGGCACGGACTCTTGAGTCACCGACAAACTTCATCCCTTTACCTGACTTCATGGCTTTCCCTCCTTTTTATAATGGTCCGGCAATTCCTTGTCTACGGATTAATACAAAGTGTGCTGCAAGTAATGCAAACAGTGCACCTGGTAAGAAGAATACGTGAATCGCAAAGAAACGAGTTAACGTTTGAGCTCCGACGATTTCAGCATCACCAGCTAGCAATGTCTTAATTTCAGGACCAATAAATGGTACTTGCTCGGCAATCTCCAGTCCAACTTGTGTAGCAAAGTAAGACTTGTTATCCCATGGTAATAAGTAACCTGTGAATCCTAAACCTAAGACGATGAAGAACATAAGTACTCCTACCATCCAGTTTAATTCACGTGGTTTTTTGTATGCTCCTTGGAAGAACACACGCATTGTATGTAATAATAACATTACGATCGTTACACTTGCGCCCCAGTGGTGCATACCACGTACGATTTGACCATGGGCCACTTCTGTTTGTAAGTAGTAAACAGAGTTCCATGCGTTTTCAATATCTGGAACATAATACATTGTTAAGAACATACCGGATAAGATTTGGATTACGAGTACGAAAAATGTGAGTCCACCAAAACAATATACAAATGCTGAAAAATGGTGAGCTGGATTCACATGTTCAGGAACTTCGTGATCAGCGATATCTCTCCATATAGGCGTAATATCGATACGTTCATCTATCCAGTCATATATCTTTTGTAGCATCTTTTATTACGCCTCCTCTCTTGGCTTTGCTTTACCTAAATACAACATTCCATTTTCAACTTTTTGATCAAATTCATCTAGTGGAGCTAAAGGTGGTGTACCTGGAACGTTTGTCCCGTCTTTATAATAACGGCCATCATGGCATGGACAGAAATATTCATTTGGATATTTCTCACTACCTTCCCAAGTTACGTTACATCCTAAATGCTTACAAACTGGGGAATGCGCGATGATATCACCATTGTCGTCTTTAAAGACCCATGCTGACTTTGTTACTTCAGATTCGTACCAACCGTCTACTTGATCAATTTTCCATTCCACTAATTGTGGTTCATTTGTAATGTCATCAACAGATAAGTCTACACTTTTCAGATCACCTTCTTCTGATGTTTGTAGAACTGGATCAACTGCCATTCGTAGCATTGGCACTAACATACCTGCTGCCATGAATCCTCCAACTCCTGTTAATGTATAATTCAAAAACTGTCGTCGGGAAACTTGTTGCTTTTTCTCACTCATGGTTTTCCCCCCTCTATACGTTAATCATAGACATAAATTAAATCATATTACTAGGACATACTTATAATAGCTTAATCTAAGTGTCCGGTCAATCAAATATCATCGTAGTTAAGAAACTTTATAGGTTTTTAACATACTCTCTTGTTATTACCAATACGACCGAATATATTCACTTAGTTGTTCTACTTGATCTCCAATGAGTGATTGGACTTCTTTTGATTTGAGATCACCAGTTTGTATACTAGGTACCCAAAGAACATTTCCTTGTAATTCATTTTCGTGTTTTCTCCAAGAAGCATCGAATGTAATGTAAAACACATGTTCTATGGGTTGTTTTTGTGCGTCTTCTAAAAACAACTGAATTCTTTTCACTTCAGCTTCTTTATCTGCATCCTTCAAGTACATGTAAGAAGGGATTAATAATAATCTTCCAGCTAATTGTTGTTCAATTTCATGTACAAAGAGATGCAACACCTCTTGTTGAAAGGCATCTTTCTCGAGTGAAGTGTCATCCCCCATTTTAAAGGGAGATAATGGGATAAGTAAAGTGTCTACAAATTCTTTTGCATCGATATACTTTTCCATATCCATTTTCGTCCATTTCATAATGCAAATCCTTCCTTTAATCAGTTTTCCACACATAATGAAAAATATTAAAATTTATGTCATCATTCAAATGATAACGTACTTACATTTTAAATAGCAAATAATATGGCAAATTAAATAGCATAAAGACCATAATTATACTTTTAAAAGAATAGTTGCATCAATCATCGATGTTATCTTTTAATCGATCGATCATATCTGCTGCTTCTTCATCTAATGGCTCAAGAACCAAATAATGTTCTAGAAGTTCTAAAGCGTGATGTGTTTCTCCTTCTTCAATTAAAAAGAAACTATATTCTTTTAAAAATGGTGAGTCATTTTTAAAATGAACATATACTTGATCATAGTCTTGACGTGCTTGATGAAAGTCTTCTAAATGAATATATGCTCGAGCTCGTTCTAAAATATAGAGGGGTTCTTCTATGTTTTCTTTCTCAAGCTGATTCACGAACTCTATTATACCTTCAAAGTCTTCATCTTCTTCTAACAAGTGTAGATAGAACAAAACGGCTTCCGTATATTCATGATCAAGCTCTACGGCTGTTTGAATATGTTCATTTCGTTGGTCAAACTTTTGCACTTCATTAAAAATGATTGCCGCTAAATAATGCAAGTTTTTATTGTATTCATCATACTCTAATCCTTGTAATACATATTCTTCTGCCTCGCGTAACATGTGTAATTCCTGATAAGTTTTTGCTATATAATAGTACACAACAGCATAATGCGGATCAAGTTCAATAATCTTTTTCCAAATATGTATGGAAACTTCAAGTCTCTTTGATTTATAAGCGGCAAATCCTTGCTTAAATAGAAAATCAACGTCCGAAGAATCAACTTCTTCATACATCTTAAATGCCTCTTCATACTCTCCAATAGAAGCTTGAGCTTCCGCCAAACGTTCATAAATAGAAACTTGTGCAATTTCCTTTTCTTTTTTTAGAATGCTTTCATAAAAAGGAATAGACTGTTGATAGGAACCTATGGAAAAGTAAAATTCAGCTAATGCAAAATCTAAGATTATTTCTCCAGCTACTAACTCTTTTGCTTCTAGTAATTTCATTTCCGCTACTTCAAAAAGACCTTGCGCTTGATACACATCTGCTAACTGCAAAAGTACTTGAGGGTATGCTTCATCAGTGCTAGGCACCTCTTCCAATAAATGAAGTGCTTGTTCATCTTGCTCTAACTCAATATATACTTCCGCTAATAAAACGGTAACTTCCGTCTCTTTTGGGAATTGTTCATGTAATTTGTGAAGCAAAGGTTCCGCTTCTTGTAAAAAACCCCATTGGGAATAAACTGCAGCGATTGTTAACAATTCATCCGTAGAAGCTGTTTGTTGTAGTTTTTTAAGTTTTGATAAAGCTTCTTCTACTTTTTGATTTTCAAGTAGTTGAATCGCTTGTTCAATTGGATTCAATCATACCATCCTCTCATTATCAAATAGTACTGATCCATGTCTACTTCCCATGGATGAGCTGTTCAATTTGTTCAAAAAATGTAGGAAAAGAAATATCAATAGATGAGACATCATCGATTTCTACAGAGTGACTTGTGATAAATGAAGCAATCACTTCCATCATTGCCATCCGGTGGTCGCCATATGCAGAAACTTTCCCACCTTTTAAAGTAGAATTCCCTTCAATAATCATTCCATCATTTGTTTCTTGTACACTTGCCCCTAGCGTTTGTAACACTTCTACAACCGCCTGAATTCTATCTGTTTCTTTCACACGAAGTTCCTCTGCATTACGAATGATTGTTTGTCCCTTCGCTTGCGTCGCCATAAGAGCTATGATTGGAATTTCATCAATTAATCGTGGAATCATATCCCCTTCAATTGTTGTCCCTTTCAGATGAGAATAGGATATCTCAATATCTCCATATGGTTCTCCTTCATCCGTACTTGTCGGTGTGATTTTCATCTGAGCGCCCATTTGGTGAAGCACATCAATGATTCCCGTTCTCGTCTCATTTAAACCAATGGACGGAAGGATGATTTTGCTTTCAGGAACAATCGCACCAGCAGCTAAAAAGAAGGCTGCGGAAGAAATGTCTCCAGGAACATCGATGTTTCCAGGTGTTTGTAATGTTGAGGGTGCTACAGTGATCGCTGTATCTTTAATATCAATAGAAGCACCAAATGTTTGCATCATTTTTTCCGTATGGTCCCTTGTTTGAGTTTCTTCCCGTACCGTTGTATCCTCATCAGCAAATAAGCCAGCTAATAAAACCGCCGACTTTACTTGGGCACTTTTTACAGGAAGTGTGTAATCAATACCGGATAACTTATTTCCTTGGATGGCGATTGGTAGCTTTCTTCCATTTTCCCGACCTGAAATGGAAGCACCCATTTCACGAAGTGGATGTACTACACGATCCATTGGTCTTTCTGATAAATATTGATCCCCATGTAAAATTGAAAAAATAGGCAGGCCTGCAAATAAGCCAATTAAGAGCCTAGCCCCAGTTCCTGAATTTCCTAAATAAATGGGAGTTTGAGGCTCTTTGAACGATTGGTACCCTTCACTTTTTACAGACACATTTGTATCGTCGTGTGTAATAGTGACGCCTAATTGACGAAATGCTTCTATCGTTAACAGACAGTCTTCCCCCGGTAAAAAATTATTAATTTCTGTCGTCCCTTTTGCTAAAGATGAGAAAATAATCGAGCGATGTGAAATAGATTTATCTCCAGGGATGTCTGTTATGCCTTGTAAAGTCTTCGTGTCATAATGTAATGTTTTTTTATCCATTTACCTGCACCATCCTTAGTCTTCTATCGTTACATCATATCCGCTTTCTGTTAATAACCTAATACTTTCTTTCTGTGTTTCCTTTCGTGCAAAGCTTATACGAAGAGCACCTGTGATTCCTTCACGAATTTCTAATATTTGGATGTTTGTTATACTAATCTCTTCACTTGCAAGAAGCTGAACGACTGATAATATAGCTCCTGGCTGGTCCTCAATATCTACATAAATATCGTGAAATGCTGGGATAACACCTTTTTTCTTCGGTGCTAAACCATCACGGTAATCCTTAGCTTGTTGTAAATATTGGACCATAGAGGCTTTATTATTATAATTTAACACGTTTTTCAGCCCTTGCATCTCTACAATCCACTCATCAAGCAATTGAATCATTTTAAAGCGATTATGATAGAAAATATCTTGCCACATTTCTGGGCTACTAGAAGCAATACGAGTAATATCTCTAAAGCCCCCAGCTGCCAGTTCAGGTAAGAAGGCGTGCATATTTTCCCATTTTTTAGCTTGATGGACAAGGGAAGATGCTATTAAGTGTGGAAAGTGTGAGACAACACTTGTCATTTCGTCGTGCTCTTCCGGTTGTAATATGATAAATCGACTATTCGTTTTCCCATATACATCTTTTAGGAATGATATTTTATTTTCTGCGTCTTTGGTTGTAGGGATAAGAACGAACATAGCATTCTCAAACAAATAATCTTTCGCAGCTTCAATCCCTGTCTTGTGTGATCCAGCCATCGGGTGACCACCAATAAACGTAATCATTTCATTCGTAAAGTTCGTTGCCTCTTGAATAATTGTCCCTTTTACGGATGCAACATCGGTGACAATCACTTCTTCATTAAACGATACATCGTTTAATTGTTTCATTAGTTGAATGGTTGTCGAGATAGGTGTCGCAAGAATAATAACCTGTGCTCTTTTTACGTCCCGCAAAAAGTCATCACTAATTTCATCGATGATCTTGTTTTCTTTTGCATATGTACATGTGTATTCGTCGTTGTCATATCCAATTACATGATAACTTTCTGTTTTTTGGATAGCTTTAGCAATAGAACCACCGATGAGTCCTAAACCTGCTATGATGACTGTTTGTTTCATTGTCTATATCTCCTTGTCCTACTGTTCCTTAAATTGTTTGATTACTGTTTGTAATTCATCCATTTCCTCTTGTAGCCCAATAGATACACGTATGGTATTCGGATAGCCTAAAAGCTCACCAGGACGCACAATAAATCCATTTTTGATTAAATAATTAAACATCTCTGTACCACTTACTGGCGTTGAAACAAGTAAGAAATTTGTTTCACTTGGATAATACTCCCATCCGATGGAATCTAAAAAGGATTCAAATGATTTACGAACCTCTTTATTTGTTTCTACTACCTCGTTTAGGTACTCTGTGTCTTCTAAAGCAATAAAGGCAGCTTTCTGAGCTAAAGTTGAAGTATTAAAAGGCCCCCTCACAATGTCTAGCTGTTGAATTACTTCAGCATTACCAATCCCATAAGCTACACGAAGACCGGCAAGACCATAAGCTTTCGATAAGGTTCTTAAAATGAGTAAATTTGGATATGTATCAATAAGTGAAATGGCATGTAATTCATGTTGTTTATCCATAAACTCATAGTATGCTTCATCTAAAACAACCAACGTATCAGTAGGGCATTGATCCATAAATGTAATAAAATCATTTGAGGACACAACTGTCCCTGAAGGGTTGTTCGGATTACAGATCCAAACAATTTTTGTTTGATCATTCGTAGCTTGAAGCATGCTAGGTAAATCGTGCACACCATTCACGAGTTCAACTTCTTTGATCTGAGCATTTTCAATGGTAGCATTGTGCTTATATTGTGAGAACGTAGGAGTGGCCATCACCGTTTCGTCACCTTTTGTTAAAAATGCGCGGGTAATGAGTTGAATGAGTTCATCTGAGCCACTACCAAATACTACATTATTTTCACCTATATTATATTTATCAGTAACCAAATTACGTAAATCAGTTACATAACCATCAGGATATATGTTTGTCTCCTCAAGCACACCCATTAGCCCCTCTTTTATTTTAGGGGAGGCCCCGTATGGATTTTCATTAGATGCAAGTTTAATGACTTTAGATAATCCATATTCTTCTTTGATTTCTTCTGTTTGTTTTCCTTGTTGGTATGGCGATAATTGCTCGAGTTCTCTTTTTGTTTTAATCATTGGTATCCTCCTTCTTTACGAGGTCTGGACGTAACTTTACAGCTTCATTTTGAAAAACATGATGAATTTCTTGTTGCTCTAATTGTGTTTGGGTAACCATCATAATACGAATGCATTTTGGTAAACTTCCTTGTACAGGTATTTCTCTCATACACATTACGGGAACATAAGTCCAGCCAGCAAATTCTCTTAGAGCTTTTGCGGGAAAAACAGCATCTATCTCTTCTGTAACAGAAATAAAAACATGCGATACATCTGTAGGTTCAACCCGATTATGAGTAATCATCTCTTCCAGCAATTGTTTCGTACATTCAAGAATATCTTTTTCGGTGTTATTCGTGATTGTTGTAGCTCCTCTTATCCCTCTTGTTCCCATGTATGCATCTCCTTTATAAATTCTGTAAGTAAAGCTGTTAATTGCGTTGTAGTGAATCCTACACTTACAGGTTTGCCGACCGTTTCCAGCAATACCATATATATGCGATTTTGTTGTACCTTTTTATCTTTTTTCATCCCACTTATATAATTTTCTATATCGGCCTCGTTTAGTTGAATCGGATATTCATTTTTAACAAACCATTGATATAGTTTCTTTGTAGGCAAATGAATCGAGAATTGTTGTTCACTGACATACATACAGAAGATGAGACCTATCGCTACAGCTTCTCCATGGGTTATCTTCCCATATCCAGCATGTGCTTCAATCGCATGCCCGAGTGTGTGTCCTAAATTTAAATACGCACGTACACCAGACTCGCGTTCGTCTTCCTCTACAATACGTTTTTTAATTTCGATACCGCGTTGTATAAAAGGTATAAAATCTTCAGCGGATTTACTTGACAAAGAATGCTCAATCATTTGTTCAAATAAAATTGGGTCATCGATTAAAGCTTCTTTAATTAATTCTGTATATCCAGAGCGTATTTCATGGACTGGTAATGATTTTAATAAATCAACATCATAAATGACTGCTTTTGGTGCATAGAAATGACCAATTAAATTTTTGCCGAGTGGATGATTGATTGCGACTTTTCCACCGACGCTGCTATCGTGTGCCAAAATAGTGGTTGGCACTTGAATATAATCTATTCCACGAAGCAATGTTGCTGCAACAAAGCCAGCTATGTCCCCTACAACTCCACCACCAAAGGCAATGATTAAGCCCTTGCGATCTGTACCATATGATAATGCTTTTGTCAGAAGTTCATAATATTGATCAATTGACTTCGATTGTTCACCACTTGGTATGATCGCTGTATGAACTCGATCATGGGTAATGGATTGTACAAATGATTCCCCATATCGATCATGCACGGTTTCATCCGTTATTACGAATACAGATGAATATTGGTCTAACGGAACATGCTTCGACAAATCAAAACGAATGTTTTTTCCAATCGTCACATCATACGAATGGGTAGATGCTTTTACGTGTATAGATTTCAATTAGAAACACCTAATTTCTTCTCGGTATGCCTCCACAGCTGCTTTAAGTTGTGGAAAGTGATCACTTGAAAATTGTTCAGTGATTGCTTTAGCAAGTTCAAATGCAACAACGTGTTCCATGACAACAGCTGCAGCCGGGACGGCACATGAATCTGAACGTTCGATGCTCGCATTAAACGGTTCTTTTGTTTCAATGTCGACACTTTGAAGTGGTTTATATAGGGTTGGAATTGGTTTCATGACCCCTTTAACAACAATTGGCATACCCGTGGTCATTCCACCTTCAAATCCACCTAAACGGTTTGTGCGTCTTGTATAGCCATCTTCTTCGTTCCATAAGATTTCATCATGTACTTCACTCCCATTTTTACGAGCTGCCTCAAATCCTAGGCCGAATTCGACTCCTTTAAAGGCATTAATGCTTAGCACACTACCGCCTATACGTGCATCTAATTTACGATCGTATTGAACATATGACCCAATACCTGCAGGCATTCCTTCAACATAAGCTTCTACTACGCCTCCGATGGAATCACCATCTTCTTTCGCTTGATCAATAGCATCCATCATTTGTTGTTCGATTTTTGGGTCCAATGTACGAACAGGTGATTTTTCTGAAATTTCTCTTCTTTCTTTCACAGTTAAAGACGTATCTTCATCCGCTTTAATTCCCGCAATTTCACGTACATATGCAGTCACCTCGATACCTAAATGACGTAAAAGTGTTTTTGCAACTGCTCCTGCAGCAACGCGAACAGTCGTTTCTCTAGCAGAAGAACGCTCAAGCACGTTACGCATATCACGATGACCGTATTTAAGTGCACCATTCAAGTCTGCATGTCCAGGTCTTGGTCGAGATATCACACGTCTGATTTTTTTATCATCTTCCACAGGGTCTTCACCCATGATTTTCGTCCAATGTTTAAAGTCATCATTATGTACAACGAGCGCAATCGGTGAGCCTAATGTGTATCCATGTCTCACACCACTTGTAATATCAACTAAATCTTTTTCTATTTGCATTCTTCTTCCACGGCCATGTCCTTTTTGTCTCTCAAGTAAAGAGTGATTAATATCTTCCTGTAGTAAAGGCATACGAGCAGGTATTCCTTCAATAATTGTCGTTAATTGTTTTCCATGAGATTCTCCAGCAGTTAAGTAACGCATTTCTTTTTCCCCCAATTAGATGATGTATTTGATTGTAAATTCTGTTTACATAGGTAAATATATCTTTTAATTATATATACTTTTATGTAAATATGCAAAAGTCTTTGGATTCTGTTATATATTATCGTCAAATAACTTTGATTTCAGAAAAAACAAACAATAATATTCGCATTGACTGAATTACTATATGGAAAAACACTTCTAATCATTTATTAGAAGTGTTTTATCGCTTTTGATAATAAAAGGTGTCAATTAAAGATAGTTTATAGTCATTCGGATTAAAAATTTGCTCTGTGCTACCAACAAAGAGCACGCCGTTATTCGTTAATGATTTACTAAAATTATGATAAATTTGCTCCTTCGCATCATCTGTAAAGTAGATCAATACATTGCGACAGATAATTAAATGCACTTCTTTTGGATATGTATCAGCAAGTAAATTGTGTTTTTTAAACGTAACCATATTTTTGATTTTTGGATCTATGTGAAATAAATGATGTTTCTCCGTAAAATACTTTTTTTGTAAAACCCGTGGCAAATCTTTTAATGCATTTTTTTGATAAATACCTGCTTTCGCTTTTTCAAGTGCTCCTTCATCAATGTCAGTAGCTATAATACGCACATTTTCTTCTGGAAAATATGTATTCATCATCATTGCAACACTATAAGGCTCTTCACCTGTAGAACAAGCAGCGCTCCATATGGTTAATGGTTGGTTTCGATGTTCTTTGAGCAATAGAGGGAAAATGGTTTGATGCAACACTTCCCATCTCTTTGGGTTTCTGTAAAATTCTGAAACATTAATGGTGATGCGATCGACAAATTCATTCAGAAGTTCTTGGTCTTGATCCAACGCTTTAAAATAATCTGCAAACGTAGAATAGCCTTTTTGGTTTCGTAAAGATGTTAATCGTCGTTTCATTTGTGCTTCTTTATATAAATCCAAATTCACACCAATCTTACGTCTAATTAGTGGCTTAAAAGAACTATAGTCATCCCCCATGACTCTCTCACTTCTTTCTCTGTATAAATATCTTTACTTTATTTTAAAACCATTACATAAAACGCCTCACGTTACCGGAGGCGTTTCTTTTTAGTAAATCCACGTATCATCTTGTTTTGTGTAAGATACAAGCTCTTCTTCTGAAAAGAAAAGGTTAATTTCTCTTTCAGCACTTTCAGTGGAATCAGAACCATGGATAATATTTTTACCTACAGTTATACCGTGATCACCGCGAATCGTTCCTGGTGACGCCTCTTGAGGGTTTGTTGCTCCCATCATTGTGCGTGCTGTTTTAATGACGTCTTCACCTTCCCAAACCATAGCAAATACTGGTCCAGAAGTAATAAATTCAACAAGCTCTCCAAAAAATGGACGTTCTTTATGTTCTCCATAATGTGTTTCAGCTAAGTCATTTGAAATTTGCATTAACTTAGAACCAACAAGTGTAAAGCCTTTCTCTTCAAATCGCTGAACAATACTACCTACTAAATTACGTTGAACTCCATCTGGTTTTACCATTAAAAATGTTTTTTCCATTCATTACACCTCATTTTATGTACTTTAAAATATGAACCGCTAAAAGCTTATCAAATTTTTCATTAAATAACAATTAAGAACGTCTTGCACCAATATATGTAGCAATATTATAGAGAGTCTTTTTTGCTCTTGAAGAAGGTATATCATCTAATGCTTCTAAAGCACGATCTAAGTACTTTTCACTAATTTTATATGAATCTTCAATTGCATTCGTTTGGTGCAAGGCTTGTAGTATAGGTTGAATATGTTCTTTCATCTCTTCTTCATTTACACAATGTTTTTTTAATAATTGCTTAAAATTCGGATCTTTTTTAGCAAAGAAGACAGGAAGGGTAATATTTCCTTGGACTAAATCATTTCCAGTAGGTTTACCTAACTCGTCTTCAGTAGCTGTGAAGTCGAGAATATCATCAATAATTTGGTAAGACATTCCAATACAATATCCATATGTATACATTTTATGTACAACTTCATCTGATGCACCACTCACAATTGCACCTAATTGACAACTAGTTGCAATCAATAATGCCGTTTTTCTTTTGATTCTTTTGAAGTATGTATGGATGGCTTGATCAATGTTGTATTGATCTTTTATTTGTTCAATCTCTCCTACGCATACTTCTACTAAAGATTTTGACAGAATATCATGCACACGTGGATCTTTTACTTTCGAAATTTGTTCTAAAGAACGCGCTAAAATATAATCCCCAGTATACATGGCAACTTTATTTCCATATGTCTTTTTGATCGTTGGCTTGCCTCGTCTTAATTCGGAATCGTCAATCACGTCATCGTGTACAAGCGTAGCCATGTGGATTAACTCTAGCGTTGTCGCAACCTCTATGACCTTTTGCATATCCGAAACACCTAATTGACTGGCAAGTAACACGAATACAGGTCGAATTCGTTTCCCACCAGCTTCTAGTAATTGGGTGGACGCTTGTCTCAATATAGGATGTTCTGCTTGAATTGCATCTTTTAGAGCTTCTTCAATTATATATAAATCTTTTTTTAAAAAACCATATGCTTTAGCTAGTTTCATGCATGTCACCTTTATTTTAAAAATCCTATTTTTTCATATTATTTGATTCCTAAATGCATTGCAGCGACTCCGCCTGTATAACTTTTCACTTGCACATTTTTAAATCCTGCATCTTCAAACATACCTTTTAATTCTTTTTTATTGGGGAAGTCTTTTGTTGATTCATTTAGCCAAGCGTATTCGTCATAACTTTTTACGAGAACTCTAGCTAATAATGGCATAATAAAGCGGAAATAAAAAAAGTATAGTTGTCGATATCCTATTAAAGTAGGTTGTGAAGTTTCTAAACAAACTGCTTTACCATCAGGTTTTAATACACGGTGCATTTCTTTTAAAGTAGTCATATAGTCCGGTACGTTTCGTAGACCAAATCCGATGGTCACATAATCGAATGAATGATCATCAAAAGGTAGCTCCATAGCATTTCCATGAATGAATTGAAGAGGTACTTCTTGTTCATGTGCATCCAGTTTATGTTGTGCTACTGAAAGCATATTTTCACTAAAATCAAGTCCCACCACTTCACCATTGCTGCCTACTTCTTCTGCAAGGGAAAAAGACCAGTCCCCCGTCCCACAACAAACATCTAATGCTTTAGAACCTTCTTTAACGTTCATCCGTTTCATAACATCTTTTCTCCAAGCTTTATGCCTTTGAAAAGAAATGACAGAATTCATTGTATCATAATTTTCATATATATTCTCAAATACATCATGCACACGTTTTTCTTTAGATTTTTCTTCCATAGCTTACCCTTCCTCTGCTGCTGAAATATCATAGACCTCATTATTTAAAAAGCATCGCACAAATCGAGTGAAAGTATGAGGCAATGTATCTATATATATCAGTTCCTTTTCGATGGATTGCACATGCTCATCAATATGTGTACGGATGGTTTGAAGTTTACGTTCCTTACACTGAACCGTCTGATGTTCCAGGTGAGAATCTATGAGTGAATTTTCTTGATGAACTTCTTGTAAAAGAAAATGTAGACGAACGATGTTTTTAATCATATTTGCTACAGTTGGTTGGAACAGGTAACTAGATACGCAAGTAATAATCGTCGTGTGTATGTGTAATAACAATTCAATAAAATCATCTAAACTGCTATATTCTGAATAGTATAATTGCATTTTCTTCTCATTCACATCTTGAATTCCTTTTGCAAGAACGTTAACCATTTTCACATCTTGAATTTCAGATAATAAAAGGTAATATAAACCACTATAATAATCTCCAGCTAGAACAAGGAGTTGTTTTTCTTTCTTCTCCTCATCAGCCATTAAACGAGGCTCATCATTTCGAACAAGCTCATGTGCGTTTAATGCAGTTTGAACAAGAATTGTAGCAGTTATATGTGCATGGGCCTCTTCCATTTCGGAGGAAATATCGTCCGTTGCATAATATAAGAGTTCAAGCGTCAAATCATTGATCAATGGTCGTTGTATATATATATCAACATATTTATGGTTCATTTTATGTTCTATATGCTGTTTAAGTTGTTTTATTTCGTTTGCTAACATAGCCAAAACAATCACCCAATCCTTCCATTATCCGAAGATAGATCTTCACTTGGGTTCTATCAAATGTATATAGATGGTTATTTATTATATACTTTGAATCGATCCAACTGATTGAATAAATCATTCATATCATGTAGTAAGTGCATTTGAAATATCATGAATCATACGATTGTGCATAAAATATTTCATAAGCAATCAGTAGCATGTTCTTTATGGAAGTATTGATACTTTAAAACACTAATCAAATATATTTAAAATAGAACAGCTTAACTTTATACATGTAAAGAATCATCATTATTAATTATACCATAAAAATACGTATATTGACGTATGTTTTATATTCTTATATGGATTAGTGCATTTCATAATACGTATTTTACGCATTTCACTTCTGCATGTAGTTCAGTTAAATCATTCGTAACTACATGCTATATTGACATAGCTGGTGTTGGTAATTATGAAATTCACTCAGATGTCGACTCTTTTCCTCCACTTTCAATTTCCCCATGTGCGGATTTAATCAATGCTTTACCACGAATTTTTACAGCAGATGTATGTTCCGTAAATTGAGCAATCATAACTTCACCTTTATCAAGATTTTCAGAATGATGGAACCGTGTATTTGTACCACGCGTCAGCCCAATAACATTTACACCATCCTCTAAAGCTTTTATTATAAAAAAGTCAGTTTTCGCACTTGTTTCGCTCACATGTAACGCCCCTTACTTTTAATTTTGTATAATAGTATTCATAGACTATTGTTTTTGTTGTGAAAAATATTCTATGTAATGATATGTATGAATCATTAAAATACTTATATAAACTATGTAAAGAATAATTGTATCTCTAATATTACATAACAATCTTGTTAGCACAACAAATCCGTTCAAAATTTCAGGATTATGTCCACTAAAAAAAGGGTACGTAATGTACGTACCCTTTTGCACCCTATGTAGATTAGCCTTCTTTAACTGCATCTTTAAGGGCTTTACCTGCTCTAAATGCTGGAACTTTGCTCGCTGGAATTTGAATCTCTTCTCCAGTTTGTGGATTTCTACCTTTACGAGCTGATCGATCACGTACTTCAAAATTACCGAATCCAATAATTTGAACCTTATCACCAGACTTGAGTGAATCCATGATCGTTTGGAAAACAGCATCAACTGCTTTTGCAGCATCTTTTTTAGAAAGTTCACTTGTTTCTGCAACTGCATTAACTAAATCTGTTTTATTCATGATATTCACCTCCTCCTAAAAGAGTTTGTAATGGAATAGAACTAAATGAATCTATCACCATTTGTTTACCATTTTGGCAAATTTTATACGATAAGTCATCTATTTATTTCGATGACAACGCTTATACTATAGGACTTTGGCATAAATTTCAACATAATTCTTGTATTTTTTATAAATATATTCGATTTTTATTTTAAAAAACAAAAAAGCAGCTTACTTAAAAGCTGCTTATAATATAATTGCTATGAGACCACGAGAGCCTTCATTAATAATCCGCTCTAGTGTATCTTTTAATTTATATCTAGCATTTTCTGGCATTAAAGCTATTTTTGCCTGTATGCCTTCTCGGACGATCGAATTTAGTGATCGACCAAAAATATCGGACTCCCAAATGGATAAAGGATCTTCTTCAAAGTCTTGCATGAGATAACGGACTAATTCTTCACTTTGTTTTTCTGTCCCTATTATTGGTGCAAATTCAGATTGGACATCTACTTTAATCATGTGAATCGATGGCGCATCCGCCCTCAACCGAACACCGTATCTTGAGCCTTGACGAATAATCTCAGGTTCGTCTAATACCATATCTTCCACCGTTGGAGTTGCAATTCCATAGCCAGTTTGTTTAACCATTTGCAAAGCTCCTGCCACTTGATCATATTCGCGTTTTGCATGAGCAAAATCTTGCATAAGTTCTAACAAATGGTCTTTCCCTCTAATTTCTTCACCTACAACTTCCTTTAAAACTTCGTCATATAAATAATCTGGAGCATATAAATCAATTTCTGCTATACCTTCTCCCATTTCCATACCGGCAAGTTGAGCATAATCAATATGATCGTATTCGTTGAAATCTCCGATAATATGATTCACATCACGTAACCGTTTAATATTTTGAACAGTTGAATGGATTGCTCCTTCATAACTTTTTCGTAACCAATGTTCATCATTTAACACCATTACCCAACTTGGTAAATTGACATTAACTTCCAATACGGGAAATTCGTATAAAGACTCTCTTAGTACATTGTATACATCGTGCTCTGACATGGATTCTACACTCATAGCTAATACAGGAATATCATACTTTTCAACAAGCTCTTGTCGCAAAAGTTCAGTCTCTTGACTCGTTGGACGAACGGAATTAATGACCATTATAAATGGCTTACCTACTTCTTTTAATTCTTCAACTACTTTTTCTTCTGCTTGTACGTAATCATGACGTTCAATTTCTCCAATTGTTCCGTCTGTTGTAACGACCACTCCAATAGTTGAGTGTTCTTGAATAACTTTTCTTGTGCCAATTTCAGCAGCATCATGGAATGGAATTGGATCTTCATACCAAGGTGTGTGAATCATTCGGGGTCCATTTTCATCTTCAAAACCTTTCGCACTGTCAACGGCGTAACCAACACAGTCAACAAGTCTTACGTTTACATCCAATCCTTCTTCGACCTCAACAGAAACAGCCTGGTTCGGAACAAACTTTGGTTCTGTTGTCATAATCGTTTTACCTGCCGCACTTTGTGGTAGTTCGTCATGTGCTCGTTCGCGCTCACTTTCTTCTTCAATATTCGGTAAAACAACTAATTCCATAAACTTTTTGATAAATGTAGATTTTCCTGTTCTCACAGCCCCTACAATACCTAAATAAATATCACCATCTGTCCGTTTAGAAATGTCTTTAAAAATATCTACTTTTTCCAAGTGATCTCCTCCCAAATCTGGAATGCTATTCCGACGTCATTTCTCCTCATGTATTTGCCATTACAAGTGTATGATGTTGTCCTACCAAAATATGATACAAAGATATAGTTCTATTAAATTTTTTCATTCCACTAAAAATAAAATAGACTCGAACAAAAAAACCTTTCTAGAAACAATATATGCTTCAAGAAAGGTTCTATGTCTAAATTATTCAATTAAAAATACAGGTTCATCATTTTCTACTGTATATGGGAGTGAATGAGCCGGTACGAAGGGACTTTCATCCGTTAATAAATTTCGTATATCTTCTCCTTCTGTAAGGGATCGCTCTTCCTCATCAATCATTTGTGTAAGGTCATATCGATAATCAATGAAAATATCACCATTCACATCAATGACAAACGGTAAGTTATTTTGAGTATAAGGACTTACGACTGTAGGTTCAGATGTTAATCCTAGTTTCTCATAATCAATGGTGTATAGATCTTTAGCAACGGTTTCGCCAAACGGAGGATACATGTGCTTGTTTCTATACGCATATACTTTTGAAGATAACTTTTGAACTTCACTCGTTGTGCGAAGGTCAATGAGTTTAACCGTCGGATTTTCTTCTACATCAATGAGTACATATTGATAAATGCCACCATTTTCAAACGAATTCCCTGGAATTTCAGACATTAAATTTTCTTCTTTTAGTTGATCAAACTGTATAATGTACTTCTCATAAAGAGGTGTTTCACTCGGTTTTGTTTTAATTGGTAACAATCCACCTGTACTTTCTTGATATTTCTCAATCGCAAGTTGAACTTGTTCAATTTGGTCTTCATGTGGAATTTGATTTTTAGATAATTCTTCTTTTGGAAACATACACCCTGTTAATACCAACACAGTGATGATTATTAGTGTTAAAGTTTTTATGTATGTATGAATCTGTTTCATTTTTGTTCCTCCTATGATCCATGTGTTTAACCGGTAGGTCCACTAAATACGATATATACAATAATTAAACTACCTAGGACTAAACATATATATGCTAGTAGTGAGACAATTCCAGCTAAAAAACCTTTTAATTTATAGCGACTAAGTAGAATAAGACCAATTGCTACTATTAAAAATACCATTCCTGCAAATGAAATATACATTTTAAGCATGGATGTAGACATATCATTCACCTCTTATTAATCATTAAAATCATTCTTACTTCCATATATTGGATGTTAACCGCTATGAAACTGTATTGGTTGTCCATCCTAACGTATGAATTTGTTTTGTAAGTAAATAGTTCGCTCATATACAAACAATGAATAGTATAACATAGGTTATTAACATACTTCATACATTTTCACATATGTTCTTTATTTAGTCGAAATTGCAAAAATAAAAACCGATTTGAAAAGGGGTTAATTTCAAATCGGTTCGACTAAATAATACCTATTGCAACTCTATCTTTGAATGCTTGTGCAATATAGTTTATGCATATGCAATGCTGTTTGTATCATCACTCGCCTACTAAGATAAGGTTCTTTTCATCCGAGTGAATTATTTAAACAAGTTATTTAGCGATTCCATATCTGTAGGCATATTGCTTTTCGTAATGGAGTTGACAATTTGAATCTCTTGTTCCTTTGTTAATGGTTTATTCGCCATTTTAGCTAAGTGTCGGACTAAATGATGAACAGTCTGCTCATCTGAAAAATCCGCACCTTGTAAAGATTCAGCCACTTGATAGACCTCATCTGAATCAATATTTGCTGATTGTTTTAACTTATCGAAAACACCTTTTTGAAAATTACTCACTCACTCGCCTCCCTGACATCAATTTCAATACATTGTATGCAGGTGGTGAGAATGTGTGTTGCGATCTTCATGCATTTAATTTTTTAATAAGGATGCGTAGTCATCTAACTCTTCACGCTTATCTCGGTTCATTAGGTGGTGAACGACTTCTTTTGGCGTTTTATGATTAACTAATATATCATAAATACCCTCAGTAATTGGCATTTCAATTTGCTGCTTTTGGGCTAATTGATAAGCTGCTTTAGTTGTACGTACACCCTCTACAACCATTCCCATTTGATCGAGGACATCATCAAGTGATTGCCCACGTCCAATTAAGTTACCTGCACGCCAGTTACGACTATGTACACTTGTGCATGTAACCATTAAATCGCCAACTCCTGGTAACCCTAAAAATGTGAGAGGATTTGCTCCTAAAGTGGTTCCTATTCGTGTAATTTCTGCGAGACCCCTTGTCATTATTGCCGCTTTTGCATTATCACCATAGCCAAGACCATCAGAGATTCCAGCACCTAAAGCAATAATGTTTTTAAGAGCCCCTCCTAACTCAATTCCAATAATATCTGTACTTGTATAGACCCGAAATACATCATTAATAAACAAGTCTTGCGCAATCACTGCTTTATTTTCATTTGTTGAAGAAACTGTTACAGTTGTTGGCTGTCTTTGAGCTACTTCTTCCGCATGACTTGGACCTGATAATACAACAACATCATCATACGAATAAGACGGAATTTCTTCATCGATCATTTGTGACACTCTTTTCAAGGAATCTGGTTCGATTCCTTTAGATGCATGAATAATCGTTGAATTTGGTTCCATTATGTTTGCTAGTTCCTGACAAACAGGTCTAATAGCTTTTGTTGGTACAACTACTACAATGGCGTCACAGCCTTTAACAGCTTCTTCCATATTTGATGTTGCCTTTATTTCTTTAGGAATCATAATTTCTAGATACTTTTCATTTTTATTTGTAGTATTTATTGCTTCAGCTTGTTCTTTGCGGTGTGTCCACAGTCGAACATCGTGCTGGTTATCTGCTAAAACAATTGCCAGTGCTGTTCCCCAGCTACCTGCACCTAGCACAGCTACTTTTGCCATAAAATCGCTCCTTATTTTCTTTTTCTTGCTACTATTTTAATTGGGGTTGATGAAAACCCAAATGCTTTACGAATCGTATTTTCCAAAAACCTTTTATATGAAAAATGTAGAAGTTCTGGTTCATTTACAAACACAGCAAACACTGGTGGTTTAACAGCCACTTGAGTGGTATAAAACACCTTCAAACGCTGACCTTTATATGTTGGCGCTGGATTAACGGCTAATGCATCCATAATTACATCATTAAGTACATGTGTTTGTACGCGTTTTGAATGATTCTCACTAGCGACAATAACTGTAGGAAGAATCGTTTGTAAACGTCTTTTTGTTTTAGCAGAAACAAACACAATTGGTGCATAATGTAAAAATTGAAACTGATTGCGAATGTTTTCCTCAAATTTCTGCATGGCATCTTGGGAGCTTTCAATTGTATCCCATTTATTTACTACGATAACAATGGCTCGTCCTTCATCATGTGCATAACCAGCAACCTTTTTATCTTGTTCACGTATCCCAGTATCAGCATCAATTACAACGAGCACAACGTCAGATCTCTCAATTGCCTTTAAAGCTCTAAGTACGCTGTATTTCTCTGTTGTTTCATACACTTTACCCCGTTTTCTCATACCAGCCGTGTCAATAATGACAAACTTTTGATCCTCATCATGAAACAATGTATCAATGGCATCTCTAGTCGTACCTTCTTGATCACTTACAATGACACGATTTTCATTCAAAATAGAATTTACGAGTGATGACTTGCCAACGTTAGGACGGCCAATCAAACTAAAGTAAATCGTATCGTCGTCTTTATCTTCAGAGATGTCTGTAGGGAAATGACGAACAGCTTCGTCCAATAAATCTCCAAGTCCTAAACCGTGCGATCCAGATATGGGAAATGGCTCCCCAAATCCGAGAGAATAATATTCATATATATTCTCCTGAAGTTCTGGACTGTCAATTTTGTTGACTGCAAGTACGACAGACTTCTTAGATCGGTATAATATGTGGGCCACTTCTTCATCTGCTGCTGTAATACCTTCTCTTCCATTGACCATAAAAATAATGACATCTGCTTCATCAATAGCTATTTCTGCTTGATGTCGCATTTTTTGTAATAAAGGCTCATCGCCAACTTCAATGCCACCTGTATCAATGATATTAAATTCATGTGTTAACCATTCAGCTGATGCATATACGCGGTCTCTTGTGACACCTGGCATATCATCAACAATGGATATACGTTCTCCTGCAATTCGATTAAATACTGTTGATTTTCCTATATTTGGTCTACCAACGATTGCAATAGTTGATTTATTCATATAAGTTGTTTCCTTTCTGTAATCGCATATAAGCACAACTCTCTTAACTATTAAATGTACCTTAGAACTGCAAATGCTGTCAAATAAATGTCCATTATACTTTTAACTGTACGTTCCCGATTGAAGGACGAACCATTAAAAGAGAAGGGCAAAAGAGATATAGTAATTGAATATCCAACAAGATATTATTCATAAAAAAACCTTTTCGTTTAAGAAAAGGTTTTTTTCCGTATATTATTTTTTATATTTATCGAGTTTATCACCAATAACATCACTGAGTGAAAAACCACTTTGTTCATCGTTTCTTTCATACTTTTGAAACTCTTTTGCTTCTGCTTCTTGTTCGAGTGCCTTGATACTTAAGGAGATCCGTTCTTTTTCCTCATCTACATCAAGAACTTTTACAGAAACAGTTTCGCCTACTTTGAGTACTTCGTGTGGCGTATCAACATGTCTATTAGCAATTTGAGAAATGTGAACGAGTCCTTCAACTCCCTCTTTCACTTCAACAAATGCACCAAAATCAACAAGTCGTTGGACTGTCCCTTCAACAACGTCTCCCTGAGCAATGGAAGATTCGATATTTGTCCATGGTCCAGGAATTGTGTTTTTATGAGATAGTGAAATACGTTCAGTTTCAGGATCGACTGAAAGGATCTCTACTGAGATGGTATCTCCTTCTTGAACAACATCTGATGCATGTTCAACGTGTTTATGGGCAAGTTCAGAAATGTGAACAAGTCCATCCACTCCTCCGACATCAACAAATGCACCAAAATTTGTTAATCGTTGGACAACTCCATCGATGACTTGTCCAGATTGTAATGTATTTAAAATTTCTTCTTTCTTCGTAGCTTGTTCTTCTTCTAGAACTGCGCGATGTGAGAGGATGACTCTATTTTGTTCGCGATCCAGTTCAGTTACTTTTACACGAAGCGTTTCGTCCTGATAGGGTGAAAAATCCTCAACAAAGTGCGTTTCTACTAATGATGCAGGAATAAATCCTCTTAGCCCAACATCAGCAACGAGTCCTCCTTTAACAACTTCTTTTACAGTAACTTCAAATGTTTCATGAGATGCGAGTTTTTGTTCTAAGTCTTCCCATACCTTTTCTGCTTCAACTTCTTTTAGTGATACGATCACATCGTCATCAATCTTTAACACCTTTACGCGAACTTCATCGCCTTCTGATAAAACATCAGATGGATGTTCTACATGTAAATTTGAAAGTTCACTGATCGGTAAAATACTTTCTGTTTTTTGATTCGTATCGACAAGAACTTGTTTATCATCAATACGAGCAACAGTTCCCTCTAAAATTTCCCCAACTTCTAATGCTGTGTTTTGATCTTCCATAGCATAGCCCTCCTAATGTGCAATAAAGCTTGGTAGCCTTAATATGTATAAAGCATTTCATCTCTTCTCTTAAATTTCTACTAATTTCATTGAATTGTCAAGTTATTAACTTGTGCTTTCAAAAGATTAGATCACTTTATTTATCTGATCATACATTCGATCCGCAACTTGCTGAATGGTATAAGATGTTGTATCTATTTCAATCGCATCATCTGCTTTTACTAAAGGAGAAACTTCTCGTTGCATATCTTGTAGGTCGCGTTCTCTAATTTCCTTTTTTATTTGATTGATATCTGTTTTGTATCCTCTTTTTTCATTTTCAATAAATCTTCTTTCGGCTCGTTCGTCAACCGAGGCTACTAGGTAAAACTTAACTTCAGCATCTGGAATAACGTGCGTTCCAATATCTCTTCCATCCATAACGATGCCTCGTTCTTCGACAAACTCCTGCTGTCTTCTCACCATTTCTTTGCGTACTGCTGCATGGCTAGAAACGGTTGATACATTATTTGTAACTTCGTCTGTGCGAATATCATCTGTTATATCTTTGCCATTTAAAAATATATGTTGCCCATTTTCCTCTTGTTTAAATTGTATCTGAATGTTCGAAAGTAATGTTGAAATTTCATCTTCATTATATATATCAATATCATTATCTAATAGATGAAATGTTACAGCTCGATACATTGCGCCAGTGTCTATATATTTGTACTTCATTTTGTGTGCAACTATTTTTGCAACGGTACTTTTACCTGCTGCAGCAGGACCGTCTATTGCAATTGCAATTTTTTTCATCTTCTCATTCCTCTCAAATCTATCAAACGAACTACAAACATGTAGCCAAATATTCTTTATTAGTGATACGTATATATAGTACCATAAATTTGAAAAAAATGAGTTATTTTATCATGAATAACTCATTTTTCGAATGAAATATTAATGTTTTATTGTAAATATTTTTCAAGTTGCTTTCTTTGAGTTTCAAAAACATAACGAATAATCGATTGTTGTTCGGATGAAGAAATTTGGACAAATTCAACTGATGCTATCAATTGATGGTGTTTTATTTGATGTATTTGCACGACACGTGCTTTTACTTGAATATATGTTGGGGCTTTCTTATCTGGTAAAACAATATATATAGATATGAGTTGTTTTTTATCTAAAGATATGTGGTTTGGTATTATGCAAGCTAATCCGCCCCCACTAATGTCAGAAGTTACTGTTGTGAACGGATCGCTTGTTTGTTTAACACAATGAATCGATATATCAACCGCAGTTTGTACACGGACAAAGTTTCTTCGTTGGATGCGTTTAATGTCACTCTTTTTCGGTGGTAAAATAGCATAAGCGGGAATGGTTAACATTTTTCTATGCACTACAATTGAATGATATTCATACACGACGTTATCTTTTCCGATAAAAGATACCTTTATATGAGCACCTCTTGATAACACTAACGTTCGTTTCGTCTCTGTGTGTATTGGTTGATCAACATACAAAAAGTCATTGCTCGTATCTACTATGGAGCATTTATACGTTTGATCTTTTGTTGATTCTTCATCAGTAACTGTAATAAATAATTCCTTACCAATATTCATTGTATTCCCCCTCCCGATCATAGTAGGTACTTTAATAATAGACCTTTATACCTACACATTCAAGGAAAAAGAGAGAAAATGGATTTCCGCTTCTTTTTAAGAGAAATTTGCTTCCACACTAGACAACTTTTCAACTTTTTCTTCATCGCCGTTATCTGCATTGATGAATATTCGGTACGTGTCTTCATCCAAGGATCCTAAAATTTCATATACGAGGACTTCATCACCAAAATCGTCGTCTATAATCGCCAAATGGATTTCGTTAACAGTAAGATTTTCATTGACTAAATCAACTGCTTCTTCTTCGGTAATTTCCGGTTGGGGAATATCTCTATCATGATGATTGGAATAAAAGTTTCTTCCACTAAACCCTAATATATCACCATTGTCTAATGCAACTTTTATTTGAATGGCATCAGATAATATTCGTACATCCCCATCTTGGAAAATATATGAATACATTCCAATCCCATTATGTTCACTACTTTGGAATAATGTCATATCATCTATATCAAAAGATTTTAAGTATTCTTCTGCCTCTAATGTTCCTTCATGCAGACTAAGATTCTGCTCTTTCACTGGTCGTTTCATGATGATTGTCACTGGATGTGCACCTTGTTTTGTCATATCCATATATGCATTGATATCGTCATCTCGATACGTCATCGTGTACATAGGTATTTCGGACCCCTCACCAGTAGTAGAAACGGTTAAGTCTTCATCTGGAAGATGGAAAATGTCACGCGCTATGTTCACTGCTTCTTCTTCTGCAACATCTTCACCTGTAATGGATTGATACATTTCCTTATCAGGTGTAATTGCAAAAATGGAAGAATCAACATTTCCTTCTTCATAGCCTTTTACTTTTTTCTCAACTGTTTTAAAACCGTCAATTACTTTATTATCCATAGGTTCATCTTCGGTCGCAAGCGCTAATTGAACGTCCATCCACCTTAAATTGTCCTCTAACACCGCATGTTGTACATTTCGTAGTTCACCCTGAATATCTTCTGCTTGTGCATATAACTCTTCTAAATCAGCTCTTTCTTCTTCAGATAATGGGTCATCTTCCAAATCTCTTGCAGCCGTTTGATAAGTAAACTCACCAATATCAGACAAAAAGCTCGCTGTTTTATTAAATGGCAATAATGATAAAGGCAATTGGCCTACATTCCCAAGTGACTCAGACGTAATTCGCCATATTTCTACTAATTCCGGGGACAATCTTTTATCTGAGCTGGCTGCTAATGCTGTCCCTATCTTGTCATGTAACAGGTCCATATGGTAGGTTAATTCATGGAATGCTCGCTGATACGTATTTTCTGCTTGAATAAGCACTGCATTCTTTTCTTCATGTTCTTTATAGCCCCATGCCCCCAGACCAATTCCCGCAATAACTAGTAATGCTATTGATATCCAACGAAACATGTATTTCACTCACCTTCCTATTTACAAAATATATGTTTTCCAATTTGCTTAATTTGTGGACGAGACCATATCCAGCTAGATGTTGCTGTTTCTGGGTTAAAATAATATAGAGCGTTTCCAGAGGGATCCCAACCATTAATTGCATCTAGCACAGCTTCCTTTGCAGTTTCATTCGGTGTTAAATATATTTGTCCATCTGCAACAGCTGTAAATGCTCTTGGTTCAAATACTACTCCTGCAACGGTATTCGGAAAAGTAGCGCTTTGTACACGGTTTAAAATAACAGCTGCAACTGCTACTTGGCCTTCATAAGATTCTCCTCTTGCTTCTCCATAGACAGCATTTGCTAGTAATTGAATGTCATTTTGTGAATATCCTTGTGGAACATTCGTCGATGTAGGTTCTGTTGCAACATTTTCCTCTTTATTACCTTCACCGCCTGCATTTGTTTCATTCTGGATACCTTCTTGGTCATATTTTGTTACTTGAGCTAATTTTTCTTTTGTCTTTTGTCCTCCTAGTCCATCGATTTCCATACCGAATTCTGATTGGAAATTTCGAAGTGCCCAATATGTACCCCAACCAAACACGCCATCAATTTTTCCATTATAAAACCCGATATATTGAAGTCTAGCTTGTAATTCAATGACATCTTCTCCAATAGCCCCTTTTTGAATGATTTGTGGACTAAATGCATGAACTTGTTGATGAGGTACAGCTATGAAAATCAAACATGTAGATACAATCGTTAAACAGATGATCTGTAGGAATTTTCTTTTCTTCACATGCACTCTTTTAAACCTCCCCATATGTTATATTTTAATGATTCTTATCTTTATACAATTGAGGAAAATTATACATATGAATATATTTTATTTAAGTAACCTAGATGATTCATATATTGAAAATAAAAAAAGACCTATTCAATGAGAATAGATCTTTTACAGTATATGAAAGGCGTCCTAGTGAAACTCTTCCAGGATAAGAGTTTGATTTACACCCATCCTCTAAATCTAGAAGCTTCAGCCATTTTGCGAACTCCGACCATATAGGCTGCAAGTCGCATGTCAATCTGTCTTGTTCTTGCTGTATTATAAATTGTATTAAATGATTTAATCATTGCTTTAGTTAACTTTTCATCAATTTCTTCTTCAGGCCAATAATATCCTTGATTATTTTGAACCCATTCAAAATATGAAACAGTTACTCCGCCTGAAGATGCCATTACATCTGGCACTAATAAGATATCACGTTCAGTTAAGATTTTCGTACCTTCAGGTGTTGTTGGTCCATTTGCAGCTTCAACTACAATACTTGCTTTGATATTATGGGCGTTTTCTTTCGTAATTTGGTTCTGCACTGCAGCTGGAACAAGAATATCACAGTCTTGTTCAAGTAATTCTTGATTAGTTATTGTATTATTGAATAATTTTGTAATCGTTCCAAAGCTATCTCGACGATCTAATAAATAATCAATATCAAGTCCATCTGGGTCGTGTAAAGCACCATAAGCATCTGAAATTCCAATGACTTTTGCACCTGCATCGTGTAAGAATTTAGCTAAGAAACTACCTGCATTTCCAAAGCCTTGTACGATTACTCGTGCATCTTCTAAATCAATTCCACGCTTATTAGCAGCTTCTTTTATACAAATTGTAACGCCTTTAGCTGTTGCAGTTTCTCTTCCGTGTGAACCGCCTAAAACAATTGGCTTTCCTGTAATAAATCCAGGACTATTATATTCATCTATCCGACTATATTCATCCATCATCCAAGCCATTATTTGAGAATTCGTAAAAATATCTGGAGCTGGAATATCTTTCGTAGGTCCGACAAATTGGCTAATTGCTCGAACATAGCCTCTACTTAAACCTTCTAATTCACGAAAAGACATTTCTCTTGGATCACAAATAATGCCACCTTTACCCCCACCATATGGAAGATCCATAATACCTGCTTTCAAACTCATCCATATTGCAAGTGCATTCACTTCATCTTCAGTAACATTTGGATGGAAGCGTACACCACCTTTTGTTGGACCTACAGCGTCATTATGTTGGGCTCTATATCCAGTAAACACTTTAATAGAACCATCATCCATCCGAACGGGTATACGAACAGTTAGCATACGAAGGGAATCTTTTAACAATTCATATACTTCATTTGGATACCCTAGACGTTCTAATGCATTCTTTATAACTACTCTTGTAGAACTCAACATATCCAGTTGTGTCTCATCATCACCGTTAGTAGATTGTGTCACATGATCGGCTACCATCTACTTACCTCCTATGCGTTGTTAATATCTGTAAACCTATGTCCAAATTTAGTATACATGTTCAGATGAATTATGCAATAAAACCGTTCTTCATCCGCTGTTTATATCAGGTAATTGCTTCAGTTAGAACAAAGGATATTTTTGTATAATAACTGGACATTCACTCATTTAAGAAAAACATCATGAATTTGTTTAACCGCATTATTTTCATAAATTACTTTACCATATGCATGTAACCTATGAGATGTAACGATACTTGGGGAAGCATATTCTGACATAATTGCAATGATATCTTCCGTTTGATCTGCTACAATCATCGGGTCTGTTACGATCATATAATATCGCCCATCCATGAAGTATACTTTTGCATCATATATAGACTTCTCATATAAGTACGGTGTTAATTGAATAAGATGTTCGAATTCATCAAAAGAAAAAATAATCTCCCGGCTTTCATCCAAAGTTACTTTCATTTCGATAAAATCCTCATTCCATGTATTTTCGATCTTCTTTGTAACAACAACATGCATTCCCTGGGCTTGCAAGAGATATACTTGCACTAAGAAAAAACCTTCTAATTCAATGCCTAGCTCAGTACTTGCTTCATGTACCATATCGCTGAATAACGTTCGGACATTTGATGCATCATGCCACAGGTCATCTTTTGTAAAACCTCGTTCAACTAGATCTTCAAATGTTAAAAATATGGTAAACTCACTTTGAGATACTCTTTCAATTCGCACAAAAGCACCCTCCTAACCCGAAAGAACTCATAATTGTATGTACATACAATTGTGATTATTATCGGTTACATTATATAGTATATGTAGAACTGTAAATTGTTGACTATCGTTTGTTGTTTGATTGGATTATTGCAAAATATCGATGAGTTCACTTCCAAAAAAGTAGATACTTCCACTAATTATAATAAGAATGAGTAAGAGAACAAATATAAATTGTTTTAAAGGTTTACTTAAGCGTAAACGTGTTCTTTTGTTTGTTTGATGGACTTCACTCCGTGGTGGTAAAGATAATACATCCATTTTAATTTCTTGATTGCCATCCACTCTTAAATCGCTATCTGTATATTCTTTCGTCTCGCCTTGTTGAACCTCTGAAATTAGTTTCTCTAAGTTCGACGCCTGGTTTGTAGAATCCTTTTCCCCCATGAATGAACACCTCACTTTTTATATCGTATGTAAAGCCCTAGAAGGAAATCAATGATAAAATGAATCATGATTGGAACAAGTAAATTATTCGTTATGTAATATGTATATCCTAAATAAAAACTCATCAGAACGACAACTATAAGTAAAACAGGCTTTTTTAAGTATCGTACATGTACGACTGCAAATATAATACTTGCAGGAACTAAACCAAATGTCGTTTGAAGTAAGCCTCTAAAAAGCATCTCCTCTGAGATTGCAATCCATAATGTAATCCAAAAAATAGTACCAATTGATTGTTGATCAAATATTTTCTCATTTATACCACCATCGTCAAGCATATGCGGTGGCAATACCTCTTCTAAAAAAATATTAATCATAACAATAATGATCCCTGATAGCCCACCTAGCAAGAGAACTTCTTTTGTATCCCAGCGAAATAACTCCAACCAATCTGTAAAGGCAGGAAAAATAAAGAAACTCACAATAATAGCAATTGCAAAAAAGATGAGTTGAGATAAAAATAATGCTTGTACTAATTCATTCGGTGACATTCGTTTAATCTGTTCACTTTGTTTCATGTTAACCCTCTATTTTTAGTAATTGTTGAAGATTTTTCTTCCATGACTGACTCGCTGTATTCCGTTTATAAACACCTTCTAAATTCCAATCAGCTAATCCCTGATGGCAATTACTACAACACAAGTTATTTACTTCCGTATACGTGTCTTGATAATTGCTATAAAGTTTATCTCGTAAGCAGCCTTCCTCTTCCAGCCACTTTTGAGACATTTCTATGTTCTTGTGCTGCTCATGTAATCGATTGGATTGAAATTGAATGATTGAGTCGCTTACATGGTGAACATCTTTCATTTGTATAATTCTATTTCCTCTAATCATACCATGAATTTCAAGTTGATAAAGTAAAAAACGCCATTGTACTTCATTGATTGTCCATGTTTCCCTTAATACATCTACTATTTCCTTTTGTAAAAATTGCAATTCACTTGTTTGTAAATAATGTACTACTTCAGCGATCACTTCCTTCGAAGGAAGTTCTTGTTCAACAAAATATCGTGGTAAAATATCATCGGAGGGCATATGCAACACTACACTTATACTTTGTTTACCGTCTCTTCCTGCCCTACCAAACTCCTGAATATATGACTCTAATTGTCCCGGAAAATGATAGTGGATTACGAGTCGAATATTGCTTTTATTAATGCCCATCCCAAAAGCGCTTGTACAACAAATGATATCCATTTGATTATTCATAAATTGCTGTTGGACTGTTATTCGGTCAGATTGTTCCATTTCTCCATGATAAAAAGCGATGCGCCGATTAGTTAAAGTCTCGGCTAAAAAGGTCGCTATTTCTTCTGCTTGTTTTCTACTTGAAAAATAGATAAGAGTTGGTACGTCGTATTGAGAAGTTATCTGTAAAAGAGCTTCATTTTTTTCACTTTCTACTTGCAGTTTTTTAATAAAGAGTCCAATATTTGGTCGGTCCATTGGATATATAAAACGTTTCATATGATTTCTTTTTAACGCAGACTCTATATCTTCTTGGACATTTGGTGGTGCCGTAGCGCTAAGAGCTAATATTGGAGGATTTTGAAGGGCTTGAATGACTTGTTCTAGCCGTAAATAATCCGGTCTGAAGGCATGTCCCCATTGCGATATACAATGCGCTTCGTCAATAACAAATAACGAAATGGGTAGGCCCGTTAACTTTTGTATTACAAAACTGTGTTGAAGTAGTTCTGGAGAGATAAATATCATTTTATAAGATGATATGTTTGAAAATACTTCTTTTCTTTCGTGATGATTCATAAAACTTGTGATAGCAACAACATTCTTAATTTGTTTAGCTTTTAACTCTTTCACTTGATCGAGCATGAGAGAGATTAAAGGTGAAACAATAATGGTTGTTCCTTTCTGGATCAACGCCGGCAATTGATAACATATGGACTTGCCTGTTCCTGTAGGTAAAATGGCTAAGGTATCCTGTTTTTCTAACACTGATTGGATAATTTCTAATTGTCCTGTTCGAAAACAGGTATAGGAAAAATGCTTATGTAAATGCTTTAATAAGATTTGTTCATCCACTCACTGCCCCTCCTCTAGCTAAAGCTAAGCGAATTTGAAAGTATGAATAATCTTTTCCTAGAGCTTCTTTTAATTCCTTCAGTTGGTATGTGTCTAACGCATGAGCAGTTCGTAATATTGTAGTCATTGTTTCATCATCAATAAAATTGTGTAAGGCAAAAGAGTCATCATGTAAGGCAATTTCAACAATATGATCATAAATGGTGTTCATTTTAAGATTGCGCATAGAAGATATTTGCTCTAGTGGAATGCCTTGTTCTACGAGTGTTTTTGTTTTGTTAGCCGAAACAGTAATCTGCAGCAAATGATCTTGCATTTTTAGAGCGTCTAATAATGGAAATTGTTGCTTATTTTGCTCAATCTGTTTCAATATATAATGTGTAATCGATTGTATAATCAACAATGTGTCAACTTCTGTCTGCTTTATCTCTCTAGCTATTTGTTGAATACTTTTACCATAGTGTTGAAAACCAGATAACCGGCTTATAAATAAATCCGCGTATTGATTCTCAATCGTTTCTAAAATAGTTGTTAATTCATCGTAGAGTTCGTTTGCTAAGGAATGACTATTCTTTTGAAACTTTCTAAATAACTGTTTGATATCATTCATAATGTCATACTGATCAACAATTGGTACGTAAGAGTTATGTTGAGATTGTTTATTGGATAACACTTGGATAAACAAAAATAATCTTTTTTCAAATGTATTTGTATACATACTATACTTCTTACCATTTACATAAGACAATAATGGCGGAAGTGTTCTATTTTGTAATGTCTCTATTCCTTTATGTGAAATGGTATAAGAGTTTGCATAGGATTGAGAGGTCTCCATCAGTTGATGGTCCACGAGCTCTTGAATCGTACGTTTATAAAGATTTTGATCCAATGTTGGTAGAATTTTATAATAATGATCCAGTTGATATAAATAAATATCCTGGATCGTTTGAATCGATTTTTTACCTTGTAAAATATGATAAATAGCTTGATCTGTTCGCTCATCTTTTAATTGTTTGCTGCAAGTTAAGATAATTGTTGTAAACAAAGGATATCCCCACTTTGTATTTTCTTCAGTATATCAAAGTACTTCACACTTTGCATTTTCTATATATAAAAAAGTGTTTACAACATGTAAACACTTTTTTAGATTCACAAAGCATATGATAGACTTTATCGCTTACTCCTCATTTGTATAAATTGGATTTACAGCAAGTGGAACGGTTATCGGTTCGCTGAGATTGTAGCTTCCAATTGCATCGTTTGGAATACCTTTAAAAGCAACTTCATCAAACCCATAACTTTTTGCTGTCATTAAAATAGATTCGACGGCTACAATTAAATCTTGTTCAGGCAACTCCGCTACTGTATCTTGAAATTGAATTGAACAACTCTCTTCTGATTCACATGTAACAGTTACATCTACGTCTTGGGGAATCGTATTTTGGATTGAATAATCTTGCTCATCGTTTTTAAGATCTTCTATTGCTTCAGCAAACGTCTTATCTTCTTGATTCATAGGAACCATAAACCTTTGGTCATGTGTCTCGTCATCATATAATTTGTAATTTTCGTTCACAGGTTCATGTACTGTAATAGAGTCAAGCTCACCTTTTTTGCCTAATGTAACTGGTGAACCATTCGATGATTCTAACAGTACTTGATCAATTTCATAAGGATAGAAAATTCTTGAAAGCATCTCTTCAAATTTACCTTGTACGGCAGAACCTTCTCCAATCGAGTAATCATCAGGTACATGCATCGTTACGTTCTTTTCATCCATGTTTATGCTAAATGCAGTATCTTTAAAATAGGGAATTTTGGAAGCAAGATCAAATTCATCTATATAAGAATCTAACTCAGTATATAACTCTGAGAGAGAGTGATCTTCTGAACTGACAAAAGCTAATGGAATGATATATTGCACCTGTTGATCAAATATTCCTCCATAAACAACTTGTTCATCACCATGTAAATCAAACATTACATATTCACCCTCTTTATGTTCTGTGACCTCTTCATTCCTTGCAGCACTTTTTAACTGTTGGTCAACATTTGCTTTTTGATCTACCTGATGATCATCATAATGAGTGCTGGAAGTTTGTTCCTGGACGGATGAAGGTTCTTGAATAATCGTCGGTATTATAAGAACCATCATCCCTATAAGTAAGACTGTACTTAAAATTGGTATCATTTTAGGTGATTTTTTTCTTGTTCTCTCTCTTTTATATTTATATGGTTGGACGCGTTCGATCCATTCTTCTTTTGTCCTATCATCGTTAACTTTAGGCATATTTTTTAGTTGTTTTTTAATGTATTCTTCATCCATTTTATTCATCATATGCCTCTCCTTTCAAATGATCAGATTCTATATGAGTTTTTAATACCTTTAATCCTCTATGTTGTGTCGTTTTCACTTTACTCTCGCTAAAACCGAGTATTGCGGCGGTTTCTTTAATTGAAAGTGATTGGATAAAACGGAGGATAAGTACACTTCTTTGATCTACCGTGCATTTTTCTAAATACGCATACATCTCCTGACTTTCTTCATTCTTTATAGCAACCTCCTCAGGCAAAGGTTTATGGTCAGGAATAAAGTCTCCTTTTTTACTCCAATCAAAAAACTGTGTCACTAGATTATTTTTTCGTTTTTGTGCCCTAAAGTAGTCAATGGTGACATTTCGTGCAATGGAGAATAACCATGTTTTTTCACTGCTTTCACCACGAAAAGAATTATATGAACGCATCACCCGAATATATACTTCTTGTACTAAGTCTTCGGTTAATGTTCGATCTCTTGTAAGATAAAAAACAAACTGAAACAAGTCTTGATGATATTTCTCATACAGTTCTTCAAACACGTAATCCATTGAGATCCTCCGTTCATATAGTTAGTCGTCTATGTACTGTAAAATGTTACACTGTCTTTATATCATTGTAAATACAATAAAAAAATACCAACATATGAAATGTTGGTATTTTTGAAATGATCTGCTATAGATAACTGTTTCTCTCATCGTTCTATTAAAATGGTTGTAGGTCAAAGACTACCTCATCACCAGGCTCAAGTTCATACTCATCAGCACCTACATTTGGAGGTGTACCGTTTACGCTGTACATCCAAGCAATATCTTCGTCTTCTTCAGGACCTACCCCGTCGATGGATGCAACAAATGCACCTTCAAACTCTGTTTCAACATCAAAGTTTTCCTCCATTACATCCATTAAAATAGCATCTTCTTCGATGGAGACAGTTTTTTCGTCAATGGTCTCTTCACCTTCATTTTTAGAAATCGTGATCGTAATTTCCTCTGTTTCTTCTTCTGCTTCATTTGAGTCTTCTGTTTCACTATTTTGCGTTTGATTATTTGTTGCGTCTTCAGGCTCTTCATTCGTACCGCAAGCAGTTAATAAACTCCCTACCAATAATAAACTTACGAGCCATTTTGTCCATTTATTCCATAACATGTCCGGTCACTCCTTCGTATAATATGAATCTTTATGCATCTGTAGATTCATCTTTTTTTAATTGTGGCACAGTAAATGTAAATGTAGTACCTCTATCTTTTTTACTTTTTGCTAAAATGGTTCCTTTATGTGCATTGATAATATTTTTTGCGATTGGTAACCCTAAGCCAGTTCCTTTTTTCGAACTTTCTCTTGTTCTTGCTTTATCTGTTTTATAAAAGCGTTCAAAAACAAATGGAAGATCCTCTTCAGGGATGCCTGTTCCACTATCTTTTATTTCAACAATTATATCCGTAGCCGTAGATTGTACATGTATATCTACATATCCTCCAGCCTCGGTGTGATGAATAGCATTATCAATTAAATTGGTAAATACTTGTTCAATGCGATCCGCATCGATGAATACGTTGTTTTTATCAATCGTATGATTATATGTCAGCTGAATGTCATGATCATTGGCAATAACTTGAAATTTATTGACAATTCTACTGACAAACATATGAAGATCAACTTCTTCATAATCTAGCTGAATATGACCAGCCTCCATACGAGCTATGTCGAGTAACTCATTCACTAAGCGGCTCATTCGTAGGCTTTCTTCATGAATAATTTGTGCTAATTCATTTTTCTCTTCTTTTGATTCGGCAATATCGTCAATAATTGCTTCACTATAGCCTTGTAAGAGAGCTATTGGTGTACGTAATTCATGGGAAACATTCGCAATAAAATCTTTCCGGAGTTTGTCTAACCGTCGTTCTTCTGTCATATCCCTAATCACTGCAACAGCACCACGTACATTTTGTTGATCGTATAGGGGAGTCATAATCATTACCCAATTCCGTCCTTGTAAACTCACTTCTTGTAGTACTTCTTTTTCCCCTTGAATAATTTGATTCAGTATGGATTTTAATTCATCTGGAATTGGTAATTCTTTTAGTGCATTCTGACCGTAACGTTCATAATGGCAGTCTTCAATAAATTGCTGAGCTGTTGGATTAATCATCACAATATCGCCTTGGCGATTCAGTGTAACAACACCATCAGCCATTGATGAGACGATACTTGCTAGCTGCTCTTTTTCTTGACGTAATGCATGGATATGAAAATTAAGTTGTTTACCCATTTTATTAAAGGCAATCCCTAATTCACCAATTTCATCATTCGTTAAGATAGGAACTTTTGTATTAAATTCGCCTCTTGTTAAATCAATTGCAGCTTCTCTCATTTGAATAAGCGGGGCAGTTATACGAGTCGATAGGAAAAATGCGAATATCGTTGTTAAAACAATCGCTATTCCAGCAGCTAATAAAATAATTCGTGTTGTTTCAGCTTTTGTTTGTTCAATCACATCTAAAGATTGGTAAATATAAACTGCACCCGCATAATTAGGAATTGGTGTTCCGACCATCATCACTTCAACATCATAAGGTTCAACATTCATTTGCTTATTTAAATTTTCTCTTTGTGAAATAACTTGGTTTACATCTATATCATCTACAAACCAGTCTCGATCAAATTTTTGTAGTTTCTTATTATCTGTCGTGGACTCCCAAGTTGAACCATCTTCAAATATAATTACGATTTGACTGTTCGGATCCTTCACGGTTTCGGTTATATCTATGATCACGTCATCCGAATCATGCTCATCAAACATTGAAGTGATTTTTGTAGCTTGTTGAAGCATATCTTTTTCTGCCTCTTGCACATGGAACGTCTCAAAAAACTCCAACAAGAAAATGGTTAGGATAAACAAAACGAAAGAAACTAGCAACATAATCGTTACCGCTAGTTTCCCTACAACACTACGCCAAAACATTATGCATCCTCTTCTTCCAGTTTATAGCCTACACCCCAAACAGTTACAATCATTTTCGCTGCGTCTTTTGACACAGTCGTTAGTTTCTCGCGTAACCGTTTAACATGTGTATCTACCGTTCTCAAATCTCCAAAAAAGTCGTAATTCCACACTTCCTTTAATAAATCCTCACGTTTAAATACTTTATCAGGAGATCGTGCTAAAAAACAAAGCAATTCATATTCCTTCGGTGTGAGATTCACTTCTGTCCCATCTGCCGTTACTCGGTAAGCATCTAAGTCAATGGTCAAATGAGGAAAAACAATTAAATTTTTTGCAGTTGGCTCCCCTTTTGAAAAGGATTGATCAGACACTCGTCTTAAAATCGCTTTGACACGTAGAACTACTTCTCTAGGACTAAATGGTTTTACAATATAGTCATCCGCCCCTGATTCAAATCCTTGAACACGGTTCGTTTCCTCACCCTTAGCCGTGAGCATGATCACTGGGGTTTTCTTTTCTTTACGAAGTTCTTCACATACTTCTATTCCATCCATTTCTGGCATCATTATGTCTAGCAATATAACGTCGTAGTCATTTTCTAGAGCCATACCAAGTGCGTCCTTGCCATTATCTGCTTCTTCAATGAGAAAATCTTCTCTTTCTAAGTACATTCGAATTAATCTACGGATTCTTTCTTCATCATCTACTACTAAAATTTTTGCACTCGTATCCATGAAAATCCTCCTTCAATTGCTCCTTGATTATGTCCTATTATACATACATATGTAAAAACATGGTATTATCTAGAAACGATAATACCATGTATGCGTTTATGCGTACGAGTGAAGTCCTGCTAATACAAGGTTTACAACAACAATGTTGAACATGATAATCGCAAACCCACCGACAGCTAGCCATGCTGATTTTTCACCGTGCCAACCTCTTGATAAGCGGAGGTGTAAAAACACAGCATAGAAGAAGAACGTAATTAACGCCCACACTTCCTTCGGGTCCCAACCCCAGAATCTATTCCATGCAATTTGTGCCCAGATGGCTGCGAATATAAGCCCTCCGAGTGTAAATACAGGGAATCCAATAGCTACGGAACGATACGTTACCTCGTCTAATAAATCAGGATTTACTTTCTTCAGTAATGGCTGAATCGCAGCTCCGACACGTTTTCTTAAAATTATTCGGACAATACCATATATAACCGAACCAAAAATAATTGACCAAATAACCGTATTAAATTTACGTCCGGCATCTGAACCAAGCATCCATCCAGGTGCCTCAAACCAAGGCTTCATTGCATCTTCAGTAACTAATTCACCTTCATTCGGTCCAGCTATTGCTGGTAAATGATAATGTGTAGTAACGATTTGATCATTTTCAGGATAGTTAAATGTTGCATTGTAATCTGCTAAATTAAATCCTGTCGTACTCACGATAAATCCTACAGTTACAAACAATGTAAAGATAACAATTTCTAGCCACGTGGTTTGCTTGGATCGTTTTGTTTGGTCTATTTGTCGAATGAGGTAAATAAGACCTGTAACAAAACTGATGGCCAAAATTGCATTCCCTATTGAAACAGTTGACACATGAATATATAACCAATGACTCTGCAATGAAGCTACAAGAGGTGCTAGGTCCGTCGGAAACATACTAGCATATGCAATGACAATCATCGCGATTGGGAGTGCAAATAACCCTAGAACAGGCAGTCGATAAATATAGTACAAAATAATAAACGCTAGTACCATCGACATACCGAAAAACGTTACAAATTCAAACATATTTGATAGTGGAGCATGTCCACTCGCAATCCATCGTGTTACAAAATAAACAACTTGGGCTGCAAAACCTATTTGCGTAATCCATATTCCAATAATCGCAGGTTTACTTCTTCCACCGTCAACTTTACTCGTATGTTTATCACGAATGGTTGCACCAAAGAAGAATGTTGCTATTAAATAAAGTATAAACGCTGCATAAAGTGCTATTTCACTTATATATGCGAAATCCATGAATTTTTCCTCCTTTATTTAGGAAAGAGTCTCCAATTGGATGAAATTCATAATTACTAAAAGCAGCTTTTTCAATACAATATGTAGTTAAGAAAGGTTCAACGAAACTACATATTGAAGTGAAATAGCGTTAAATACGTATTATGAAATTCATTAAATTGGATAATTATTTCTGTTCATCTGATTCTTTTTCTTTTAGTTTGTCTTCTAGTTCTTGTTGATCGTGAGCCATTACAATGGATGTGTTTTCAATTGCTTTTTCAATATCCTTTTTCACACCAAACCAGTTTTTATTCGTATGTGCTGCAAGTAATAACTTATCTTCTGTTGGATGTAACCAAATTCGTCTATGTTGCCAGTACATTCCTTGGATCACACCAATCATAAAGATCAATGCACCTAGTCCAAATAATGGTAATGTATAGTCTCTTGTGATGGCTAGTCCACTGACATATCGTTCGTCCACATCTATGATGCCTAATTTATACTGGTTTAGCTCTCCGCCTGAACTGTCAACTGTATTGGGGTCAAAGTTTATGCCTATTGCCGCAAAACTAACTTCTGGTTCTCCCCCATCAGGTGGATGAACTGCAAATACAAACCCAGGATTTTTCGGGTAATCTGACTTTTGCTTTGGAACATTATCCACAAGTTCAAAGTCTGGTAAATATTGAACGACCTCTACAGTATAACCATCGTCTAACGTAAACATGGTTTCTGATGGATCTAACAAATCAAATGTAAACGTTCCTATTGCTTCCTCATCAGGATCATCTACATCATATAATTTAAATGACATCGAAGAGAATTCCTCTTGATAGCCCGACTGATACATCGTGTATCCACCAAATTTCGTCGGATGGTTTAATCTGATCGAAGGCTCTGAATAGACTTCTAATGCATCATCATCACCAGCAACAGCATCTTCATTTAACTCATAAATAATAGCATCCGTTTGGTAGTTTTTCGCTACTAATTCATCTTGGCTTTCAATCGCTTCTTTAAATTTCAAATCTTCTTCCGACTGACCATATGTTTCTAAAGTAAACTTCTCATGCTTTATTTGAAATTCATTATTTGTGCCTGGTACTGTTAATTGTTGTCCTTCACGAACCCATAAAAATTCATCCAGATAAAACATTGGCGTTGTGCGTAAAATTGCAGCTATTAAAATAATAATCAGTCCGATATGGTTCACATATGGACCCCATCTCGAAAAACGCCCTTTTTCTGCAAATATATGTCCGTCTTCTTCCCGGATATTGTAACGCATGTCTTTTAACTTGTTTTTTACTTGTTCTGTTTCTTCAGCGGAAACATGATCTGATTCACTATATAAACGCTGACGTGATAAAAACGTTGTATTTCTTATCGGACGTTGTAGTTTAAGCGCTCTGCGCAAAGGTATGAAGCGATCTAAACTACATATAACAAGTGAAATTCCAATCAGTGCGATTAGAATCATATACCACCAAGAGTCATATAAATCATGGAAGCCTAGTTGATAATAAATCTTTCCAATCAATCCATAGGATGCTTCATAAAAGACTGCTGGATCTCGAGATGGTGCCCCTTCAGGGATATGTAATTTTTGTGGGAATATTGTACCTATTGCAGATGCAGCTAAAGCAATTGCAATAAGAATGACTCCTACTTTTACTGAAGAAAAAAACGTCCAAATACGATCAACAAATGATTGATTGTATTTATTCGACCTGCGTGAACTTCCTTCATAACGCATATTTAATAGTACATGTTCGTCATTTCCATCAACGGACTGGTTGCCTTCAACCGGCTTACCACAAGCTTCACAGAGGACAGTTCCTTGTGGGTTCACGTGACCACATTCACATTTTAATTTTTCCATATAAACACCTCACCTTACTTGTGATTCTAGTTTGGTACAATCTCATCTAGATGTGTTCCTAGCTCGTCAGGTTTCATTACTTTCTCAACAATCTCAACAATTTCACCGTCTTCATTGATAAATACTTTACTAGGCAACTTAGTAACACTGTATAAATTTTTCACCTGGTCGCTATTATCCTGAACAACTGGAAAGGATAAACCGAATGATTGTATGTATTTGCTCAAAACAAATTCATTCACATCGATGCTCACTGCTACAAATTCTATTCCTTTGTCACGATATGTTTCATACGTTTCTTCTAAAAAAGGCATCTCTACCTCACATGGACTACAGCTTGTATTCCAAAAATTGATCATAACGCCTTTCCCTTGTAAGTCAGATAATTGTAAAGTCGTATCTGCAAACACTTCGTTTAGCTGTTGTAATTTAAAGTCAGGTGCATCATCACCTGCGCCATATGTACTCTTTTCTGGTTTGTTGTTTGAGTAAACAGCAAAAACAGTAGCAGCAATTAATACGAACAGAATGGATGAGCGATAAATATATCTATTTCTCTTTTTATTTTTTTTTCGTTCTCGTGCTTTTTCTAATTTCACGACCATCACTCCTCTAATCAGTATACCATTTTATGTCTGTTAAAATTATGACTACTTTTCAACATTTTGGAGTGCTAAAGCACGCAATTGTTTTACTTCATGAGGTGTCAGTTGCCTGTATTCCCCCGATTGTAGTCCTTGTATCGTTATATTTCCATACTTTTCTCTCGTTAATTTTTCAACTGGATAGCCTAGTGCCTCCATCATTCGTCTCACGTGACGGTTTTTCCCTTCGTGTAATGTTAAACGAAGGTACATCACATTTTTCTTAGGGTCTACAGATTGTATTTTATAAGAGACTGCTTTTAATAGGTCTTTTTCCGATTGGATCCCTTTTAAAAGCCTCTTTAGTTCTTCCTTCTTAGGAATACCCTCAATCTTAGCAATATAAACCTTTTCAATTTCATATTTGGGATGCATGAGTAGGTTTGCAAATTCACCATCATTCGTTAAAAGTAAAATACCTGACGTATGATAATCGAGTCTGCCAATTGGAAAAACCCTCTCTTCTACGTGCCCGAGTAAATCAACAACATCGGTTCTTCCTTTATCATCCTCGACACTGGAGATTACTTCACGAGGCTTATTCAATATGTAATATACAGGTTCTTCCTTCTGAATTGGAATGCCGTTTACTTTTATTTCATCTTTCACCGAAGCTTTCGTACCTAAAGTAGTGACGACCTTATTATTTACTTCCACTTTCCCGTCGACAATTAATTGTTCTGCTTTTCTTCTTGATGTTAGTCCACTTTGAGCGATTAACTTTTGTAATCGCTCTTGCTTGTTCGACATATAATCACCATTTCCATATATATTTTAAATCTAATCCCAAACAAAAGCGCTAACCCTAGGTTAACGCTTTTTACTAGTTTATCCAAATATAAGAGTTACTACGATAATTGATGTTATTATACCAATGATGTCGGTTAATAGTCCAACCTTTAATGCGTATTTCATTCGCTTTATTTGGACAGACCCGAAATATATGGTGAGTACATATAATGTAGTATCTGTACTTCCTTGCATTGTTGAGGCTAGACGACCTAAAAAGGAATCAGGTCCGTGTGTCATAATCATTTCCGAAGTCATCCCAAGAGAGGCCGTTCCAGAGATTGGTCGAATCAGTGCTAACGGAAGAATATCAGCCGGAAATCCAAAAAAAGCAAGGACTGGTGATATGAGACCGATAAAGGCATCAATCGCCCCAGAGCTACGCAAAATAGTGATCGATACAATCATACCTACTAAAAAAGGAAGCAAAGAGAAAGCCATTTGCACCCCCTCTTTACCCCCTTCAACAAATAACTCATACGTCGGTAATCTTTGGTATGTTGCTGTAAGTAACACAATAAGTAAAAAACATGGAATGATCCATGTGCTTATTGTTGTAAAAACACCCATGATTTCCCCTCCTTATTTGGACCGATTGTTTTTCATTCGATCAATGTGAAAAAATAATCGATCGAGCAAAATAGCCGACATCGTACTTATAACAGTCGTGATAATCGTAGTTCCTACAATTTCTGTTGGGGAAACGGATCCATATTGCATCCGGATTGCAATCACTGTTGTAGGAATCAACGTTAACCCTGAGGTGTTAAGGGCCATAAATGTAATCATTGAGCGGGAAGCGGTAGCTGATTTACTTAATTCTTTCATGCGTTTCATTGCTTTTAATCCCATAGGCGTCGCTGCATTCCCGAGACCAAATACGTTTGCCGTCACGTTTGACATGATATAACCAATCACTGGATCATCTTTTGGTATATCAGGGAATAGTCTGCGGATCATTGGTTTGGATAGATTGGCAATTGCTTTTAATATATTGGCCTTTTCTGCAATTTTCATAATCCCTATCCAAAATACTAAAACACTAATCAGTCCTAATGATAACGTGACAGCACTTTGTGCACTTTCTATAATGGCTTCATTCACTTCTCCCATAGTCCCGTTGAACATTGCGTAAATAATTCCAATAATAGCCATGCTTGCCCATATAATATTAACCATGTTGATCAACACGCATAATTTGTTTGAAAATATGAATGACGATGGAATCTATTGGGACTTTCTGATTCTCTTTTTTTGTAACAGGTTGTGAATGTTCTTCATTCGTTAATGGATAGGTTTCTTCATTTTCAAGCTGGCTGAATCCATTTGTATAGAGCTGGATATGGTCATTCCAGTCGTCTGGAGCGTTAAGTGTGACAGCGATTAATTCATGTTGATTGTTTGCAGCAGTAGTCACGAGCGTTCGACCAGCTTTCTGTGTAAAGCCTGTTTTGCCACCTGTAGCATTTTTATATAATTGTGTTAATAACCTATTTTTATTTTTCCACCCGTATGTACGAGTTTTAGCGGAATGCATAGAAGTACCGGATATTTCTTGGAACGTTTCGTTATTCATCGCATATTGCATAAGGATGGCCATATCATAAGCCGTGGAATAATGATTCTCTTCCTCTAATCCATGTGGGTTTGCAAAGTTTGTATTCGTCATTCCTATCCAACGTGCTTTTTCGTTCATCAAATACACAAACCCCTCTTCACTCTCCCCAATATGCTCTGCAATCGCCATAGCAGCATCATTTCCTGATCTGAGCATCAAACCATAGATGAGGTCTTCTAACTGCATTTTTTCTCCTTCTTCTAAATAGATAGATGACCCTTCTGTATGGATCGCATTTCTACTAGCTTTTATACGATCATCCATTTGGTTTGACTCAATGGCAATAATTGCTGTCATTACTTTCGTTATACTTGCGACAGACTGCTTTTCATGCGCATTTTTTTCAAACAACACTTCACCGGAGTCTTGTTCGATCAATACCGCATTTTGAGCAGATATATGAACATTAGCTTGTCCAATGGGTATGAATATTTGAAAGGATAGTACGAGTAAACATAAACAACTTAGCAATCGCATAACATACGGCCTCCTATGTGTACTTCTTTATGTATACGTATGTCCGCATGCTTTGTTTTATGTATAAACAAAAATCACACATGTTTTTGTGTGATTTAATCGTCTGTATGCATTTGATCGAACAGTGCTTGTGCTTCCTGTTCTATTTCATCTTCATTAAATGAATGTTCTAATGGTGGTAGCTCATCTATAGATGTGAACCCAAAAAACGTTAAAAACGTCGATGTTGTACCATATAATATCGGCCTTCCAATACTTTCCTTTCTTCCTTTTTCTTCCACAAGCGTGTGGGCTACTAGCGTTTGTAATGGACGGTCACTTTTCACACCGCGTATCTCCTCGATTTCAATTCTTGTAATCGGTTGTTCGTATGCAATAATAGCCAATGTTTCAAGTGCGGCTTGAGAAAGCTTGGAAGCATGAGGAGACTCATACATTTTCTTTATATAAGTACTATGCTCTGTTTTTGTTGTTAAAACATAAACATCTTCATCAATCATCATACAAATTCCTCGATTTGTATGCTCATAATCAAAAGATAACTCTTCTAACAAATGGAGAATTGTATTTTCTTCGATGTCGAGCGTCTTACTTAATTGTCTCACGGTCATACCATCTTCCCCACTTGCAAAAAGAAGTCCTTCGATGATTCCTTTTAATTCATTTATTTCCATGTGCGACACCTCATATAAACATACATATTAAAATAATTACGCTAAAAAAACATATAGTGCATCAAAATTTTGTTCTTGTTTACAAATAATTGTTTGATTTTTCATTAATTCTAATAACGCTATAAATGTAGTAACAATGTGCGGTTTTGATCGAATGGTAAATAAATCATCAAAATACACACCACTACTCTTCTGTGTGAGCAGTTGATAAATTTCATCCATTCTTTGTTCGATAGGAATTTCTGACCGAGCAATTGTAGTATCTAATGGTTGATCCCATTTCTTTCTCTCAAACATTTTATCAAGAGCACTCATCATATCATATACGGTTACAGATCCAGACTGCAAAGGAACTTGACGTTTTTTCTCTTCAATAATTGTTGGGGCTCTCGTAAAGGTTGTATGTGTATCTTGTTTTTCTAGTTGTTCAGCAGCTTGTTTATATTTGCGGTATGTAATCAGTCGTTCCATTAATTCTTCTCTAGGGTCTTCCATATACGCATCATCATCCGAAGGCATTTCTTGCTTTGGGAGAAGCATCTGACTTTTAAGTTCAAGCAATGTTGCTGCCATGACAAGATATTCACTTGCGACCGTTAACTCGAGTTGTTTCATTTGATGAATATAATGCATATATTGTTCAGTAATCGTTGATACAGGTATGTCATATATATCGATTTCGTATTGTTTTACTAAATGAAGTAACAGATCTAGTGGTCCTTCAAAGCCATCTAACTTTACTTGATACACAGATGTCACATTTTTTCTCCCCTTTACAAGAAATTATTAAAGAAAACGGTTATCTTTTTTAGATTAAACAGCCACATATGTAACAAACGCCTATACATCATTTCATATGTACACATACCTTATTAATGTAAGATAAATCTTAAGTATTACAGGTTCAAATGAAGAGAGGGAGGTAATAATTATGAGTGGTAGCTATTACAATGGTGGAGGATTTGCATTAATCGTTGTGCTTTTCATTCTCTTGATAATCGTCGGTGCTGCTTGGTTTTAATATACAACAAAATACATGGAAGTCCTCATGTTAAGAAAAGCCAGCCACAATAGGGCTGGCTTTTTTTAACGCTTATCATTGCTCTTCAGAATCTTGATTGTCTAGACATTTTCTAAAAAATGCTTCTATCGCTTGATCAGCTTGAACAGTATACGTTTCTGAGTATTTATCTTTCACTGCTCGTATCATCTTATTACCTAACCCAGAATTGCGGTGGGATGGATTCACTGAAAGGTGTTGAATAATCGCTTGATTGTCTTCAAGTCTAAGGCCAATAGCGCCTAAAACATCCTCTTCACGCCATACATACAGATGCCAATCATCGTTTGTTTCATACGATTGAATCGTATCTTGAAGTGTTTTAACATCTTTTTCTTCAGGCATGAACGATAAAAGCCCCATAGCTATTTTTTCCATGTTTTTTTTATAACGTATTAACATACCTATCCCTCATTAGTCTGTTCATCATCTCATTTTAAATATAATTATAATATCCATTTATGCATAACACAATATCCTTTGTCAAATCCCTCGTTGAAGGTAAGAAAGATAGAACTAGTATCAACACCATAGTCCTACTTCATACATATGTTCATTTCTTACATTGTACATGCATATGCTCTCGAATCTGTTGAAGGATGACATATCCATCCGATTGTTTTTCATTCCATTGAAGCGGAAAAATATTAGCAATCAATAACCAAGCATTAAACAAAAAGAAAAGATATAGACTATAGTGCAGGTATATATTTGTAAAAATAACAAGTAAAAAAACGGTCAACCCATTTAATAACGGCCCCATCATGGCTACGAACGCTATATCCAACGGCTTGTATGCTTGTTTAGTTTTATAAGAAGTGTGTCCCCCGAATAAAAAGATACGATGAACGATCCATTCAATACCGAAGATTCGAAATGAACGTTTTGCTATTCCACTTCCAATTGAAATCTTTATATCATGAAAAGATACCATTTTAGCTCCAATTGCATGACCTAATTCATGTATAAGCGTCCCTATAAAAACAACAATTACGAAAGTAAGTATGAATAGTAACACGTTCATTTCAGCACTTCCCCACAAGAAATTCGCATGGTGAGTTTACTCAGTGACACGAATTTCTTTAATGCCATCTCCATTGCTCATTGATTTTGCGTGCTCAATGCCCGATGTTACTTGTCCAAAGACTGTATGTACGCCATCTAGATGTGGTTGAGGCTCATGAACAACAAAAAACTGGCAGCTTCCTGTGTCTTTACCAGCATGCGCCATTGAAAGTGATCCTTCTACGTGTTTATGTGGATTGTTTTCTGTCTCACACTTAATTGTTTTGTCAGATGACCCCGTACCGTTACCGACTGGGCAACCACCTTGGCTAACAAATCCTGGAATCACTCTGTGGAATGTAAGTCCATCATAAAACTCGCTATTTGCTAAGTCCTCAAAATTTTCAACTGTTCCTGGTGCTTCGTTTGGAAAAAGTTCGAATTCTATTTTATTTCCATTTTCTAATTCAATATATCCTTTTTTACTCATGTAAGCCATCTCCTTTAATTATCAATCTCTATCAGTTTAACACGGAAAAGAAAGGAAGCAAAGAATCTTTTCGTCTAATTCATTATTCATACGAAAGATCATTACGTACCATATCACGGTATGATTCCCGTTTGACAACAAGCGTTGCTTCATTATTTTCTACAAAAACGACTGCTGGCTTCGCAAAGCGATTGTAGTGGCTTGCCATGGAATATCCATACGCTCCAGTTGAAAATACAGCTAATATATCTTCTGATTCAAATGCAGGTAATGGGAGATCCCATATAAGCATATCTCCTGATTCACAGCATTTTCCTGCAATCGATACGATTTCTGTAGGTTCTTCCAAGGCCTTCTGAGCAACGACTCCTTCGTATTTTGCATCATATAAAGCCGGACGTAAGTTATCGGTCATCCCTCCGTCAACAGATACATACTTTCGAATACCTGGTATGTCTTTTGTCGCACCTATCGTATACAATGTGAGCCCTGCATCTCCGGCAATTGACCTTCCTGGTTCAATCCATATTTCTGGAAATGGAACATTCATTTCATCCACATGCTCTTCTACAACCTCGATCATTTTCTCTACGTAATGTTCATATGGTAGAGGTGCATCTTCTTTTGTGTAGCGGATCCCAAATCCTCCACCTAAATTAATCACTTTTGGGAAGTAGTCATATGCCTCCTCCCAACGCTTAAGCTCCTGAAATAAGAATTGAGCGGCGATGACATAGCCTTCTGTTTCAAATATTTGTGATCCAATATGGCAATGAATTCCTTTACATTGAATTCTCTCATGGTTATGCAAACGTTTAAACGCTTCTTCAGCTTGTCCATTTGCTAAGTTAAACCCAAATTTAGAATCCTCATTTCCAGTCATTATATATTCGTGTGTATTTGACTCAATTCCTGGTGTTATTCGAATGAGCACATTCATAGTTGTTTCGTGTTTATCCAACAGTTTCTCAAGTACATCTATATCATGAAAGTTGTCAATAACCATACATCCAATAGTATGTTGAATAGCCATTTCAATCTCTGCGATACTTTTGTTATTCCCATGTAAATGTATTTTCTCCGGAGGAAAACCCGCTTGTACAGCAGTATATAATTCTCCTTCAGACACTACATCTAAACTTAGACCTTCCTGGTGAATAACTTGTAACATCGCTATTGAAGAAAATGCTTTGCTTGCATAAGCAACTTGCGCTTTGATGTTATGTTGTTTAAATGGCTTGACAAATGCTCGGCAGTTTTGACGTATTTTTTCGACGTCATATACAAATAAAGGTGTTCCATATTCCTCTGCCAATTTAACTGTGTCTACTCCACCAATTAATAAATGGCCTTGATCATTTGTTTCATACGAATGTCTTTCTAAAATATTCAAATAAACTTCCCCCCACACACGCTGATTGTATATGTAAATAGTAGCAATATTTTAACATACACAACCAAGAAACAAAAGGAAACCATACATTCGTCTGTTCATCTACACGCTTATTTAAGATACATATTTTTCGGATGAATAACGGATGGCCTTTGTGATGAAAATGGTATAGGTATCCTAAATACGAAATACAAAAGCGCTATAAAGTCAAATGGTATGAGCGGCCATAAGTAAGGTGTTTTCACTGATTTCAATGATGCTAAGAAGATAATGTGTATGACGACTGACGCCATAAAACCTGCTACACCAAAGGCTGCTGTAAATATGAGAAAAAACAATAAAATAACCTTATTTGCCACACTTAACTCATAACTTGGAGTAACGTAATTTCCAATCGTAGTAATCGAAACATATAAAATTACTTCTGGATTAAACAATCCCACATCTACAGCAATTTCCCCGATGAGTACAGCGGCAATTAGTCCCATGGCCGTAGCTAAAGGAGTCGGAGTATGCACTGCAGCCATTCGCAAAAACTCGACCCCTATATAAGCTAAGAGAATTTGGACAAATATGGGCACTTTACCTAACTCTTTAGGACCGATAAAAGAAAGATTACTCGGTAGTAAGTCTTGATGCATAGAAAACAACATCCATAGCGGTAATAAATAAAGTGATGCAAACACCGCTATAATTCGTATCCAACGTATGAATGTTCCTACTGCAGGTGTTTGTCTATACTCCTCAGCATGTTCCATATGGTCAAAAATGGTCGTCGGTAAAATAATTACACTTGGTGATGTATCTACCGTTAATATGATATGTCCATCTAATAAATGGTTAACGGCAACATCTGGTCTTTCCGTATATCTCACCAATGGATAAGGGTTCCATTTGCTGCTACTTAAGAATTCTTCGACGGTTTTATCTGCCATTGTAATTCCATCAATATCAATATCACGAACTTTTTCTTTTATTCTTGTAACGAGGTCATCATTTGTTACATCTTGAATATAACTGACACAAACGTCTGTTTTTGAGCGCTCGCCTACCCGAAGCATTTCATTTCTTAATCGCTCATCACGTATTCTACGTCGCATTAAAGCACTATTTTCAACAATATTTTCTGTAAACCCATCACGCGCTCCACGAATAACTCTTTCTGTATCAGGCTCCTCAGGTGTTCTACCTGGATAGTGACGTACATCAATGATAAACGCTTGGGTATACCCGTCGATAAATATCGTAATTAAACCAGTGAGCATTTGATCGACGGCTTCGTCCATTGTATCGACTACCGTAAGTTGGTGATTCACTAAATTTTCTTCTACAAGCCGCCATACATCCTTTTTCTTTTCTTTCTTTCCATAATGTTCGACGGAAACAAGTTTTTTGAGCAATTGAATAATATTCTCATCTTCTACTAATCCATTTAGATAATATATTGCTAAAGGAGTACCATCTATTTCGATCTCTCGATACCCAGTATCAAAAGACGTACCTACTCCTATTCGGTCATGCATATACTTTTTGTTTTTATCAATTACACGATGAATGGGTTTAAAGTCTTGTTTGTCTGCCATATAATAGTTCCTCCCATTTTTAGGTTTTCACAAAATAAAGCCATTGAAATAAAGAACCAAGCACTTTTCCAAATACAATGGCCATTAACAGTGAAAGTAAGTACTTTTTCAGATGCAATCGTTTCGTTAAAATCGGAAATACATTTAATACTTCTGCCAGTGCCGCTGCTACCATTCCATTAAAAACGCCGTGGCTCAATCCAAAGAGTATTAATAAAACAGTTGAATCATTGAATGTATTTTCTGTAAAGGAAAAATATGTTCCTAAAAGTGTCCCAAAGATAACAGAGCAGATAAACACTTTTACATATGCTTCAGCATGGCTTAATTGAAGTAACCTCGGAATGATCCCTAATATGGTTAAAAATGCTACGAAGCCGCTTCCTACGGCTATTCCGCTTGAAAAACCAATGATTACTTGCAGAAAATTACTCATCGTTTACATCCTTAACTTCGACTGCATCATGTGCAAGCGTATAGGCGTCCACTTGTTTTTGATAATTGAATAGTTCTATTTCTAATGGACTTGGCTCATCCGTAAACTTCTTTTTAAACCAATAATTAAAAAAGAGTAACATTCCTATACCAAGTCCAAATGAATATGGTATTTGTATAAAAAGTGGAAATTCATTTTTTTCGCCTGTCAATAAAAAATGTAATTTCTGTTGAACCTCTTGCATACTCACGTCATAATGGAAATTCATGATGGTCATTGCTGTTCCAATAAATAAAATAATCCAAGCAACAATTGCTGTCCAAATGGAAGCAGTTTTTTCGTTTTTGTTGATATGAATTAAACATTGTGATGGTCCTAACACTTGAAATGTACTGTCGGGAAATAACCTTTGGACATGTGTTAATACAATAAAGCTGTCGATCACAACGTATTTCCCATCTTTTTTTGAAATTGTATATATAGGAAGTTTTCGAATGTCATCCCTTGTTGTCGATATTTGTGCGATGTCCTCGAAATATAGTGTACCTAACGTATGTATGCGTACATCTTTTTTTAATTGTATATAAAGAACGTCCATGGGCAGATGTCCTTTCTTGATTCCACTTCTCTTATTGTCTGTTATTTTTCATTTTTTATGAAAAAAATAGCCATCTTTTAATGATGGCTATTTCTTTCGCATATATAGTTTCATTTCCTCTAATATTTTCTTTTCTAAACGAGACACTTGTACTTGAGATATTCCTAGTCGTTTTGCGACAGTTGATTGTGTTTGATCCTTATAATAGCGCAAATATACAATCAATCGTTCTCTGTCTGTTAATTCATTAATTGCTTCCTCAATGGATATTTGTTCAAACCAAGTATCATCTTCATCTGCAATTTGATCTAGTAAAGTAATCGGATCACCGTCATTTTCAAAGACCGTTTCATGAATGGACTGTGGGTTCTTTGCTGCATCTAAAGCATGTACAGCATCTTCAGATGAAATATTTAATTGTTTTGCTATTTCTGAAATAGTCGGTGAACGCCCGAGTTCTTTTGTTAATTCTTCTCTTTTTCTTCTGATTTTATTGGCTGTTTCCTTTAATGACCGACTCACCTTCACACTTCCATCATCACGAATAAATCGTTGAATTTCACCGATGATCATCGGTACTGCATAAGTAGAAAACCGAACTTCATAGGACAAATCAAATTTATCAATCGATTTAATTAACCCGATACTCCCGATTTGGAATAAATCATCGGGATCGTATCCACGATTTAAAAACCGTTGTACAACCGACCAAACTAGCCGAACATTTCGTTCAACGAGTATATCTCTCGCCGTTTTATCCCCCTGCTGAGCTTCATAAATATACTGCCGCATCTTTTCATTTGATAAGATTTCCTGGGTATGGGTTTTTTTCGTATGTGCCTCCATGTTACTTCCTATTGTTGAGCCACTTTAGATGATATTAGTTTCTTTTTCATATGGACCACCGTTCCCTCATCGGGTTTCGTCTCTATAAAAACGGCATCCATAAAATTTTCCATAATTGTAAAACCCATCCCAGAACGTTCTAATTCAGGTTTAGAAGTATACAAAGGTTCCATAGCAACATCAACGTTGTCAATACCTACTCCATCATCTTGGATAATCAAGGTTATTTCATGATCTTTATCAATTTCACATGTAATTTCGATCATATGTTCAGAGTCATTATTGTACCCGTGGATAATCGCATTTGTTACCGCTTCAGATACAACAGTCTTTATTTCTGTTAGTTCTTCCATGGTGGGATCAAGCTGTGAAATAAAGGATGCAACCGTAACTCTGGCAAAAGACTCATTTTGGCTAACACTTTTAAATCGAACATTCATTTCATTCTTCATGATGCAACAACCCCCAATGTTGATAATGCATCTTCTTCATCTTCTTGTAACTGGATGATTTTAAACAATCCTGACAAATCAAATATGCGTTGAATGGGTTCAGTAATTGAACAAATAACCATTTCCCCACCTCGTTGAGCTACCTCTTTATATCGGCCCAATAGGACACCTATTCCTGAAGAGTCCATAAAGCTCACTTTTTCAACGTTCACAATCACGTGTTGAATATTTTGGTGAGACATCTGTTCTTGCCATGTCTTTCGTAGATATTTTGCTTCATGGTGATCAATCTCACCTTCTAATCGAACGATGAGTACATTTTGTTTGATTGTAAAATTCGCTTGTAGCACTATTTTTCCTCCTCTTCTAAATCTCCAATACCCTTTCATTCAATAAGTACCTTCTATAATCCTTTTATAAAACAAAACTAGCTCAAAAAATACATATTTCGACGTCCTTTAGTTCTTAATAATGTGTTGAATAGATCTTTTAAGCAGCGAAAAGTACGATGCCTTTTCAATATCTTCTGCCACGGTTAGTGGACTTGTACGAACTGTTTCGCCATTCTTTTTTATATGCAGTGTTCCTACTTCTGCCCCTTTATGAATGGGCAAGGAATTCGTTTCATTCAGAACAATCGAGAAATCATATTCCTCATCTGCATCGCCTTTTCCATGCAACGTACGAATGGCCTCAGATGTGACGACATCTATTTCATTTTTTTCTGCATCCATCAACCGTAACGATTGAACTTTTTCACCTTTTTCAAATAATGTTGTCGTTGCATATTGGCTGTATGCATAGTCAAACATTTCAGAAATGGATTGATTCCGTTTTTTAACAGATTCTGCTCCCATGACGACAGCAATGATACGCATATCGTCTTTACTTGCTGTTGCTGATAATCCATATTTCGCTTCTCGTGTATAACCGGTTTTTAATCCGTCAGCTCCGGGATAGAATCGCACAAGCTTATTTGTATTTACAAGCCAGAATTCATTTTCTTCGCCTTTTCTTAAATAATCTTCATAAATAGACGTGTAATTTGTAATATCTTCATACCGTAATAGTTCTTTAGAAATCATCGCTAAATCATATGCTGTACTGTGCTGATCTTCAGCAGGAAGACCAGAGGCATTTTTAAATTGTGTATTGTCAAGTTCTAGCTCTTTTACTTTTTCATTCATTTGCTCAACAAATTGTTCTTCCGTTCCTGCTATCCGTTCTGCTAAAGCAACACTTGCATCATTTCCAGATGCAATAGCAATCGCTTTTATTAAGTCTTCAACACTCATTTCTTCTCCTTCAGCTAAAAATACTTGTGACCCACCCATAGATGAAGCATGTTCACTAATCCGCACCATTTCATCAAGTTTCATTGTTCCTTCATCAAGTGCTTCCATGATGAGCAACAACGTCATCACCTTCGTCATGCTTGCTGGTGGTAATGGTTCATGTGCGTTTTTATCAAAAATAATGGTACCTGTCGATTGTTCTATTAAAACTGCTGATGGTACCTCTTTCGCCAAAGGAATGGATGATTCTTCGTTCTCTTCAGCAAGTACAGGTTGGATCATCATTACGAACATAGAAAAACTAATAAGCAAAATCCCTAGTCTTTTCGTCATTTCTTTCCCTCCAAACATGATATATACATGTATGATGTCCAATTTCATCCAATTTTAAACGTTTTTTCCATATAAAAAGACTTTATATAAGAGGCTATAACCTCTATATAAAGTCTTTGTATGTTTCTAACATATATAAGTTCAGACTACTGAATCATATCAATAATTAATGGAGGAGTCTGTTCTTTTTCCTCTTTAATAACTGTAAACTGTTTAATTTTATCAATACTCGCTTGGACGTCTTTTTCATTCGCATAAATCGTTGCGATTGATTCGCCTTTTTCTACTCGATCGCCTACTTTTTTATGTAGAACTACTCCGACAGCTAAGTCAATCACTGCATCTTTTGTGGCACGACCAGCACCTAGCAACATGGCAGAAGTTCCAATTTCATGTGCTTCCATATGTGTCACAAATCCGGAAGTATCAGCTGGCACGTCTATTGTATATTTCGCTTGAGGGAGCAATGATACGTCATCTACAATGTCCCCATTCCCACCTTGATGAACAATCATTGTTCGAAGTGCTTCTAATGCCTTCCCATTGGTGATTTGTTCTTTGACTTGCTCTCTCGTTTCTTCAGGGGAATATTCTGGATGTGCAAGCAGGACCATCTGTGTACTTAATTCGATACTTAATTCGGTTAAATCTTCTGGTCCTCTCCCTTGTAATGTTTCAATGGCTTCTTTAATTTCTAACGCATTACCAATGGCACTGCCGAGTGGTTGTTCCATACTAGAAATAATCGCTCGTGTGTCAATACCGACTGATTTCCCGATTTGAACCATTGCTCTTGCTAAATCTTTCGCTTGATGAACGTCTTTCATAAACGCTCCTGATCCAGCTTTTACATCTAAGACGATCGCATCTGATCCCGAAGCGATTTTTTTACTCATGATCGAACTTGCGATCAATGGAATTGAATTAACCGTCGCTGTTACGTCGCGTAGACCGTATAACATTTTATCAGCTGGTACGATATTACCTGTTTGTCCAATCACTGAAAGTTTGTCTTTATTGACGAGCTCAATAAACGTTTGTTGAGAAAGCTCAAAGCTAAAATTAGGAATGGCTTCTAATTTATCTAGCGTACCTCCTGTATGTCCGAGTCCTCGCCCACTCATTTTGGCTACTGGAACACCTAGAGATGCTACGATCGGTGCAATGATAAGAGTTGTCGTATCACCGACTCCCCCGGTTGAGTGTTTATCCACTTTTACGCCTTCAATGGCTGATAAGTCAATTTGTTCTCCAGATTGAACCATTTCCATCGTCAAATGAGCTAACTCCTCATCCGTCATCCCTTGATAATAGATAGCCATTAACAATGCACTCGCTTGATATTCTGGAATTGTTTGATTCGTATACCCATCAATAAAAAAATGAATTTCTTCTTTCGTGAGTTCTTTGCCATCTCTTTTCTTTTCAATCACATCATACATACGCATATGGTACAACCTCCTTCATAATCTCGGTAACGTTTTAAGTGTTTGTTTGATTAGCTGTATAAAATGTGTTTGGGCTTTTGCAGCTGTTTTTATGACATCTGTGTGTGATAAAGGTTCATCCAAAATACCGGCAGCCATGTTTGTAATACAAGATATGCCTACTATTTCTAAACCAATATGCCTCGCAACGATTGCTTCAGGAACCGTCGACATCCCAACAGCATCCCCGCCAATGAAACGAAGCATTTTAATTTCAGCTGGTGTTTCATATGTCGGACCACTATTTCCAACATACACACCTGTTTGGATAGGAATGTTTTGTTCGTGAGCAATCTGCTGTACATGCTTAATATAAGATCTATTATACACCTCGCTCATGTCCGGAAATCGAGGACCTACTTCTTCATCATTTGGTCCAATCAAAGGATTCGTTCCTGTTTGATTAATATGATCACGAATGATCATTAGATCTCCCGGATTGAAGTCCGTATTCACACCACCTGTTGCATTTGTTATGAATAAAGATTCGACCCCGAGTGCTTTCATGACTTTAATTGGGAACGTAACTTCTTGCATGGAATACCCTTCATAAAAATGAAATCGACCTTGCATAGCTACTACTTGTTGTCCTTCGAGTTCACCAAGCACTAACTGTCCTTCATGTCCAGATACGGTTGATACGGGAAAATGAGGGATGTCTTCGTATGAGATGACTGTTTGATGTTCAATATCATCTGCTAACACTCCAAGGCCTGAACCTAGAACGAGACCAATGGTAGGTTTGATTGAAATGCGTTCTTCTATATACGTTCGAGCTGAATCAATGTGTGCTTTCGTCATCTGTCGGAATCTCCCCTTTTATAATGTCTTGTAGAAAGCTTGTCCCATGCTCAGGACGTGACACGTTAAAATTTTGAGCAATCGTTGCAGCTATATCAGAAAATGTCTCGCGAATCGGTAATCGATACCCTTTTTTAATCTGAGGGTTGTACATAAGAAGCGGTACATATTCCCTCGTATGATCTGTTCCGTGATGCGTTGGATCATTTCCATGATCCGCTGTAATGATGAGCAGATCATCATCTTCTATTTTTTCCAATATCGCAGGTAATTGTTGATCAAATGTTTCAAGTGCCTCTCCGTACCCAGCTGGATCTCTTCGATGTCCATATAGTGCATCGAAATCCACTAAATTTAAAAAACACAAGCCTGTAAACGAACGGTCTAAAGCATCTAATAATTTATCGACCCCGTCATTATTACTGCTCGTCCGAATCGCATCTGTAATCCCTTCATTATCAAAGATGTCTGCAATTTTCCCTAATGATAGTACATCTAATCCTGCTGACTTTAGTGTATCTAATACTGTTTTAGAAAAAGGTTTTAATGCGTAGTCATGGCGGTTTGCTGTGCGAACAAATGCACCGTCTTCACCAACGAATGGACGAGCAATGACGCGCCCAACCATATAAGGTGGCTGTTTTGTCAACACTCGAGCTTTCTCACAAATATCGTATAATTCCTCAAGAGGAACGACAGATTCATGCGCCGCAATTTGTAAAACAGAATCTGCGGATGTATAGACAATAATTGCACCTGTTTCCAGATGCTCTTTGCCTAGCTCATCGAGAATAACTGTCCCCGAAGCGGGTTTATTTCCAATCACTTTTCTTCCTGTTTCTTTTTCTAATGTAGCAATTAAATCTGCAGGAAAGCCCTCTGGAAAAGTCTGAAACGCTTCTTCGATACGAAGTCCTGCAATTTCCCAATGACCTGTCATTGTATCCTTTCCAACAGATGCCTCTTGCATTTTTGTATAGACTCCACGAGGATGCTCAGCTTTTTCAACACCTGTGATTGGTTCAATATGACTAAGTCCCAAGGATCCTAAGTTCGGTAAACGCAAACCACCAATAGATGTTGCAATATTTTCAAGTGTATGAGCTCCTTTGTCACCATATTCTTCCGCATCTGGTGCTTCACCAATACCTACCGAATCAAGTACTATGAGAAAAATTCGTTTAAATGCGTCCATGATTTTAGCCTCTTTTCTTTTCACTAAATGTATTATGCCCTCGGGTGAAATTCTGTGTACATTTCTTTTAAACGCTTATTGGTAACATGGGTATATATTTGTGTCGTTGATATATCTGAATGGCCGAGCATTTCTTGCACGGCACGCAAGTCTGCTCCATTTTCTAATAAATGGGTTGCAAAAGAATGTCTTAACGTATGCGGGGTGATTTGTTTTTCAAATCCCGCTTCTGTAGACACTGTCCGCAACACTTTCCAAAAGCCTTGACGGGAAAGTGGTCTCCCGTGATGGTTTACAAATACATACTTATGATTGTTTTTATATTTCATTAATACACGTCTGTCCCGCTGCATATAACGATCGAGTGCTTCTGAAGCAATATCACCTAAGGGAACAATCCTCTCTTTGTTTCCTTTTCCAACGCAACGAATGAAGCCCATCGTTAAATGCATATCACTTATTTGCAATTCTATCATTTCTGTCACACGAAGTCCTGTTGCATACAACAATTCAATCATTGCTTTATTTCGATTATCTAGTGGTTCATTTCCTTTGATGTCTAATAACCGGTCAACCTCTTCCATCGATAGCGTCTTAGGCAACTGTCTTTCCTTCTTTGGTGTTTCAATATGTACGCTTGCATCGTGTTCGACCAGTTGTTCACGGACTAAAAATTGGTGAAATGACCGAATCGAAGAAATGGTGCGCGCGATTGTCGTAGACGACTTTTCTTCTTTTTGTAGTTGGAGCAAGAAAGACATAATTTGTTGGCGGTGTACTTGTTTCCAATCTGTTACTTGGCAGTGGTTTTCTACATGTTCAATATAACGTCGTAAATCCCGTTTATATGAGATCAGTGTATTCTCAGCTAATCCACGCTCTACTTGAATAAAATGAAAAAAATCATCTAATGAATCTTGTATACTCATATACAATAGTCTCCTTATGTTTCATGGTGAAACTAACCGAAAGATGGGTCATTATTTACTTCGATGAACTTTAACTGATGGGCCTTCAGGCATATCATATCGGTAATTTTGATCATAATCGACTTGTAATACACGGAAACATGTATAAAAAATGACCGTGCAGATGAGGAATAAAACAATTACTTTAACAACACCGTAACCATTGTTTTTATCCATAGCATATCCCTTTCTTACATGTTTATCGGCTCTTCTTACATTTCATTCTATTTAATGAATTTCATAATACGTATTTTCCGCTAAGCCACTTCACCATGTAGTTTCGTTGAACCGTTCGAAACTACATGCTGTATTGATATAGCTGATTTTGGTAATTATGAAATTCATTCTATTAGTAGGATATGCTACGTTCCTTCAAAAAGTCTTTATTTTATTATAAAACAAAAATGCCTATTTGTCAGAGGCATTTTGTTGTACTTACGTTTTATTTTCTTCAGCTTCTTTTTTTTCTTTTTGGCATTGCCTACAGACTCCATGAAATGTTAATCGATGGTCTTTCACTTGAAAGCCCCAATCTGTCTCTACAATACTTTCAACCTCTTTCAATAAATCTTCAATAATTTCTTCCACGGAACCACATTCCATACATACCAAATGATGATGGAAGTGTTCTACACCTTCTTGTCGTAAATCATATCGGGAGACGCCATCACCGAAATTTATTTTATCAACAATTTTCAACTCCGATAAAAGCTCTAATGTACGATACACAGTAGCTAATCCGATTTCTGGTGCTTTTTCTTTTACGAGTAAAAAAACATCTTCTGCACTTAAGTGATCTTCTTCGCGTTCCAAAAGTACGCGCAATGTTGCCTCTCTCTGAGGAGTTAGCTTGTAACTTTTGGAGTGAAGCTGTTTCTTTATACTATCTATACGATGTTCCATGGCACAGACCTCCCTTATACCACCCTTATTATATGCACTGTACGAGTGAGTGTCAAAGTATAATCGTTATAAATTGCATATAATAATGATTATAAAAAGGATGTGATAATGGACTGCATAGCCTCGCCAGAAATGAATGTTTCAATAAATGCCGCACCTAAACAAACAACGATTAATAATGAAATGATTGTCACATACTTCCCTAACGGATGAATAATCGGAGAAGAAACTGTTCTTGAAAATAACTTTCGTAACATCGTGAGCGAGAAAATCATTGCTAACGTACCAGCGATAATATATGTTGGTATAATTAAAATGTTTTGCGGTGCAATTGCTGCTGACGCAAGGAAAAATCCTTTCAGTCCTAATTGATTCACAATAAACCCAACAGAGAAGCCAACGACTAGTCCTTTTAAAAATAATAACACCCATACTACTGGAAGACCAATTACAGAAAGTCCTAATGCGCCAATGGATAGAACATATTTTACATGGAACATAAAACTAGATGTAAGCATTGTTGAATGACGAACACTTTCTTCACTAGATACATAACCAAAAAAACGCTCTACGTAAAATACCAAATCTTGCTTTTGAACAAAACTCATACTATTCACGACAATTGCTCCAAAGATCACACCTGTCAAAAATAATATAGTCATAAACAAATAAATCGTCATGTGATTGATTATATGTTCTTTCACTTGTGCAGCTTTATTTGATATCATTTAGAAGTCCCCCATTTAACGAATAGTCTTGTTTATTAAAACTATGAGGACTTCTATTCAAACATACCAAAACTCTATATTTTATTTAAGAAAATTTTCATAGATTACTTTTTGTTTCTTTTTACTTTTCCATAGATTCCCCCACCACCTGCATCAATCCGAAGTTTTCCAGACCGCATATCAACAATCATTTGCGCGATGTCTTTGTGAACAACTTCTATTAAATCTTGATAGGTTGCACGATGGATCACATTCATTTCTGTCGAGAAATGGTTTAATAACTTTTGATATGTTTTTGGGCCGACTCCTGGTAAATATTCGAGTGGAACTTGATATACATAGGGTGGTCTATCTGGTTTAATGGTGTTTTCATTGGTTAATTCATCAATACGTTCGGAGACGCCTTTAATAATTTTATATCTATGACAATGTGGACACTCTTGATCGTTCATATGCATCCGTTCGCCGCAAATCGCACATACCGTCCGATAATACTTTCCTAGTTTTGGATTGAGACCATAATGTCGAACCATCTTTCTTCCGTGTTTATGGTGAAGAGCATACGAAAAATCCTTGAAGGAAGGCTCTTTCATTTGTATCTCTTGATATTCTCTACCAATTTTCTGTAGCGAATGGGCATCAGAGTTCGTTACATATGTAAATTGGTGCAATTCTTGTATATGGTCTGCCATAGTGATGTCTGCACTTAAGCCAACCTCAATCCCATCAATGTTAGTTAGATCAAATACTTCACTTAATGAACGGTTAACTCCCTTACCATAGGCGCTTTTAAAAGGTGTGAACACATGCGCTAATAAAAAAAGACCACCATATTCTTTCACTTTTGCTTGTAATTCCTTCGCACTTCCGTAATATCTTTGGGAACTTAACGTTATATTCGTTATGTGTTGTTCTAACCATTTTGTAAAATAAGCCATTGTTTCTAACGTAGGCATATAACAGAGAACGTGAATCGGCCCTTGGCAAGAATCGTCATAAATTTCTATTTCTGCTCCTAATAATAAGGTGACATGTTCAAATTGGATACCGCCGTCGGCAAGCTCATATGCATCTCCATCTCGAATCAATTGATGGATCTCTTCTTGAACAGCTGGTGCGTGACAATCAATTACACCAATAAATGGAATTCCTTTCGTGCGACTCGCTTCAAGTAATACATTTGTAATGGTTAACTTTTTAGAAGCGGTAATCTTTACCGGTTGATTGTACATATCATTCCCTACATGGATGTGCATATCTGCGAAATAGTTTTGGAAAGTCATTGGTTACCCACCAACATTTGCATATACAATACAGCATAATTCGTTTTTGCGTCATGGATTTTTTCATCTTTTACATATTGAATGGCTTCTTCCAGTGTTAGTTCAACCGTTTCAATTTGCCCATGCTCATCACCTACAGATGGATTTTTTGCGATGGTGAGATTGTCACTCCTATATAAATAGATCCGTTCATTTGCAAATCCAGGGGATGTATAAAACGAAGTCACTAATGAAACTTCGTCTGTTGTGTACCCTGTTTCTTCTTCTAATTCTCTAATGGCGGTGACCTCAGGGGCTTCCCCTTCTTCTAAGCGGCCTGCCGGGATCTCTAAAATCGTTTTTTCTAAAGGCTTTCGGTACTGTCGTACAAACACAATCTTATTGGCTTTCGTAATTGGAATAATACCTACAGCCCCAGGGTGAGATACGATTTCTCTTTTAGAATGTACCCCATTTGCTAATACAACATCATCTACACGTACGTCAATAATTTGCCCATGATAGATCGGTGTCGTATGAATTGTTTTTTCTTCATATTTCTTCATCAAATACCACTCCTAACACTTTTTATAGCGTATCATATATTATGTTCGATTCATTCAACTTAATGAATTTTATAATACGTATTTTATGCTCCACCTATACAGCTAGTTTCGGTAATTATGAAATTCACTCAACTACTTTGTAATAATAGATGCCATGATCTTTATATTCTATAATATCATGAGATTCAAGAAGGACATCGATCCATCCAATGACTTGAGACATGATTAATAATAGTTGTCCTACTTTTTGACGAGGATATAACTCTTTAGAAAGCTCATATGCTGATTGGGGTTCATTTTTGAGTAACTTTTTTACAAGCATAGACCGCTTTTCGATTGCTTGCAACCGTTCATCAATGAGTTCATTTACATTTGTAATAATCGGTCCGTGTCCTGGCAACACCTTGAGCACATCGAGTTGTTGCATCTGTTTCAGACTTTCACGATATTGAATGAGTGGTTTTTCTCTTCTGTTTCCTTCTCCATAAGGACCTTCTAACAATGGATTGGAAGAAGTATTTTCCAGTAATAGGTCCCCTCCAATTAATACCCGGTCCTTTTCACGGAATAAGGCTACATGTGTTTGAGCATGCCCTGGTGTATAGAACACTGTCCAATCTGCATGCCCAGGAACATGATCCAGATGCTCAACAGGGATCGTGACTTCACCTGTACCCGCATAATGTAAGGACCCTTTCAAAGATGCAATTTCATCTAAGAGAGCACGTGGGATTCCCCACTGCAAAAATTGTTCGCGGAAAAATCGTTCATACCTAGTAAAGTATTCTTCGTTTCTTTTCAACCAAACATCTACATTTGGATGCGAAACAATAGGCGTGTGCTGACTGAAATTCGAAATGAGTCCCGTATGATCCGGGTGATGATGTGTAAGAAATATTTGATCAATGTCTTCTATTTTTAATGATAGCTCATTTAGTTGCTGGTTAAAACAATCCCATGCTTCCTCCGTATAGATGCCTGCATCGAATAGAGTTATTTGATTGTCTATTAATAGATATGTATGTACGGGCCCAACTCCAAAAGGTGTAGGCAATGTGATTTGATAAAGGTTATGTGAGACGTTCATATAATCTCTCCTCGTATACTATGTTTAGGCTTCATTTTTTCGCTTATTATTACCTTGAATACTGATTTTACTCTATATCAAATCTCTTGGACGTTTCGAAATATTCCTAGATAATGGTCTTAGGATCATTTGGGACAATTCTTTCTCTCCTTGCGGATTTAACCGCATTAAATAGACTGTTTCCC
>JAPFDS010000076.1 GCA_026168805.1 Caryophanales bacterium | reverse complement strand
GTTAGCAGATGTCCTGGATGAATCCAAAGTAGAGGGGATTAAAACGAATATCCCAATGCTTCAAAGAGTATTAGCTCAAGATGCCTTTAAAGAGGGAAACATAACAACAGATTACGTGCAGAAGCATATCCAATCGTAATAAAAAACTGAATGTACAGGAGGAATAAAGATGAATGAAGTAAAAGCAAGCATGGCTGGTAGTATTTGGAAAATTGTCGTAGTAGAAGGTGACACTGTCACAGCAGGACAAGATGTAGTTGTTTTAGAATCAATGAAAATGGAGATTCCTATAGCTGCTGAAAAAGATGGGGTTGTAAAATCTATTGTTAAAGCTGAAGGGGATTTTGTAAACGAAGGTGACGTACTCGTCGTTATAGAATAATACCATGTGTAGTAACGAGGAGGTATGAATGATGGAAAAATTAGTAGACCTTTCAATCGTGAAAGATCATATAGCAATTTTGACGTTGCAACGTGCATCTGCTGCAAATGCTTTTTCTATCCAAATGCTTGAAGAATTTAATGAGCAACTAGATGTGATTGAAGCAAATGACTCGGTTTTCTGTGTCATTATTACTGGTGAAGGAAGTAAAGCATTTTGCGCGGGTGCAGATTTAAAAGAACGAAAAAACATGAATGATGAAGAAGTACTACGTACAGTAGCATTCATTGGTGAAACGATATTAAGAGTAGAACATTTAAAGATGCCAGTCATTGCTGCAATGAATGGTGCCGCGTTTGGTGGAGGACTTGAATTAGCGCTTGCATGTGATATTCGTTATGCTGTTAACACCGCTTCAATGGGCTTAACTGAAACAGGACTTGCTATTATACCGGGTGCTGGCGGAACGCAAAGATTACCGCGTATCATTGGTATAGGCGCAGCAAAACGTCTTATTTTTACAGCTCAAAGAATTGACGCAACAGAAGCAAAAGAAATTGGACTGTTAGAAGAGATCTTTGAAGAAGGAATACTTATTGCAGAAGCACTTAAAACTGCTGAGCACATTTGTAAAAATGGTCCAGTTGCTGTTGCCTTAAGTAAACAAGCAATCAACGAAGGTCTAGATAAATCGATGAATGAAGCACTTGAGTTCGAACATTCATTGTATAAACAAACGATACATACAGAAG
>JAPFDS010000002.1 GCA_026168805.1 Caryophanales bacterium | reverse complement strand
GTTGTGTTGTGACTTTAACTATACAAAAGAAAGGGCCTTTTTTCATGTGTTTTCCACATAATCTCATACAAATCCTGTATTTATATAATTTAAATTATATAAATAGTTCGTATGTTCCCCCACAAACATTTTACTCATACCGTACAGTTAAGATAGAATTATAGATAACATTTATGAAGGAGGACGGTAAAAATGGATTGGAAAGAAATTACAACCATTGAGGAATGGGATGACATTTTTAATAAATCTACGGAGAAAGATCAAATCATCCTTAAGCATAGTACAACATGTCCTGTCAGTACAAATGCTTTAGATGAATACAATGCTTATTTACAAGAGAATCCAAACCAAAATATCGATTATACAATGGTAAAGGTTAGAGAATCTCGTCCAGTATCAAACAAAATTGAGGAAGATTTAGGGCTCAAACATGAATCTCCACAAATTATTTACATAAAAAACAAAGAGAGATATTGGTCCGCTACACACTGGTCAGTCACGAAGGCACACATGCAAGCAGTCATCGATTAAAAGAAAATACAAAAAGACCGTATTCATAAAAATTGAATACGGTCTTTTTATGTATATTCGAGCGTGCTCAAAAGCATGTCATCGATCCGCTTTTTAAAACGCTGGTACCGCTGCTTCACCTTCACGGGAATTTAAAAACTCACGAACATCTTCACTCGTCATAGCTTCTTCTAATTTCTGAATGATTTCTGAGTCTGCATGTTCCTCAGAAGTGACGAGCGTAATCGCAAATTTATTATCTTCTTTTTCAGTAATTAGTGCATCATCTTCTGGTGTTAAATCTATATTATCTGCGTGTGTCGGGTTCACAATAATCCCATCTACATCATCATATAATCGAGACAATGCTGCAATGCCCGCTTCCTCAAATGTATAGTTATGTGAATCTTCGTTAATATCCTCAATTCCATACTCTTCGCCATCGATTTCATTCAACTCAATTAAATCATGTGACGCTAAAAGACGTAAGGAACGGTCGATATTGGACGGGTCATTAGCAATCCCAATCGTTGCATCCTCTGGGAATTCTTCTACACTTTCATACCCATCTCCGTAAAGGCCAAAGTTCGCATAATAAATGGCCTGAACATCAACTAATTGAGCATCTGAATTTTCGTTAAACTGATTCATAAACGGAACGTGTTGTGAGAAGTTCGCATCAACCTCTCCATGTGCAAGGGCTTCATTTGGTTGAATATAGTCTCCCATTTCGACAATTTCTACCTCTATATTTTCTTCAGCTAAATTCTCTTTGGCAATTTCTACAACATCTGTCATCGGTGACTCAACTACCGCAACTTTGATTGTTTGTTTTTCACTTTCTTCTGTATTACCATCATCATCAGCTGATTCATCCTTATTGTCATCACCACTACAAGCGACGAGTACAGATGCTACAACTACCATCAACATTAACAACCATTTTCTCATAAATAATTCTCCTTATCGTTTATCTATTTTTCTAGCGAATGTAATGCCAGCATATTGAACGAGTTGCACGAAAACTACCATAATAATAATAATGTAGATCATTAAATCTGAGCGAAATTGTTGATATCCATAACGGATGGCAAAATCACCAATACCGCCTCCACCAACAACTCCCATAATTGTCGAGTAAGAAATAAAACTAATCGTCGATGTCGTCATACTTAAGACGAGTGATGAGCGTGCCTCCACGTATAAAAACTTAAAAATAATATCTTTCACAGACGCCCCCATCGAAACAGCAGCTTCCATCACACCTTTAGGAACATCGAGCAGCGACTGCTCGACAAGCCGAGAGTAATGCGCAATTGCAATAATACACATTGGTACGGTCGCAGCTGCTGTACCAATAGCCGTCCCGATGATTAAGCGGGTGAAAGGGATCAAGAAAATCACGAGTAACAAAAATGGAAAAGAACGAATAATGTTTACGATTAAATTTAGCGATGAAAAGACAACTTGGTTTTCAATCAACTGCCCTTTCCGGCATAGGAATAAAAATGTTCCAACTGGAAGGCCAATGAGCAGTGCTGCAAGGATCGAAAAGCCAACCATAATAAAAGTTTCGCCAATCGACACCCAAATCTCAGCTTGGTATTCAGATAATACATCAAACACGGTCTTCATCACCGCCTGTTCGCAACCACTTCACAAATTCCTCAGCGCTATTTTCTAATTTTTGTATACCTGTTGGCTCAATCTGTACGGTTTCATACACTTGTCCTTGAGCCATTACCGTCACCCGTTCACAAATGCTTTTGACCACTTCCATGTCGTGACTCACAAGGACAATCGTAACGCCAAATTCTTGATTAATCCGTCTTAATACTTCAAGCACTTCCGCTGTTGTATTCGGGTCAAGTGAAGACGTCGGTTCATCACACAATAATACGCGTGGCTGAGTCACGATCGCTCGCGCAATAGCTACACGTTGTTTTTGTCCACCACTCAGTTGGGCTGGATATTGATCTTTTAACGACTCGAGGCCGACAAATCGTAAGCTCTCCATCACTTTTGCAGTCTGTTCCTTTTTCGGAACTTTAGCCAATTTAAGTGCCACGACTACATTATCAAAGACTGTTTTATTTCCGACTAAATGATACCCTTGAAAAATCATTGCTAACGTCTGGCGCATGTGACGAAGCTGTTTACCTTTTAAATGATTGAACGTTTGACCATCGACAATAATTTCCCCTTCATCAGGGTGTTCAATCAAGTTCATCATCCGAAGTAATGTGGACTTCCCAGCTCCACTTGCGCCAATGATTCCATGCACTTCCCCAGATTTAATATGTAGTGATACAGACGTAATTGCCTGAAACGTACCAAAACGCTTGCTGACATTATGTAAAGTAATCATAAAAAAAGCCTCCTCCCAAAGATGAAAGGCCACCTTAGAACTCCTTTATTATAGCCAACAATCATAACATTGTCATCATTTTATAAAATAACTTTCTAAATAATGACCTTCGAGAAGTGCGCTCTCATTATGGAACTCTGTATGAAAACTTTATTTATTAAAAATATCGTTTACTGTCCTTAGTTCATGGGTCGTTAAAAATTCTCTTGTACTTTTATCTATATCCACTATAAGATCAACCCAAAAATCATCCGTTAAACTATTATCGCCATAATGGTCTTGAAATTTTTCACTATCATATTCTAAATTCCCGTTATAATCCGAGGCTCCGACTACATTTTTTAAAACCGCTTCACTCCATAAAGAATTCAACTCTTTTAATAGATGAATAACATCTGATTTTTCATCATTGAGTTCACAGATTACTTCATCTAAATTTTTCTCTTCAACATAGATATCTTCGTTCATTTTATAAAAGAAGTGACTTATTTCCTGTGCAGTATCGGCTATTTTATTCTGAAATTCTCTGGAACCCATTCTGCCGAATTCAAGGGCTAAACCATTGTAGTCTTGAGGAATACTTAAAATATCATAAGAGTATATTCGAAGTGACTCAGCATCACGTCTCGTAATATTTCCTTTATCTAATATACCCTTGTATATTTCATCACTTTTAATAATAGATATAACAAGAGTTTGCATATCAGCACTGACAGTTTGAGAAAGATGTTCTTCATACATTTTCTTAGTTTGATACTGATTATAAGCTACTAGTAATAATATAATTATAAGTAATGTAGTGAATAATAATAATTTATTCTTCTTTTTAAACACTATACCCCCACTTCCTTATCTTTCACTCTCACAACACCAACAGATCGTTATTCCTATTTAAACATTTCCACGTAAATAAAGAAGTAGGCTCCAGATAAAGTAAATACGTTAATGAGCGTGAGTACAAATCCAAATCCAACTTTTTTAGTAGATGACATATCCTTGCTCAATCGACGGTACATTTTAATTGTGAATATAGGAATAGCTATGAGAAATGAAATTAGTATAATCAATATAGTTAAAATCATTAGAGAAATTAATGCGAAGTCGAATATATTTACCATCTGTGTTGTACCCCCTTTCTAGGATTGGTATATGCACAACCCCCATTTTATCCTCAGCCTTCAACCAATCCATAATACTTCAACATTTCTCCTTCAGATTCCACGAGTAACAAAGGCCCTTCTTTCTCTTTCGTTGAAAATATTTTTGCACCAACAGGTAATTTATTCGCCATTCCATCATCAAAATATGTGTCCGTATCATTTCGTGCTGTTATTTCCCCTAGTTGTTCGTCTTTTGTTAAGGTTAACTCTTCCACCCAATCAATTCCAGTTTGATAAATTACGCCGTCAAATTGGAAAATATCTGCTTCCGGATCTAATGTTAATATTTCTTCAGCATCGGGATTCTTCGTTTCATGCACTTCTGTTGTAGTTGGATGAGAGGTATTGGAACATCCAACAACTGTTAACATTGCCAAACTAATCATACATACCAACCATCTTGAAAATTTCATAAAATCCCTCCTTGCACCATTAGACGAATACAGATCATATAAGTTACTTTCATCTATACAGTATATCAATACGAACGTGCAGGCATAGCAGCAACCGACAGCTATACTAACAATTTATCCTTTATCCAACATATGAATCAACAAACTACCCGCCCAAAGAAGATATGCAATTTGAGTTGTAATAAACATTGTGAATTCCAGAGAGGTTAACTTTCGTTCCCGTCGAACCTTTCTTAAATGCAGATAGTAAAAGAACGTGCTAAGAAGTAATAATAATACACCTAGTTGATTGATAGATTCCAAAAGTCCATTCAAAACATCACCCTCTTTCCTTACCGTAATTTATTCCATATAATCGTCTGATTGCAAAATATCAATTAAAAACGATCATATAATAGTATTGCATGGTTATGAAAGAGTGTACTTCCTCCTTAGAAAGTACACCCTTACCGTACATACTATAGCTGAAACTTATATTTTAGTCTTTGTGTACGCAACAACCTTATACTCAAGCCTTGTTTGATTGACTCTTTCTCCACACTCTCCGAAATAGAAAGTAAGCAGCTTTTTTGCTTCTGCAACGGAATCAAATATAAATTCCGTGTGGATCACTTCATAGGTAAATCCTCGCTTTACCCAATCAGATACAGAACTTGAAATGTCATGTGGTGAAAACGAAGAAAACTCATCGTCTCCATAATTATCTACGATGATCATAGGACTACCTTTTTTAACAACTCTTTCAACTTCCTTTAGTCCTTCATCAATATCTTTAATCCCATCGAAGAAAAACGCCCAAGTAGAGTACATCGCATCAAACGTATTGGCATGAAAAGGGATTGATTGAGCTACACCACGTGACCAAATGAAATTTTTATCTGAATCAATCATCTTTTCATCTGGTTCCATCGGAATAATAAGACGGTTTTCACGTAATAACTTTTCAGCTGTATATCCATTACCAGCGCCAACATCTATCACGATGCCACTAGGCAAAACCGCGTCCAAGTATTCAATCACTTTACCTTCTCTATCCATGCATCTTCGTTCAATTTCAAACAGTTCAGGATTTTGACCACCATAAAAAGGTATGACCTTTGAAGATTTATCATTTCTCATTGTTAGCCTCCTAATAATAATTTGTTTTTAGAAGACTAAACATCGCAATCTATACAAATCCAATCGACCCCATTCGAATAATAATTATTCTCCAACATACCATAATAGAGTCTGAATAGTAAGTTTTTTTGATGCATTATTTATTCATAATAGTTAAGAGATGTTTTTTAGTCACAATAATTTTTATTTATTTCTTTGTAGCTTTCCACAATAATTATGGGGGGGTTAGATTCCAGTATTTGTGACAATTCTAATGTATAACTTTTACCCTCGATGAGTTCGTTCATATCAATCTTATTTACACTTATTTTCATCATGACTCCATCATGATCCATTAAAAACATCGTCTTTCCAATCATTTGAATGCAACCCTCTACTGAAAAAGCACCTAGTTCTACATTGCTATTCATTTCACCATTTGTACTTGATCCACAGCCAACTAGAGTTATAAAGCTAATAATTAAGATTAACAACACTCTCATATATCTATTAAAACCCACTGTTCTGGAAAAGCTTGCCTTACATCCTCCCATTTCATTTGAGTCACCTCCGGAATTTACCGGTTTCTAATCTATTGCACTTTAAACACTACTTCTCTCCATTGTCATTCATCTCAATTATTTCAATATAACGTTGTAGTTCTAGCTTTTCATAATTCGCAACAAACTGTATAAATGGGATATAGTTTCCTTCCACAGCCGCAATATCCAATATTTCGTAATATTTAAACCGCTGTTCATTTTCAATAATAATAGGTAGATATCCTGCTTTCATTAATTCAAGATTCATCAATAGTCGAGCAGTACGACCATTTCCATCTATAAAGGGATGTATATTTACAAATTTACTGTGTAACATAGCAGCTTTTTCAAGAGGGTGTAATTCGTTATTTTTGTTATACCAGACCATAAGTTCTGACATCAACTGTGGAACTTCTATATGGTTAGGCGGGGTATGGCTTGCTCCAGAGATAATAACATTATGTTTTCTATATAAACCTGCATTCGATTGATCAATACCATGTAAAATGATTGCATGAATCTCTTTAATCAATCTTTCTGAAAAGGTTTCTTTATTTTTGACAATCTCTTCTGTTAAAATAATTGCTTGTTTATGATTAATAGCTTCCAAATGTTCTCGCATTGATTTGCCTGCTATCGTTATTCCATCTTCTAAAATCGCTTTTGTTTCATACACTGTTAACGTATTTCCTTCAATAGCATTAGAATGGTAGGTGCTTTTCACCAGAAAATCATTTCTTAGACTGTGAAATACTTCACTAGGGAGTGGACGTATTAATTGCAATTTTTCTTTTAATTGCGTCAGCTCTCCTAATATTGTTTGAATATTGTCTTGCATTAAATATCACCTACACTTTCTACAGTAAACTTAAGTATTCACCGCAAACGAATTAATTTTATCATAACACAATACTCTTACAACAATTGTGCCCTTCTCTTGAAGAATCTAAATTAAAATTGTTGAAGTAAAAAATCTTTATCATCAGGATAAGCGTGTTTTAATACCTTTATTTCATCTACTGACTTCCAATCAGTTTCAGCGATGATTCCATCAGGGTCCTCAATACCGTCGCTTTCACCAATTTTTTCCACTCTAAAATAATATGTTTTTACTTCTATGCCTTTAATTGTAACCTCTTTCATTTTTAATTCCTCAATAATTTTCACATCATACCCTGTTTCTTCTTTAACTTCCCTTACACAGCAATAATCGGGGGTTTCACCTTCTTCTATTCCTCCAGAAGGAACCGCCCATTCATCCGAATCAAAAGCTCTTACCATTAACAATTCACCACTTTCATTAAAACAAACTGCAGCTGAACCTGACCAACTTTTCATTTATATTTCCTCCGCTCTTTATGAACCGAACCTTCATCAACTCTTTATATCAATAACTTTGAATCGCTCACATACAAGTAATATATCTTCGGAAAACTCAAGTTCTACTGCGTTTAATTGTTCTGTAAAATATTCTTCATGAATATCCCACCAGTTTTGATACGTTCCATCTCCTTCAGCAATTGCAAATTCCTCAGTAACCTCATTCATTGGAGTTAGCCTGACTTCCGTAATTTTCACAATTGCTTTAGGTTTTTCCTGGGTGTCCAAAATAACTCCATAATCTTCGGTTGTTGGAAGAGGTTCGCTTTCAAGTTCATAAAATATATGTCCAGAGCATGTTGCAGTTTTTATTCCATCCACTACCAATTGTGCAAGATAATCAGTTTCTCCTCCAAATTGCCATGCGCTAACAGCCATTGGCTTCTCCTGATCTTTCCAATATTCGTCCCAATACATCTGTGCTGCCTGATTCATATTTTTTTCCACCTTTAATTTTTTTCTACATTCATACCGATGTTTAACTCGTCGCTTAGTGAACTTTCATAATTCTTATTTTATGCTACCCCATTACAGCATATAGTTCCCCAAGAGCGTTTGAAACTATATGCTGTACGAGGTTAGCTGATCTTGGTAATTATGAAATTCATATGGTTATATAATAAATAAGATTGTCAGTCCATTCATCAGCTGTATAAATAAACTTTTTCCTTCTACATTCATACGTTAAACCTACTCGTTCTGCTAACTGAATGGAAGGAGTATTATCTTCATTTATATGCGCTTCAATTCGATGAAAGCCGAGGTTATGGCATGCTACATTCAGCCCTTCTTTGACAGATTCCTTACCATATCCCTGTTTCCAATATTGATTATGAAATCTGTACTCGACAAACCCCCATTGAAATTCTCGTCTCATAAGCGTCCAAAATCCAACCATACCAATGTGCTTCGAATCCGACTTCCGAAAAACGCTTAAAATGTACCCTTCATCCCGAGCAGCTAATTCTTCGTGTCTTTGAACCACGTCGTTAAATTTCTCTTGCGTCCATTCTGTCAAATCCATTTTCGGACTATCGTATTTATATTGTTGCGGACGGGTGCCACGGAAGCCTTCCAACCATTTTTCATAATCCCTATTTTCTAGTGGTCTTAATATCAACCTATCCGTTTCCGAATACAGGTTTTTGTTTTTCTCCAATCGAACATCTCCTTACCGTCTTTTTCTCATGTATTTGTTTATCGCTTGTGAAAGTTTGTTTATGTGTCATAAGACATCACACCCTTCATTCAGAATATGGAATAATCGTACTATTTTATGTACAGACTAGGAAAAAGTAGGGACTCGATATAGACTTTATAAATCATAAAATTCCATATGCGTTTTATCTTGTTTATAATAATCTAATCGATCCTGCAATGTACCTGTGTGAAATTCAAACTTATGCCCATCAAGATCTGTAAAGTAAATAGACTTCTTATTCCTTTCATCTCTAGGACGCCCTGTCAAAATATTTACTTCTAGTTTTTCCAACGTATCATATACAGTATTAAAATCGCTGTCCTCTATCGTAAAAGCAATGTGCGTATAGGATTGATGTATTTCATTACGAGGGATATCTTTCTCTTTGTTCAGTGCCAACCACATGCCATTTAAATCAAAATAGGCAGTGCTTCTTCCTTTAACAAGCAATCTAGAATCAAATACATCTTGATAAAACTGTATCGATTGATCTAAATCAGAAACGGAAAATGTAATATGATTAAGTCCTTTTACAAACAACTGCATCACCTCTTTTTTCAATATAGTGCCAATGATTAGCTCATTTAAATTTCTAAAATAGCCCTTCTAGCGATATCTTTATCATTAAATTGGATGGTTTTGTCATGAAGGATTTGATATGTTTCATGCCCCTTACCAGCAATAAGTACAACATCATGTTTAGAAGCCATTTGAATAGCTAGACCAATTGCCACTTCACGATCAGCCAATATCTCATACTCTGATGACTTTTTCATTCCCTTTTCAATATCATTCATAATTTTAATAGGATCTTCAGACCTTGGGTTATCAGAAGTTACAACAACAAAGTCACTATAGTTACTAGCAATATTCCCCATGAGTGGTCGCTTACTTTTATCTCTATCTCCGCCACATCCGAATACAGTGATTACTCTTTCAATTGAGAATTCTTTAATTGTCTTCAACACATTCTCCAAACCATCCGGAGTATGGGCGTAATCTACAAGAACAAGATAATCTTGACCTTCATCAACTACCTCCATCCTACCTTCTATATTTGTTAATTGAGATAGGCTATTCCTAATACTACTTAGTGGTATTCCCTCTATTAAGGCAGATGTAATAGCTGCCAGCGCATTATACACATTAAAAAGTCCTATCAATTGAAGATCTATTTCTATATTTCCTTTAAATGATGTCAATAAAAAATGAACTCCACTTGATGTAATTTTAATATTTTTTGCGGTTACATCAGCAGTACTGTTTATTCCATAGGTAATTATTTCTACAGAAGTTGTTTTTTTAAAGTAATTAAAAGATGGGTCATCCGCGTTTAGAACCGCATACTTTCTTTCACTAGGATTGTACGCAGTCCCTAGTCCAGAAAATAAGAGGCTCTTTGCATTTCTGTAGTCTGAAAAGGAACCATGGTAATCGATGTGATCTTGCGTCAAATTTGTGAATATAGCCGTTTTAAAATTACAACCCAATATTCTTTTCATATCTAACCCTTGTGAAGAAACCTCCATTGTACAATAATTAGTATTGCATTTTCTCATTTTTCGAAGAGTGCTTTGCAATGAAGGAGGTTCTTGGGTATTTATATCTGTGGGGTATACTTTTCCATTCATTTTCACACCGTTGTTTCCCATTACACCTGTGATAAATCCGTAGTCTTCGAAAATTTTATCAAGGATATATGAAGTAGTCGTTTTTCCATTCGTTCCTGTGATTCCGATCAATCCCATCTCATTTGAGGGATAATCATAAAAATGTGAAGCAATAACCGCCATGGCATATCTTGCGTCTTTTACAATTATTTTCGGGACGTCAACATCCACATCTCTCTCAAGAATAAGTGCTACCGCGCCATTTCTTACTGCCTCTTTAGAAAATGGATGTCGGTCCTCTAGAAAACCCTTGATTTCAGGAACACAAATAAATAAATTCCCCTGGTCTATTTTTCTAGAGTCCATTTGTAATCCGGTAATTTCAATATCTATGTTTCCAATCGTTTGCTTAACCAATAAACAATCTGCAATCTCTTTAAGATTCAATAGGTTCGCCCTCCTGTGAACGCGCTTTCAATTAAACTTATATACTCATCAACTAATTCTAAATTACATATCAATTTATGCAGTGTAAACTTCAATTTAACTAGCCATTTAATTCTCATTATACAATAACGTGGAAGTTCATTTTATGATTGTCTTATACAATCAAATGAAAATCTGTACAAAATACACAATCGTGGTATACTAACAGTAGAAAATCATATCATAGTAAAACCGTCCCATGCATCAACATGGAACGGTTCCAATAAGACCAAACCCCAACAAGAGGGGCTAGGCACTGTTTGAGAAATAATCCCTCACATACCTGCTAGAGTCTATGAGGGGTTATTTTTTTTGGTCGGACATGATAAAAGCAATCAACATGCCGAAAGAAATCATCAGCGAAAGTGCTGTTTCCACGTCCATAGGCAACACCTCCCTCCTTAGAAAATAGAAGGTCGAACAGTGTGCCTAACCCCTCATGTGCAGCTGGCTTATTGTAAATTGATTATAGCACAAAAGAACATACGTTCCCAATGGAATTAAGATAAAAACCCAGTTCGAAACAATATTGCTTGATTACAAGCGTTTAGAGATATCGATAATTTTTTTCATAACGGATTCCGCTTCTTCGCCATTCTTAACGACAAAAAGAACATCCGCTTCTCCTTCTGTTGGTTCCTTCACATCTGCTAACTGGGATGCCACTTGTTGTCTCATCAATACTTCTTCAAATGAATGAGCTTTCTTAATATGTTTGTACTACGTTTTGAATTTCTCACTCGTTCATTTAAAATCTCATCTGGAATATCGAAGTGCACGAGAATCCGTACAAATTCCTCTTTCGGATATATTTCTTCTAGTAAATATGCGCGCCCTTTTCTCGATAGGTTTGAATTGCTTACGATAATATGTAAATCTGTATATTCCTTAGCATAATTCACAATGAATTTTGTCAAAGACGTTTTTAATGTATTCGTTCCTGATGTAGGTAGCAATTTTTGATAATACGTATGAATAAATGTAGCATGATTATCTTGATCTACGACAAAGGAGTGATCTAATTCTTTTTCCAACTGTTTTGCAAATGTTGTTTTTCCACTATGTGTCTTGCCTACCGTAATAATGACTAATCTTTTCATCATCTCTCCCTCACTTCCAGCAGGTTTATAACTCCTGCGACAATCGAACCATATCTCTGCATTGAATACCGTTTTCAAAGATTTCTTCACAATAATGCTTTATGAAAAAGTCCTTATCCACGCCAATGATTCTAAATCCACATTTTTGGTACAGGGCTAGTTGCCCCACACTTGAATTTCCAGTTCCAACTTCAATCGTTTTGTAGCCCGCGGACTTTGCTACCCTAATTGCATCCAACACCAACTGTTTGCCTATCCCCTTGCCGTGCAGACTTTCAATGACAGCGACATTCGCAAGTTCTACAGTCCCAGGTCTTGTTGCCAGCAATACGTAGACACCTACCGTTTGTTGGTTGTATGTAGCTACAAAACATGTGCCTCTGTTGACATAGTCTTCAACATTTTCCCTCGATGGATCTGCCAATAATAACACATCCATTGGGATGCTATCCTCTTCATTTAATTTCCTAATATTCATTTCCATCTCTCTGCATTCCTTCCAAATATCTTACAACTCATAATTTATTAAAATATCTTCCTGCTTAAAACCAGCTTTCACATACATATGATTGGCAGGACTATTGATATTCTCTACGACCAACGCAATTTCCTTTATGTTTGGAAAAGTAAACATTTTCGACACCGCTTCTTTTAACAGCATCGTACCTAAGCATTTATTTTGGAATGCTTTTGAAATACCGATATATTCTAAAGATGCCTCTGCCATGTCTGGGTCGACTTCAAAGTAGGCATAGCCTTGAAGTTCACTTAATTCATTTTTGAGTACTTTTAGGATGTTCTCGTCACTTAGTCTCTCTACAATTGTTTGGGCGTCATAATACGTATTCGGAAATGTTTCATTATGTAATGGTTCAAATGCGTTAAAGTCCTCTTGTTCAAATGGAGTGCTTTTTATTACTTGAACCTGATCAAAATCATGTTTGTTTATGAGCAGTTTGAGATGTTCGCCTTTCTTTTTGGCGCCTAGTTTTTCCACAAATACTTGTTGTCGTACATTTTCTTGATTGATGAAGAAAGAATATGTATCAACAGATGGATTGGCTTTTGTCAACGCATTCCACAATGCAGCTTGAATATCCATGGACGCAGTTTGGTTAAATGGTCCCCACACTTCCGCATATGATGCATCAATATCCAAACCAATTGCTGCTACGATTGCATCTGTATGATCTCTTGCAATAAAAAATGGTACGTCTTCATTTTCGTCTACAAAATCCTCTTGTAACGTCTGAAGTATTTCATCCGGTTGTTCTCCGCAATATCCAATATGTGATTCCTTTTTTCTATTCATGTCCGCTAAAAATAATGATAATTCCTTAAAACCTTGCACCTCTTCTATTGTCCAATGCATCCCTACATGTTGTTCAAGATTGTTTTCTGACTGCCTCATAAAATCAATCAACCATCTTCGGTCTTCTTCAAATGAAAGAGGTAGTTCTTTCAAATCCTCAATTGACTTCCAATCAACTGCATAAATAAGCTCATCTGGATCTTGAACTGTTGGTTCTCCACCGACGATTTGTAGCTGGAAGTAATGGACTTCACGGTCTTCTCCTTCTTTTTTATATAAAAGCCGCTCTATTTCAGCGTCTTATCCTGTTTCCTCTTTCACTTCTCGCAAACAGCATTCTTCAAGGGTCTCGCCTTCCTCTAATCCACCCGAAGGAACAGACCAACGTTTTGGTTCATCCATTGTCCCTTGCAGGACCATTAACATCCGATTGTTTTTCACACACACTCCGGCAGTGCCAATCCATTTGTCCATTTTACATCTACTCTCTCTTATGTGACTTTTTAGAAAACACACGTTCATTTAATCATTCGGTCCAGGATTCACCTCATAAATATATTCTTCAATATCATCTAACCATTGATTGTATTCCTCCCGCACATGATCTAAAACAACTTCTCGAATCGCTTGGAAGTTTTCATCAATCGGCCATTCTCCACCGACTCGTTTTGACTCTGTTTTTGCGTACACCGTAACATATTGGGATGGACCATCCATCACACCTGGATCAGACAGTTCTTTCTTTAGTTGGAAAAAGTTATTTTTTTCAATCGTTTTCTGTATTTCTTCTACTTCTTCATCCGTTATTTGCACGTTAACTTCAGGTGCATCATCTTCAACAATAATATCCTCTGTCCTCTCTGTGTAAATCCGAATCGTTCCATCACTATACACTGCTATATTTCTCGGGTAAAAATCCACATAATAATTTTCCCCACCTTTCTTATTTGTTAAAAGGATGAATGGTTCATCCTCTACAAAATCAATCGATTTGTGACAGCCGGATAGTATACTAATTATTACGAAAATAGAGATGATAAAAAAGACATTCCTACGCATACATATCACTCTTCCTTTTCATATAGCATACTTACAACGAACGAATAACCGTTTCCCATACATGAGAAGTAGGATCGATCACTTGAAAGTGCTCAGCTTCCTCGAAGACATGTAAAGAAACATTTCCATTTGATTCTTTTAACTTTTTATAATAATCTTCACTTAATTGTACGGGCACGTGGCGGTCTAATACACCGTGTATTAATACTTGTTCAACACATCTTGGTAATAACTCTATTGGTGAGGAGATTTTATACCGTTCTGCTTGTTCCTCCGGTGAGCCACCTAAAAAATGAGCAACTACACTGTCGAGTCCTTGTGTATGATGAATGTCCCACATTTTTTCTACGTCAGTTACTCCAGCCAAACTTATAATTTTTCTGATTGGTATGTGTAAAGTAGTAAAGCGTTCATCTTCTCGGAACGTACCTAATCTAGATGCTAACCAAAGAGCTAATTGTCCACCTGCTGAGTGCCCGATAATAACTACATTTGAAAGATTGATAGAATAAGATTCCTTTAGCTCAGAAAGTGTATTCACTGCAGAGATTACATCATTAAACGTACCCGGAAACCCACCTCCAGTTTCCCCAACCCTCCGGTATTCAATATTCCAAGTAGCAAATCCTCGATTCGTTAAATCTTCGCATATTGGATGATTTTCGGTTAAGTCATATTTCGACTGCCAAAAGCCTCCGTGAATAGTAACAACGACTGGACACGGTTGAGTGTGCTTAGGCATACGTAATTCGCCAAACTGTGACGCATGATTTCCATAGGGAATGATCTGCATTTCAGACAATTGCGCGACCTCCTTTTTCTCCTCGGATACGGCAGTACATCCACTCTATTCCGTTTCATCATAAATATTATAGGAATCTTTAATGTCTAACTCATCTACTAACTCTTCTTGCAAACGGTCGTATTCCTCTGGGTCTACTTTACCGGAAGCTATAAAAAACTCATCCATCTTTTCAATATATACTCGCTCTTCCTCGGTAAATTGATCTGGATTGGATCTATGTTCTACGAAAAGCGGATTAGGAAACGCATCGAATGGATGAATATCATGCGCATCAGCATATTCTTCCGCTTCATCATACAATTCATGATCTGTGACCCAACTTGAATCTTCTTTATATTTCCCGCCAACTTCTCCCGTAATGATTTCATAACTGAGCTTTGCTGTAAAATACTGCTGTACAAGTTGTTCATACACTTCATCTGATACCCCATCTACTGTTGACTTGTCAGGCGAATCCTTTGCACACGCAATACAAACAAGTCCGAGCATCATAATGATGAAACATATGGTGAATGACTTCAATATTTTCACTCGTTTTTGTTGAATGTGACGTGGCGTTCTATCGTTGCTTATTAACATACATATCTCCTTTCATAAAAATGCCTACATTATCTTTCATTTTTCATCTTCAAAATATATGTGGGCGTGAATTGAACAGTTTGGATTAAAATGGCTTTGACATGACGGGCAAGAAGATGAATTGTCCATATATTCCTGAATCGTCAATTCCGTTCCGCAAGCACCACACAAAATTGCTTTTTCATCAAATTCACTTCTCTTCCATCTTTCTAAAGGATGGTCAACGGATTCGTTGTGGCATAGATAACACGGATAATACGTTTGACAACATTTAAACTTTATAGCAATAATATCCTCATTTTTATGATAATGTGTACAACGAGTTTGGGGATCGATTACTTGTCCTTGAACATGAATCCCATGAATGCGCATAGCCCAACACCTTTCTTTTAACAAATAATACGGTAAATATCAACTTTCTCTTTGTAACTTGTTTGATACTGTTTCTTTCAACAAGGATCACACATATTAAGAAATTTATTTAATACGTATAGTTATTACACTACCTAATCTAAAACAAACAATAGCTTTATCCCCACTGCTTCTTTGCACGATCCAATTCATTTAAAAACACTCTCATTTTTTGCATAGGTGGAGGACATATGATGTTGTACTTTTTTATTTTTTCATTAATGGCTTCAACGTCCTCTTCGGTAGTTGCTTCATGTATAAGAGCGGATATTTCCTTTTGTAATTTGAGCCATACGGGTAAATACCCAGCATCTTTCGTTTTTTCCTGGAAGTTTTGAAAGATATCTTGTTGTACGTACCGTGTTGGCAAAGGTTTTCCTTTACCTTTTCCCTTATAGTTATCCTTCTCACCTGAAGCTTCTAACATATCGCCTATGAAATCCCGATAATTTTTCTCCACCAATGCTCCTCCTCACACAATTCAAAATGATGACCCACTTTGCATCCTATTCTTCAAAATACACATGTTTACTCGGTTTTAATAGAAAATATAAAAATGCCGTGGAAGCAATCAACATAGCAATGGCTAACGTTACAATCGTATACCGAAGAGATACAATATCTGCGATAATACCGATGGCTAGGATGAAAACCACTTGTCCAGCACTTTGGATCAGTTGGTAAATACTTGTGACCCTTCCCATAACTTCGACTGGTACATTATTTTGATAAAACGTCGCAATGCCTGCATTTAAAAACACATTGAAAAATCCAATAATGATGAATCCAGTGACAATGGAAGCGAATGACCACGAAAATGAGTAAATAACATATCCAATGGACCACATCGTTATTCCAGTCCCAATCATCACTCTTAACGAAAGTTTATTTGAAAGGAATGATAGTAGAAATGCGCCTACGATTGAACCAATTCCTGTAATACTTATAAGTAAACTATAATCCATTTCGGATAATCCGATCACTTGTTGAGTAAAAACGACTTCTTGTGCGTCCATCGCAAATGAAAAAATCATAATGAAAATATACCCTACATAAATCAAGGAAACGTACATATTATTTTTTATAAATTTCTGAACAACAGTAAAATCACGAACCACTTGCGCAAGCCTTAATCGAGGAATGGCGTCTTTTTGAATCGACTCTTTTTCAGATAAACAAGCTAATAACAATGCTGCTACAACAAAAAAGAGTGCGTTAATCCACAACGTCACTTCTACAGACAATACCAAAATGAGCGTTCCACCAATGGCTGGACCAATAATGACTGCACCTGAACTTGCGAATGACCGGATTGAATTAAAGCGCTTTCTTTTTTCTTTAGGAATAACCATTGTAATGTACGTCGTTGATGCAGGTGTAAAAAATGCTTTTGCCACACTTAAGATAACTAATATGCTATAGGTAACAACCATATTTGGAGCAAATGGGATAAAACAAATAAATAACGCCCGAATAACGTATGTAATCATCATGATTTTACGTTTGCTTCGATAATCAATAAAGCTACCTGTCCAAAACTTCGTTACCATATTTGTCAGCGGTCCAATCATCCAAAGACCGGCTACTGCCGCAGCTGAATGTGTGAGTTGGTAAACGATGATATTGATCGCAACTAAGTAGACAAAATCCCCTATGCTGGCAATCCCGATGGAGGTTAATAATATCGCTGGGTCTTTCCATTCTTTTAAGAAATGGTTCATAATGACCTCCTCATATATGCTTCTTTTTATTGTAAACCTTTTTTCATAAAAAAGAAATTGAGATATTGAAAATGAATAGACATTCACTTTGTGATACCCTATAGATACGATAAAGAGGTGAGTGGATGTTTCTGAAAAAGAGTTCACATATAGATAAAGTGAGCAATGTTCGATTTATAAATGGTCAAGTATCCTTTAGCAGTGTTTCATTAAATGTGCATTGCTTTGAAATTGACGGTGTATTAGTCGATACTGGATCCCACACCTTACTTCCACAGTTTAAAAGCTTTTTCGCACAAATGGACGTTGATCAAGTCATGATCACTCATTATCACGAGGATCATACTGGTGGTGCCGGCTTTTTACAAAAGAAGTTCGGGTTGCCTTTGTACATGAATGAAGTAACCATCGATGACTGTGCTAGGAAAGCAGACTATCCATTATACCGAAAAATATTTTGGGGAAGAAGACGACCTTTTCAAGCGGAACCAATCGCTGAAACATTTACGTCGAGGAATGCCGTATGGGATGTAATTGAAACACCAGGACATGCAAAAGATCACTTATCCTTTTTAAATCGACAGACAGGACAGCTGTTTTCAGGCGATTTATACGTACACCCACAAACAAAGGTCATCTTGCGGGAAGAAAGCATGCCTACGATCATGCAATCCATTGAAAAAGTATTAGAATATGACTTTGGGGAAATGTTCTGTTGCCACGCGGGTTATGTAAAAGACGGGCGCCAGGCATTAACGGAAAAGCTGAATTACTTAAGAGAATTAGAGGAAAAAATACATTCCCTTCATCAACAAGGATTTAGTGCTCCTGAAATTCAATCAAAGATTTTTAAAAGAAAGTATCCAATTACCTTCTTTTCCATGGGAGAATGGAATACGATGCATCTGATTACGTCCTTTTTAAATGGAGATAACAGCTAAATTTTTCACACTTCCCTCTTGAGTATTTCTACCAGTCAATGAACAAAAAAACACCATCTATCTTAAAAAGTGAATGCTTGTCCTCCACACACTATGTTGGACAGTTCACTTACATTAAGATTCGATGGTGTTAAAAAAAATCCTTTAATTTTCACATTATACCAAGTAATACTTGTAAAACAACCGATACAATCATGAGTCTTTATCTCCTTTATTCTTATGTCCATTCCCTATCAGTTGATGTATCAACTGATAGGGAAACATGTTATATATTGAATTCGAGATATATGATTTTTAAAAATCATATTCCTCGTCTTTCCTTTTACGAATCGCTTCAAACGCTTCTACTGTTAATACAGTATCTTCTACCAATCGCTCCAAACGGAAAAGGACATCATCATTCACTATTTCTTTACGCAAAAAGTCCTTTTCCTCAATAAATACGAACGTTGGAACGATATGGGCTTTCATATAAGATAATATGGGCTTTAATTGTTGTTCCACAATTAAATAATGCTTCTGTGTCCCAGCAGTGACAACACTGCTCACCACTTTATCACGAAAGGCGTTCACTGGTAATAAATCAAAAATGTTTTTAAGAGTTGCTGGAATGGACGCTTGAAACACTGGTGTTCCAATAATAATGGCATCTGCTGCCATAACTCTCTCTGTAATATATTTTGTATCTCCTTCATATTCAAAATAGTTACGTCCATCACTAAATTCGATTGTATATTCAGCTAAATCTAATAGTTGAATATCGTGACTGGGGAACGACTGTTTTAAAATATCTACCGTTTTTTCCATAGCTATTTTTGTTTTAGAACCAACGATTGATCCTGATAATACTACAATTTTCATATGATATTTCTCCCCCTACCTACTTCATGTGTCTATTTCGTAGCCGTATGCTTTTTGATCGCTGGAATAATGTCATTTCCAATCAGCTCAATGTTTTTCATAATTTTATCAAATGGTACACCGCCAAAATCAATTTGGGCAATAAATCGTTGCATACCAAAAAGTTCATGTTGATATAATATTTTTTCAATAATTTGTTCTTTACTACCAACCATCAGTGCATCACGATAATCTGTCGCCTGTGCAAATTGTTGTTTTGGATATCCCGTACCTCGAATTGCTTCAAATCCAGTGTTTAAGTGTGGATACATCCCTCGTAATGCTTCTTTTTCTGTATCAGCAACATAAAATAAACTCGTTGTCGCTATTGGCAAACTATCTGGATCAAACCCATTTTGTTCAGCCATTCTACGATATGCAAGGATTGACGTTCTAAAGTTCATCGCTGGACCACCTAATGTCGTAAGCATCATTGGAATTCCCATGGAACCTGCTTTGATAGCACTTGCAGGAGGACCTCCAACAGCTCGCCAAATTGGCATTGAACCGTGTAAAGGACGTGGTAAAATTTTAGCTCGATCTAATGGTGGACGGAAATGTCCGTTCCATGTAACTTCTTCATTTTCGTTGATCTGTTTGAGCAGCTCTAATTTCTCTTCGTAAATCTCTTCATAATCTTGTAAATCAACACCGAAAAGTTGGTGAGTTCCCACACGAGAACCTCGACCAGCAACAATCTCGGCTCGTCCATTGGATATAAGATCAATCGTAGCAAAATCTTCATACACGCGTACGGGATCTAACACACTTAATACCGTAGATGAACTAGTAATTTTAATTTTTTTAGTTGCTTGAGCAATAGCTGCTAAAATAACGGTATGAGCTTGAGATGTGAAATGTGTCTGATGGCTTTCTCCAACACTAAACACATCAATCCCCGCTTGTTCTGCTAATTGACTCATCTCAATGAATTCATTGATACGTTCTTGAGCTGAGATGCGACTACCTGTTAATGGATTCATAATATGATCCCCTAAAGAATACAGTCCAAATTCCATTCCTTCAGACGGATTGATACGATAATTATTCATCATGTTTACATCTCCTCTATTGGTGTTAGTTTTGCTTCAATTTCAGCACGCCGTTCTTGTAATTGTGGGGGTAAATCTAATTGTTCTCCGAGAGTTTGTACATCCCCATCCACTGTGAACCCTGGACCATCTGTAGCAATCTCAAATACAATCCCGTTTGACTCTCGGAAGTATAAACTTTTAAAATAGAACCGATCGATTATTCCTGAAGAATGGAAACCTTGTTTTTGAACTTGTTCTTCAAAATATTTGAGTTCCTCCTCATTCTTTACACGGATTGCTAAGTGATGGACACTGCCTCGACCAGGTCTTTCAAGCGGTCCATCTTCGTATTTAGCAATAATTTCTCCAAATACTTCGCCTTTTACCGATTGAAAAATGACTTCATTCTCCTCCTCTGAAACAACTGAATATCCGAGTACATCTGTTAATGTTCGTTTTATTTTTTCTAGACGACGTACAGTTATCTCAACAGGCCCCATTCCTTGAATCTGATGCTTTTTCGGAACAGGTGATTGATCCCAATATTCAAAGTGGGGCAATGTCTGTCCTTCTACAACGAGAAGAACCATTCGTAATCCATCTACATCTTCAAAATGAAGTGCAGGACGATTCGCATATGATGTTATCTCCCCGTGGTTGACGTTCAGTCGTTCAAATCGCTCTTTCCAGTACAGGAGACTATCTTCTGAAGAAACAATCAAGCCAATTCGTGTAATCGCATTTGTTCCTCGATGTGTACTTCCAGCTAATGGCATTTCAAAAAAAGTGAGCTCAGTTCCTGGACTACCAGTTAAATCTCCATAAAATAAATGATACATTGATGGATCATCTTGATTCACCGTCACTTTTACTCGCCGTAATCCTAGAACCTTTTTATAAAAATAGTTGTTTTTCTGTACATCTTTCGTAATCATAGAAATATGATGATGACCTGGAATCGTGTACATATTACATCCCCTCCTTCAGTATGTTGACTAGTCAAGTGATAAATAAATGTTATTTTTTAAGAAACATCTTTTCACTATTTTTTTGTACACGTGACAAGAGTCTCAACAAAGTTTGTTGTTCTTCCTTTGATAGACAATCTTCAAAAAAGGATGATTGAAATGCTAATTGAGCTTCATAAGCATGTTCAAGCTTTTCTCGCCCTTTATCTGTGAGTGAAATCATCTTTGTTTTCCAATCCTGTTCACGTTTAATGAGCTGTTCCTTTTCCAACCGCGCTAGCATCCTAGAAATTCCGCCTTGTGTTACCGTCACCTTTTCAGCCAATTCACTCTGGGTTAGTTTCGTATATGTTGAAATTTGAACTAACACATCAAACTGAGCTGTTGTTAAGTCAAATTGTTTTAAAAATTCATTGGAAAGCAGGTTGCTTTGGTGTGTAAATCGCATCATTCGAAGCCATATAAGTGACCCACGTGTATTTTTTTTCATCTTTGTTGTACCTCCTTATTTATCACTTTACCAGTCAACTGATAAACATGCAACCTTTTGGTTTGAGGTTTAAAATCTACTACGATGGTTCATTTGAGAATTACGTTTCAGCTATAATGAAAGATTTTAACGGAGAAACTGAATTAAGTGACATATATACACCTGAAAATATGAAATATCATTTAGTAGTAACATCAACCAATTACTTAAAATATTATAAAGAGAAAGGTGAAATACCTGATAAGGTGCAATCATTAGTAGATGAAGGTATAAACGTTACGAATGATTTTGAAAATAGTGATCAACCAGATACGTATTACGATGATTTAAAACACATACACAATCAATTAAATGAAAAGATTGAATCAAATAACTGACTAACCATTATTTGGGTAGTAGACCTCTCACATCACCATACGTATGGTTCCGTATAGTTAAAGTGCATCACTATTAACTATGGAGGGGTCATTTTTAGCTATTCTTTTAATTTGATCTACCATTGATTTTTTGTATATAAAGTTATATATATCAAAAAAAGCAGTTGCCAATGTCCCTACTAGCATCAGTAACTGCTGGTTCGTTTTATTCATTAAACAATAATGGTATAGCTGGCGGTAGACCTCCTTCAGGTAATAGGAATACAAAAATGGTAAAAAGAATCAATAAAAATGAGAAGAATGCTGATAGATAAGGTGTCAGTTCAGTTCTTTTCCCAATTATTGATAAAATTGATACAACAAATCCCCCAACAGAAAGTGCAACACACACTAGAAATGCTAACCATGGACTATACGTTGCCATTTTGTCTAAACCAGTTGATAGAAATAGTAAAATATAAATGAGAACAAGTATAATACCTAATCTTGAATAAAAACGTGTATGCGTGTTTAACAAAAAACCTACCTCCCTTAAATGTTATGATGTTCAACATCTTAAACATTTTACCTTTGCATAGAATACTAATGCAAACACTCGGTTCCATCAAGCGTCTCTATAAAAACATCCTCTCTTTCAAACAAAAAAGGACATAAAAAAACACCTTTGAGCAATATACTTCTAGATATTACTCAAAAGTGTTTTCGTTCACACAATTATTCAATGAGCACAATCACACAATCATGCTCTTTTCACACAATTACACACATTTACAACGGTTATAAACCTTTACACATAAGGCTTATATCGTCATTTAATATTTACACACTGTACGCTGATCAGAACGGTAAATCATCATCTGAAATATCGATTGGTTCACCGTCATTTTTAAAGATATTGTCATCATTAAAGTTCGGTTGAGACTGTTGTTGTTGATTCTGATTTGGTTGGTATCCTGATGGCTGTTGACCTTGTCCAGCTCCTTGTGGAGAAGAACCTTTTGGCTCTAAAAATTGAACGTTATCTGCAACAACTTCTGTTACATAAACAGTTTTTCCATCTTTACCTTCAAATGTACGTGACTGTATACGGCCATCTACTCCAATCATGCTCCCTTTTTTCATATAGTTCGCAAGATTTTCAGCTGGACGGCGCCAAATAACACAGTTAATAAAATCCGCATCTCTTTCACCTTGTTGATTTGTAAACGGACGGTTCGCTGCTATCGTAAAGTTAGCAACTGCTGTACCATTCTGTGTATAACGTAGATCAGGATCTCTTGTTAATCTACCTACTAAAACTACACGATTCAACATCAGAACCACTCCCTTTTTTTATTCAACATCACGAACTACCATGTGACGTACAATATCATCTGTGAACTTCGCTTGGCGGTCGAATTCGTTTACTGCTTCTTCTCCACCAGTGAAATTGAGGACGATATAGTATCCATCACGATAGTTATTGATTTCATATGCAAAACGACGTTTGCCTTTTTCATCAACTTTCTCGATTTCCGCTCCATTATCTGTTAATACTTTGTTGAAACGCTCAATTAAAGCAGTTTGCGCTTCTTCCTCGATATCTGGGCGGACGATGTACATAATTTCATATTTTCTCATCCGTTACACCTCCTTTTGGTCTTAAGCGGCTCTCTATGTGACTTAGATTATCATTCATAAAGAGCAAGGAATAATTTTCATTACTCACAAGGTTAAATTATATCAAAGAATGCATTATAACACAACAATATTTTTTTATACATTAAAGCGGAAGTGAATAACATCTCCATCTTCAACAACATAGTCCTTACCTTCTAAACGTACTCTACCATTTTCTTTTGCTTTTGCTTCTGATCCAGCTGACATTAAATCATCATAAGAAACAGTTTCTGCACGGATGAATCCTTTTTCAAAGTCCGTGTGAATGATTCCAGCACACTCAGGAGCTTTCATTCCTTTACGGAAGGTCCAAGCCCTTACTTCTTGTACACCTGCTGTAAAGTAGGTTCCTAGGCCTAATAAGTCATATGTTGCACGTACAAGTTGATCAAGTCCAGATTGTTCAATACCTAACTCTTCTAAAAAGAGCTCTTTCTCTTCTTCGTCTAGTTCGGAGATCTCTGACTCAATGCTTGCACAGATGACAACTACTTCAGATTGTTCATTTTCAGCGAACTCTTTCACCTTTTTAACTTGTTCATTGCTTTCCGAGTCTGCTACTTCATCTTCACCAACGTTTGCTACATATAACACCGGTTTACTTGTTAATAAATGAAGGCCTCGTACAATTTTCTCTTGGTCTTCGTTAAATGTTAGCGAGCGAACTGGAGCATCGCTTTCTAGTGTTTCTTGGATCTTTTCTAACACTTCAAACTCTGCTATCCCTGCTTCATCTCTTTGACGTACAAGTTTTTGTACGCGTTCTAATCGGCGATTAACTGTTTCTAAGTCTGCTAAAATAAGCTCTAAGTTAATGACTTCTATATCATCAATTGGATTGATTTTACCTGATACGTGTGTAATATTATCGTCTTCAAAGCAACGAACGACGTGACAAATAGCATCTACTTGTCGAATGTGTGAGAGAAATTGGTTTCCTAATCCCTCCCCTTTACTTGCACCTTCTACGATTCCTGCAATATCAGTAAATTCAAATGCTGTAGGAATTGTTTTTTTCGGTTGGACGACTTTCGTTAATTCGTGCAGTCGATGATCTGGTACCTCGACAATTCCAACGTTTGGATCAATGGTACAAAACGGATAGTTTGCTGATTCTGCACCGGCTTGCGTGATTGCGTTAAATAGTGTTGATTTACCTACGTTTGGTAAACCAACGATTCCTGCTGTTAAAGATGACATTCAACTTCCACTCCTTAAGGAATTCATGCATGCATGTCTTTTCAAAACTTATTATAGATGGAATAAAAAATACGTACAAGCTTACAAATTTTCATTTTACCTATATATCAAATTGACAAAAGTGCATTTTCCTACTTATTTTTTGAAATTTCTTTAGCTATTATCATGTAGCATTTGCTTTTTGAATAATTTTCTTCATTTTTCTTTCAAATTCTCTACGTGGCAGCATTACACTATGATCACACCCTAAACATTTAATTCGAATATCCATTCCCATTCGAATGATGCGCCACTCATTCTCCCCACAAGGGTGTGGTTTTTTCATTTCAACAACATCATTAATTTCAAAATTTTTATCACTCATAGAATCAACCCCCATCCTTATAAATACACATGTATTTTTACAAGCATTTTTCATATGAGCTACGTTTAAAATACCATATACCACCCTCATATAGCGAATAAATCGGTACTGATGAGATGTTTGTCCTATAGTTTTAAAAATCATGTATAGAAAGTGTTTGATGACCGTATACTGTAACAATATGTTCATGGAGGAAATTGAATATGATGACAAGTGAAACTCCTTATTCTATTGCTACACAAACTCGTAAACACTTTCAAGACCTTGATTTTAATCAACATATGATTAAACATATTCGCTCGTATCTCCCAGGCAGTAATCAACAAATCATCATTGTTTGTATTGGAACCGATCGCTGTACAGGAGATGCATTAGGTCCTTTTGTTGGAACTTATTTGTCTAAGTTAAAGCTTAATCATATGAATGTATATGGGACAGTACACTCCCCTGTTCATGCGAAAAACTTAAAAGAAACAATCGATACTATTTATTCTACTTATAAGAATCCATTTATCATCGCGATTGATGCTTCTCTTGGAAAAGCGTCTTCTATCGGATCTATTTTAGTCGGTAAAGGTTCATTACAACCTGGTGCTGCTTTACAAAAAGAGCTACCTAATGTTGGTGATATATATATTGCCGGAATCGTAAACATAAGTGGCTTTATGGAGTTTCAAATCTTGCAAAACACTAGACTTTCTATTGTAATGGATATGGCTCACAAAATTGCAAAGCTTCTATTTACCCTCGATCGTTATTTAACCGAACGGAAACGAGTAATATAAATAAGTTACATGGAGAACAATATCTTTGCTACTGCATATACTCCTGCTACCACTACTACAGCTGGGAGTATATTTGCTATTCGAATGTTCGTTATGTTTAGGATGTTTAATGCAATTGCCACAATGAGAATCCCACCAACAGATGTCATTTCATTCATAAACCCATCCAAATGTCCGGAAGGTATTATTGCTTCTATTTGAGTAGCTAATAAGGCGATAGTCCCTTGATAAAACATAACAGGAATAAATGAAAACAACACTCCGATTCCCAGCGTTGACGTAAGCACAAGCGCTGTGAAGCCATCTAGTGCTGCTTTTGTTAATAACAGCTCATGGTCTAAGCGTATACCACTGTCAAGTGCTCCAATCGTTGCCATTGCTCCAACTGCAAATAGCAACGACGCTGCAACAAAACCATCTGCAAATGAGCCGTTTTTTCCTTCGTGAGAACCTGTTTTTACGCTTATATATGCACCGAATTTTTGAATCTTATACTCTAATTGTAGCAACTCTCCGATGACTGCACCTAGTAACATACTTATTAATACAATTATAATGTTTTCAGTAGATAGTGCCATTTGAATACCTATTACGAACACTACAAGCCCAATTGCTTGCATGACTGTTTCTTTAATCGACTTTTTAATGGATGTAAAAGCCAATCCACATGTACTACCTATAATAATGCCTAGCCCATTTACAATTGTCCCGAATAATACCATTACTTGTCCTCACTTGTTTTAGTCTAGTTGTTTATATGAGGCTGCAATTTCTTGTACAGCTTGTATAAACGTTTGTACTTCCTCTTCTACATTCGTTGCGTTTATACTTGCCCGAATGACTCCTTGATCAGTTGTATGCAATGTTTCATGTCCTAAAGCATTGCAATGGAGCCCTGCACGTACGGCAATATCATAGTGTGCATCCAATATAAGTGCTACTTCCTCTGAATCTACATCTTTTATATTAAAAGCGACAACCGGTACCCTTTGATCATGGATAGATGGGCCATAAACTACAATATTATCTATCTTTTCAAGTGCAGCCTGTATGTTTGTGACTAACTTTGTTTCACGTGAAACATTCTCTTTCATATGTTTTTCCATATTGCAAAGTGATGCGTATAAGCCTGCAATCGCTGGAACATTCATTGTTCCTGTCTCAAAGCGTTGGGGCCATTCTATCGGAGGTGATGTAGATAGTGCCTGCCCACCACTCCCACCAAAGTGAATAGGACTTAATTCAATTTCTTTGTTTACGAGTAACATACCAATGCCTTTAGGCCCTCTTAATCCTTTATGACCAGGAAATGCTAGCATGTCTATATTGCTCTTCGTCATATCAATGGATATATGCCCTATCGTTTGTGATGCATCTACTAATGTTGTGATTTCTTTCGTCTCAGAAACACCCTTACAAATTTCTTCCACTGGTAAAATATCTCCAGTAACATTTGATGCATGTGTCAGAGCAATCATTTTTGTATGAGGAGTAATGTGCTGTTTAATTTGAGCGACAAATTCTTCTTTGTTTCCTGTCCAATGGATATAAGTAATGTTGATATTATACCTTTGCTTAGCAACTTCAAGTGGGCGCCTGACTGCGTTGTGTTCCATTGTGGACACAATCACATGGTCACCCTCTTCCCAAGGATAGCCTAAAATAGCTTGATTTAAACTAACCGTTGCACTTGAGAAAAACAAACATTGATTGACATGTTGCACACCAAAAACATCACATGCTTTTGATCTCGTTCTTAATACTATATCACTCGCTTGGACTCCCAATGCATGTGTACCGCGTCCGGGATTTGCACCAATATGTTCCATCGTATGTACCATTTCATCAATTACGGCTGGTAACATAGGAATAGAGGTCGCTGCCTGATCAAAATAGATCATGTATTTGCCCTCCCTTTTCATAGTATTCACATGGAAAAGGCTGATTAGAAGAAATTATCTTTGTTCAGCCTGTTAAATAGTGCAGTATATCTCATAGAAATAGAGAGTTCTATAGTTTACTTGGACTCTAACAAATCAATAATACGCTCTAAATCATCATTCGTATAAAATTCGATTTGAATTTTACCTTTTCGTTTACCTCTTTGGATCGATACGCCTGTACCAAGTCGATTTTGAAGAGCTGATTCTTTTTCTTGTAAGAAGATATCTTTCTTTTGTTCGGATTTTTTACGTTTGAGTGGTTTTTCATGCATTTCCTGAATGATTTTTTCTACTTGTCTTACATTTAGCTTTTCTGCCAAAATACGTTTTACTAAAGGCTCAACGTTGGCATTTTCTTTTATCCCAAGTAATGCTCTACCATGCCCCATCGTTAGTTCTCCATTATTCATATAAGCAATTACGTTTGTTGGTAATGACAGAAGACGAACCATATTTGCAATATGTGAGCGACTTTTCCCAAGACGTCGAGAAAGCTCTTCCTGGGTGATGTTTAATTCTCTCATAAGAGTACTGTAAGCTGTCGCTTCTTCAATGGGATTTAAGTCCTCCCGTTGTAAGTTTTCAAGGAGTGCGAGCTCCATCATCCGTTCATCTGTTAACTCTTGAACGATTACAGGAACTTCTGTTAACCCAGCCTCTTTTGCAGCACGTAGTCGTCTTTCACCTACAACAATTTCATAGCCTTTGATGCTCTTTCGGGCAATAAGCGGTTGGATAATACCATATTCTAGTATGGATTCCTTTAGCTCTTCAATCGCATCCGCTTCAAAGGTTTTCCTTGGTTGATATGGGTTGGGACGACATTCCTCAATTGCGATTTGTTCGATTGCCTCTTCTGAAGTATCCTCGATGTTCGTAAAAAATGCATCTAATCCTTTACCTAACCTTTTCGTCATTTTTCAACACTTCCTTCGCTAATTCAAGGTATACCTCAGCACCTTTGGACTTTGGATCATATGTGATGATTGGCTGTCCATGGCTCGGCGCTTCTCCTAACCTGACATTTCTAGGAATAATTGCTTTGTATACTTTGTCTTGAAAATATTTTTTAACTTCTTCAATGACTTGGATACCTAGGTTTGTCCGTGCGTCTAGCATTGTTAACAAAACGCCTTCAATCATTAATGTTTTATTTAAATGCTTTTGGACAAGTCTAATTGTATTTAACAGCTGTGAAAGTCCTTCTAGTGCATAAAATTCGCATTGTACTGGTATAAGTACGGAATCAGAAGCTGTTAATGAGTTAATCGTTAATAAACCTAGAGATGGTGGACAATCAATGATGATATAGTCATATTTACTTCTAAGTTCATCTAAAGATTTTTGCAAGCGTATTTCACGTGAAATTGTCGGAACGAGTTCAATTTCTGCTCCTGCGAGCTGAATGGTTGCTGGAATGATGTCTAAACCTGGTGTGTTTGTCTCCACACACACTTCCGATGCTGGTAAATCTTCAACTAAAACGTTATATACACACTTATCCATGTCACCTTTAGAAATCCCTACTCCACTCGTCGCGTTTCCTTGTGGATCGATATCTACTAATAAAACTTTGTTTCCAAGTTGTGCTAAGCAAGCACTTAAGTTTACTGATGTTGTTGTTTTTCCAACACCACCTTTTTGATTTGCAATTGATATTATTTTACCCATTTATGTGGCACCTACCTATTAATACGAGATTTTATCTTGAAATGTATTTATTTTTGCTTATTTATTGTTGACTATCTTCCATTCTATCATTTTTCGTCGTATAAAAACTATTAAAACTGTTTTTTTATTATGTGGAACAGTTATATACGTTAAAACAAGCTCATCAAGTAGTATAGATGAGCTTGTTTGTCTTAAAATAATATAATTTTGTATTATTTCTTAGGTAATTTTATAGTTATTTGATAATAATCATCGTGCTCTTCTTCATCTGTTTCCACGTCTACCCCTGTTTCGGTAACCATGTGCAATGACTGTCGAATGGTGTTCATTGCAATTCGAATATCCTTATTGAACCCTTTTAAAACAGGTTTCTTTTTCTTCTCTTTTGGAGGTGCATGTAGCTCCTCAATATACTCTTCTGTTTGTCGAACGTTTAAATCAGATTGTAAGATTGCTTGTAATACTTGTAACTGGGTTTCTTCATCTGATATTTTCATGATCGCTCGTGCATGTCTTTCAGTAATTGTTTTGTTTAACAATTCTGTTTGTACTTCTTCTGACAGTTTTAATAATCTTAATTTATTGGCAATCGTTGATTGACTCTTGCCGAGCCTCTGCGCAAGTGCTTCTTGCGTTAAACCATGCATTTTAAGTAATTGAGCATACGCCTTAGCTTCTTCAATCACGGTAAGTTCTTCTCTTTGTAAGTTTTCAATTAAGGCAACGGATGCTGTTTCTGTATCAGTCATATCTCGAATAATACAGGGAACTTCTTTCCATTCTAGTAATTCAGCCGCTCTCCATCTTCGTTCTCCGGCAATCAGTTCATATGTATCTTCTGTAGTTTGTCGAACGACGATTGGTTGAATCAATCCATGTGTATGAATTGTTTGTGCCAGTTCTTTTATTCTTTCTTCATTAAAAACAGAGCGTGGTTGAAACTGATTTGGAATGATCTGTTCAACAGAGAGATGAACAACTTCATCTTGACTAAATTGGTTTTCACTTTCTAGTTCCGCTTCATCCTTAGATTGTTTATCACCCGAACCAAAAATACGATTAAATGGATTTAACACATCTATTCACCACCTTTAAACTACTTTAGTTATCTATATTTATAGCTACAAACGTTATAGACGTTTGTGTTCGGAATAAAATGAAGGTAATTGTTTCACGTGAAACAATTGTCTAACCAACAAGAAAATACGTTTCAATGATGTATTTCTATTTTACCATAGATAAACAAAGAAGAGGAATGAATACACCTCCTCTTCTTACATAAACGCCATTTTTTGTTGGGTGTTTAAGCTACATAATCGGCTCTTTGTTTGGTGTTCCTGGTTTTCTTGGATACTTCTTAGGACTGTTTTTTAATTTTCGAATGTGGTAGATGGTTCGATCACTATCTTCAACTGGCAAGGAAAATGTAAATGCATCTTCTACTTTCCCACCTAGTACTTGAATTGCTCGTTCGGCGTCAGAAAGTTCATCTGCAGCTTGCGCACCTTTCATGACTAAAAAGATACCATCTTTTTTAACGAGTGGTAAACATAATTCGCTTAAAACAGACATGCGAGCAACTGCACGTGCAAGTACGACGTCAAATTGTCCTCTAAAAGATTTGTTTTGTCCAAATTGTTCTGCTCGATCATGATAAAAAGCTACACCATCAAGATCTAATTGATCTGCTAGCTCTTCTAAAAAGCCGATTCTCTTTTTAAGCGAGTCAACGATGGTTACTTGTATATGTGGGAAACAAATTTTAAGTGGAATGCTCGGAAATCCTGCACCTGCCCCTACGTCGCAAACGGTTAAAGATTTATTTTCATTGAAATTATAATTAAATGCAGCTGAGATGGAATCAAAAAAATGTTTCACGTATACTTCTGACTCATCTGTAATTGCTGTTAAATTCATTTTTTCATTCCACTCTACAAGTGTTTTGAAATAAACTGAAAATTGTTCCATTTGTCGGTTTGTAAGTTCTATGCCTTTTTCTTTTAAAGCTTCTGAAAATTGTTCTGGACGCATATACAATCTCCTTCTGATTTGTTGGTGTACATTATGTATGCCACTCAGCTGGTCTGTAGTTTTGTACCTATAGACCAGTTAGTGGCTTGTCACTTATTCTTGTGAAATAGGTTCCTCATTGACACGTGCGATTTTCCCTTGTTCAATATATACGGCTAAAATTGAGACGTCAGCCGGTGTAACTCCTGCTGTGCGGGAAGCTTGCCCTACAGATAATGGACGTACGCTTTTTAATCGTTCTCTTGATTCGCTTGATAAGCTATGAATCGCATCATAATCAATGTTTTCAGGGATTTTTTTATGCTCTAGAGTTAACATTCGTTGCACTTGGCTATTTGCCTTTTTAATATACCCTTCATATTTCACTTGAATTTCTACTTGTTCTTTCACTTCTGGCATGATTTCTTCATTTGCACCAATCATACGTTCAATATGTGCATAGGTTACTTCTGGACGTTTTAATAAGTCGTATGCTTTTGCAGCATCTTTTAATCGAGTAGAACCCGCTTCATCAAGAATGCTTTGAACGTCTTCGGTCATCTTAATCGTTTCTTTACGTAGGCGATCCTTTTCCGCTTCGATTTGCTCTTTCTTGTAGCTGAATCGTTCGTAACGTTCCTCAGGAATAAGCCCAAGTTCATACCCAATATCAGTTAATCGTAAGTCAGCGTTGTCGTGACGAAGAAGTAAACGATATTCAGCACGTGATGTGAGTAAGCGATATGGTTCCCGTGTACCTTTTGTAACCAAGTCATCAATCAGTACACCAATATATGCTTGTGACCGATCTAAAATAAATGCATCTTTTTGTTGAATTTTAGCGGCAGCATTAATTCCCGCCATGATTCCTTGTGCAGCTGCCTCTTCATAGCCTGATGTTCCGTTAATTTGACCTGCTGTAAACAATCCAGAGATCTTTTTGGATTCAAGCGTTGGCCATAACTGTGTAGGAATAACAGCATCATATTCGATTGCATATCCTGGGCGCATAATCGTCGCATTTTCTAGTCCTGGGACACTTCGTACAAGTTCGTGTTGAATCGATTCAGGAAGTGATGTAGATAATCCTTGGACATACACTTCTTCTGTATCTCTACCTTCAGGCTCTAAAAATACTTGATGGCGAGGTTTATCATGGAACCGGACGATTTTGTCTTCAATTGATGGACAATATCTTGGTCCTGTCCCCCGCTTCATGCCCGAATACATCGAGGATAAAGTTAAGTTATCATTAATGACTTGGTGTGTAAATTCATTCGTATATGTTAACCAACAAGGCACTTGATCAGTAATATATTCTGTTGTTTCAAATGAAAATGCTTGTGGCTTTTCATCTCCTGGTTGGATTTCAGTTTTTGAATAGTCTACCGTATCGCTGTGAACACGTGGTGGTGTTCCGGTTTTAAACCGAGTAAGCTCGAAACCTAGATCTTCAAGGTTTTCCGAAAGTTTAATCGATACGCGTTGGTTATTAGGGCCACTTTCGTACTCAATATCCCCCATGAGTACTTTTCCACGCATAAACGTACCTGTCGTTACGATCACAGCGTCCGCATAATACGCAGCTTTTGTTTCTGTTAATACCCCTGTACAAACACCATCTTCAATAATCAGTTCATCAACCATTCCTTGTTTCAACGTAATGTTTGGTTCATTTTCAATGATACGTTTCATTTCTTTTATATAAAGTGGCTTATCAGCTTGCGCACGTAATGCTTGTACGGCTGGACCTTTTCCTGTGTTCAACATACGCATTTGAATATGTGTTTTATCTATGACTTGGCCCATCGCTCCACCAAGTGCGTCGATTTCGCGAATAACTATCCCTTTTGCTGGTCCCCCGAGTGACGGGTTACATGGCATAAAGGCAATTAAATCTAAATTAAGTGTAAGCATAAGTGTTTTTGAGCCCATACGTGCAGCAGCAAGACCTGCTTCAACACCTGCATGTCCCGCACCAATAACAATTACGTCGTATTTTCCTGCGTTAAAAACCATCTGTTTTCATCCTTTCTTTTATGCATATAATGAATTTCATAATACGTATTTTCTGCTAAGCCACTTCAACATGTAGTTTCGTTGAACCTTTCGAAACTATATGTTGTATTGACATAGCTGATTTTGGTAATTATGAAATTCATTCAATTATTTTCCTAAACAAAATTGCGAGAACAACTGATTAATTAACCCGTCACTTGCTGTATCTCCAATAATTTCTCCAAGTAATTCCCATGTTCTTGTTACATCTATTTGAACGATATCAATGGGCATGTGTAACTCTAACCCTTGCATGGCCTCTTCTAACGATTCTTTTGCTTCTTCAAGTAAACGAATATGACGAACGTTTGAAACATAGGTCATATCTCCACTAGAAATTTCTCCAGCAAAAAACAATTCTTGAATAGCATCTTCTAACGCTTCGATTCCTTGATCGTGAATAAATGAAGTGGGAATGACTGGGAAGTCTCCTGCTAAATCTTTCACTTCATTCATATTCATTTTACTTGGCAAGTCTGTTTTGTTGAGGAGAACAATCACTCTTAAGTCTTTTACTGCCTCAAATAAATGTCTATCTTCATCTGTTAATGGTTCATTACTATTGAGCACAAGTAAAATGAGATCAGACTCACCTAACACTTGGCGTGATCGTTCAACACCAATTTTTTCAACAATATCTTCTGTCTCACGAATCCCAGCAGTGTCAACTAAACGAAGCGGAACGCCTCTCACTTGCACGTATTCTTCAATGACGTCTCGTGTTGTTCCAGGAACATCCGTAACAATCGCTTTTGTTTCTTGAACGATCGCGTTGAGAAGAGATGATTTACCAACGTTTGGGCGCCCAATAATCCCTGTTCGAATCCCTTCACGTAAAATTTTACCCTGATTGGCGACATGTAGTAAGTGTTCAATTTCTTGATGCACTTCTTTTGTTTTTGTGCGCATCATTTCTTCTGACATTTCTTCTACATCATCATATTCCGGGTAATCAATATTTACTTCAACGTGAGCAACTGTTTCGATCAGTGTTTGTCTGAGTTGCTGAATCAGTCGAGATAATCTCCCGTCCATTTGGTGTTGGGCGACCTTCATCGCTTCATCTGTTTTTGAACGGATGACGTCCATGACAGCTTCAGCTTGCGATAAATCTACACGGCCGTTGAGAAATGCCCGTTTCGTAAATTCTCCAGGCTCTGCTAAACGTGCTCCTTCTTTTAATACAGCTGAAAGAGTTCGTTTGACAGCAACCACACCACCATGACAGTTTATTTCTACTACATCATCCCGCGTGTATGTTTTGGGACCATGCATAATAGAAACCAACACTTCATCGATGATTTCATTTGTTTCTATGTCAACGATATGACCGTAATGAATTGTATGTGAAGGGACTTGTTCTAAATCTTTCCCCTTAAATAAACGATTTGCAGTTTGAATAGCCTGTGGACCACTCAGTCGCACAATTCCAATGGCTCCTTCTCCTAGTGCAGTAGAAATTGCCGTTATTGTATCTGTCTCCATGAGACTACCTCCTAAAGTTGCATCTATTCAGTGATTCCTTTATGCACTCATTCATATTACTAACAGTATAGGATAACATATTTACCCTCAAAAAGATATCCACAAGCAAGCCGTAGAGTCTTCGTTATCCACATGTGTATAAGCATTTCGCACGACACTACCTATTATATATTACCAACAGGTTTATAAAAAGGGAATGTTTGTCAATCATTATACACATGAGTGATTCTGACTATACAAATACCAAATGTATGATACTATTACACCATACAAATGTGCGTGTATAAGGAGGAAGCACTTTGCTAAATGAATCAAAGCTAACAGACTACTTACCACAGATTAAGATGTTATCCGAAACAAATGTTTTTCATAAAAGCACCCTCCTTACAGAGGCTTTTTTACTTGAAAAAGAAAAAAATCTTTCCATGTACTATGCTCCCCATAATGAATATATTGAAACCCGTGCAACCGTTGTACTTGTCGGTATTACTCCTGGATTTCATCAAATGAAAACAGCTCTGCAATCTGTTGCACAACATTTGTCGGGTAATTTCTCTACTAAGCAGCTTATTAAACAAGCTAAAATAGATGCTAGTCTCTCAGGCCCCATGCGTAACAATATTGTTCAAATGCTTGACGACTGTGACTTACCAAAGCAATTACAGATCAAAACAAGCGCTGAATTATTTACAACGAAGCGATCCCTGCTTCATACGACATCTATTATTAAATATCCTGTTTTCTATAAAGGGAAAAATTACACCGGTCATCAACCAAAAATCCATCAATCCCCGATGTTGAAGCGATTTGCATATGAAGATTTTCCAAAGGAGATACACGCCTTATCCAATCCGACAATCATCATTCCACTTGGAAAAGTCGTTGATCATGTGCTTACACAAATAAAACATACCATCCATCCAAAACATTTGCTCATACATGGATTCCCACATCCGTCAGGGGCAAATGGACATCGAAAAAAACAATTCGCTGCGAATAAAGAATGGATAACCTCTTTACTTCGGCAGTGGGATACATGTAAACAAAAATAAAAAGATGACCTCATCAACAAAAGGTCATCTTTTTATTTCATTTTACTTCAATTTTATAACAACGTGGCGATGTGGTTCGACACCACCCGATTCAGTTGTAACATCACTACGATCTTGCAAGGCCGTATGGATGATTTTCCGTTCATATGCTGGCATTGGTTCGAGTGCTACTTTTTTGTTAATCCGTTTAGCTTTTTCCGCCATCCGAATTGCTAACGTTTCAAGTGTTTCTTTTCTTCTGCCTCGATATCCTTCCGCATCAAGCATGACCCGGTAAAATTGTTTTCCATCTTTGTTGATTGCCAGTTGCACTAAATATTGGAGTGCGTTCAATGTTTGTCCGCGTTTTCCAATCAGAAGAGCAATTCCTTCCCCTTGCATATCAAATGTAACAAAATTATCTTCTACCGTAGTGTTCAGTTCAATGTGAACTCCCATATTTTCTGCAATTTCCAAAATGAATGTTTCTGCTTCTTCAATTTGGTTTTTTAATTGCTTGACATGTACGACAGAAAGTTTCGATCCAAAAATACCAAGAATTCCTCGTTTACCTTCATCAATAATATCGATTTCTACTTGGTCCTCTGTTGTTTGTAACTGCTCTAAAGCTGACTTGACCGCATCTTCAACAGTTTGTCCACTAGCAGTTATTTCTCTCACTTTTTGTCTCCTCCAGTATCAGCTGTTTTCATCATTGGTCTACGAATAAGAAGCGTTTGAGCTACCATAAACACGTTCCCTACTACCCAGTATAATGCAAGTGCTGATGGGAAAAACATTCCGATGACAGTAATAAAGAGCGGCATCACATAAAGCATAATCTGCATTTGTGGGTTTTGTCCCTGTGGGCTACCAGACATCATTAGTTTTTGCTGTAAAAATGTTGCTCCCCCTGCAATCAGTGGCAAGATGTAATCTGAATGCCCTAAGTGGAACCATAGGAAGCTCGCGTCTTTTACACCTGGTGTACGCATGATCGCATGGTACATCGCAATCATCACTGGCATTTGGATAAAGATTGGTAAACAACCAGCAAGTGGGTTCACTCCATGTTTTTGAAAGAGTGCCATTGTTTCTTCTTGTAGCTTTTGCTGTGATTTTGCATCTTTTGAGCTATATTTAGCTTGTATTTCTTTTAGTTCAGGTTGAATGTCTTGCATTGCTTTTGAACTCTTTAACTGTTTAACGTTTAAAGGTACAAGAATCAGACGGATAATAATTGTTACAACAACAATTGCTAATCCATAGCCTATTTCTTCACCTGATGTAAATAAATCCGCAAAGAAATTGATTAATAAAGACATTGGGTAAACAAACCATTTATTCCATATACCTGTACTATTTGCATCGATATCTTGGTCAATTTGCGTACATCCGGACAGGAGTGCAATCCCAACTGTCAAGGCCACTATAAATAGGACCTTATTTCGTCTACTCAATTTGTTTCCTCCTAACTAACGAACCTAACCATCTATATAATAGAATACTGTTTATCTATTTCGTATCTTATCATGAAAGGAATGACAAACACTATTCATATCATTAACTATTTTTTAGAAAGCAATTTCTCCCGTGATAATAGATGAACTAAACTTTTTTGTATTTCTGTACAGTTCATATTTTTCGTTGGGTTACGAGCAATAATAACGATATCTACTGGTGCATGTATACGGTCTTCGAGTTCATGAAAACTTTGACGTAAGCAGCGTTTAATGTGGTTACGTGTCACAGCATTCCCGATTTTCTTTCCGACTGAAAGACCTATGCGGAAATGTGTTTGGTGTCGCTTCTCTATGTAATACATTACAAGTTGACGATTCGCAAATGACCTCCCACGCTTAAACACAAATTGAAATTCTTCATTCTTTTTAATTCTGTACGACTTTTTCAAAATCTCTCACCTACTATTTTCCACTTTAAGATCTAGCATGTACCACTCACAATTTTCTATATAAAAGTGGAAAAAACCACTGACTAAAGTTCAGTGGCTTATGCAGATAACACTTTTCTTCCTCTACGACGGCGACGTGCTAGAACTTTACGTCCATTGCGCGTGCTCATACGTGAACGAAAGCCGTGTACTTTTTTACGTCTACGATTTTTTGGTTGATATGTTCTTTTCATTGATGGTGCACCTCCTACAAAATCTATAAAAAAGAATATCCGTATATAAATAAATATCCTTTATAATTATATGAGAACTGATATGCGTTTGTCAACTTACAATTTCCTGCAAACAAGATAAACATACTACATAAACAGATCAATTGTCTAGTCCTAATTTTTTACAGTACATAATCGTTCACACAATCTCAGCTTTTCATTCCCCACTTTTTCGCTCACTTGGATTATCCACAAGCTGCACATAACATCTTATTCCATTCCATTTTTCTATTCACCAATTATCGACATGTTAATCACATATTCTTATCATGTGGATTGTTTTTGTCTACACCTCGTGTATATTGTGGATAACTGTCGAACTTCATTGCAAACCCAACAGTTTTTTGGTATTATTACTGTGTTTACATTTGTTAATAGTTTTATACACTTTTAATTCTATCCACAGACTGTGGATGACTTGTGGATAGTTACACACATGATATGAATATGTTTTTTCGTTTTTTTGTGGATATTGTTTATAAGTTCTACTATACTAGAGTATCTATGACTTCATGTATCCACATCAATTGTGTAAAAATATATGATAACAATACAATTCATAGCCTTCCCTATCTTTCAAAATCCATTCTATTTCTAAAGAAAGATGTGAGAGAAAGCTTTTTTTATCGTTTTATATAATGTATGTCAACACTCTACATTTAGAACATAGGAATCTACTAATGTATAAAGAAAGGAATGAACTTGTTGGAAAATCTCGATGAATTATGGACTGCTGCCCTAGAGTTAATTGAAGAAAGGATTAGTAAGCCCAGTTTTGATACGTGGCTTAAAAATACCAAACCGAAAGGGTTCATCAATGACACGTTAACCATTGGCGTTCCCAATGATTTTGCACGGGATTGGTTAGAAGGAAGATACACAGATCTCATCATAGATATATTATTTCAATTAACAGGATCTACATTTTCTGTGAAATTTGTTATTCCTGAAAAAGATCAAGCAAGCGAGGACGATCCTGAAAACCAGCCGAAACAACCGATTATAAATGATACGCATGATTCTTCAAAAACGATGTTAAATCCAAAATATACATTTGATTCTTTTGTTATTGGTGCTGGAAACCGTTTTGCTCACGCTGCTTCTCTTGCTGTCGCTGAAGCTCCTGCAAAATCATATAATCCTCTGTTTATATATGGAGGCGTAGGGTTAGGAAAAACCCATTTAATGCATGCCATCGGTCATTATATCCAAGAACATAATCCAGAAGCTTCCGTTGTGTATTTGTCGTCAGAAAAGTTCACGAATGAATTTATTCACGCAATTATGGACAACAAAGCAGTCAACTTTAGGAATAAATACCGCAATGTCGATATTTTGCTCATTGATGATATTCAATTTCTTGCTGGAAAAGAACAAACACAGGAAGAATTCTTTCATACATTTAATACATTACATGAAGAAAATAAACAAATTATCATTTCAAGTGATCGACCACCGAAAGAAATACCTACACTTGAAGATCGACTGCGTTCTCGATTTGAATGGGGACTCATTACGGATATAACTCCACCCGATTTAGAAACACGAATTGCTATTTTAAGTAAAAAGGCTAAGGCTGAAGGACTTGATATACCAAATGAGGTCATGCTTTATATTGCGAACCAGATTGATACAAATATTCGTGAATTAGAAGGTGCACTCATTCGTGTTGTTGCCTATTCATCACTCGTCAATGAGGATATAGATGCGGCACTCGCAGCGGATGCATTGAAGGACATTATTCCAAATCGGAAGCCCCGAGCAATTAATGTACAAATGATTCAAGAATTGGTTTCGGAAAAGTACAATATTAGACTTGAAGATTTTGCAGCACGGAAACGAACACGTTCGATTGCTTTTCCAAGACAAATAGCTATGTACTTATCACGTGAGATGACAGATTTATCCCTTCCTAAAATTGGAGAAAAGTTTGGTGGTAGGGATCACACAACGGTCATTCATGCCTTTGACAAGATCTCAGAAATGATCGATTCAGATTCTGTTTTAAAAAGTGAGATAGAAGAAATAAAAGAACAATTGAGTCAGTTGTAAAAATAGAATTTCTATTAAAATCTTACTGCATTATTCAAATTTCATGATTTGGACGTGCATATATTTTTGTGTATAGTGTGCATAGCAGAAACAAGTTACACACAGTTTGTCCACATGGGGATATCTATTTCATAAAAGCTTTAGACGGACTTATCAACATGTGCACAGGCCCTATTACTATTATTACTATCTTTTTAAATAAATAATATATACAAAAGCGCTCATTGCTTTTATAAAACGTGGAAGTGTAAACCTTAGGGGGAGGAATTATTTATGCAATTTTCGATTGATCGACAAAAACTGATCGCGAGTATACAAGAAGTGATGGTTGCTGTATCACCTAGAGCAGCGATCCCTATTTTAACTGGAATTAAAATTGAAGCGACTGAAAAAGGATTAACTCTCACAGGAAGTGATTCGAACATTTCAATCGAATCATTTATTCCAGCAGAAGAAGATGGAACCATTTTTATTGAAGATATTGTACCTGGAAGTATTGTTTTACAAGCACGGTATTTCCCACAAATTGTTCGAAAGTTGCCTGAAAATACCGTACAAATGGAAGCAGATCAAGAATTAAATGTCACGATTAAATCAGGTAAAGCTTTATATAATTTGAATGGTCAAGATGCTGAAGAATATCCTCAATTACCAAAGTTACAAGTGGATGAACAATTTGAAATTCCTACCGATCTTTTGAAGTCGATTATCAAACAAACGGTTTTTGCCATCTCATCGATGGAAACACGTCCTATTTTAACGGGTGTGAACATGCAAGTTGTTGATGGTGAATTAACAGTGACGGCAACGGATAGTCACCGACTAGCTTCTAGAAAAGCGACACTAGAAGGTGTAGAGGTTGAAATTCCTAGTATTGTTATCCCAGGAAAAAGTTTAGATGAATTAAATAAAATTTTAGATGACTCTATTGAAACTGTAGAAGTTAGTATGACGAATAATTTAATTTTATTTAAAACAAAAAATCTGTATTTCTTATCGCGCCTTCTTGATGGGAAGTATCCGGAAACATCTCGACTCATTCCAGATGAAAGTAAAACACAATTACGTATTAAAACACGAGATTTACTCCAGACGATCGATCGTGCATCATTACTTGCAAAAGAAGAACGAAATAATGTTGTGAAGTTATCAACAATTGACAATAGTCGGATTGAAATTACGAGTAATTCACCGGAAGTCGGTCAAGTTGCTGAAGAAATGGCTTTAGAAGCAATGACTGGGGAAGACTTAAAAATATCTTTTAGTGCTAAATATATGATTGACGCACTCCGAGCAGTTGAATGTGATGAAATTTCAATTGATTTTACGGGTGCTATGCGTCCATTTATTATCCGTCCAACAAATGGAGATCCTATTTTACAATTAATTGTTCCTGTGCGGACATATTAAGAGATTGAGACAAAAGATTTAAAGTTAACTCATATACGAACATTCTAATTTAACAAGTGGAATTACTCGCTTCGGAAATATACTTCGCTTTCCGGCGGGCAGCTGATGAGCCTCCTCGTGCTTCGCACTGCGGGGTCTCATCGAGGCTTTTGCTCCCGCTGGAGTCTCCGTATATTTCCTACGCTAAATTGGAATGTTATTCGTATTTTGGGAGATACGACTTTGATTTGTCCCAACCTCATATTAAAGATTTTTTATAAGCTCCTGTCTTTTTCATGAGATAGGAGCTTTTCATTTGAAACTAAACAATAAAAAGTGTTATTAGGTACAATTTCTAATTTTAAATGCAATTCTAGGTACTTTTAAGCGTTTTTCGTGCTTTAGGGTGTATTCCCTTTCAATCATGGCAAAACTTTAGTAAAATAGATATATGCAATAATTCATGTACAATACAGAAATTTGGTGACATGTGATGAAAACGGAAATTGAAATACAAACGTCCTATATTCAGTTAGGACAATTATTGAAATTAGCAAACATATTTGATTCAGGCGGAATGATCAAACATTATCTACAAACAGAAGGTGTTCTTTTAAATGATGAAAAGGAACATCGCCGAGGAAAGAAATGTTACCCAGGTGATACTGTTTCCATTGAAGATGTTGGTACATTTATTGTTACAAAACAATAGTCCCTCTTCACATATAGCAGAGAACATGTTTTTTTACGTGCAAGTGAGTTCATTTCATAATGGGGATTAATTCATTTGAACGAGAAAAGCAAAAAAGAGGGGTCATATGCATATTGAGCAATTGGAATTGAAAAATTATCGTAATTATGCTGATTTAAAAGTATCTTTTGAGCATAAGATTAATGTCATTATTGGTGAAAATGCTCAAGGGAAAACGAATTTAATGGAAGCTATTTACGTACTCGCATTTACTCGTTCGTACCGAACACCTCGTGAACGGGAATGTATTTTATGGGGTGAAGAATTTTCTCGAATCAAAGGAACGCTGCATAAGCGAGAACGTACATTCCCCCTTGAAATTATTCTTTCAAAAAAAGGAAAGAAAGCGAAAATAAATCATCTAGAACAACAACGTTTGAGTGATTATATTGGGTCTATGAATGTTGTGATGTTTGCTCCTGAAGATTTAACTTTAGTGAAAGGACCTCCTCAAGTTCGAAGACGATTCATAGATATGGAATTAGGGCAAATGCAGCCTAGTTATATTTATCATCTCTCTCAATATCAAAAGTTATTAAAACAACGCAATCATCTTTTGAAAAAATTACAACGCAATCAAAAAACAGACCCAATCCTTCTAGATGTATTAACGGAGCAATTAATTACTCATGCAGCAACCATATTAGAAAGACGGTTTGCATTTATTGAAAAGTTAAATGCTTCAGCACAACCAATTCATCAAGATATTAGTCGGGGCATTGAACAATTACAGTTGAATTATCAAGCAACAATCGATATTTCAGAGGATGCCTCTTTAGAAGATATTACAAGACAATTTGAAAAAGAGTTTGGACACATGAAGGAAAAAGAAATCGATCGTGGCACGACCTTAATTGGGCCTCATCGTGATGATTTGCATTTTTATATTAATGATCGCGATGTGCAAGTGTATGGTTCTCAAGGTCAACAACGAACGACAGCACTTTCTGTAAAACTTGCTGAAATTGAATTGATTAAACAAGAAATTGGTGAATACCCAATATTACTTTTAGATGATGTGTTGAGTGAGCTAGATGATTATCGCCAGTCACTCTTACTGAGCACGATTCAAGGAAAGGTACAAACATTTGTTACAACAACAAGTGTTGATGGCATACACCATGAAACGTTAGAGCAAGCAGCCATTTATGAAGTGCATCAAGGTACATTAATCATGGAATGAGGGATAAAATGTTCATTCATATTGGAAATGACAATGTGATTCGCTCGCGTGATATCGTAACAATTATAGCGAAAGATGTGATATCGTCCTCTTCAATTATGGAAGAAATGATGGAAAAGGGACATGAAGATGGAACTGTTAAGGGGCGAGAGAAAAATTCGAAATCTGTCGTCATCACAACTGAACTGATTTATTATAGTACTCTATCTGTTTCTACGTTGAAAAAACGTTCGAAAATGGTTTCGATGATTCATAAAGTTGATGATGGTATTCACTTTACGTGAATGTAAATATCTTAATCCAGTTGTATATTTTTTAAGAAAATGAAATGTGGGTGAAGTAATGTCAATGGAAGATAAAATCGCACAAGAGCAATTATATGGTGCTGAACAAATTCAAATTTTAGAAGGACTTGAAGCAGTACGTAAACGTCCGAGTATGTATATTGGTTCGACAAGTGAAGCAGGTCTTCATCATCTCATCTGGGAAATTACAGATAATAGTATTGATGAGGCTCTAGCAGGATATTGTGACCATATCCAAGTCATTATTGAAAAAGATGAAAGTATCACAGTGATTGATAACGGGAGAGGAATCCCAATTGATATACATGAGGATTCTCATAAGCCTGCTGTCGAAGTTATTATGACAGTCCTTCACGCTGGAGGAAAGTTTGGTGGTGGAGGGTATAAAGTTTCAGGTGGATTGCATGGAGTTGGTGCAGCGGTAGTAAACGCACTATCCTCTGAATTAGAAGTATCTGTTCACCGCGATGGAAAAATTCATTATATTCGTTTTGAACGTGGAATTGTTCAGGATGAAATGAAAGTCATTGGTGAAACAGATCATACGGGTACAGAAACACGGTTTAAACCAGACCCAGAGATTTTCAAAGAAGGCACAACATTCGATTATGATGAAATTATACATCGAGTGAGAGAACTTGCATTTTTAACGAGAAAGTTAACGATCACTGTTGAAGACAAGCGGACAGATGCAGATCCAGTTGATTTTTATTATGAAGGTGGCGTTAAATCTTATGTAGAGTATATCAACCGTACGAAAGAAGTCATTCATGAGCCTTTTTATGCGGAAGGCGAAGAAGATGATATTACCGTTGAAGTAGCTTTACAATATAATACTGGATTTGCGAGTCATTTATATTCTTACGCAAATAATATTCACACCCATGAAGGTGGAACACATGAAGTTGGGTTTAGAACAGGCCTTACACGTGTGATTAATGATTATGCACGAAAGAGTAATCTATTCAGGGAAGATGATCCGAATTTAACGGGAGATGACGTAAGAGAAGGGTTAACAGCCGTTATTTCGATTAAACATACAGATCCACAATTTGAAGGACAAACGAAAACAAAACTTGGGAATAGTGAAGTGCGTTCTGTCACTGATACTGTGTTCAGTCGAGCACTTTCTCAATTTCTCATGGAGAACCCGCAAGTAGGGAAAACAATTGTCGAAAAAGGACTCATGGCATCTCGTGCACGTATTGCAGCGCGACAAGCGAGAGAATTAACACGAAGAAAAGGTGCATTAGATGTCTTGAACTTACCTGGTAAATTATCGGATTGTTCATCCAAAGATGCCGAAATTAGCGAACTTTATATCGTAGAGGGTGACTCTGCTGGTGGTTCAGCTAAGCAAGGAAGAGATCGTCATTTCCAAGCTATTTTGCCTCTTAGAGGTAAAATTTTAAACGTTGAAAAGGCACGACTTGATCGAGTGCTTTCAAACGAAGAAATCCGGATGATGATTACTGCTCTTGGAACTGGTATCGGTGAAGACTTTGATATTACGAAAGCACGTTACCACAAAATTGTCATTATGACGGATGCGGATGTTGATGGTGCTCATATTCGAACATTGCTACTTACTTTCTTCTATCGATTTATGAGACCTTTAATTGAACATGGGTACGTGTATGTTGCACAACCACCATTGTTCCAAATTAAACAAGGACGAGCTATTTATTACACATATAGCGATGAAGAATTAGAGAAAAAGCTAGCGGAGCTCCCGCAAACACCTAAACCAGGATTGCAAAGATATAAGGGATTAGGAGAAATGAATGCTGAGCAATTGTGGGAAACGACAATGAACCCAGATTCACGCACATTGCTTCAAGTGCAATTAGAAGATGCTATTGAAGCGGATCAAGTCTTTGATGTGCTAATGGGTGACAGAGTCGAACCACGTCGCGATTTCATTGAAGAAAATGCACAATATGTTGAGAATTTAGACGTATAAATAGTCGAGTGTATGTGATAGAAAAGTAGTACATTACTTTTCAGATGACAGGAGGTCTTTTAAGAGTGGATGAAAATCGTTCAAATGTCGAACAAATAAATTTAAGTAAAGAAATGCAAACATCATTTTTAGATTATGCCATGAGTGTAATTGTATCCCGTGCTCTACCAGATGTTCGTGATGGGTTAAAGCCGGTGCATCGCCGTATTTTATATTCCATGAATGAATCCGGAATGCACTCGGATAAGCCTTATAAGAAGTCTGCTAGAATTGTCGGGGATGTTATGGGTAAATACCACCCCCACGGTGACTCTTCTATTTATGAAGCAATGGTCCGGATGGCACAAGATTTTAGCCATAGATATTTACTCGTAGATGGACATGGTAACTTTGGTTCGGTTGATGGTGATTCAGCTGCAGCGATGCGTTATACAGAAGCACGTATGTCTAAGCTATCCACTGAATTATTAAGAGATATAAATAAAGATACAATTGATTATCAAGAAAACTATGACGGTAGTGAACAGGAGCCTGTATTTTTACCTGCTCGCTTCCCGAACCTACTTGTGAATGGTTCTTCTGGAATTGCAGTAGGGATGGCAACAAACATCCCTCCTCATAACTTAGGAGAGACGATTGATGCGGTCTTAGCATTAAGCTATAACCCTGATATTACAGTGAATGAATTAATGGAAAATCATATCCATGGACCAGACTTCCCAACAGCAGGATTAATTTTAGGGAAAAGTGGTATTCGTCGAGCATATGAAACAGGAAAGGGTTCTGTAACGATTCGTGCCAAGGTGAATATCGAAGAACGAAGAAATGGTGCGGAAACAATTATCGTCACTGAACTTCCGTATCAAGTAAACAAAGCACGATTGATAGAAAAAATTGCTGAACTTGTCAGAGATAAGCGGATTGAAGGCATTACTGATTTACGAGATGAATCCGATCGAAATGGAATGCGGATTGTCATTGAACTTCGTCGTGATGCAAACTCAGATGTGGTGTTAAATAACTTATATAAATACAGTTCTTTACAAACAACATTTGGGATAAATACGCTTGCGCTCGTGAATGGTCAGCCGAAAGTACTTTCTTTAAAAGAGTGTTTACATCATTACTTAGAACATCAAATTAAAATTATCGAGCGTAGAACTGCTTTTGAATTACGCCGGGCAGAAGCGCGCGCACATATTTTGGAAGGACTGCGTATTGCACTTGATCACTTGGATGAAGTGATCTCGCTCATTCGTAATTCCAATACAGCAGAAATTGCACGTAATGGTCTAATGGAGCAGTATGACTTATCAGAAAAACAAGCTCAAGCTATTTTAGACATGCGTTTGCAACGTCTTACAGGACTTGAAAGAGATAAAATTGAAGAAGAATATGCTAATTTGCAAGAATTAATTGAAGAACTTCGTGCAATTTTAGCCGATGAAGAAAAAATACTTGCGATTATTCGTGAAGAGTTAACGGATATTAAAGATCGCTTTGATGATGAACGTCGAACAGAGATCATTATTGGTGGAGCTGACTTCTTCGAGGACGAAGATTTAATCCCAGAAGAACATATCGTAATCACACTCACGAGAAAAGGATATATTAAGCGACTTCCTGCGTCTACATATCGCACGCAACATCGTGGTGGACGAGGCATTCAAGGGATGGAAATGAATGAAGATGACTTTGTTGAACATTTAGTTTCGACATCGACACACTCCACTGTTTTATTCTTTACAAACAAAGGTAAAGTTTACCGGGCACGAGGCTTTGAAATACCTGAATTCAGTCGAACAGCAAAGGGTATTCCGATCGTAAATGTGTTGCAAGTGGAGCCTGATGAATGGGTGAATGCAGTTATTACAGTAGATGAATTTGTTGATGATGCATTTTTATTCTTTACGACAAAGCATGGTGTCTCTAAACGAACAACTTTAGAGAAATTTGCAAACATCCGAAAAAGTGGTTTAATTGCTGTTGGTTTAAGAGAAAACGATGAACTCATATCTGTACGGTTAACGGATGGTCACCAACATATTATGATTGGAACGAAACAAGGATATTTGATTCGTTTTGAAGAAGAACAAGTGCGTTCAATGGGCCGAACGGCAGCTGGAGTTCGTGGAATTGATTTACGAGATGACGATGAAGTTGTTTCGATGGGAATTTTAGAAAAAGATATGCAAGTGTTGCATGTGACGAACCGAGGCGTTGGTAAACGAACGAATGAAGAAGAGTATCGTGTGACGAACCGCGGCGGAAAAGGAGTCTTTACATGTAAGTTAACCGAAGATACTGGCCACGTTGTTAAAGTTCTACCAGTTACAGGTGAAGAAGATTTAATGCTTATGACGGTTGCAGGTGTACTCATTCGGATTTCTGTTGAAAGTATTGCTGAAACAGGAAGAAATACACAAGGAGTACGTCTCATTCGCTTACAAAAGGGTGAAGAAGTAGCAACAGTTGCTAAAATTGAAGATGAAGAAGTAATTGAAGAAATGGAAGAGCTTGCCGAGGAAACGGATGAAGAAGACAATGGATCTGAAGTAGAAAATAGTGAGCAAGCTGAAGAGCAAAATGAAGATGATGAACGTACAGAAGAATAATCGATTTTAATGTGTTCATAAAAGGAAACTCTACTTTCATAAAATACGTATGTGAGAAGAGTTTCCTTTTTACTACTCTTACTTGAGGTGGTTTTCATGCGCATGCATTCAAGGGAACTTGAAGAAGGATATATCTTAAAAAAAGACATCCTAGGAAAAACAGGCAAGCCAATCGTTCCCAAGCAAACAATTTTAACGGATAAACACATTCATTTTATTCAATCCTTTTTAGTTGAATATGTAGATGTCTCTCCTCAAACAATCGATGGAGAAACGGTTCAACCTTCTCAACAACTGGATAAAGAGGTAAAGAAAGATCAACCTACACGTGACATACGTACGCTGTATCAAGATACGGTTTCTTTTATGATGAGTCACTTTAAAAAATGGGAACAGCATTTTCCGATTGATATGCCCAGTATCCGACACCAAATAGTACCCTTGCTTGATCGTGTGGAAGAAGAGCAAGCATTTTTATATTCCATTCATGAGCATGCAACAAAAGACGAATATATTTATCATCATAGCGTTGCAGTCAGTATGCTTGCTACGTATCTAGCAAGAAAAATTGGTTACAATCATGGAGAAAGTATTCAAATTGGGTTAGGGGCCTTATTTAGTGATAGTGGGATGACGCAAATTGATGGAGGTATTCGTACATCTACGCAGGAATTAAGCGTACAAGAATTACAACTTGTGCATGAACATCCGCTTTATTCATATCGATTTGTAGAACCCATTCAAACCTTGAATCAAGGGGCAAAAGTAGCTGTACTTCAACACCATGAACGTTTAAATGGGACAGGCTATCCCCTAGGTGTCCAAGGAAAAAGAATCCATCCATACACCCACATCATTTCTGTATGTGACATGTACCATGCGATGGTATCTGAGCGTCCTTATCGCCAAAAACGAACGATTTATCAGGCGTGTGAGGGGCTATGGGAAGCGAGAGATGTTTCATTAAAAGGATCAGTCATCGAAGCTTTCGTTGAAGAATTTGCTCCTATCTCTTTAGGGAATCATGTTACTTTATCAAATGGTTCTTCTGGAAAAGTTGTATTTATTGACCCATCAGAACCGTTGCGCCCAACGATTCAATTACATGACACAAGTGGGTTATGTTCTCTGCAAGACGATCGGACGATTTTTATGGTCGAAGTCATCGTATAATATTTTCTATATACGCATGAATGATTGCAGGTAATTTTTCCGAGGTAACATATAAAAAATGTTGGATGATGGGGTAATCGCTCGTTGATTTTGTAGCAATTAATTCGCCCCACCATTCAAATTCATATCGGGTAATCATGCTTAAATTGTATAAAATCATATAGTGAATGAGTAATTCATCAATCATCGTAAACAAGGAACGTCTATTTGGGAGATACAATTTATTTGTTTCATAATCTGTGAAAAATGGACTCGATGGTTTTCTGAGGGGATTTTGTACATAAACAATATGCTCCTCTTTTTTACTTTCTACTTTTGTTACAGGAGAAATATATGGTTGAATTTTTTGAATCATTCCTTGAATTGGCAGATGATAATTGTTCAATAAGTTCTCAGAAAAGGTAAACATGGAATGATGCATGAATCCTACATGTTCTAAATACCTTTTTCCATGCCAGGAAAAAATAGATTGCATTTCAGGAATCAGTGCGAGTAAATGTTGCATGGAATACGTTTTATGAGCTGCGATATTGGTTTGGAACAATGATGAAGCAGCTACAGGTAGTAGTCCATGTCGTTGCACACGTATTTCATCGTGTAAAAAAGCATATTGTTTTTTCTTTTTTTTACGTGAAGAGATCCCATGCGCTAATTGTTTTGTCGAGCTTGGATACGTATGATTCATGCAAATGAGTAATCCTTTTATGAAATGAGAACACGCATAAAAGAGCAACATAGGTTGCGTAAGAATCGGCGCCTGTTTTGCCTGCTTAAAAAAATCGATACCACTTGAAAAAGCGTACATAAGAGAAGGTGCTTTTTGGTAACTTTCTTTTTCATTATTGACAAGTAATTGCTGTTTGTATAGCTTTCTTAGCAACGTACGAGCATTTTCTTCTGAGTGTAAATAAGTGAATATTGGGTAATTATGGAAATTTGCCATGTAACTCCCCTACTATGTTAATATTTTGAATTCACTTTCTTTCTGTAGACTGTTACAATAAAGTTGAAAAAAGCATGTTTTTGACGTATTCTAAATAGAAAATAACATGTTTTTAAATAGTATAGACACGTTTTATATAAATAGTCATTCGTCACTCGGATTTCCAAATACTAAGGAGGATACTTATGCGGACAGATAAATTTCAAAAAGAAGGTTTAACGTTTGATGATGTTTTATTAATGCCGGCAAAATCGGATATTTTACCAAGAGATGTATCGCTTCAAACAAAACTTTCTGAACACATTACGTTACAGTCACCAATCATAAGTGCTGGGATGGATACAGTCACAGAATCATCAATGGCCATTGCCATGGCAAGACAAGGTGGTCTTGGCATTGTTCATAAGAATATGTCTATTGCAGAACAAGCAGAAATGATTGACCGAGTGAAACGCTCTGAAAGTGGTGTCATTACGGATCCGTTTTATTTAACACCAGAGCATCAAGTATATGACGCGGAACATTTAATGGGGAAATTCAGAATTTCCGGGGTTCCGATTGTTAATAACGAAGAAGAGAAAAAGCTCGTCGGTATTTTAACGAATCGTGACTTACGTTTTATTGAAGATTATTCAATTATTATTTCAGATGTAATGACGTCTGAGAATTTAATTACAGCTGCCGTTGGAACGACATTGGAAGAAGCGAAGACAGTTTTACAACAGCATCGCATTGAAAAGTTACCCCTTGTAGATGAAGCGGGTGTGTTAGAAGGGCTTATTACGATTAAAGATATTGAAAAAGTCATTGAGTATCCAAATTCTGCAAAAGATGAACAAGGAAGACTCATGGTAGGAGCTGCCGTTGGAGTGACTGGAGACGCGTTGGACCGGATTGCTGCACTTGTGGAAGCAAGTGTAGATGCAATTGTTATTGACACGGCTCATGGGCACTCTAAAGGTGTCATCGACCAAGTGAAGCATGTCCGTGAGAAATATCCTACGCTCGATATTATTGCTGGAAACGTTGCGACAGCTGAAGCGACGAAAGCTTTAATTGAAGCAGGAGCATCGATTGTGAAAGTAGGAATTGGGCCTGGCTCTATTTGCACAACCCGTGTTGTTGCAGGTGTTGGGGTTCCGCAAATTACGGCTATTCATGATTGTGCAGTGGTTGGTAATGAATATGGTATTCCAATTATTGCAGATGGTGGAATAAAATATTCAGGAGACATTGTTAAAGCTCTCGCTGCAGGAGCGCATGCTGTCATGGTAGGAAGCATGCTTGCTGGAGTAGCTGAAAGTCCAGGAGAAACAGAAATATTCCAAGGCAGACAATATAAAGTATATCGTGGAATGGGATCAGTAGGAGCCATGCAATCAGGGTCTAAAGATCGTTATTTCCAAGAAACAAATGAAGTGAAAAAATTAGTTCCAGAAGGAATTGAAGGCCGCGTTGCTTATAAAGGATTGTTAGCTGATACGGTTCATCAATTACTCGGAGGACTTCGTGCAGGAATGGGCTATTGTGGAACAGCAACAATTGATGATTTACGCAAAGATGCTCAATTTGTAAAAATTACGAATGCAGGATTAAGCGAAAGCCATCCACACCGCGTACAAATTACAAAAGAAGCACCGAATTATTCAATTTAATAAAAGTGAACCACAAATAAGCAATCGAAGCTTTTTAAATAGTGTTTAATTTTAGATCGTTTTTCGATTGCTTTTTTGTGGGTGAAATATACGTAAACACTTGTAGTGGAGGTAGAGGAAAGTGAATGCTTTGATGAAATCTAAGGTCTATGGAATGCTTGTTATATGTAGTTGTATGCTAGTGTTCCTTATGCAAACGGGAAGTCATGTACAAGCGAAAGAAAATCTTGATTTAAATACAGAGTCAGCAATTTTAGTGGATGCAGAAACAGGAAAAGTATTGTATGCACATAATGCTGATATTGCACTTCCACCGGCAAGTATGATAAAAATTATGACTGAACTACTCGTGTGGGAAGCCATTGATGCAGGTGACATTCAGTGGGAAGATGAAGTAGAAATAGATGAAGTGTTGTATGATATATCGGCAAATCCAAGTTTTTCAGGGGTTGGATTGAAGTTAGGCGAGAAATACTCCGTTAAAAAATTGTATGAAGCAATGGCAATCAACTCTGATAATGCTACTACGATGGCACTTGCCCGTCTCGTAGCAGGATCGGAAGGTAAATTTGTCGAAATGATGAATGATAAAGCGGAAGAACTTAACTTGCCAGATTATACATTTGTCAACTCGACTGGTTTAGACAACGATATGCTAGGTGAACACTATCCAGAAGGAACAGAACCAGATGGGGTGAACTACTTGTCTGCTCGTTCGCTAGCCATTCTTTCAGCTCACTTTGTTAATGAGTATCCTGAGGCGCTTGAGATAACAAGTATTCCTGAAACAGATTTTGCCGATTTAACCATTCGTAATTGGAACTGGATGCTTGAACATGAGGCAGAATATTTAGAGCCCCTTTATTATGAAGGTGTAGATGGTTTAAAGACAGGTTTTACGGAAATGGCTGGTTATTGCTTTGCTGGAACAGCTGAAGTTGAGGGCAAACGTTTAATAACAGTTGTAATGAAGACGGATAGTGAAGAAGAACGTTTTGTTGAAACGGCTAAATTACTTGATTACGGATACGAAAACTTTGAAGTAACAGAACTTTTCCCAGCAGGCTATCAATTAGAAGATGAGAAAGAACTTCCAGTTGCTAAAGGAAAAGAAAAACAAGTATCGATTTCAACAGCGAAAGAGTTCCAGATTCCAATTAAAAAAGATACAGAAGATCAGTACGAGGTAGAGTATCATATTGATCAGGAAAAGGTAAATGAGGACGGAGCACTTGTGGCGCCTGTTAAAAAAGGCGATGTAATTGGAACAGCTGAACTCATTTTTACAGGAGAAGATGATTATGGGTATATCGATGAAAATAAATCATCTGAAATTGTAGACGTAGTCGCAGATGAAGACGTTGATAAAAGCAATTGGTTTATGATTATTTTAGGAGCGATTGGAGATTTCTTTTCTCAGTTGTTTACTTCAATCATTGATACTATAAAAGGTTGGTTTAACTAAAACTAGGGGGATACAATCATGACAAACAATAAAAAAGATATTGAATTAGCTCACGGTGGAGTAATTATGGATGTTATTAATGCGGAACAAGCAAAAATTGCTGAAGAAGCAGGAGCTATTGCTGTTATGGCGTTAGAACGTGTTCCTTCAGATATTCGTGCAGCAGGTGGAGTTGCTCGTATGGCAAATCCAACAATTACCGAAGAAGTAATGAATGCTGTAAAATCAATTCCAGTCATGGCAAAAGGCCGAATTGGACATATTGTGGAAGCACGTGTTTTAGAATCGATGGGTGTAGACTTTATTGATGAAAGTGAAGTGTTAACACCAGCAGATGATGTATTTCACATTAAAAAATCTGATTTCTCGGTTCCATTTGTTTGCGGATGCCGAAACATCGGAGAAGCGGCTCGCCGGATTGGGGAAGGTGCGCGTATGCTTCGGACGAAAGGTGAACCAGGAACAGGAAATATCGTTGAAGCGGTTCGTCACTTACGCCAAGTGCAAGGTGAAATTGCCCAACTAAAAGCAATGTCTGAAGACGAAGTGATGGTATTCGCTCGAGATCATGCGGCACCATTTGATGTATTGATGGACATTCGTGAAAAAGGTCGTTTGCCAGTTGTAAACTTTGCAGCAGGTGGAGTTGCAACACCTTCAGATGCAGCACTTATGATGGAGCTTGGAGCTGACGGTGTATTTGTTGGTTCAGGAATTTTCAAATCAGAAAACCCTGAAAAATTTGCTCGTGCCATCGTACAAGCTACGAAAAATTACCAAGACTACAAGTTGATCGGTGAACTTTCTAAAGAACTAGGCGACGCAATGCCAGGAATTGAAATGGGCACACTCTCAGGCTCAGACCTCATGGCTGACCGTAGTGAATAATTAGATTGAAATAAGGCGAGCGGATTTGGAGTAAGAATCAAATCCAGCTCGTTTTTTGTGTGCTGACGTAAGTGGCGGATGCGTTTAAAAAATGCTTCTATTTCGCTTAAATTTAGACGCAAATGGTGAATGCGTTTAAAAATGGCTTCACTCCGACTAGAAATTAGACGCAAATGAGGAATGCGTTTAAAAATGGCTTCACTTCGGCTAAAAATTAGACGCAAATGTCGGATGCGTTTAAAAATGTCATCACTCTGGCTAGAAATTAAACGCAAATGGTGGATGCGTTTAAAAATAACTTCACTCTGGCTAGAAATTAAACGCAAATGGTGGATGCGTTTAAAAATGTCATCACTCTGGCTAGAAATTAAACGCAAATGGTGGATGCGTTTAAAAATGGCTTCTCTTCGACTATAAATTAGACGCAAATGAGGAATGCGTTTAAAAATAGCTCCACTCCGGCTAGAAATTAGACGCAAACGAGAAATGCGTTTAAAAGTACCTCCATTCTAGTTTAAAATTGATCACAAGTGAGTCATGCATCTCATTAAAATTTGTTAATCCTTGCATCTTGTTAAAAAATTAGCTATGATATTGAAAATGACAGAAGTTTTGATAGGAAATAGTAATTGTATCTGTGTCTCCTAGAGAGCTCGCGGTTGGTGGAAGCGGGTGGCACTGTATAATGAATCCATCCTTGAACTCGTTTATGAAAAGAGCAATCGCTCATAAATAAACGCGGGGAATCGTTCCGTTACAAACGAAAAGCCGGAAAAGTGATCAATCACTTTTCAACTTGGGTGGCAACGCGGGAAATTAACCTCTCGTCCCTTTTTAGTAGGGACGGGAGTTTTTTAATGTTTTTTAATAATCAAAGGAGGAGTCAATCATGCTTGATATTCGTTATGTACGAAATAATTTTGACCATGTGAAAGAAAGATTAGCACACCGAGGAGAAGATTTATCTGCTCTTGATCAATTTGGTGAGTATGATGAAAAAAGACGTAAACTGATTGCGGAAACTGAACAATTAAAGGCGCAAAGAAATGATGCTTCTAAGCAAATATCTGTCGCAAAACGAGAAGGAAAAGATGCTGATGAAGCAATTAAACAAATGCGCGTTGTCAGCGAAAATATTAAAAATCTTGATCATGAACTTCATGAAACAGAGGAAAAATTGCAACACATTATGTTATCAATCCCAAATATACCACACGAAAGTGCACCTATTGGTGAAGATGAAGACGATAACGTTGTTCACCGGACATGGGGAGAAAAAACGACATTCGATTTTGAACCACAGCCTCATTGGGACATCGGAACAAACTTAGGAATTTTAGATTTTGAAAGAGCCGCAAAAGTTGCAGGGAGCCGCTTCGTATTTTACAAAGGGCTAGGAGCGCGCCTCGAGCGAGCACTCATTAACTTTATGATGGATTATCATGCAGATAACCACGGATATGAAGAAATGTTACCACCTTATCTCGTGAATCGCGCGAGTATGACAGGGACAGGACAGTTACCAAAGTTTGCCGAAGATGCATTTCACATTGAAGAATGGGATTATTTCTTAATTCCGACATCTGAAGTTCCAGTAACGAACTATCACCGCGATGAAATTTTACCAGCAACAGACGTACCGAAGAAATATGTTGCATACAGTGCTAACTTTCGTTCAGAAGCGGGATCAGCTGGTCGGGATACGCGTGGACTTATTCGCCAGCATCAATTTAATAAAGTGGAACTTCTGCACTTTGTTAAACCTGAAACATCTTATGATGCGCTTGAAGAATTAACAGGTCACGCAGAAAAAATACTTCAATTGCTTGAACTTCCGTACCGAGTTATGAACATGTGTACAGGTGATTTAGGATTCACTGCGGCCAAAAAATACGATATTGAAGTGTGGGTGCCGACGCAAGAAACATACCGGGAAATTTCTTCTTGCTCAAACTTTGAAGATTTCCAATCACGTCGTGCAGGCATTCGCTACCGCAATGAAGAAACAAATAAACCAGAATACATGCACACACTGAACGGATCAGGTCTCGCAGTTGGCCGTACCGTAACAGCTATTTTAGAAAATTATCAACAAGAAGATGGATCAGTCGTCATTCCAGAAGTGCTTCGCCCGTATATGGGTGGGTTAGAGGTAATAAAATAAATAAAACGACTGAGAGGGGATATGTTAAGCATATTCTCTTTTTTCCAATGAAGTGGTATCGAATCCTACGACGATACGTATGCGATAAAGAAAGGATGATATGAATGACGAAACATAAAATATTTACGATGAGTTTTTCCAGTGTGTATCCACATTATGTGACAAAGGCGGAAAGAAAAGGGCGTACGAAATCAGAAGTGGATGAAATTATTTGTTGGTTGACCGGATATACTGAAGAGGAATTACAGAACCAAATTGAACATACAGTTGATTTCGAAACATTTTTTGCTGAAGCTCCAAAATTAAATCCATCACGAACTTTAATTACTGGCGTTATTTGTGGCATTCGTGTAGAAGATATTGAGGAACCATTGATGCAAGAAATTCGTTATTTGGATAAATTGATTGACGAGTTAGCAAAGGGGAAAAAGATGGAAAAGATACTACGTAACAAGTGAATTTCATAATTGTCAAAACCATTCATGCCCACCATCTGTAGACCAGTTGCATAAAACCTTCTACAAATTGTGGGCATATTATTTTATTTTTCCTCGGAATCTCCAACAATCCCGTAAAAAAACAATTTCGTAAAGTCTTCTGTGAGTGGCATGATTTGCTCATACATTCCATCTTTCAATAAAAACTCCCTGAACATTTGAATATACATAAAAATGGCTTCATTGGAGATAGATGCATCTACATATCCTTGTTCTTTTCCTTCATCAAATAACTCGAGGAATCTTGGCAATGCTTTTTCTTCATACAATTTCTCAATATATGCTAGTCCAGCGGGATATTCTTTCATAAAATCATGATAAAAATGCTCACTAATATCTGCAGCTTCTGTCTTTTTATTAAAAATCATTTGTTTGATTTTTTCTGGAAAAGGAAGCTCCGCATGAAACATTTCTTCATATTCTTCCCAAACGGTGTCGACAAAATAGACAATTACTTCATAGATGAGATCATGTTTACTGCCAAAGTAATTATAAATGGTCACTTGGGATACGTTTGCTTGTGTCGCAATTTCCGCGACAGAAACCTTTTGCGTACCGTATTGTTTAAATAAATGAAGAGCTGCTTCTAAGATATTTATTTTCTTTTGTTCTTTTCTTCTTTGAAAGCCATCAATCTCTTTCACTTTCCTTCACCTCATTGTTATTTTAATTGAATTTATGAAATAAAACAATGAAAATAGTTCAAATCTTATTGACATGAATTATGGGTTTGTATATTATGAACTAAGGGGATAAAAATAGTTCAAAACTATTTTAGGGAAGGAGAATTTTCACATGCCTCTTTTACAAGCGACACATGTAACAAAAACGTTTGGAAATTTTACAGCGCTAGATCAAGTGAATATAGAAGTAAATAAAGGTGAGGTGTACGGGTTTATTGGCCCAAATGGTGCTGGAAAGTCAACGATGATTCGCATTCTTCTGGGAATTTTGCAAGTGACATCTGGTGAGGCAACAGTGTTTGGGATGGACGCTTGGAAGGATGCCGTTCATATTCATAAACGGATGGCGTACGTTCCCGGAGACGTGAATTTATGGCCAAATTTAACCGGTGGAGAGGTAATCGATTTATTTACCAAGTTACAAGGTTCATCAAACAAGCAGCGGAAAGATGAATTGATGGAAATATTTGATCTGGATCCAACAAAAAAATGCCGCACGTATTCGAAAGGAAACCGGCAAAAAGTGGCGCTCGTTGCCGCATTTGCTTCGGACGCGGAATTGTTTATTTTTGATGAGCCGACGTCAGGCCTTGATCCTTTAATGGAGCGCACATTTCAAGAGCAAGTGCTCAAGTTAAAAGATGCTGGAAAAAGTGTCTTACTTTCAAGTCATATTTTATCTGAAGTGGAAAAGTTATGTGATCGGGTCGGCATCATTCGTGAGGGGAAAATGATTGAAACGGGTACGCTTGAAGAATTGCGTCACTTAACGAGAATGCATATTTCTGTTGAAACAAAAAGACCGATTCTAGAACTCGCGTCTATGAAAGGTGTTCATGATGTAGTCCTGGATGAAAATAAAGGTTCCTTCCAAGTGGACACAGAAGCATTGGAATCAGTAATGGGGTATGTGAGCAAGTCAGGAATTGTTCATTTGGAAAGTGCTCCTCCGACACTGGAAGATTTATTTATGAGACATTATGAAAGTGACGAAGCATCTCAAGCAGACGAGGTGGGTCGGGATGAACAATAATTCTTTTGAAAAGACTGGGATATTAGCCCGGTTTATTATGCGCAGAGATCGTGTGCGTTTACCGGTTTGGATTCTTTCATTTGCAGTCGTTTCGATGGTTGTTGCTATTACGTTTACAGATTTATATGCGTCTGTTGAAGAACGGCAAGCAATTGCTGAAACGATGAAAAATCCTGCAATGACGGCATTGTTTGGGGAAGCATATGGAATGAACGATTATACAGCAGGTCCAATGATGGCACATCAAATGCTTTTGCTCACAGCAATTGTCGTTGGGATTATGAACATTTTATTTGTCGCACGTCACACGCGTACCTCTGAAGAAGATGGGCAAATTGAATTAATTCGCGCCCTTCCTACGGGGAGATTATCCCAATTAAGTGCAACATTGCTCATAAGTACAGTGGTAAACATTGCGCTTGCTTTAGTGGTTGGTTTCGGCTTATATGCATTACAAATTGAAAGTATCGATCTGGAAGGATCGTTATTGTATGGAGCAGCTCTCGGAACAGTTGGGATATTTTTTGCCGCAGTGACAGCGGTATTTGCCCAAGTAGTTGAGAGTTCGCGAAACGCGATTGCACTTTCTTTTTCCGTATTAGGTATTGCATATATTATTCGAGCAATTGGTGACGTCAGCAGTGAATTTGTCGCATGGTTTTCACCACTCGGATGGATTTTACGAACAGAAGTATTTGTAAATAATTATTGGTGGCCGCTCCTTCTTACGATTGGTGTTGGGCTTATATTCGTAGGTCTTTCTTTTTATTTACACGGAATTCGGGATATTGGCGCAGGACTTTTTCCTGCAAAACGAGGGAAATCAACTGCACATACGTTTCTCTTACATCCATTTGGCCTCGCGCTTCGATTGCAACGAACAGGAATTATTTCTTGGCTCATTGGAATGTCTGTACTCGGAATGACATACGGATCTGTTTTAGGTGATTTGGAAGCTTTTCTATCCGATAGCGAGCTGATGCAGGAACTCTTACAATCGAGCGCAGGTGCTTCTATAACCGAACAATACATTACGATGCTCATGTCTGTAATGGCAATGATGTGTGTGATCCCTGCAGTGATGGTTCTTTTAAAATTAAAAGGCGAAGAAATGAAGAACCGGACTGAAAATCTATTTAGTCGAGCGGTTTCACGCCTGAAAGTATTTGGTAGTTACGTAGGGTTAGCTCACCTTGTAGGAATTTTTGCGCTGCTTGTTTCTGCAGTTGGATTATGGCTGGCAGGACTTGCAGTTATGGATGATATGATGTCTTTAGGAACAATTCTGCAAGCAGCACTCGTCTATGTACCAGCGATGTGGGTGATGATTAGTTTGGCAACACTATTCATAGGATTTGCACCGTCAACGGTTTACGTGACATGGATCTATTTAGGTTATGCATTTGTCGTTAGCTATTTTGGTGGTATGTTACAATTACCAACATGGCTGGAAAAAATTTCGCCATTTGCACATATCCCTGAAGTAATTTCTGAGGATATGACGTACGGAAGTCTAGTTGTACTTACAATTATCTCTCTTATTATTTCATGGAGTGGTTTCATTTTGTACAAGAAGAGAGATTTGCTAGGATAAAAGAAATCAGTATTTTATAAAGTAGCACGGCGTAAGGGAGAATCGCATATGTTGAAAAAAATTTCGATAGGATTGGGCAGTGGAATTGCCTTCATTGGACTCCTTTTACTCGTCTCCTATATGTATCATACGATGAAAGTTTCTCAGGAAAAAAAAGCATTTCCGCCCATTGGGGAAATGGTTGAGGTAAACGGTCATGACATGCATGTCTATACAAAGGGTGCAGGTGCGGAAACGATTGTATTTTTATCAGGCGGAGGAACGAGTGCACCGGTGCTGGATTTTAAGCCTTTAGGTCAAAGTTTAACAGATCGTTACGAAATCGCAGTCGTTGAAAAGGCTGGATACGGTTGGAGTGAAGTTGCAGATGTGTCACGGGATATTGACGTGATCTTAGAAGAAACACGTGAGGCACTAACGAAAGCAGGGGTTGAGGCTCCGTATGTTCTTGCCCCACATTCAATGTCAGGACTTGAAGCCATTCGGTGGGCGCAAAAATATCCGGAAGAAGTAGAAGCCATTATTGGACTGGATACAGCCGTTCCTGAAGCATATGACGAGCTAGACATTCCATCACCCTTTGTTCAAAATCTGCTTGCATTCGTTGCGCGTTCTGGAGTGCTTCGTTTTATTCCACCAGTTGTTAATCAATCGGCAGCAATTGATGCGGGATTTTTATCTACAGAAGATGAGGAAGCATATCGAGCGTTATTTCATCGTGGGACGTCGACGAAAAATATGCGTGAGGAAATAAAACAGGTGAATAAAAATGCTGAAAAAGTAAAAGATAACGGGGTACCACACACGACTCCAATGTACTTTTTCATTTCAAATGGGGATGAAACGGGTATTGATTCATGGAGAGAAGTTTCTGCGGATTATTTAGAACAAGTCGATAGTAGTTCATATATGTATATGGGGCCTGAGCATTATATTCATGCGTATGAACCAGAGATCATTGCTGAGGAAATAGATGATTTTATCAATGAAATAAAAAAATGAGATAAAGAATTGACAAGCTAAAAAAAATCGTGTATATTATAAAATGTTGAACAAAGCACGGAGGAATACCCAAGTCTGGTTGAAGGGGTCGGTCTTGAAAACCGAAAGGGGTGTCAAAGCCTGCGGGGGTTCGAATCCCTCTTCCTCCTCCATTTTATATATAAGCGCATAAATTTTGGAGATTGATAAAACCGTTACGAATGTAGGGGTTTTATTTTTATGTCTACATATAACCTTGACATCTTCTTTTAAATGACATATTCTATAATATAATTTAATGATGATAAATGTGATGAAGAGGCCATTAGATGACCCGCTGCTTGACAGAGAAGAAAACTCACCGGCTGAAAGGTTTTCAAAGGATAAGTCATCGAACCTACCTTGGAGATGTCAGCTAATCACTGACCGCAAAGGACTTGCGTTATCAATGTTGAGCACATGTACGTAATTGTACATGAACATAGGTGGTACCACGGAGATGATTCCCATTTTCGTCCTGATACGTCAGGATGAGAATGGGATTTTTTATTTTAGTCGTTTATCATTCGCGCTCATGACGTCTACGATCTCCAAACCGGCAGTGAAGTGTCATGAGGATGGTTCTCATGACGTCTACGATCTCCAAACCGGCAGTGAAGTGTCATGGGATGGTTCTCATGACGTCTACGATCTCCAAACCGGCAGTGAAGTGTCATGGGGATGGTTCTCATGACGTCTACGATCTCCACACCGGCAGTGAAGTGTCATGGGGATGGTTCTCATGACGTCTACGATCTCCAAACCGGCAGTGAAGTGTCATGAGGATGGTTCTCATGACGTCTACGATCTCCAAATCGGCAGTGAAGTGTCATGGGGATGGTTCTCATGACGTCTACGATCTCCAAATCGGCAGTGAAGTGTCATGGGGATGGTTCTCATGACGTCTACGATCTCCAAACCGGCAGTGAAGTGTCATGAGGATGGTTCTCATGACGTCTACGATCTCCAAACCGGCAGTGAAGTGTCATGGGGATGATTCTCATGACGTCTACTAGCTCGAAACCGGCAGTGAAGTGTCATGAGGATGGTTCTCATGACGTCTACTAGCTCGAAACCGGCAGTGAAGTGTCATGAGGATGGTTCTCATGACGTCTGCTGGCTCAAAAACGACTGCGAAGTGTCATGAGGGTAGTTGCGATGACCTTTGCCAGCGCAAAAACCGCCATGAAAGGTCATGAGGCTTGTTTTTACGACCTCTTCCAGGACAGAACTCGCCATAAATTAAATAGATTGTATTCACGAAGTGTATTTTTACAAGGAGGAATAATATGTTTGAAAAAATTGCTTTTATAGGTGCTGGATCGATGGGGGAGGCAATTATGTCTGGACTGATTGCTCAACAAGTGGTGAATCGTTCACAAATCTATGTAACGAACAAAACAGACGAAGCCCGCTTAAAAGAACTTCAAAAAAAGTATTCTGTACACACGTCTTATGATAAAGAAAAGGTATTAAGAGATGCTTCCGTCATACTTCTCACGATGAAACCGTATGACCTAGATGAAGCCCTGACATCGATTGTCCCATATGTAAAAGAGGATCAACTCATTATTTCAGTTGCAGCTGGACAGCCGATTGATTATATTGCAAGTTTACTTCATACAAAAAATCCAATTGTGCGCGCCATGCCGAATACATCCGCTTCGATTGGACTTTCAGCAACAGCCCTTGCAACTGGAGCCCATGTGAGTGAACAAGAACGTAAGATGGCGACAAAATTGTTTGAAACGATTGGTCATACTGATTGGATTGCTGAAGATGATATGCATATTATTACAAGCATTGCGGGGAGTGGTCCGGCATACTTTTATTATTTAGTAGAAGCAATGGAAGAAGCAGCAATCGAAGCGGGACTTGATCAAGATGTAGCGTCCACGTTTATTCGTCAAACCATTTTAGGAGCGGGACATATGCTCCAAAATAAAGAAACAACTGCGGCTATCTTGCGTAAACAAATTACGAGCCCAAAAGGAACGACAGAAGCGGGAATTCAAGCACTTGATGCACATAAATTTGCAGCAGCTGTTCATGCATGTGTAAAAGGAGCAAAAGACCGGTCAATTGAGTTAGGGAAGAGTTAAATTCTAAAATAATAATGTTTATACATTTTTAAAAAGTAGGTGATCATTTGAAAAAAAGAAGTTTTATCATTTTTGCATCTTTAGTTTTATCCATTTTTATTTTAGGTTTCATTATTAAGTTTATGACTATTAATAGAGATATATTTACATTTATGAATGATGATGAACGGTTTCCCACTGCAAGAGAAGTACTGAACGAAGATAGTGACGCAGATATTATTAGTTTAGATGAGCGTATTTATGAACGAGATGATGATTGGGAAATAAAGGCAAACTATGATGTTAGAGAAGAAGCACAAGAAATTGGGGAAATCAAAAGACAAACGACTAATGTTTGGTGGTTTCCAGATTTTAGTGCAACTAAATTGGAAAAGGGAACAAAGATCTATATTAATGAGATGCAACAGTACCGTAGAGGGGATAAGCCAGGAGAATTAATGATTAAGACGGAAGATGATCTTGTGTTTTATCGTAAAGTGGTGAAGCATGATGATGCTGAATAAATGTAGAGAGTAGGAGATTTAATGTTTCGATTAGCAGTGATTTTAGTACATGCATTCCTATTTATAGGAGCAATTTTTATTGGACTGGTTGGAAAATACAATCCAGCCCCTCCTGAACCAGGCAAAACGTACATCGTTTGGTTCTTGGCTATTGCCGTTTTTGCCATCTTGGTTATCGGATCTGCTTTTGTTCAGTTAAAACTAAGAAAAATTTGGGTGTTTGTACTATCGACAATAGGTCTGCTTGTTCTTTTCTACGTTTTACCTCATATTGTTCTTTATATTGAAGACTTCCTTTCATAAAAAATGATGAAAGCTTTGAAAAGAGGCTGTATCCATGAGACGTTATTTTATTATTTTTATACCGTTTTTTATATTGATCCTTATGCTTGTGAGCTGTGATGATGAAAAGGACGATCAATTAGATCAGTCAAAAGAGAATGAAGAGACCTTGCCAAAGCAATTTGAAGTTTCGTATGAAGGACAAACATTTCAAGTTATTTCTTTGTTTGATGAAATGTTGGAGTATGCGAATAATATCCTAAATGATGAAGATGCAGATAAGGAACAGGTATATCGTGATACCGTCGTTGAACCGTTTTTGGAAATTACCGATTCTGACTCATTAGGAGACTCTTTCTTTTCTGCCCCTAAGGCACAGATTGAAAAACTTAAAGATCATACGACTGAGATGGTGGAGAATGTAGACGATATCGATACTATAGTAGAGGAAGTATTGATCAATGCTGCAAAGGAACTACCAGGACACGATCTAAAAGTTTTTATCATGCCGATGCACCCTGACAATCATTTCGCTGTTTATAATATGGAAGGTGTTGCTGGTGTGGCATCCTTTAGTGGAGATGTTATACTCCTTGAAATCGACCCTTCTTTTAATAATGAAATGCTTGAATATGCATTAGCTCATGAATACCACCATACAGTTGCATTACGAGAACAAAAGGAATTTGATGAAAGTGTTATAGATATGGTTTTACTGGAAGGAAAGGCAGATGCATTTGCTAACATGCTTTATCCAAGGAAAGAAATACCATGGACCGAACCTTTGTTAGACGAGGAAATGGAGGTTATTCTAAAGACAGTAAAAGAAAATCCTTATGATCTTTCTATATACTCGGAACTACAATATGGTACTGGAGAATATCCAAAGTGGGCTAATTATAGGCTTGGTTATGCAATCATGGAAAGTTATTTGAATGAAAAAGAAGACATGCTCCCAGCAGAGTGGACAAAACTTTCAAGTGAAGAAATTATTACAGACAGTGAATACGGTCAATTGTTGAATGAAGACTAACTCTAAAGCGTTTATCAATCTTGCATGATCAGCTTTTTACTTATGGTTTTGGATAAGATTTCATAAATGGTCGATAGGTCGCAGTTGTGGAGCAATTGCTGTACCTGAGTCGGAAGTGTAAGGAATTTACGGAGGTTTCTAGATATATAATTTTGTTGCTCATCTATCTACTAATCCTTTGAAAGCTTCATTATGTTCCTTAATAACGTCATTTAATACATCCATAAATTCAGCATCTACGCCTTCTGGAAGTTTTATATGTTCCTTTTTTCTTATGACGATTTTTCCATCAATGACTTCAAATTGTTCCAAATAAATCACACCCTCGTTATAATCGTTATAACGATTATAACATAATACGATACATATAATAGCTATTATATTAAAAAAGCGAGCCAAATAGATCTTTTTCAACTCGCTTGATCAAAAGAGAAACGATGTCTCCTAAATATATTTTCCATAATCCGGAATAGCGATCTCATCAAAATGCTCGACAAGATGTTGTAATCCTTCTGAGAGTGATTCACCTTCCATATAAGGTCCATGACCGGTTACAGCTAATTCTGGGTTTAATTCCGCTAACTTTCTTACGGAATCCTTCGCTGCATACCAATCTGTCGTCAAATATCGTGGTGGTCCGTTGATTTCTTCTGTCTGTGTGAGCACTTTGTAAAATGAGTCCTGTTTTACTGTAATAAATGCATCTCCAGCCAGTAATGTACGGTCGTACTCACGGAAGAAAGAAACGTGTCCTGGGCTATGTCCTGGTGTATGGAGCCAGTTCCACTCCGGCAACCCTGGAACGCTTTGATCTGCTGGTAATGGTTTCACATGATTGCCTAGTTGGATGGGTTCATTTGGATACATAGGAGATATTTTTGCTAACAGGCCACCTTCTACTGTTGCATCTGGTTCTGGATAGCTTTTTTCTCCAGTTAAAAAAGGAATTTCATCTGTATGTGCATAAACAGGTACATCCCACTCTTGTACAAGTTCGACTAACCCTCCAACATGATCAAAATGCCCATGGGTCAAAATAATCGCAGTTGGTTTGCTGTTTTTTCCAAAGCGCTGCTCGACAATTGAATGAGTTTTTGATGCCGATGTAGGGAGACCACCGTCAATCATGTACCAATCATTTGTGTGAGGTGCTCCAATAAAACTTACATTTACAATCTGATTTGTATACCTGGATTGTAAAATTAAGCGAGACATTAAAAAGACATGTCATGATATACTCAATCTATAACCTACCAAAGTTAAGGAGAGTGTATCAGACATGTCCTACACACATCTTACCAAAACAGAGCTAATATTCATAGAGGAAT
>JAPFDS010000030.1 GCA_026168805.1 Caryophanales bacterium | reverse complement strand
TTATAGTGGCGGTTAGCTGTGGTACAATTAGATTGGGTCATGTAGATACTCCTTTACTTATTGGTTTGGTCACTTTTAAGTATACCGTATCTACATGACTTTTCTTATATTTTGTTTATGCATTTCATTTTACAACTAACCCCTTATTAATGAATACAAGAAACCTCCAGTATTATTACATAAAACAATTGAAATAGTACGTGAATGTATATGAATAATGAAATAAATTATAACACATTCGTTATCTCCATTCTATGTCTCTAGTATGATATGATTATTCGCAGAAAGAGGTTATAATAACATGCAAGAAAAAAGGTGAATAGTCAACATGGTGAATCATTAGATGACTTTGTTGATGAACGGCTAGTTTTGTCATGTTGTGCATGATAAAGAGGTGAAACAATTGCAAACTAAACGAACGATACGACTGATGACAATGACATTAATCATCAGCATGTTATTAATAGGATGTATTTCTCAAGCGAATAAGGAGGATACGAACATCACTTATCAAACAGGATTACCTGAAAAAGAAACAAAACCAATCATCAAGATGATAAGTAATTATATATCTAGCTATCATCCTACACTTGCTTCAGATGAACAACGCGATATTTATCAATATAAAGGAATTAATTTAGAAAATAATACGATTACTTATTTTCAATACAAGACGGATGATATGATCGATCATTTTAATCGTTTAATAGACGATGACCATCCCGATCAAATATTAAATGATTTGTGGGATAATGAAACATATATGCAGGATATAAATAATCCAAACAATTGGCATTTACCAAAAATTACTTTAGAAAAGGAACTACTCCACGTTAACTCAAATAAAGCAGAGAAACAATTCAACTTGAGTGAAATCGCAGTTGAAGAAAACATCGAACTCTCAAATGAACTATTGGTCGACATTGAACGAGTTCATGAAACAGCATTTTATATAAAGGTAACCGACGTGAATAACGATCATGAAACATATCGTTTTTACATAACACAGGACTTGCAAAATTATGTATTTTTAGATGACACAACAGAGGCGTTTGAACAATGGATGACTGATTCATCCTTTGATGATTTTAAAGAATTGTATCCACAAATCGATGAAGCTGGTTCCCTACTGCATTCATTTACGTATCAACAAATTCTTGACATAGAAAAATCCAAGATAATTACTATTCCCGAAAATGATTTGTTAAGTAAAGATGGAAAATATGTTTTACTAGATGGTCAAGACCAAATTTTATCTGAAGAACAACCACTCGTTATTCAAAAAACAGAAGATTATATAGCTGAAGATGATAAAATTTATGCAACGTTCGAAATCGATTATAAAACAATCGCTGAACAACTTGACTTTAAATCAGATGGTGCTGTATCCATGGGGAAAGTTATTTACTTTAATGAAGATATCGTCGTTTTATTTATTAATTTTAAAGCTCCCGTTGCCGGTCAAGCAGGACAAACGAATGTTATTATTGATTTCTCAGCAGATAAAGACGACCCAACGTATTATGTAGAAGACTTAGATGTACATTCATTTGATTAACGATAACGTAAAAAAAGCTGCCTCCCGTTTGAACAAGAGGCAGTTTTTTATTAGAGCTTTAATTCCCCCATACGTAAAAGCTCCACTACTGCTTGTGAGCGACCTTTAACCCCTAACTTTTGCATAGCATTTGAAATATGATTTCTAACTGTTTTTTCAGAAATGAATAGCTCTTGTGCAATATCCCTCGTTGTTTTGTCCTGCACGAGTAGTTCGAACACTTCTTTTTCTCGTTTGGTTAAAATGTTTTTAGGCCTGTAGTCTTGGTTATCCTTCAAATGTCAACCCCTCCTTGCTGTCATAGAACTGCATATGAAGGGAAATTATTTAGTCATAATAGCTTATGACTTTACAAGGAATTGGTGCGGACTTTTAGTGAATCAATAACATTTATCTTTTATATTTTCTAATCAACTGAGTGAATTTCATCATTCACTCAACTAGTTGGATATCCAAGAGATCTTTTATATGAATTTTTGTATCGTCGATTCCAATCATTTGTAGTTGTGCATGAATTTCAGTGATATTGCCTGTCGTTTCACGAACATTTTGCTCGCAATATACGTCCGCACTACAGTACGTAATAGATACAAGTTGCTTTTCTTGATATGCACGAAATATGATTTTATTAAATTCCTCTAGTTGCTGTTCATCAAAATAAGGTCTTGGTTGGTCGTCTTCATGCCTCCACATATCTTTTAATTGCTCTTTGTGCTCTGGTAACATCATCGTTGTCCATTTTTTTGTACCACGGTCTTGTAGATCTTTATGATCCTTCATGAAACTCAGCTTCTTTCTTTGCGTAATGAACTTGGAATACAGCAAGCACGCGATCAAAGTAAAATGTTCGATATGAATGACGAAGATACTTCTTTTCGCATGTTGTTCCTCCTTTATGCCATTATACCGAACGTACGTTCTGTAATCAAGTGCAAAATAAAGGAAGGCTATGAACCTTTTTATGCCGTATAGGCAGCTAGCTTTTGTTTCATTTCTTCACTTAACGCTTGTGGTTTCCCTGTATGTTGATCAACATACACCATTCGGCCTCGTCCTGTAAGTACGATTTCCTTTTTTTCGTTAACAACCATGTAATGTAAATCAAAAGAAGTGCTTCCCACATGGACAGCTTTTACATACGTTTGGATCGTTTGATCGAAATATAATTGCTGGTGAAAATCACATTGTAGATCTGCAACGACTGGCACTCCAGTTACATGATGAATGTTTGTAAATAAACCTACTTCTTTTAAAAAGTTTATGCGTGCTTCTTCAAAATATATGAAAGGGCTTACATTATTCATGTGCCCAAACATGTCAGTTTCAGAAAAACGAATTGTTGTAGGACTTGAGAATACAAACTCCTTTTTCCACTTCTCTGCATGATCAATATACGATACTTTATCCATTCTATTATTCTCCTTTATTATGCAAAAAGCCTTTACCAACATATAATGGCAAAGGCTTTTGTATAATACTTTCAAATTAGTTCGTGTCACTTCCAAAGAAATTTTTAAACGATTGGATCATTGTTGCACGGTTCATTGCAGCAATAGATGTTGTTAAAGGAATTCCTTTTGGACATGCTTGCACACAGTTTTGTGAGTTCCCACATCCAGAGACACCACCATCATCTAGTAAAGCATCAAGACGTTCGCTTTTATTCATTGCACCTGTTGGGTGTGCGTTGTATAGACGTGGTAATGAAAGCAATGCCGGCCCCATAAATTCTGATTTGTCATTTACGTTCGGGCAAACTTCTAAACAAACCCCACATGTCATACATTTTGATAACTCATACGCCCACTGACGAGTTTGCTCATCCATACGTGGACCAGGTCCTAAATCATGTGTTCCATCAATAGGAATCCATGCTTTGATACGTTTTAAGTCATCAAACATGCGTTCACGGTCAACAACTAAATCACGTACAACTGGGAATGTGCTCATTGGTTCTAATCGAATAGGTTGCTCTAATTCATCAATCAATGTCGCACAAGATTGTTGAGCATAACCATTTATTACCATGGAACATGCTCCACAAACTTCTTCTAAGCAACTCATCTCCCATTTAACGGGAGTTGTTTTTTCACCATTTGCGTTGACTGGGTTTCTTTGGATTTCCATAAGTCCAGCAATAACGTTCATATTTTTCCGGTATGGAATTTTGAACGTTTCTTTATAAGGAGAAGAGTCTGGGCTGTCCTGACGAGTAATAATAAACGTAATTGTGTTTTGTTCAGCCATTATTACTTGCTCCCTTCACTTTTTTTCGTATAGTCTCTAGCTCTTGGTTTTATTAATGACGTATCCACTTCATTATACGTAAATTTCGGATCGTTTGTTTCTGGATCGAACGTTGCAATCGTTGTTTTTAAGAATTCATCGTCATTACGATCAGGGAATTCTGGTTTGTAATGTGCTCCACGGCTTTCATCACGGTGATAAGCACCAAGTGTAATGACGCGAGCTAAATGAAGCATACCTTTTAATTGGCGCGTAAACATGACTGCTTGGTTACTCCAACGAGAAGAGTCATTAATACTGATATTTTTCCAACGTTCCAGTAATTCTTCAATTTTCTTATCTGTTTCAAGTAAACGTTTATTATCACGAACAACAGTAACGTTATCAGTCATCCATTCACCTAGTTCGCGATGGATTTGATAGGCGTTTTCTCCGCCGTCCATTTTCATCATTTCTTCAAACTTCTCTTGTTCTTGCTTCACATGTCGATCAAATAGTTCATCCGGAAGATCCTCTACGTGTACGTCTAAATTATCAATATAGCGAACACTCGTCTCACCGACAACTTGTCCACCATAAATAGCAGACAAGAGAGAGTTGGCACCTAAACGGTTTCCACCATGTTGTGAATAATCACATTCTCCTGCAGCAAAGATTCCTGGGATGTTTGTCATTTGATCATAATCCACCCACAAGCCACCCATTGAATAGTGAACAGCTGGGAAGATTTTCATTGGAACTTTTCGTGGGTCTTCCCCAACGAATTTCTCATAAATTTCAATAATTCCACCGAGTTTAACGTCTAATTCCTTAGCATCTTTATGCGAAAGGTCTAAGTAAACCATGTTTTCCCCGTTAATACCAAGCTTTTGGTTGACACACACATCGAAAATTTCACGTGTGGCAATATCACGTGGTACTAAGTTTCCGTATGCTGGATATTTCTCTTCTAAGAAATACCAAGGTTCACCGTCTTTATATGTCCAAATACGGCCACCTTCACCACGAGCAGACTCACTCATCAGACGTAGTTTATCATCGCCTGGGATTGCTGTTGGGTGAATTTGGATAAATTCTCCGTTCGCATATTGAACACCTTGCTGGTATAAAATACTTGCTGCCGAACCTGTGTTAATCATTGAGTTCGTAGATTTACCAAAGATAATTCCAGGACCACCAGTAGCCATAACTGTTGCATCTGAAGGGAAGGCTTTGATTTCATGTGACTTAATGTCTTGAGCGACAATTCCTTTACCAACACCCTCTTCATCAATGACAGCACCGATAAATTCCCAGCTTTCATATTTATTAACAAGTCCTTCTACTTCAAACCGACGAACTTGTTCATCTAAAGCATATAGTAGTTGCTGACCCGTAGTTGCTCCTGCATATGCTGTACGATGGTGTTGTGTACCACCGAAACGACGGAAGTCAAGAAGACCTTCAGGCGTACGGTTAAACATAACTCCCATACGATCAAGCATATTAATAATGCCAGGCGCTGCATCACACATCGCCTTAACAGGTGGTTGGTTTGCTAAGAAGTCTCCCCCATAAACAGTATCATCGAAGTGAATGGCTGGAGAATCTCCTTCACCCTTCGTATTCACTGCACCATTAATACCACCTTGAGCACATACAGAGTGAGAACGTTTCACAGGTACAACAGAAAATAAATCGACGCTAACGCCTGCTTCTGCTGCTTTAATTGTTGCCATTAAGCCTGCAAGCCCTCCACCTACGACAGCAATCTTGCGTTTACTCATAGATCACTCACTCCCACTTTCTTTTTGAATTAAATACCGTATGCAAATTTAACAATTGTACGGATTCCAATATAACTAATTACTACAAACACAAGAAGCGTTCCATATGTAATCACTTTTTGTGAACGAGGTGATTGTAAAATACCCCAAGACACAGCAAAGCCCCATAGCCCATTTGCTAAGTGGAAAGTAGTTGATAGAATACCTACGATGTAGAATGCTACCATAAATGGATTAGATAAAATGTCTTCCATTAAGCTAAAGCTTACTTCTACATTTCCTAAAGCTACTTGTACACGTGTTTCCCAAACGTGCCATGCGATAAATATGAGTGTGATAACCCCTGTAACACGTTGTAATAAGAAAAGCCAGTTACGAAGGTACCCGTAGCGTTTCGCGTTATTTCTTGCTACAAATACAATATATACACCAAGTACTGCGTGAAATAAAATCGGTAAGTAAATAACAAAGGTCTCAAGTACGAGTACAAACGGAAGATTAGCCATGAAATTCGCTGCAGTATTAAATTGTTCTTCACCATATACAGCAAAATGGTTCACGATTAAGTGTTGTACAACGAATAGTCCAATTGGAATAACACCTAAAAGTGAATGTAATCTCCTATAAAAAAACTCACGATGCTCCGCCATCTGTTGCCCCCCTATTCTTCATAGTTTCATTTTGCATAACATCCATTACAATAAGGTTTACAATAAAATTTTAAAAAGCCTCTTTTTCCTTACTTCATTGAAATGTACATTTTGCAACTTATTTTATTGTACTTCTTACTCGGAGGAGCGTCAAGAGAACACCTGCTACTTCTTTCGTATGAAAGCGTTTTACGAGTGTTTTTCGTTAAAATTTTCATCCTAATATACTTGCTTAATGAAGGAATTCTATCCATAATATAAGTGAATGAATTTCATCGTTAGCGTAAGTATTCTATTTAAGATGAATGCCATAATTTATCCGAGATGAAAGGATGACAACATTGTCAAAAAAAGAATCTTTATACCCAATATCTGCATTTGAACAATTACATACAAGTGGTGCAGGCTATGATACATTGCGTTACGTAAGTCTTCCAAAACTACTCGGAAAAGAGTCACATACGATACTGTATTTCATGGGAAAAACGTTGGCCGAATCCATCGACTTTCATACCATCGATGATATCATCTTCCTATTTAAACAATTCGGTTGGGGCACATTAAGTATTGAAAAAGAAAAAAAGAAAACGACTACTTTTTATTTGTTAGATGACTCGATTGTGCAAAAGCTTCAGTCCCCTTTTGAAGTAGATTTCCGGTATGAAGCTGGATTTTTAGCCAAAGCTTGTTCACATATATTTGGCTCAGAGTATGAATGTATTGAAAAAGTTCATAAAAAAATCTATCAAGTAGAGTTTACCGTTATATTAACGTAAACAAAATGAGGAAAAAGTGCAGAATTATTCAATTCCTGCATCTTTTTCCTTTTTATTTTGCTCCTCTTCCAACAAATGCGTTTGAATGTTTTCCGCTACATTTTTTGGGATCCCTAACTTTGTAATTTCTTCAACGCCGGCCTCTCTAATCGCTTGAATTGACTGAAAATGTGTTAATAGCAATGTTCTTCTCTTTTCTCCGACACCTGGAATGGTATCTAAAATAGATTGTACAAGTCCTTTTCCCTGTAATTGGCGATGAAATGTAATAGCAAATCGATGCACTTCATCTTGAATACGTTGTACGAGATAAAATGGCTGTGTATTTCTCTCTAGTTCCACAACTTCCGGTGGCAAGCCATATAATAATTCACTTGTTTGGTGGCGATCATCCTTCACTAGCCCAGCAAGAGGAATATCTAAACCTAGTTCGTCTTCAAGCACTTCTCTTGCAGCACTCATTTGACCTTTTCCTCCATCAACAATAATTAAATCTGGAAGGGGCAACTTTTCTTTGAGAACTCGGCTATACCGTCTTCGAATGACTTCGCGCATCATTTCATAATCATCGGGACCTTGTACGTCTCTAATTTTATATTTTCTATACTCACTTTTCTTTGCTCGTCCATCAATAAATGCAACCATGGCTGATACAGGATCAGTCCCTTGAATATTTGAGTTATCAAACGCTTCGATCCGATGAGGTGTTTCTATATTTAAGATATCTCCTAATTGTTCAACCGCTAGAATCGTCCGCTCCTCGTCACGCTCAATCAGCGTAAACTTTTCATCAAGCGCAATTTCAGCGTTTCTAGTCGCTGTTTCCATCAACTGTTTCTTTTGTCCCCTAAACGGAGTATGTGTAGGTACATGCAATAACTCTTCTACAATCGAAGCATCTGTACCAATAGGAACTAATATCTCACTTGGTTTTAAATGGTGTTGGTGCAAATAAAAACGTCCTATATACGTTCGAAATGCTTCTTCTGCAGTGTCGAAAAATGGGAACAATGCTACATCTCGTTCAATCAGCTTACCTTGACGGACAAAAAACACTTGAATGCACATCCAACCCTTTTTTACGCTATATGAAAAAATATCTAAATCACTTTGATTCGTTAAAACCATTCTTTGTTGTTCCATTGCCGCTTCAATATGATGGATTTGATCCCTCAGTTCTTGAGCACGTTCAAAATGTAGCTGTTCACTTTCTTTTTGCATTTTCTCTTGTAATTCCCGTTTCGTTTCTCTGTATCCACCACGCAAAAATGAAGTGATTTTGCGAATAATACCTTGGTAAAACTCAGGAGTTGGCGGGTCTTCACTACAAGCGAGACACTGTCCCATATGATAATATAAACAAACTCGCCCTCTAGGGTTATTGCATTTCCTGAGTGGATATAATCGATCGAGCAATTTTTTCGTTTCTCGTGCGGCAATGACGTTTGGATATGGTCCAAAGTATCTGCCTTTATCTTTTTTGACACGCCTTGTAATGATTAATCGTGGATGTCTTTCAGAGGTAATTTTTAAATACGGATATGACTTATCATCTTTTAATAACACATTGTACTTTGGATCATACTTTTTGATTAAATTCATCTCTAAAATAAGTGCATCAATCTCAGACGTCGTTACAATGTAATCAAATGAAGCAATCTCCTGGACAAGTCGTTGTGTCTTTTGATCATTATTCCCTCGAAAGTATGAACGTACACGATTACGTAGTGCTTTTGATTTACCTACATATATGACAGTACCATGGCGGTCTTTCATTAAATAACATCCTGGCTCCATCGGTAATATAGCTAGTTTTTCTTCAATGTTTGGATTCATATATGTCATCCTTTTATGCATATATTTCCTTTTATTATAAATGAAAGATAATCCCTTGTCACAATTTGCGACAAGGGATTATCTTTTTATTTGTATGCATCTTCATGTACACAAACATGAGCAATTATGCATGTTTATTAATTAATTCTACTAACGCTTCTTTTGGTTGGAAACCAACAACTTGGTCAACAACTTCTCCATCTTTCATCAAAAGAAGTGTTGGAATACTCATTACACTGTACTTTCCTGCTGTTTCTTGGTTTTCGTCCACATCTAATTTAACGATTTTAACTGTTTCAGCCATTTCACCGTCAATTTCTTCAAGTACGGGTGCAATCATTTTACATGGTCCACACCAAGGTGCCCAAAAGTCTGCAAGCACTAGTCCTTCTGCTGTTTCTTGTTCAAAGTTTTGATCTGTTACGTTTGTAATTGCCATAAGAAAATCCCTCCTAAATCTAATCAATCTTCATTAATTATAGCACCGTTACGAAACCGTTGCTAATACTTTGCTTATTGTACGAAAGCATATAGGAAACGTCCATTCATTCAGCATTTTATGGCACATTTTTGAGCATAGAATTAAACGCATCTGCGATTTGAGTTTAATTTTTAGCGCAAGAGACTCAATTTTTAAACGCATCAGTGATTTGAGTTTGATTTTTAGCGCAAGAGACTCAATTTTTAAACGCATCAGTGATTTGAGTTTGATTTTTAGCGCGAGTGCACTAATTTTTAAACGCATCCGCGATTTGAGTTTAATTTTTAGCGCGAGAGACTCAATTTTTAAACGCATCAGTGATTTGAGTTTAATTTTTAACGCGAGAGACTCAATTTTTAAACGTATCTGTGGTTTGAGTTTAATTTTTAGCGCAAGAGACTTAATTTTTAAACGCATCTGCGGTTTGAGTTTAATTTTTAGCGCAAGAGACTTAATTTTTAAACGTATCTGCGAGTTGAGTTTAATTTTTAGCGCGAGAGACTCAATTTTTAAACGTATCTGCGGTTTGAGTTTAATTTTTAGCGCGAGAGACTCAATTTTTAAACGCATAGAATACCCATATATTTTCATATGCACGAGTTATAATGCCCTATTTTACACAACAAAAGAACTTGATCTGCTCAATCAAGTTCTTTTGTTGTTTATGATGCTGCTTTTATTTTCTTAATTTCTTCAATGAGTATTGGAATAATGTCAAATAGATCTCCAACGAGTCCATAGTCAGCGACATTAAATATATTCGCGTCTTCATCTTTGTTAATAGCGACAATCACTTTTGAATTTGACATTCCTGCCAAATGCTGAATCGCTCCTGAAACTCCAACTGCAATATAAAGATCAGGCGTAACTACTTTACCTGTTTGACCTATTTGTAAGGAGTAGTCGCAATATTCGGCGTCACAAGCTCCTCTTGAAGCACCAACTGCCCCACCTAATAATTCAGCTAGTTCATATAGAGGCTCGAACCCTTCTGGACCTCTCACACCACGACCTCCGGCAATGACAACATTTGCCTCTGTCATATCTACTCCGTCAGATTGTTTACGAATCACTTCTTTAATTACTGTACGTAAGTCTTTCACATCTACTTCTTTTTCGCTTACATCGCCTGAGCGTGATTCATCTTTCTCTGGCATGGCAATGTTATTTGGTCGGATCGTTGCAAATACAAGTCCGTCCTTAATAACTTTTTTCTCAAATGCTTTACCAGAATAAATGGGGCGAGTAAAGACAATTTTGTCACCATCTTTTTCAATTTCCACAGCATCCGAAACGAGTCCAGATTCGAGTTTACTTGCAAGAATTGGTGTCACATCTTTCCCAATTGCTGTATGTCCCATAACAATTCCTTTTGGGTTTTCCTCTTCAACAACGGCTAGTACCGCTTGGCTGTATCCTTCAGAAGTATATGTTTCTAAGTTGTCATGAAGAACAGTGACAACACGGTCTGCCCCATATTGAATCATTTGTTGTCCTTGCTCCTCTAAATTTTCAGAGCCACATAATACCCCTACAACTTCACTATTTTCATCTATTTGCTTTGCAGCAGCAATTGCTTCGAATGTTACATTTCTTAATGCGCCATCTTTTGCTTCACCTATAACGAGAAATTTGTCACTCACGATTGTTGCTCCTTTCTATCGATCACGTCTATTGTATTTTATAATACTTTTGCTTCGTTTTTCAGTAAGGATAAGAGTTCCTCTACTTGTTCTTGAGGTTCTCCTTCAATTATTTTACCTGCTTCTTTTTCTTTCGGTAAAAACACTTCAATTGTTTCTGTTTTTGCTTCCACATCATCTTCGTCTAAATCAAGATCATCAATTTCTAATTCTTCTAATGGTTTACGTTTTGCTTGCATAATTCCTGGAAGTGATGGATATCTTGGGTCATTCAGCCCTTGTTGACAAGTGACAAGTAAAGGTAGTGACGTTTCAATTTTTTCAACGTCTCCTTCTACGTCTTTGTCAATCTGCGCAGTACCATCATCAATCTCTAGTCCAACAATTGTAGATACGAACGACATATCTAATCGTGTCGCTAACCGAGGTCCTACTTGACCACTCGCTTCATCAATTGCAACGTTCCCCGCTAAAATTAAATCAACATCTTTGTCTTCAAAAAATGCTTCTAAGATTTTAACCGTTGTATATTGGTCACCTTCTTCAAGGTCATCTTCTGTATTAATGAGCACTGCTTGGTCTGCGCCCATCGCTAGGGCAGTTCGAAGTTGCTTTTCAGAGTCATCATCACCAATGGTAACAACGGTGACTTCTCCACCATGCTCATCGCGCTGTTTAATCGCTTCTTCTACAGCATATTCGTCATATGGGTTAATGATAAACTCTGCTCCTTCATCATCAATTTCACCATCTGACAATTCTATTTTATCTTCCGTATCGAATGTCTTTTTTAATAATACGTAAATGTCCATGTTGTGGCCTCCTCTATTTACTTTCATCATACGTAGTTTGCACTACTCACTTATCACGGAACTTTGGTGTTCTCTTTTCTAAAAATGCTTTGATTCCTTCTGATGCGTCTTCTGTCCCAAATATATCACCAAATGCAGTTGCTTCAGCTTCTGCACCTTGATTAAATTGTGAACTTTTCGCATATGGAATCAATTTCATAATTTGGTTAATCGACAATTTACTCTTTTGGGCAATACCGGTAGCCATTTTCTCTGCTTCAGCATGCACTTCATCGTCTGAGCAGACGGTATTTGCTAACCCATAAAAATGTGCTTCTTCTCCGCTAAGTATTGTTCCTGTTAAAATCATTTCATATGCTTTAGGTATACCTACATATTGTGGTAACCGTTGGGTTCCGGCGAATCCTGGAATAATACCTAAATTAATTTCCGGCATTCCCAATTTCGCTTCTTTACCGACAATTCGCATATGACATGCCATTGCCAACTCAAGTCCACCGCCTAATGCGGCCCCATGAATGGCAGCAATTACCGGCACTTGAAAGTGTTCTATTCGGTCAAATAACACCTGACCTTTTCTAGAAAGTGATGCATAATCAGAAGACTCCTGTAACGAAGTGAATTCTTTTATATCTGCACCAGCTGAGAAAAATTTCCCTTCCCCTTGTAATACAATTGCTTTTACGTCGTTTGCTTGTTCAATTTCAGTTAGACGTTGATCAATATCTTCTAAGATCGCAGTCGATAATGCATTTGCAGGTGGGCTTTTGATAGTTAGAAAAGCAACTTGCCCTTCGGATCTAAAATGAATTGTACTCACTTTTTCTATCCCTCCTTCACTTCATATAATAACAGAAATGACTATAGGTTTCACACTTTACTAATGCGCTTACATTTTCATCCGATAAAACTATGCACGTAAACCATCGATAAGCATGTCATGGACTGGATCTACTAGCTCTACTAGATTATATTTATGTTCTTTTACAACCCACGTAGTAACAATTTCATCCATCGTGCCGAAAATCATTTGCCTTGCTAATGGGATATGTAGATTGCCCTTAAACGTTTTCTCGTCGATTCCTGTTTGAATAACTCCATCAATCAGTTGTAAATAAGGTGTTAATACATCGTTGATTTGGAAGCGTAATTCAAGATTGGATTGCCTGAGCTCAAGCTGGGTAACGACAGCTAAATGTTTATTTTCCGCAAGCTGCGAAAAATGCATTTCTATCAACGTACGTAGTTGATCATGTGCCTGTCTTTGCTTTTTAATGGCTTTACTCGTGTGCTCAATAAAATCGCCCATCTTTTCTTCAAAAACAGAGACGAGTATATCTTCTTTTTTTTTGAAATATAGATAAATCGTTCCATCGGCAACACCAGCTTGCCTAGCAATTTTCGATACTTGTGATGAATGATACCCATTTTCAGCAATGACTTGAACGGCTGCTTCAATAATTTGTCCGTATTTTGGCTTATTTCTTTTCATAATTTACTCCTTCATCTTTATCGTACATAAAATGAATGAGACTTCATTCATCACAATAGTAACTAAATAATACGAACCTGTCAATCTATAACTCATCTAGCACTCCTCTATTTATTCATTTATCTTTTACGAGTTCTCTTCGTAACACTTTTCCAATAGCTGATTTTGGTAACTCATCTTTAAATTCATATCTTCTTGGAACTTTAAATGCAGCTAATCTTTCTCGGCAGAACTGATCTAATTCTTCTTCCGATAATGTGACTCCTTGTTTAGGCACAATAAACGCTTTAACTGTTTCGCCACGATAATCATCTGGAACACCCGCAACAGAAACTTCTTGTATTCCTTTATGTTCATATAAAACTTCTTCTACTTCGCGAGGGTAAATATTAAAACCACCTGCAATAATCATATCACTCACGCGATCTACTATATAAAAGAAACCTTCTTCGTCCATATAGCCAATATCGCCGGTGTACATCCAGCCATCTTCTAATGCTTTTTTTGTTTCTTCTTCATTATTCCAATATCCTTGCATGATTTGTGGTCCCTTAACGGCGACTTCACCTACTTCACCAATCGGCAATTCTTCACGTGTCTCCATGTCAACAATTTTAGAATCTGTATCTGGCCATGGCACACCAATGCTTCCGTGAATACGTTTATCCCACAGAAAGTTCGCATGTGTGACGGGTGATGTTTCTGTTAATCCATATCCTTCTACTAAACTTCCGCCTGTCTCTCGTTCAAATTGATCTGAAACTTCTAAAGGCAATGAAGCCGATCCACTTATGCATGCCTCGATAGATGATAAGTCATACTTCTTTAATTCCGGATGGTGGATTAAACCAACATAAATCGTAGGCGCCCCTGGAAACATGGTAGGTTTTTCTTTATCAATCGTCTGAAGAACTTCTTTAGCATCGAACTTCGGTAATAAGATGATCTTGTTCGCCATCATAACCGATAAATTCATCACGGTCGTCATTCCATACACATGAAATAAAGGTAATACCCCTAATATTCTCTCCTTTGCTACCTCGGATTTATACATCCAATGTCGACACATCTGCATATTCGACACTAAGTTATAATGCGATAACATGACCCCTTTTGGGTGACCTGTCGTACCACCTGTATATTGCAATAACGCAGTATCTTCTTTAGGATCAATGATTACTTCGTTAAGCGTATCATTATATTCTTTAAGAATCGTTGGCCAAGCATGTGTTTCATCATCTTCATGTACTTTGACAATCATATTGTATTCCTTTTTTTGAATAAATGGATAGATAAGATTTTTAGGAAAAGGTAAATACTCTTTAATTTTTGTAACAATTGTATGTTGAATAGCTGTGTTCTTTTGTACCTTTTTAACGCGAGGTAATAAAATATCTAAACAAATGATAAATGTTGCACCTGAATCTTTCATTTGGTACTCCAGTTCTCTTTCGGTATATAGCGGATTCGTTTGCACTACAATCCCACCCGCGATCAGTATGCCGTAATAACTAATCACTGCTTGCGGGCAATTCGGTAACATAATTGCGACTCGGTCACCTTTTTCTAACCCTTTTGCTTGTAAAAAATTAGCCACCTTTTTTGCCTGGCTATACAGTTCAGTGAATGTAAGTTCCTTTCCCATGAAGTGAAGCGCTTTCATTTCTCCGTAATTTTTAGCGCTTTTTTGTAAAAATGCATGTAATGGCTCCTCATCATATTCAATTGTTTTAGGAATTTCTTCCGGGTAGTGAGCGTACCATTGTTTTTCCTTTGTTTTCATACATTCTCTCCCCCTTGTTAAAATGTCTTATATTCATTATACAGATGAATTCATATTTTTAAAACTTTTAAACATTTTTTGAAAAAAGACGAATAGATGTCCATCCGTCTTTTTCTTCCCTTTAAAATACGTAAAATACCCCTAAGACAATAAATACAACCGCAACAACGATTAATACCTTTGCTAATGTTTTCAATCTATTCTCTCCTCGTATACTATGTTTAGGCTTCATTTTTTCGCCTATTATTACCTTGAATACTGATTTTACTCTATATCAAATCTCTTGGACGTTTCGAAATATTCCTAGATAATGGTCTTAGGATCATTTGGGACAATTCTTTCTCTCCT
>JAPFDS010000055.1 GCA_026168805.1 Caryophanales bacterium | reverse complement strand
GCATTGGAATGATATGTCCACTCCAAAAATAGTTTCTCTTGCAAGCTTTTTAACATGTGTTTTGGTCATGGGCGAGCAGCATCTAACTGTTTCATTTTTTTAGTAATCCGTTGCAACAAGCAATTCACCTCTCGCGTTTCATTTTCTTATATACATTATTATGACTAATATATGAACTAAACGTAAAAACCGCTTCTCTATTTATTTTTATTATAACATAACTTGACTAAACCTAAATGGCAACTTGTTTTGCCAATGCCAAAAACCCTTCCCCACCAAAGTGAGAAAGGGTTTAAGAAAACATTGTATCAATAAATTGATCTTCCAGAAACGGCGCGATTGTTTAAGAACAAAATCTTAAATTAAGTATGTATTTTGCAAGTTGGAGATTAAAAAATAATACAAAAAGAGTAGAGAACCCTGCCAGTCCTCCTTTATTAAACCGTTAAGTGTCAGAATGGCGAACTAACCTGAATAGAGTCTGTACCTTGTACTGTATTCTTAACGCACTTTACTTATTATACATATGCTTCCTAAGAGATTTATAAAAGTTCTCTCTAGTTCCTCCATATATAACAATCATTAATTTTTCATCTTCCTCCTGTATGACGTATGCAATTTCATATGAAACTTTGGCATGTCTTATGTCATAACAAAAAAGACCAGACAAATCTCCCTTTTTCTGTTCGCCTGCTTAATAAGGGTCTGCCTGGGTTTCTTCTATCGCTACTTTTATTTTATTTTGTAACTGCGTTTCTTTGATGTTTTTAGTAAACCGTTTAAAGGCAGGATCTTGTCTTAACTCGTAACTCATTTGCTTTCCTCTTCATCATCGAATATATTATCAACATCCAGCGGTTCTGAATTAGATAATGCATCTGTTATCAATGATTCAACAGCCGGTTTTATCTCGTTTGATCGCCTTTTGAAGTCGCTAATAAATCCTTCCTGATCATTGCTATATTCTTCAGAAACTAGCTCTTCCATTATTTGTTCAGCAAAATAGTTGTTATCAGATTCCGCATTTTGTATTACCAGTCGATTGTTATGCAATTCAATGATAGCTTCTTCTCCCATACCTAAATGATCATAGAAGTCTTTAGGTATATTAAACTGTCTGTTCTGCGAGATACGAACACGCTTCGACGAGATTCGTTTATTATCCATAGCACTTCCTCTTATTAATTTATTTTCTTTCTCTTCTTCCATAGTGAAAGCACGCTGTTGGATTCAAGAAGTGTTTGTTTTTACATTACTTTTTTCACGTCTGCAATAAGATTTTCAATATCTAGTTTTGATAGGCCGTCATAACGTTTGATGACTTCACCTTCTGGGTTGATC
>JAPFDS010000013.1 GCA_026168805.1 Caryophanales bacterium | reverse complement strand
TCGAACGCCAGATCAAGAAGAATTAATCAAATTACGAAAAGAAAATCAAAAACTTGCGATGGAAAATGATATTTTAAAGCAAGCCGCGCTGATTATGGGACGAAAGTAGATGTGATTCGAAATAACGCTCACAAATACTCGATATCAGCAATGTGCGACGTCCTACAGATCCCTAGAAGTACGTACTATTATGAAGCAAAAGAACGTGATACAAAAGCAGATGATGAACTAACAAAATTAATTGTAAAAATATTCAATGATAACAGACGGGTTTATGGCCAGAGAAAAATTAAAAGAGAACTTCAAAAGAAAGGCTGGCAAGTTTCTCGTCGCCGTATCGGTAGAATTATGAAAGAACAAGGGCTTGTCTCTAAATACACAGTTGCCCAGTTTAAGCCTAAAAAATCTGCAGTAAATGAAGCGGAAATTAGCAACACATTAAACCGTGAATTTGAACAAAATCAAGAATTAAAAGTAGTTGTGAGCGATTTAACATACGTTCGGGTACACCAAAAATGGCATTACATTTGTGTGTTGGTAGATTTATATAACCGCGAAATTATTGGCCATAGTGCTGGTCAGCATAAAGATGCACAGTTGGTTCAACAGGCTTTTGCGACAGTACCATACAATTTAAATAACCTTGAATTATTTCACACAGACCGTGGAAGTGAGTTTAAAAACCAATTAATCGATGAAGCACTAGCAACATTTGGTATCGACAGATCACTAAGTGATAAAGGAACCCCGTACGATAACGCAGTCGCTGAAGCGACCTTTAAAACAATTAAAACAGAGTTCGTCAATGGAACAGTTTTCTCTAGTCAGGCAGAGTTGGATCTAGAGTTATTTGACTACGTCAATTGGTTTAATAATATTCGTATTCATGAATCGCTAGACTATTTAACGCCAAGGGAGTACAAGCTCCACCATCAGGTAGAGCAAACCGCTATCTAAATTAAATACGGCCACTTTACTTGGAGTGGCGGGCGTGATAGCCTCTCACGCATATGCCAGCGTGGTTTTTAAATTAGCTGGCATCCTGGCAAATAATTCTCGCCCGCAGAGGCTCAAAGTCAAGTGAAAAGATGTGTGATCTATTTACATGAAGGAGCATTTCAATCAGTACTATAAAACGTTTATATTCTTAAATATATTGTACAGTTTAGTGTTGACATTCCATATGTAAAGTTATTAGAGCCGACTAATTTTTCTAATTCAAGTGTAGCCTCTCGGGTAGTTCCGTATACAACATCATCTATCCAAAGATCATTTACTACGATTTGTTTAGGCTTATCTTCGGATAAATAGACTTTTTTATAGGGGATATTACCTTTAGACCAATAAATCAAGTTCTGCGATTCTAGCACTTTAAATGTATGATGTGAATATACCCAATGACTATGAATAATATGTCCGGTAGGTGTTTCTAATGCGTATTTATAATAACCATTTTTGACATCACGTATTTTATCTATACGAAATGTTCCTTTAGAGTCATTGTATTTATAAGATTTCACCTGATTAGGATTAGAATCTCGCTTATTAAATGTTACTTGATTTTTACTTTTAGCATAGACTAGAATATATTCCTTTTTTGTTGCAATATGCGAGGTGTTTTGTTGGCTGGTTGTACGTTGCCATATAATTTGATTAATAAAGTTACTGTCACCAAATATTTCATCGCATAATACTTTTATATACGCTTGTTCATCGTCTGAGCAGTGTATGAAGATAGATCCAGAGGACTTTAACATTGTCTTTGCAATATCAAGCCTGTTTTTTAATAATAGTAAGTAATCAGAGCGCGAAAAGCCATCATAATAACTTAAATCACTTCGTAAAGTCCTATAGGGTACATCGATATAAATCAACTGGACACTACTTGAGAACGTATCTTTTAAACGATGTAGTGCATGCAGGTTGTCTCCGTGAATTAATAGGTTATCATCTTGAGAAAATGTTTGAACTTCGGTGTTTTTGTTGTTTGTATACTTTCTAAAATTGTTAAATCCAACATTGTTTAGGAAAGTATCAATCTGTTCATAACCAAGTTCTTCATGAAAATAAGTATTAGTGTCTGGATCTAGTACGGTATCTTTATTGCTAAAGTGTAGAACAACATCTTTATTATTATGAAACTTAGAGAAGTTTGCATGCCAAGCCTCTTTATTTGCACTTAATATACGCGCAACAGTCGCTTGAGATGTAATAGAGTCATTTTCATTTATTATCTCAGTAATTCTAGGACTACCGATATTAGGGCCATGTAGAATATAAACATCTCTAACTAATCTTGTGATTTGAGTATGTTTTAAAGCCTGCTTACTTAGGATGCTTTTTGTATATTTATAGTAACCACTTGAGGACACATTTAATAAACTGCAAAGCCTTTGAATAGGGAAGCTGTCTTTGTTTTCATATATGAATTCAAAGATAGCTTCTTTTTTCTGTGGTAAAAAAAGGGCCTTTTGAAGTATATCGTTTTCAATCTGTAGTTGCTTAATATAAGTATCTTGTTTCTTTGCGGTGGTTGTGGGCTGTGAGGATCCTTTGCTAGATTTATATTTCGATACCCACCTGTATAACGTGGAGACAGGAATTCCTAATTCATCTGCAACTACTTTAACTGATAACCCTTTTTTTATAACTTTATAAATCGCACCTTTTTTAAATGTTGTTGTATAAGAACTTTTCAATATTATCACCTTTATTATCTATAATTATTGTACACTTTTTTGATAAGAATGAACTTATTAATAATTATAAGCTCTAATAAAATAAATAGATAGAGGAACAATGGCATGTGTAATGTGAAGCTATTTGTGTGGAAAGAGTGCTGGGGTTGGAAACTAATTATAGAGAATAGAACATGAAAATATATGATTCAATTATATACGCTGATGACAATTAAATAAAAAAACAGGGAGTAATGACCTTATCTCTCTTTAGAAAAAAGATGGTGGTTAAGCTGTAGCCAAATCAGAAAGTACAGCGTGTCGGATAAAATGAATTCACCATTTTACCGATAGAGAAAGCAGTTTGTACGCCTGTTCTAGCTATCGATGAAAAAACCTAATAGCAAAGGTGAAAAAGTCGTAAAATAAACGGCGTGGCATAAGAACTATGGAAGTCACGAATACGGGAGCACAGGAAGGACTTATTGATTAATAAGTTAATATGCAAGGGCGTGATGCGCATAAATGCCTGTGGGGTCTTGATTGACCCAACTTGTGAATCTAACACGGATACTACACTCAGTTATACTGAGAAATATCTTCGTTTGAGTTTTTTCTGGAATTTTGACAATATAAGTCTGTTCAAAATCCCAGGGAGAACTCCTAAGCCGTTGCTAGCCTAGTGACCTGAGATGTACTAGTTAATCAAATAAACGTTATCTAATAATACAAATAAACAAACACATACACTGATAAGAACAAAAAATAGAATAGAAGGATAAGGAATAGGAGAAGAAGGAGAGGGTAGGAAAATAGGATAAATAAGAGGATCTATCGAGAAATATTTATGTAAAGAAAATCTTTAAATATCATATGTAAAACCAGAAAAATGAATTGGCTAGTTTTTTGTTGGTTTTTATATAAAAATCATTTGGATAATTTAATGAACAGAAACTGAAATTAATTATTATATAGTAAATATACAACTTCCCAAAAGTATAATTTCGATAGATGAAATTAGGTTTAAGGAGGCCAGATTTAATAAGTAATAATAATCATCCAGAGATTTATTTATGTAAAGAAGTTGTAAAAAAATAAAAGGGGATAGCAAAATGTATAAACAAAAAAATAGTTCAAAAGAATTGTCTTTAAACATTTATGTTGATGGTAGTTACTGTAAGTTAGAAAACATTAATGGGGTAGGCTGTGTCATGGTAGAGGATAATGAAGAAATTTACTCGATTTCAAAACAAACTAAAGGTAACAATCAGTGGAATGTTGGGGCTGAGATTGAAAGTGCATTAACAGCTGTAAATTGGGCAATAGATAATGGATATGAAGCAGTCATTATTAACTATGATTATTTGGGAATTGAAATGTGGGCAACAGGATCTTGGAATGCTAACAATCCAATAACATCTAGTTATGCTAGAGAAATGAGAGAGTTAGCGCAACATATTGACATAAGCTTCAAGAAAGTGAAAGCTCACTCAGGCGATACATTTAACGAGCTAGCAGATAAATTAGCTAAACAGGCCATAGGTAAGTAAAAAAGGGGGAAATAAGTATGGATATGCTGGAATTAAACGATGTAGTGGAGCTTCCCGGAAATCTACTTGTAAATGAGGATATATTGATTGAGTTAAAAGATTCTTCGAATCAATTCAAAGAAAATTTCAAAAGAGATTCAGAGGTTATTGTAAATTTATACAAAACTCTTATAGATATCAACTATAGATTTGAGGATTATAATGAATATAACATGCAGGATAAACTCAAAGAACTAGAAGATGCACTATACTATGTATATCAGAATATAAAAGAGACAAAAGAAATAATACAAGAACATGATAGGTCTTTTGGAGTTTTATGGAAGGGATATTCAATGGAACTACAAGACTTAATTGATAAAGCGGGATTAGTAATGACAAAATAAAAAGATATACAATATTAAATCATATTAACATGCAATATATTTGTAACCCTTTATCTTAATTTTGATAGAGGGTTACTTTAAATGTTCCAATGAATCAAACCTAATTATCACTGATTTGATACCAAACTCCTAATGCGTTATATTCTTCAGTATAACGTTAGAGAGGCTAGGTATCTATGAAGACAAAACCAAAAAGTAACGAGAAAAAAGGGCAATGGTTAAATATAGTTTTAGCAGTCGTTATTTCTGCTTTTATAACATTCATGATTACTTCTACAATTTGTAAAAACAAGTTAGCGGAGGAAGAAGAGCTGTTACATAAAGATTTTAAGGGAAGTCAAGATGAGCGTATAGCAAGTGCTCTTGAAGAGGAGTTTAATCCCGATTCCGAAAATCTTGAAAAGCTCTATGCTTCATTTAGAAAGCATGAAAATGACATAACTAAGCATAGTGATACGTACAATAATGTTGGCTTACGGATGTTGGACCACTCTCATAATATAGAAGAGGGCGATTCTTCTATATATGTTGAAAGTGAAGCTACATTCAAAAATGTAAGTGACGTGCCGATTTATATGGAATTTTTTGATGTTGCATATCAACGAGATGATGCACCGTCTTTTTCTTTTCAAGTAGCGGCATCTAATGATGAACCTGCAGGTATAGAAATTGATATTGAAGGCATTGATTCAATTGTATATCCAGAAGAAGAAATCACACTTACATATGACGCTGCACTAGAGAAAAATATGGCAGGAGAGTATGGTATGTCTTTATATAAGTTTTCACACGAGTATGAGTATGATGTAGAATATTTTATTCATACAGATGATGTTGATGCTTTAGATGATGAATAACTAATAAACGTATCTGGGTTCATTAGAAATTACATAGTACAAAAATACACTAACCTCTATCTACAGCGATAGGGGTTTTATTATGTGGTTGATTAAATGCTGGAATCATGGTCAATTAGGAGTACAAACATTTTAATAAGTGAATATTAGACGAGAAGAGTGATGCGTATGATGATGCAATTATATGATGAAAATGGATTTGCGGATGAGTTTGAATCGAAAGTAATAGAGAATATGGTAAAGAGGTCAACAAGAGTCGAATGGGTACGAGAAGATGCTGATAGTCAGTATTACCTGTTGAAAAAGGAAGATATAGAAGGTTTAATGGAAGAGTTTCAAGATGAGAAGATAAGACAGAAGGAAAAAAGTTTATTTAAAAAGAGACCAACGAGAACCTTAAAGGAACTGCGGATTATTATTAATATATTAAAGGTGTTGCAAAATGATCAGGTAGTGCAAGAAGATGAGGATATCATTATGTTTATGATAAAAGAAACTGATGAACTATTGGATATCTAAGATATATTAGAAACAACGGAAATTCATTTAATGGATTTATTACTGAATTTATCTACAGACCGTAACTGTTTTTAAAGTAAAGAAATACTTGTGTTATAATAAGCCTAAAGAATCGGTATTCAACAGACGAGTGATCTTCTTGAGTAAAATTTTATATACATTAAAGTGTTGGGAAGTGATTTAAATTATTAGTGCAATAATTTTGTTTGTAATTGCAGGAATAGCCGAAGTTGGTGGGGGCTATTTGATTTGGTTATGGTTAAGAGAAGGACAACCTTTTTATTGGGGGATTGCTGGTGGAGTAGCATTAGCTTTATATGGTGTAATTGCCACCTTCCAGGCATTTCCGTCATTTGGTAGGGTTTATGCTGCTTATGGTGGTGTGTTTATTGTTTTGTCTGTTCTATGGGGATGGGGCATTGATAAAAAAACACCTGATTTATATGAATGGATAGGTGCTGGGATATGTTTAATAGGTGTTTCGGTTATGTTATTTGCACCACGCCATTAAGCAAACGGGCGCGATTGTCTAAGAGTAAAATCTTAGTTCCAAGTTTCTTTTTATGTGGAATTAAGCTTCTATATAGTTGTTTAAAGAATAGTTTCATAAGAACTACCACAATTGGTAATGGTTTTTCATCAAATGATAAGCACTACGAAAATCTCTGGTAACTGTAGAATATCACTTTAACCGCAGCATCCACGTTGATTGGTCTATTGAAGTTAGATAAAACTATATGAGTTGAAATAACAAATACATATATAATTGGATATCTGGAATAAACTTAGAAAGAGATAATACTTATAATTAAAGAAATACACTTGTTAATGGAAAGTGAAAATGCTTATATATTAGCTTTGCAAAAATATGCTCTTTCTTAATATAGTAAGTGAACAATGTGTGAAATCGTTGTTATATCTACGAAAATTGGCTTTTTGATAGCTGGAAATAGCTAGTTATAAGAAGCGGAATAGACGGTAACTGACATATGGGGCGTTTTTAAGTAACAATCAAGTTAAAATAATTACTCAATTAACGAGCTAGATTAATTGCGGTTTAATGGTTAAATAAATATAGTAAGAAATTTATTAAAGTATACAGATTAAAAATTGAAATATTATTGATATCTCCTGCAAAGTACTAAAAAATTAGACATCAAAAAAGTTGATTTTCCTATCCTATAATAAGGAATAGTCGGCTTTTGTAATAAATGTGGAAGATTAACTTTCGAGATATCTGTATAGTGTAGACTTACTGATTCCTGTTTCATTTCTTATTTCAGCTAAACTATGTTCCTTACTTTCATACATAAGAATTGCCCGCTGTACATTTTCATCAGGTTTTCTTGGACGTCCTGTAGTAACCCCTTTTTTCTGCGCGTTACGTAATCCCCTTTTAGTTTTTTCACTGATTACATCACTTTGAAATTCTACAAGATGCTTTACTATATAGCTAAATTGATAACCATTTCTATTACTTGTATTAATCCCTTCTTTGATTGATTGGATATAAGCTCCTCTTTCTTCAATTGTTTCCAATAACTCTGCTAAATGACGTGTTGAATCCGCTAGTGAATAAAGTTTTGAGATTATTATTATGTCTCCTTGTTTGAGATTGTCCATCATACTTTTTAGTTGTGTTCTTTTTTTGGCTGAAGAGTGATCCTCAGCGATTATTCTTTCACAATTTAATTTTCTTAATTCTGTTATTTGTATGTCACAAGTTTGGTCATTATCATTAGGTCTCATATAGCCGATTAACATATTAGACACCCCTTCAATATAAAAAGTTTATCTTTATTATAGCATAAAACCTATTATGATTCGTCCCAAAACAGTTCCTTTTTAGGACGAAATATGATAAACTGATTTTATTCTAATCGCGATCGGCTTTTATGAGAGTTAAAAGCCAAAAAAATAATATAGAAGAGGTGTAGAACGAAGTGATAGAAAAAATAAAGATAGAATGGTTTTCGAATGTAAGAGGGGATATTCTTGCTGGAATTGTTGTTGCGTTAGCATTAATTCCAGAAGCAATCGCATTCTCCATCATTGCAGGAGTCGATCCTATGGTTGGATTGTATGCTTCCTTCTGTATCGCTGTTATTATTGCCTTTGTTGGTGGACGTCCTGGGATGATTTCAGCTGCAACAGGTGCAATGGCATTGCTCATGGTTCCTTTGGTAAAGGAACATGGACTTGATTACTTATTAGTTGCAACGGTCTTAACAGGTGTTATCCAAGTACTTTTTGGCATATTTAAAGTGGCAAAGGTTATGAAATTCATACCAAGAGCTGTCATGATTGGTTTTGTAAATGCGTTAGCCATTTTAATTTTTATGGCGCAAGTGCCACATTTTATCGGAATTTCAAATATGACATATGTTTTTGTAGCAGTCACTTTAGCGTTCGTATATATACTGCCAAGATTCATCAAGGCAATCCCAGCGCCATTAATCGCAATTATTGCATTAACAGCCTTGGCACTTTATGCAAACTTTGACTTGCGTACTGTCGGCGATTTAGGAGGCATCACTAGAACATTACCAGAGTTTTTGATTCCAAACGTTCCTTTTACGTTTGAAACACTAGTAATTGTATTTCCTTTTTCTCTAGCATTAGCGATTGTTGGCTTATTAGAGTCTTTACTTACAGCTTCCATCGTAGATGATATGACAGATACAGAGAGCGACAAAAACAAAGAATCAAGAGGGCAAGGTATTGCGAATATCATTACAGGTTTCTTCGGTGGAATGGCAGGATGTGCAATGATTGGTCAATCCGTCATAAATGTGAAATCTGGTGGACGTGGGAGATTATCCACCTTGGTTGCAGGACTGTTCTTGATCTTTTTAATCATTGTTTTGGGCGATTTAGTCGTACAGATACCAATGCCGGTTCTAGTTGGAATCATGATTATGGTTTCAATTGGCACGTTTGATTGGTCTTCGTTTACCTATCTTAGAAAAGCACCAAAAACGGATGCTGTTGTTATGTTAGTAACTGTCGGCATTGTTGTAGCGACCAATGATTTATCAAAAGGGGTTATTGCTGGTGTTATTTTAAGTGCTATATTCTTTGTCGCTAAGATTTCCAGTCTGAAGGTAATAAGCAAATACAAAAATAATAAATTAGTTTTTGAAGTGGAAGGTCAACTGTTTTTCGCATCAACTGAAGACTTTTTAAAGTCATTTGATTTTAGTGTTGAGAATAAAAATATAATAATTGACTTTTCAAAAGCGCGTATTTGGGATGACTCTGCTGTAGGTGTAGTGGATAAAGTTGTAATGAAATATCGCGAAAAGGACAATGCAGTTACCATAATGGGGTTAGATACATCAAGTGAGAAACTACTGAATAAGCTAGCTGTATATAATAATGAAGTTTAAAATCAATGTGGTATCAAAAAAATGGGAGGCGAAAAAATGTATCAAAGAATATTGTTGGCTGTTGATGGATCGGAAAATTCTTTACGGGCAACCGAAGAAGCAGTGAAAATTGCTTCGTTGATTTCGGAATGCAAAATCGAGGTTATTTATGTTGCTGATTTTTCGAAGTCAAAAAATGAAATTCTTCATTCTCAGGACAAGGAAGAACTGGAGTATTCTCGTCGCAAAAAACTTGCTCCTGTAGAGGAGAAAATAAAATCAAAAAATGTATCTTATGAACTTAAAATATTACATGGATATCCGGGCCCAACCATCATTGAGTATGTTAATAAAGAGAAAGTAGATATGGTTGTAATAGGTAGTCGAGGTCTCAATACGCTACAGGAAATGGTATTAGGTAGCGTGAGCCATAAAGTAATGAAAAGAGTAAATTGTCCAGCACTTATTGTGAAGTGAAAGAGTATAAATGGTAAATAACTCTGTAGGTATAAAAAGGAAAATCCTTAATTTCAAGTTCCTTTAATGTGGAATTAAGCTTTTTCTCTTTAGGCATTTAAAGAATAACTTCATAAGGATTATCACAATTAGTAATGGTGTATCATCAAATTATAGGTACTGTAAAATGCTTTGCAACTGAAACTGAAAAGAACATGTGAATCACACTTCGCTGTTAATTAGGGTTTCAAAGTTAGAAAAAACGACATGAGTAGAAACAACAAATGCATATATAACTCGATATCCTAATTACACTCAGAAAGTATTAATGTTTATAAACAAAGAAACATAGATAACGATGGAAAGTGTTAATACTTATATATTAGATAATTGATATCATATTCTATTTTAATATAGTAAGTGAACAATAAAGGAACTATACAGTGAAGTCTTATGTGACATAAAGAGTGAAGAACCGAGTGAAGTTGTGAGTGACATTCTAGGTGAATAAATAACAAAGTGAAGTCTGTAGTGAAATTATGAGTGAATAATGCAGTGAAGTTTTTAGAAGTTTACTAGATCTATCGAGTGAACAATGAGTGAAGTCGCGATTATATTTATGAAAAATGGCTTTTTAAGGGCGAAAAGTGCTCTTTTCTACCAATAATGCACCTGAGATTAGGATATAAGCTTATATGAATATATAGTTTGTATCTAACTAACAACTACCATAAATGATCTGAAATGATGTATATGATATTCCTCTCAGTCAATATCTATCCTCTTGTATCCCTTTTCTGCATTTCGAAACCTTGGTGGAGAGGGATTAAGATGGACTGAGTATGCATGAAACGTGTGCTTGTATTTCTCGAAATTTTAGAGCGGATGTTGTTATGTCAAGGGTTTTCATGCGATTATTGATGAAACTAGATGGAAGTTTCAAAACAACGATAAAACTTACTTTAAAGGATCGGCATAGTAGCTGGTGCTTTTTTTGTTCTTTTATAATGAATTTAACTGATATAAAGCGTCTGCGTCTTGTTCGTGCTTCTTCTCAGGCATTAACTCGAGATAATAGTTTTGAGTTGTTTGAGTGTTTATATGACCTAAGCGCTTTGATATATATACAAGGTCGATGTCTTGAGCAAATAGAAATGATGCATGGGTATCACGTAAGCCATGAAAGGTTGTTTTAGGAATATCAATCTCTTTTAACAGAGCAGCTAATCGTTCAGATTTATAAATGATACTCTAAAAATGTACAAAAGGAGGTGCGGATGTTTTCTTGACATTTATAAATCTAGATCTAAGTAAATATATGAACATCAATGTAAGAGCTGGATTTAAACATATAACGTATAAATTATTTGTTTTAGGCTGTTGTATCGTTTTTATAATGTTTTGGTAGACTGTTTAAGTTATTTAGAATAATAGCTGCCAGAACCGCCCAAATGTCACACAAGGTGCTAGCAGGGAAGTCATCTCTAAGGTTATACAGGAATGCGAGGACATTTTTAATGCGCTGGTACGAAAAACGTTAAAAACTTTAGACAGTTAATCATATGAAAACAATCGTTTATAGAAAGTGATAATGTTTAATAAGACATACTAGAGCAATAAATGTCTTTTTTTTAATCATTATGGTTGCAATTTTATTTTATAGGTAATATACTGCTAATAAATCAAAATAAATTGATGTATTAGTCAGGGGTGAAATCATGGAACTAGTTAAAATGGTAAATGAATTAAGCGAAGAAGAGACGTTCGACTTTTATGAAAATATGTTCGGTGCTTTAGCTGATAAGATCCGGCTTAAAATCTTGAATGAAATCAGTAAAAGTCCTAATAAGAATTTATGTGTCTGTGATTTAGAAGAAAAATTAAAAATGCAACAATCCAAACTTTCATATCATCTAAAAAAATTAGTTGATACCAACATACTTATAGCTGAAAAACATGGTACTTGGAATTATTATCGAATAAACGAAGCACAAATACAGCTTGTTTTATCGGAAGGTACTTGTTGTAAAATCTTTTGACAAGTATCTTTATTGTTTGCTAAATATATCAAATAATATTGATTTATATATCAAATAAAGTTGATGTATAAATCAGTAAGGAGTTATACTAATGGGAGATTCGCTTATCGAATTTATAAAAACATTTCTTATGCTATCTGGTGAATTACTCGCATTATTTATTGTTGTTAGCTTCATTGTGAGTTTAATTCAACAGGTCATATCAGAGGAGAAAATTAAACGATTCTTAAACCGACCAAATAAAGCTGTAAATTATGTACTCGGTACATTCTTTGGTGCTGTTACACCATTTTGTTCCTGTTCAACAATCCCTATACTCGCAGGATTGTTGAACTCAAAAGTACCATTTGGACCTTCGATGAGTTTCTTAATTGCTTCACCATTAATGAATCCAGTTATGATTTTCATGCTTTGGGTACTTTTAGGCTGGAAAATAGCGCTCACATATTTTATTGTGCTAAGTATTTTTAGTGTTTTAGCAGGGCTTGTATTTTCAAAACTTAATTTGGCAGAGACCTATAAAGGTGTGACGGTTAAAGGAGATGGCTTCTTTAGTAATAATCAAGGGTCTAAAATGAAGCAAGCTCTGAATGATGCGTGGGCATTTCTTTATCCAATGCTTCCTTACTTATTTATCGGGGTATTTATCGGGGCATTTATTTACGGATTTATTCCGGCAGATTTCATTACAAAATACGCCAGTGGAGATCGTATATTTTCAGTTATGATTGCTTCTGTTATTGGGGTTCCCATGTATATTCGCCCTGAAACGATGTTACCTATCGCGGAAGCACTGGTGTCAAAAGGTATGTCAATGGGAACTGTTATTGCATTAGTTATCGGTGGTGCAGGTGCAAGTATTCCAGAAGTTGTTATGTTATCCAAATTATTTAAAAAGAAATTCTTGGTGGCATTCATTACAGCTATTTTAATCGTAGCTACAGGAACTGGTCTCATCATTAACGCCATATTTTAGTAGAATTATCCTTTAAAGGGGGTGACATTCATGGCTCAAAAAAAGTCTGTTTTTAAAAAGTTGTTCTCTAAACCCAATCAAGATTGCTGCAACATTGAAATTGAGGAAGTTAAGTCAACGGAAAATGAAGGCAGTTGCGAGTCAACTACGGAGAATACTGATGAACAACAAAAAGAGGCGTAACATTTTAAAAAAGGGCTTCAACCTGAAGTCCTTTTTAATGCTATATAACTAAAAGTTAAGGAAAATGGTGAATTCCTGGGAAAATCGCTATTGGACATTGGGTTATATATTCCTATGGAGACCATAAAAATTCACCAATCCTTTCATTTGTGCATATAAGTATATTGTTATATACTTATCTTGGAATAAAGAAGGGGGTGTTTTGTTATGTTAAAAACAATGATTGAAATGGATAAAGCAGCAGATATTTTAAAGTTGTTGGGTAATGAAACGCGGTTGACCATGCTGAAAATTCTTGATGACCATGATTGTTGTGTTTGTGAGTTTGTTGAAATTTTTCAGGCAAGTCAACCATCAATAAGTCAGCACATTCGTAAGTTAAGAGATATTGGATTAGTTAAAGAAGAAAGGAGGGGACAATGGATTTTTTATTCTATAAATAAAGACAGTGAATTTTACCCGTTTATTTTACAGCTACTTAATCTTTTGCCTCAGCAAAATGAAAAATTAAAAGAGTTGGAAGAAAAAGGTACACGAATCAAGTGTTAATGATTGGGGGAAAAAGATTTGACATCATCGGTTTTACTTGCCTCGTTAATTTTTTTGATAACCCTGGTCTTCGTAATTTGGCAGCCAAAAGGGTTATCGATTGGTTGGTCTGCAATTGGCGGTGCTATTCTTGCCTTGTTGGTAGGAGTCGTTAATTTTAGTGATGTTATAGAAGTAACAGAAATTGTATGGAATGCAACGTTAGCATTTGTTGCGATTATTCTTATATCGCTCATATTAGATGAGATCGGACTGTTTGAATGGGCGGCGCTTCATATGGCCAGGATCGCAAAAGGCAATGGGATAAAGATGTTTATCTATGTAAGTATCTTAGGTGCGATTGTTGCTGCCTTTTTCGCTAATGATGGTGCTGCATTGATACTTACGCCTATTGTACTTGCGATGGTTCGTAATTTAAACTTTAAAGAAAAAATGGTATTTCCATTCATTATGGCAAGTGGGTTTATAGCTGATACAACTTCATTACCGTTAGTAGTAAGTAACCTGGTTAACATCGTATCGGCTGACTTCTTTAATATTGGCTTTGTGGAATATGCCTCCAGAATGATTATCCCAAACTTATTTTCACTGGTGGCGACTATTTTAGTATTATTACTTTATTTTAGAAAAAGTATCCCGAAATCATACGAAGTAGCTCAACTGCAAAAACCAGCAGAGGCGATAAAGGATGTAAAATTATTTCGCCTTTCATGGTATGTACTTGGCATACTGCTGATTGGATATTTTGTAAGTGAGTTTATCAACCTTCCTGTTTCTATTGTCGCAGGAATCGTAGCGATATTCTTTTTAGTTATAGCGAGAAACAGTGAAGCAGTGGATACGAAAGCGGTTATTACAGGGGCGCCCTGGGCCATTGTCTTTTTCTCGATTGGTATGTATGTTGTCGTATTCGGGCTGCGAAATGCTGGCCTTACAGACGTGTTAGCGCGTGTGATTGAAGCAAGCGCTGAACAAGGTTTATTCTTTGCGACCATAGCGATGGGCTTCATCGCTGCGATTATTTCCTCCATCATGAACAATATGCCGACAGTGATGATTGATGCGATTGCGATTGCAGAAACAGATACAACTGGTGTTATGCGGGAAGCACTTATTTATGCAAATGTGATCGGATCTGACTTAGGTCCAAAAATCACACCAATAGGTTCACTTGCAACTTTATTATGGTTGCATGTTTTATCCCAAAAAGGAATTAAAATTTCGTGGGGAACTTATTTTAAAACAGGGATCATTTTAACGATTCCGATTCTTTTCATTACGTTACTTGGACTGTACATCACATTAATTATATAAAAGGAGATCAAGCAAATGTCTAAAAAAACAATCTATTTCTTATGTACTGGTAATTCCTGCAGAAGTCAAATGGCTGAGGGATGGGCAAAAAAATATCTTGGGGACGAGTGGGAAGTGAAAAGTGCAGGCATTGAAGCACATGGCGTAAACCCAAATGCAATTAAAGCAATGAATGAAGTTGGTGTTGATATATCTAGTCAAACATCGGAAATTATTGATTCAGATGTTTTGAATAATGCCACGCTGGCTGTAACGCTTTGCGGGGATGCAGCTGATAGTTGCCCGATGACACCGTCTCATGTGAAGCGAGAACATTGGGGATTTGATGATCCGGCTGGAAAAGAGTGGTCTGAATTTCAACGTGTACGTGATGAAATTGGTGAGAGAATAAAGCGTTTTGTAGAAACAGGAGAATAAAAATAGCCAGAAGAATTTAGCACCTTCTGGCCTTCTTTAGAATATCAATATAAGCATATGCTTATTTAATTATGGAGGGTTAAGTATGAATAAATTAAAAATTTTTGATCCTGCAATGTGTTGTTCTACAGGAGTCTGTGGACCGGGAGTAGATCCAGATTTGACCCGCATTGCATCAGCAGTATATTCCTTGGAAAAAAGAGGGGTCGATGTTACAAGATATAATCTTGCGAATGACCCTAGTGAATTCATTGAAAACGAAAAAGTTAATCACCTTCTTAATGAAAAAGGCGCCGATGTACTGCCTGTAACTATATTAAATGGAGAAATCGTAAAGGAATCTAGCTATCCGAGCAATGAAGAACTATCCAGCTGGTTACAAATTGACACAAGCGAACTAAAAGATAAACCGCAAACACGTGTGGAAATTGATATTAATTTATAAATTGGGAGAGGGGTAAACATCAATGTATAAAACTTTCAAACCTAAAGAGAATGTGCATACACCATTTTTATTCTTTACTGGAAAAGGTGGTGTTGGTAAAACATCCACAGCCTGTGCGACAGCCGTGGCACTGGCAGATCAAGGGGGAAAAGTACTTCTTGTCAGTACAGATCCGGCTTCTAATCTGCAGGATGTGTTCAATGTCGAATTGACTAGTGAACCAGTTGAAATTCCGAGTGTGAAAAATTTGTTTGCTTCTAATATTGATCCAGAAGAAGCTGCGAGAGTTTATCGGGAAAAAACGATAGACCCGTATCGTAACAAACTACCTGATTCTGTTGTTAATCAGATGGAAGAGCAGCTTTCAGGAGCATGTACAGTAGAGATTGCGGCATTTGATGAATTTTCACATCTTTTAGCTGATGACAATATTTTAAATCAGTATGATCATGTGCTATTTGATACAGCACCTACTGGCCATACACTTCGTTTATTATCATTACCGACTGCTTGGACTGGTTTTTTAGATGAGGGAACACATGGTGCTTCCTGTTTAGGCCCTTTATCAGGTCTTGGGGACAAAAGAGATATGTATCGCAAAGCTGTACAGTCACTTTCTGATCGTGAAAAGACAACACTAATGCTGATTGCGCGACCGGAGGAGTCATCACTGATTGAAGCGAATCGTGCTTCTCAGGAGTTGAGGAATATCGGTGTGCAAAATCAAATGTTAGTCATCAATGGGCTCCTTCAATCTCATATGCAAGATGATAAAGTATCAATAGCTTTTTATGAACGCCAACAATATGCCTTAAATAAATTGCCGGAAGAATTAAAACAGCTCAAGACATTATCATTACCGTATGTTTCTTATTCACTGACAGGTATTGATAATCTGCGTAAATTAGTTAGTAACAATCCGTTTGTTGAAACGAAAGAAGTTAGCAATAATACCGAGCCTATTCAATTGTCAAAATTAAATGATCTCGTTGATGATTTTACCTCTAGAAACACACGTGTTATTTTCACAATGGGAAAAGGCGGCGTTGGAAAAACATCCATTGCTTCTGCGATTGCAGTCGGACTTACTGAAAAAGGCCAGAAAGTTCATTTGACAACCACCGATCCAGCAGCACATTTGGATTACATCTTTAAAGATAACGATAAAAAGGAAAACCTTACTATAAGCAGTGTCAATCCAGAAAAGGAAGTTGAAAAATACAAGCAAGAGGTTCTGGAGCAAGCAGGAAAAGATCAGGATGAAGAAGGATTAGCTTATTTGAAAGAAGATTTAGAATCCCCATGTACTGAAGAAATTGCAGTATTTCGAGCATTTGCAGAGGTAGTTGAGAAGTCGGAAAATGAAATTGTTGTTATTGATACGGCACCTACTGGTCATACATTATTATTGCTAGATTCAACTGAAGCTTATCATAAAGAGATGAGCCGGTCGACAGGTGATATACCAGAAAGCGTGAAAAAATTATTGCCTCGACTCCGTAACCCGGAAGAAACAGATGTTGTTATTGTTACACTTGCTGAGGCAACGCCAGTAATAGAAGCCGCACGCTTGCAAGAAGATCTTAAACGTGCACAAATTGATCCAAAATGGTGGGTTATTAATCAAAGCCTATATGGAACCGACACAAAAGATCCAGTATTAAACGGGCGTGCAGTTGCTGAAAAACAATGGATTAAAAAAGTAAAAGAGGAACTATCAGATCGATGTGCATTGATTCCTTGGATGAAAGAAGAAAAAATTGGCTATCACAATTTAAAAGAAATGATCAACGCATAGTTACAGGTCAGTGGTATTGGTTAAATGAAAACAGAACCCCTATAAAGTTTAAAATTAAGAGGAGGAATTTTGAATGAATATTACGGATGAAGCGAAACAGAAATTAGAGGCGATTTTCCAAGAAAAAGGAGTAAATGGCATACGTTTTTACTCAAATGAAGCTGGGTGCTGTGGACCCCAGGTTGGGTTAAGTTTAGATAAACCAAAAGATACAGACATTATTCAAGAAATTAATGGGGTTAGAGTAGCTCTTGATCAGGATATAAAAAACTCTGTAGAACAATTAACATTAGATAATGATAAAACACCTAATGGCTCAGGGTTTGTATTATTGGGAATGGACCAATGCTGTTAAGGTGAAAAATATTTGAAATGGTAAAGGATCTTGGTGAGTCACCATGATCCTTTTATACAACAATGCCTCCATTATTATCTTCTCATTTGGAAAACTTCTCACCTTTTTCGGGTGACAATAGAGTCGTTTCATTTACAAAAATATCTTCCACAAGGATTTAAAGAATAATTTCATAAGGATTATCAAAATTAGTAATGGTGTATCATCAAAGAATAGGTACTATGAAATGCTCTTGAAACTGAAAAAGATCATCTGAACCACACCTCGCTGTTAATTAGTGTTTCAAAGTTAGAAAAAACGACATGAGTGGATATAACAAATACATATAAAGCTCGATATCCTAATTACACTCAGAAAGAATGAATGCTTATAAACAAAGAAACGTAGATATCGATGGAAAGTGTTAATACTTATATATTAGATAATTGATATCATGTTCTTTTCGAGCATATGTAGTTTGTATCTAACTAACAACTACCATAAATGATGTGAAATGATGTAAATGATATACATCTCAGTCAATACGTATCCTCTTGTATCCCTTTTCTGTATTTCCAAACCTTGATACAAAGGGATTGAGATGGACTGAGTATGCATGAAACCTATGTTCGTATTTCTCAAAACGTTAATTTTATATTACCGTTTATCAAACCCTTTCTCACTACGGTGGGAGAGGGTTTTTTGGTTCTTTGTCAAATAACGTTGGTGACGAATTTTCGCCGATCAATATTTAATTTAATGGATTGCACAATATGTTAATTACAAAATAAATCCGAACGCTTATGATGGGTGTTGGCTTGCATTCTAGGCGGCTGCTTTCCGCG
>JAPFDS010000058.1 GCA_026168805.1 Caryophanales bacterium | reverse complement strand
GTTGTGTTGTGACTTTAACTATACAAAAGAAAGGGCCTTTTTTCATGTGTTTTCCACATAATCTCATACAAATCCTGTATTTATATAATTTAAATTATATAAATAGTTCGTATGTTCCCCCACAAACATTTTACTCATACTAAAAAATAAGCGTAATCCCGATATTACTATGGGATCATCTTTTTTAATGTCCATACAAAATGAGCCGAGCTATATTCAACGTGTATATTCGGGTGCATATGGTCATATAGATTAGTGAGTTTCATAATACGTATCTTAAGCTACATCAATTCAATATGTAGTTACGTTGAGCCATTCATAACTACATATTGTATTGATATAGCTGTTTTTGGTAATTATGAACTTCACTCAGATGAGTTAATAGTTTTATGTAGAGACTAGCGTTGCGATGGTTTTTAATCGAATTTGATGAAAAGACCATTTGACAATGAACAAACAACTCTTATAGAATGGATTGTACTACAATATTGAACGACAAAATAACGCGAGGGGAGGTTTTCATAGTGGGGTAATATGTAAGCGGTAACAAAAAGAGAGTGAGAATGTTTATTGTGAAGAAGAGATTTGTTGAATGTAAATTATAAAGGAGTGATTGTATTGAAGTTTAGGTTACCACATACATTTGTGTTGATTTTTGGAATTATCGTTTTAGTTGCTATTTTAACGTATATTGTTCCTGCCGGTGAGTTTGATATGGTAGAAGACCCTGAATCAGGAACAGAAGTCATTGATGCAGATTCTTATGAACGTGTGGAACAAACGCCCGTACCGTTTACAGATATTTTCACTTCGATTCCTAAAGGGATGGGAGAAGCTGGCTGGATTATCTTCCTAATCTTTATTATTGGAGGTTCCTTTGGGGTTATTAATCGAACAGGTGCTATTGAAGCCGGAATTTCTAAACTTGTTCTTAGTTTGAAAGACCGAGAGAATTTGTTAATCCCTGTCACATTGCTCATATTTTCTTTAGGTGGAGCAACGTTTGGAATGGCTGAATCAACTCTTATTTTCATTCCGATGGGAGTTGTGCTTGCTCGAAGCTTAAATATGGATGCCATCACTGGCATGGCAATGGTTTTCATAGGAGCAATGGCTGGGTTTTCAGCTGGATTTTTGAATCCATTTACTGTCGGTGTTGCTCAAAGTATTGCAGGACTACCTTTATTCTCAGGAATTGTTTTACGGATTATCATTCAAGTGATTCTTGTGGGGGTCGCATCTTGGTACATCATCTCTTATGCGCAAAAAATTAAAAGAGATCCGAAAAAGAGTCTTGTGTATGATTTAGAACAACAAGAACAAAAATCAGATGAATCGTTTGACATTGATTTTACATTACGTCATAAACTTGTGTTATTAACAGTTGCTGTTGGTTTTGGATTTATCATCTATGGGGTTACAGAAGGATGGAGTACAAGTACAGACTTAGCAGCTATTTTCTTAGCTATTGGAATTGTCTCCGGACTGATTGGTGGAAGTTCTCCAAACGGAATAGCGGAAGACTTTATTGCAGGTGCAAAAGAATTAACATACGGAGCGTTGATTGTAGGGTTAGCTCGAGCAATCGTTGTTGTACTACAGGACGGTACAATCATAGATACGGTGATTCATGGGGCAGCTCAATTACTGACTTCGTTGCCAGCCTATTTATCAGCAACAGGTATGTATATATTCCAAGTGTTCCTAAACTTCTTTATTCCATCTGGTAGTGGGCAAGCAGCTACAACTATTCCAATTATGGCTCCTTTAGGGGATATTATTGGAGTTAGTAGACAAAGTACTGTTCTTGCCTACCAGTTAGGGGATGGATTTACGAACGCAATCTTTCCAACTTCAGCGATATTAATGGCCGGACTAAGCATTGCTAAAATTCCTTATAACAAATGGGTACGCTGGGTACTTCCATTAATGGGCTTTTGGATTGTGATTGGAATTATCTTTATGATCGTGAGTGTCTTAATTAATTATGGACCATTTTAAATCAACAAGAAATGGAGAGATCGATGATGCAAGAAATGATGAAATCTTTACGTGAGCTATTTCCGCAACTTGTTGACATGAGACGAGACTTTCATATGTATCCTGAACTCTCTTTTGAAGAAGTGCGGACACCGAGAAAAATTGCTGCATATTTACAGTCTATCGGTGTAGAAGTAAAAACACACGTAGGAAAAGCTGGCGGCGGAAATGGTATTGTTGGAAAAATTGTCGGTGCAAAACCAGGGGATACAATCGCTTTGCGGGCAGATTTTGACGGGCTGCCTATTCAAGATATGAAAGACGTCCCCTATCGATCCAAAGTCGAAGGAGTCATGCATGCGTGCGGACATGATATTCACACGGTTTCATTATTAGGAGTAGCCACCGTTCTCATGCAAGTACAAGAGCATATACAAGGGACGATTGTGCTCATTCATCAGTTTGCTGAAGAAAAAGGTGAAGGTGGAGCAAAGCCGATGATTGCAGACGGATGCTTAGATGGAGTGGACTATGTGTACGGAGCACATGTCTGGGCGCCAATGCCTTATGGAACGATTGGAGTTCGTCGGGGAGCGGCCATGGCATCATATGATGGCTTTGAAATTGATGTTATTGGCAGTGGGGGACATGGTGCGGAGCCACATCATACAATCGATCCGATTGTTACAGCGAGTTCGTTAGTGATGAATTTACAACAAATTGCTTCAAGAAGAGTGAATCCGATTGATCCAGTCGTTTTATCGATTGGAGCTTTTCAAAGCGGAGAAGCTGGAGGAGTCATCCCAGGAAAAGCATCGATTACCGGAACGGTTCGAACGTTTAATAACGAAGTGCGAAATCAAGTGGAAGAGGACATTCGAACAATTGTCGATGCTACATGCAGTGTGTCGGGTGCAACGAGTGATATCACTTATATTCATGGATATCCACCGTTGCACAACGATGAATCAGCCGCTCAAAATGTGTTTCGAGTAGCAGAGGAACTGTTTGGTGATCAGTCTGTTCAGGAAATGGCGCCGATGATGTCAGCAGAAGACTTTTCATATTATGTACGTGAAAAGCCTGGAGCGTTTTTCTTTGTAGGTGGAGGGAATGAAGCAATCGGGGCAACATTTCCACACCACCATGAAATGTTCGATGTGGACGAACGATCCATTCTTCATATTGGAATGATGTTTTTAGGCATATTAAAATCACATGATGTTCTTCCATTTGACGGACAAATAGAACCGTTTCACATGGAAAGTACGCAAGAACCTGTTAAATAATGGATTCATCAAATGAGGTACTCGCCAGAGGGTGCCTCATTTTTTGTCACGCATTAACGAGCAGTAATACCCCCACTTCAAATTTCAGAAGAAACCAAAGAAAATAAGTGGGGGATAAACTGCTCGTAAATCCCTGATTCTGTTCAACTAACATTCAGTGGGGGATGGATAAAACCCCCACTGAATGAAGTTTCACTTTATGTCGAAAAGAAATCACAGAAATGAAGATCAATATGATAAGATAGTATAAAAGCAATCGTATTCATAATTAGGAAGTAAAGGGGCATGAGAGATGAAGTTTATTCATACGGCTGATTGGCATTTAGGGAAGCTTGTCCAAGGGGTATATATGACGGAAGACCAATCCTATATACTCGACCAGTTTGTAGAAAAAGTAAAAAAAGAACAACCAGATGCTGTGATTATTGCCGGGGACTTATATGACCGTGCAATTCCACCAACGGAAGCTGTTCACTTGCTTGATTCTGTGTTGCGATTAATTGTTATTGATTTGAACATTCCAGTCTTAGCGATTGCTGGGAACCATGATAGTCCAAGTAGGCTTCATTTTGCGAGTAGCATGATGAAACAAACAGGTTTACATATGATTGGAAATATAACAACTGACTTAGAACCCGTTGTACTAAACGACGCAGATGGGGAAGTGCATTTTCATCTTATTCCATACGCTGATCCTAGTATTGTTCGGAATGTTTTTGCAGATGATGATGTTCGGAGCCATGATGATGCGATGCGTAAAATTACAGAAGAATTGAAGAAGAAGATGGATCCAGAGGCACGCCATGTATTTGTTGGACATGCATTTGTGACACCTTACGGGGAAGAAGAGGAGAACACGAGTGATTCTGAACGCCCTCTTTCGATTGGTGGTGCAGAATATGTCCAAGCAAACCATTTTGAACCATTTGATTATACAGCCCTCGGACATTTACACCGTCCACATTACGTCCAACATGAAAAAATAAGATATAGTGGTTCACTTTTAAAATATTCTATTTCTGAAGAAAGTCATGAAAAGGGTTTTTATATTGTGGAAATGGATGGAGAGGGGAATGTAACGACAGAAAAAAGAACCTTATCCCCACGTCGAGATATACGCCGGATTGAAATGTCGATAGACGAATTATTAAAACAAGAATCAAATGAAGATTATGTCTTTGTTCATTTAACCGATCAAACACCTGTGCTCATGCCAATGGAAAAAGTTCGTACGGTATATCCAAATGCATTGCATGTGGATCGGAAGCAGTTTATGAATGAATCATCGGAGGAAGACAATAAAAAGCGAAATAAATCGAGAACAGAAACAGATCCGCTCGATTTATTTCGCTCCTTTTATCAAGAAATTAAAGGAACAGAGGTATCAGAAGAAGGCGAACAAATATTTATGGAAGCCTTACAAGAAATCGTTCAAGAAGACAATGAACAATAATTTTATCAAAGGGGGTTCGGTTTACACATGAGACCACTTCGGGTGACAATAACCGCATTTGGACCTTATAAAGGGAAAGAAGTAATCGATTTTGAACAATTAAATGAAGCAAACTTATTCGTCATTTCAGGAAATACAGGTGCAGGAAAAACGACTATTTTTGATGCGATTTGTTTTGCTTTATATGGCAGTGCTAGTGGTGAAGATCGCGGCTCGACAGTCATGTTGCGCAGTCACTTTGCTGAAGATGACGTACATACGTCTGTTGAATTTGTTTTTTCCTTACATCAACGTACATATCGCGTATTACGCCAGCTCGGTCACGTCAAAAAAGGAAATAGCACTCCAACAGGAGAACGCTATGAATTTTTTGAAATGAGCGAAGAAGGCGAAATACCAGTTGTTGATCGTCAACTAGTGAGTGAGATCAACGATAAAATAGAACAAATGATTGGGTTGACCCAAGAACAATTTAAACAAATAGTCATGCTTCCTCAAGGTGAATTTCGTAAATTATTAACATCGAACACAGAGAACAAGGAACGAATACTGCGAAAGATTTTTAAAACAGAACGCTATAACTCTCTAAATGATCGGCTACGGGAAAAAAGGGATTCCATCCAAAAATTATACGATCAACAAGTGACGAAACGCGATCAGTATATTCAACAAATCGGGTCCATTTTTCCTCGACGAGAAGATGTAGCTTTATTTACGGATATCGAAGCGGAAGAAAAAAACATGTACAAAATCGAAAACGGTCTAACAGCCGAAATAGATTACTATGCAGAGAAAATGATAGAAGATACAAAGGTGCAAAAAGACGCCTATAATCGTCTGCAAGACAAACAAAAAGCGTACGCCGCAGCAGAGTCCATCAATACTTTATTTAAAGAACAAGAAGAGAAAGAAAAACGAGCAGAGGTATTGAAGGAACAAATCCCGCTGATCGATGAAAAAGAAAAGAACTTGAAGTTGGCTGATCGTGCAAGTCGTATCGTCGTGTATGAAAAACATGCCGCAGACTTTTTGACAGATGAGAAAAAGCATGAACAACAATTAAAAGATATAAAAGAAGCACATAAGACGGCCGTACATCAAAAAGAGAAAGATACAGAAACGTTTGAAGCGGAAGAAAAGCGAGCACCTGAAAGAGAACGATTAAAGAAAAACATCGATATGTTTAACATGTATGTACCAGATGTTCGAGAAATGAAAGAAAATAGCAAGAACTTACATGACATAGCTAAACAAGTCGAACATACGAAAACACTCGTCCAAACAATAACCAAAGATGTTGAGACGAATGAAAAATTAATCGAAAATATGCGAAAAGACATTTCTCACATGGAAGAACAAACGAGTACGTTGGTCGAAAAAGTGGAGTTACTCCATACGATGCGAGAGCAAGTAACTCCGTTTAAACAATACTTACAAAATGAAAAAGAATTGAGAAATATTCATAAACAGGTTCGTGCGGAGGAAGCGGCTTATCAAGAAGTGAAAGGTAGATACGATGCATTAGAAAATGAATGGATCCATTCACAAGCATCTATTTTAGCGACCCATTTACAAGATGGGGAAGCGTGCCCGGTATGTGGTAGTATGGAACACCCTGATAAAAACACCCGTTCAAACCAAGCTGTTTCTAGAGAAGACCTTGCAAAAGTAAGAAAAGAACTAGATGATAAACATGCAATGTATCGAACGACGATTGGAACAGAGCAAGGAATTACGAAAAAGCTAGATGAGAACTTTGTAGAAGTTTCAAACATACATCCAATCGAAAGGCATGAAGTGAATAGTTACTACACGAAACTCGTAGATAAAGGGAAACGACTTAGTGAAGAAGTTACATCTCTCACCAAAACGAAAGAAAAGCTGGATCAAAAGAGGAAAGATCTAGAAAAACTGATGCAATCAGCGCGTTCTTCGATTGAAAAACGTGATGAAGCTAAAAAGGAATACGATCAAAAACGAGAAGAATATAATAAAATTCACACCATTTATGAAAGACAGCAGGAAAAGGTACCAAAAGAAATTCAAAATCTCGATGAATTGATGAAGAGAATAAAAGAATCTACTGATACACTTGAGAAATTAGAGAAAGCACGGGAAAAGGCCCAACAAGCATTGGAGCAAACTAAAACTCAATTGACACAGGTCACCGCTCAAAAAGAATCTGCCGAAAAAGGCTTGCAAGAAGCAGCTAACCGAAGAGAACAGGCTGAAAAGGAATTTCAAGAAGCCTTACGCAAAGGAGACTTTACCTCAGAAGAAGAATACAAACAGGCACAGTTGGATGAAGAACGCCAGACACAATTAAAGAAAGAAATAGAAGCCGTTCATCAAGAGCGAAATCTATTATCTGAGCGACTTATGCAACTACAGAAAGAGTTGACAGATAAACAGTATACGCCTCTTGCGGACTTACAAGCAGACATTGACCAACTCCAAAAAACATATGAAGAAGCTTGGAAAGTGATGCACGCTTCGCAAGAATATGTTGAACGAGGCGAAGAGATTCAAAAGAATATGTTAGATGTGCAGCAGGAAGTAGAAAAGTTCGAGAAAAAACGTGCATTGACTGCGGATGTATTTGACGTGATCAGAGGACAAAATGGACCACGAATCTCTTTTGAAAGATATATTCAAATGGATTATTTAGAACAGATTATCGAAGCGGCAAACGAACGCTTTCATATTTTATCCAATGGTCAATACACACTTTTAAGAAGTGAACGTCAAGAAACCCATGGACGACAAAGTGGTTTAGCATTAGATGTTCATGATGCTTATACCGGACAACAACGGGATGTGAAATCATTGTCTGGTGGTGAAAAGTTCAATGCGTCCCTTAGTCTAGCGCTCGGAATGTCGGATGTCGTTCAAAGCTTCCAAGGAAATGTCTCGGTTGAAACGATGTTCATTGATGAAGGGTTCGGTACATTGGATGAAGAAGCTTTACAAAATGCTATCGACACATTAATCGATTTACAACGTTCAGGTCGAATGATTGGAGTTATTTCCCACGTAGAACAATTGAAAGAATTATTCCCAGCCGTATTAGAGGTTACCAAAACAAAAGAAGGATTTAGTGAAACAACATTTATGATCAAGTAATGTACCGATGATTATCGAACATGCGAAAAGTCCAAGGAGGATTCAAATGAAAATTGTAAATTATCAACTGAAAAATAGACCATCAGACAACCGAAGTGGATTCATCGAAAACAATAAAGTGTACGATTTACAAGAAAGCTATCGTATGTATGCGTTAGCGCATCACAAATTTGAAGAACTGGAGGAAATAGAATCGTTACTCCCAACAGATCCGACAACCTTTTTTAAAGGTGGATTTTCTACAATTGAGCGAGCGAAACAAGCATATGAGTATATTACCAAAAATGAACATGAAGTTGTTTTTTCCTATGAACGAGATGAAGTAGTCATTGGCACACCCATTCCAGAGCCACAAAAAGTCATCTGTATTGGTCGAAATTATAAAGAACATGCGGCAGAAATGAAAGGGGATATACCAGAATTTCCGGTGTTATTTTCTAAATTTCCAAATGCTCTCATTGGACCTGAAGATGAGATTCATAAATCTGACCAAACGGAGAAACTTGACTATGAAGTAGAACTCGCGCTAGTCATAGGAAAAGAAGCAACGAAAGTGAGCCAGGAAGAAGCCTTTGATTATATCGCAGGCTATACAATAGGAAACGATACAACTGCTCGCGATATTCAAAAGAGAACTTTACAGTGGTTACAAGGAAAATCAATGGATCATACATCACCGATTGGGCCATGGGTTGTCTTAAAAGAAGATGTACTTGATCCGGAAAATCTTGAAGTGCGTTCATATGTGAATGACGAGTTGCGCCAACAGTCAAATACAAGCAAATTAATTTTTGATATACCATTTTTAATGGAATTTATTTCAGGCTTAATGACTTTACAACCAGGAGATATTATCATGACCGGTACTCCTGAAGGGGTAGGAGCAGGAATGAATCCTCCAACATTTTTACACGACGGAGATATCGTTACATTAGAAATAGACCAAATCGGAACATTGAAAAATAAAGTTGTTCAACAATAAAAGGGGTTGAGACAAATCAAAGTTGTATCTTCAAAAATACAAATAACACTCTCATTTAGCGTAGGAAATATACGTAGACTCCCGCGGGAGCAGAGGCATAGGCAAGACCCTGCAAGGCGATAGCCTGCGGAGGCTTGCCAGCCGCCCGCAGGAAAGCGAAGTATATTTCCGAAGCGGGTAATTCCACATTTTAAAATAGAATGTTCGTATTTGGGTTAACTTTGAATCTATTGTCCCAACTTCGTTCAACAATAAAACCTCTAGAGGATTCGTCCTCTAGAGGTTTTCAATTTATTGATTGCGTTCAACTAATATAGCTTGTAATCTATGCATTTCTTCATCTAATTTTTCTACTAAATATTCCATTGCCTCTCTTTTCGATAGGTGTTCTGGTGCGACTAAAGGTTCACCATAAATAATCAAAGGTTGGACACGTTTTAATAAGTCTTTAAAATTATTTGGTCCAACATAAGCAGCAGGAACAATCGGTGCTTTCGAATGTGATGCGATGGTCACAGCACCTCGTTTGAGGGGAACATCTTCACTTGTCCGTGTACCACTAGGAAATATTCCTACAACTTGACCATCTTTAATTAAGCGACGTGGAACTTTTATCGTACTTGGTCCTGGATTTTCACGATCGACGGGAAATGCATGTAGTTTTTCCATCAACCATTTAAGTGGTTTATTCGTAAATAATTCTTTTTTCGCCATGTAGTGGATTTTCGTTGGCATCGTCGCAACACCAAGCCACAATATATCTACCCATCCTGTATGTGTACAAGCAATTACATAACCTTTAGAATCGTTTGGTAAATTTTCTTTACCATAAACCTTTATCCGGCCAAACAATGTAAGTATTACTTTGCAAAGATATGCCCCGAACGTATACATAATAATCTCCTTTATCAAACAAAACAACGTATTTTATTTCTACTTACTATTTTACAAGGAAAAAGCAATCCGTCAACAAGAATATACCTGGAATTAATATCTCATCTTATGTGTTGGTATCATATTCAGTATTTTATTTTAATGGGACTTAATCACTAGCATTGCATTAATTATTACTAAAAATTAATAACTTTCTAAAGATACTGTATTTGGTTTTCAAGCAATAAAAAATCCTTTATAATGGTGGTAGGTAGTAAACCTATCCAAATCCAAAATAAAGGAAATCAGTATG
>JAPFDS010000071.1 GCA_026168805.1 Caryophanales bacterium | reverse complement strand
TTCTAAATCCCTTCAACAACTTTCAGTAAATTTCGACTATTTGCTGAGGTTTCTTTGGAGTTGCCTTTTTTAAGCACATTGCACCTTGATAATTGAATAGTTATTTATTTACTACTTGACATAGTACCGCAGGTCTATTTATATGCTCAAATGACTTGTAAGAGAACATAACAGCCATTTTTTCTCCATATTATAACTCAACAATAGTTACTCCACTACCGCCTTCGTTCATTTCACCCATGCGATAGGATGTTACATGTGGGTGTGTCTGTAAGTAGTTTTGGACACCTTTTCTCAGTGCCCCTGTTCCTTTGCCGTGAATAATTTCAACACGCTTATGTCCAGCTAAAATTGCATCATCTAAGTAATTTTCTAACCGAATAAGTGCTTCTTCAAATCGTTGCCCGCGTAAATCTAATGTTGTTCGAACGGTAGAGGTACCCCTGCTCCGAACAGTTGTAAATGGTTTTGGTTTGTCCGTAGGTTCATCCACTTGTTTGAGGTCAGAACGATTGACCGTTACTTTCATAATACCTACTTGAACAACATATTCATCACCTTTTAACCGTTCAATCACTGAACCTTTTTGATTCACCGATCGTAAAATGATTTCATCTCCAGGCTTTAACGTCGAAGTTTCTTCCTGAGACGGTTCCTTTTTAGTTGTTGTTAATCCTAATGATGTGTCTTCCAGCTGCTTTTTGGTTTCAATCCATTCATGTTCTTTAAATGACGATTCGGTTTGTTTTTTACGCAAATCTTTCACAATTTGCTCGGCCTCTTCTTGCGCTTTTTTTAGAGCTTCTTCGGCTTTTTCTTCCGTACGTTCATACAGTCTTTCTTGTTTATGTTCGAATTCGTTCCATTTATGTTGTAATTCACTGTGTAATTGTTCACTTTCCTCAAGCAAAATAGCCGCTTCATCATAATCACTAATCGCTTGACTTGTCGACTTTTCTAGGGAATGAATCATTTCATTAACACTTGCGGAATCCGTACCTATATAGGACTTTGCTTCTTGAATAATATCCATCGATAACCCTAATCGTTTGGATATATCAAAGGCGTTACTTCTTCCTGGAACACCTAATAATAAACGATAGGTTGGTTGCAATGTCTCTACATTAAATTCTACAGAAGCATTTAATACTCTCTTTCTGTTATATCCAAAGGCTTTCAATTCTGGATAATGCGTAGTTGCCACGACAGACGCGTCTCGTGCGATGACCTCATCTAGTAAGGCCATTGCTAAAGCTGCACCCTCTTGAGGATCTGTTCCTGAGCCAAGTTCATCAAATAATACGAGCGACTCATCATCCACTTGTTCCATAATCGACACAATATTTGTCATATGAGAGGAAAATGTACTTAAGTTTTGTTCAATGGACTGTTCATCACCAATATCCGCATAAACCTTTTTGAAAACGGCCAGTTGACATCCGTCAAGTGCAGGTATTTGTAATCCGGACTGCGCCATTAATGTACAAAGACCGATCAATTTAAGTGTAACTGTTTTACCACCTGTATTCGGACCTGTAATGACAATCGCTGAAAATGATGTTCCAAGCTCAATATCATTTGCGACCACTTCATCTTCATGAATGAGTGGATGGCGTGCCTGCTTCATTTGAATGATTCCGTCCGTATTCATCGCTGGCATCGATGCACGCATGTTGCGAGCCAACTTAGCTCTTGCATAGATACAATCAAGCGTAGTCAGTACGTCTATATTCGTAAGGATTTCATCAGCATATTCAGCAATTTCCTGACTGATTTTTCTGAGGATCCGCTCAATTTCCGTTTGTTCTTTTAGAAACGCTTGCTGCAATGTGTTGTTCATTTCTACAACAGCTCTCGGTTCCATAAATAACGTTTGTCCGGATGCTGACTGGTCATGAACAATTCCGCCAATTGCACCGCGTGATTCACTTTTGACTGGCAAGACATACCGATCATTTCGAATCGTTACGATCCCTTCAGATAGATGGCTGCTATGGCTTTTTGTATATTGTTGTAACTTATCTCTCACTCTGCCCTCTAATGAACGGATTGTCGAGCGAATACTTCTTAGTTCTTGTGATGCATGATCTTGTATTTCCCCTACATCATTAATAATCCTTTTAATAGAACTTTCTAATTCGTTTACGTACACGATATCTTCAGAAATTGCCTGCAGTAAAGGTACTTCTATTTCTAAGTTCTCAATAAATTGTTTCACATTTTTAGAACCATATAATGTATTCGAAATTTGTAGCAATTGTTCGGGTTGCAAAATTCCTCCGATGGTTGTTCGATGTATTTCTGCTTGGACATCTGCTATTCCCCCAAAGGGTATGTCAAGATTATGCCGAATGATATCCACCGCTTCATCCGTTTCTAATTGCATCCTTTGAATTTCGTTTATATCTGTTGAAGGCTGAAGCTTTTGGACCCGCTTTTTCCCAAGGGATGTTGCTGTCTCTTCAGCAAGTTGTTTCACGATTTTATCGAATTCTAAAGCGTTATATGTGCGTTTGTTCATGAGCAAAAGCTCCTTTCTGTAAAGCTTACCTATTTCTTCTTAAAAACTGTTGCAATTGATCAAATGACCACGTATTGATCACCGTGTCCTTGTTGATTCGTCCTCTTCTCGCATACCGTACACCAAGATCCATGTAACGAAAGGATTCAATATTATGTGCGTCCGTATTAATCGCCACATGCACACCTTTTTCTTGTGCATAGGCTGCCCATTTTGACGATAAGTCAAACCGAAGTGGATTCGCGTTTATTTCGAGCGCTGTATTCGTTTTGGCAGCTTTTTCAATCAATTCTTCCATAACGACTGCATACCCATCTCTCCGACCAATAATTCGCCCTGTAGGATGAGCAATAATATCCACATGTGGATTTTCTAGAGCTGTATTAAGTCGCTTCATGATGTCATCTTCTGATTGATTAAATGATGAATGAATCGCCGCTATGACGAGATCCATTTCACTCAAAAACTCATCTGAAAAATCAAGCGTCCCATCCGGTAAAATATCCATTTCCACTCCACACAACACTTCGATATCATCATATTTTTCATTTACCTTTTGAATGTCTTCTCGTTGTCTTCGTAAACGTGTTTCATTTAGCCCATTCGCTACTTGTAAAAACTTGGAATGATCTGTAATCGCTATATATGTATACCCTCTTCTTCGTGCTTCTTGGACCATTTCTTCTACAGACTGTGCACCATCACTCCACGTCGTGTGCATATGAAGGTCGCCTTTGATCATTTCTCGTTGAAGATAAGAAACCTCTTCTTCAAATTCCTCTAAGTCTAATGCAGTTTCACGCATTTCTGGCGGGATATAGTGTAGATCAAAGTGGCCATAAAAATCTTTTTCAGTAGAAAAATGTATGCATTCACCTGTTGTTTCATTTTCTACTCCATACTCATTAATCTTCTCACCGCGCATCTTTGCACGTTGTCGCATAGCAATATTATGTTCTTTTGAACCTGTAAAATGGTGAAGTGTTGTAGCAAATTCCTTTTCATCGACCATTCTGAAGTCAACATTCACATCGTATTTACCAGCGACTGTGACAGAAACCTTTGTTTCACCTTTGGCAATAATCGACTTTACATCTTCCATTTCCACGAGCTTGGCAGCCACTTGTTTTCGGTGTTTTGTTGCGATAATATAATCAATATCTTTTACGGTTTCTCGAACTCGACGCAAACTTCCTGCTCGAGAATACTCATCTATTTCATCAATGGTTTGTAAATACTCTTCAATTTTTTCAGCTAACGGCAACGCAAGTGCAAGGGGTATACGTTCAGGACGTTTGCCTTGCTCCTCTAAAGCTGTCAAGATGTTTTCGACTGTTTTCTTGCCAAAACCTGCAAGTTTTTCGACAGAGCCATTTTCGCAGGCTCGTTTGAGTTCATGTTTATTGGTAATCGACAATTCCTGGTATAGCTTAGCAATACGTTTCCCACCAAGTCCTGGTAGGTCAAGTAATGTAAGCAATCCTTCAGGAACGTCTTCTTGTAATTGATTTAACACGTGAGACGCACCTGTCTCTATAAACGCTCGTATGGTATCATTTGTTCCTTTACCAATTCCTTTAATCGACGTAAAGTCATCAATCTCCGGTAATGAACGTTCATCTCGTTCAATTCCTTGTGCTGCTTTTCTATACGCAGAAATCCGAAAAGCATTCTCGCCTTTTATTTCTAAATAAAGTGCAATATCTTCTAATAGTTTAATAATATCTTTTTTATTCATTTTCACTTACCATCCCTCCTTCTGTCACATAAAAAAGACTGAAATAAAGAACTATACCTGTGACTTAGTCATTCTTTACATCAATCTTTTTTGGAATTCATGATATACGTTCACCTACAACGACCCAATGGTTGAAAACCATAAATCAACTATTTTCTTGCTTAACATTGGTGTATGTTCAATGATAAATTGTGCAACAGATGATTCATTTATCCAGTTTTGAGCAAAGCCTAGCGGAGTGAGTGCTAAGATAAACAATAGGACAAATACAATTAAATATACTTCTACAAATCCTAATATGGCCCCTAGTATACGGTTGACCATACTTAAAATTGGGAGTGCTGCAACAAAATCAAGCATCGTTGCAACAATTTGTAATATGATTTTCACACCAAAAAAGATGATAGCAAATGCAATCGCATTATAAAACCCTTGTTCTAGAGGCAGTGCGTCTAGAAAAGAAATCCATCCGCTATCTCCTTGTAAGTCTGGGTAGGGAATAAATAATGAGACTTTTTCTGCTAATGGTTTGTAATATACAACTGCTACAATAAAAGCGATGAGGAAGCCTAATAAATGCAATAGTTGTAAAATAAACCCACGCTTCATTCCCATAAAAAAACCAAAAGCTAATATCAGTAGTATTATAAAATTTACCATCTCATTTTTTCCTCTTTCTTTCTAATTCGCCTACTAAAGTTGCATATTCTTCTTTTAATTTAACATGCTCGTTTACAGTATTTACTGCTGTTAATACAGCAATCTTTGTAGCGTCTAAATGACTATTCGCTTCCTTTATTTCTCGCATTTTCTGATCAACTAAACTAGCTACGAGACGTACATGATGTTCTTCTTCATCGCCCATAATCGTATATGTTTGATTATATATGTCAACTTTAATTCGGTTTTTATCACTTTGGGACATATCGTTACCTCCCTTGTACATATATCCACAAAATATACATCTATTCATTCTTAATGAATTTCATCATACGTATTTAACGCTCTTTCGCTTCAACATGTAATTTCGTTGGTTCTTTCGCAACTACATGTCTTATTGACAGAGCTGATTTTGGTAATTATAAAATTCATTCTATGTAATGTTTAAAGAATTGTCTTCTATATTTTAACACGTTGAACAATAATTAGGAAATAAAGTTTTTCACATGTAAAACACGAGCGGTCAATACAACTGAACCGCTCGCGTGATGTAAAGCTACAAACACTATTTAGGAACGCACAAATGCATGAAATGTATCGTTCACCTTTTCAACAATTGTTTTGTGAAGTTGATCAACATCTTTATCTTTTAACGTTTTAGATGGATCTTGATAGTGTAGATGATACGCAATGGACTTCTTGCCAGCTTCTAAGTGTTCACCTTGATACACATCAAACACTTCTACTTCTGTCACAAGTGGTGAACCAACTTCTTGAATGACTTGTAAAATATCTCCTGCAATCACATCCGTGTCAACGATAAACGCTACATCTCTTGTAATTGCTGGATATTTTGGAATGGCTACGTATTGTTCTTTGCGGTCATACAACTCAACAATCCGATCGAAATTCACATCAAACATATACGTATCTTTACTGTCGAAATCTTTTGCAACACGTGGATGAACTTGCCCCATATACCCAATGACTTCTTCACCAACAGCAATGGTTGCACATCTGCCTGGATGCATATCTTGAACCGATGCTTGCGAGAAGTTTACAGGAATACGAATGTACTCAAATAGTTGCTCCATCAGTCCTTTGACAGCATAAAAGTCAACTGTCTTTTTCTCTTGTTGCCATTTATGATCAATCATATCTCCAGTGATTACGCCTGATAAACGGACATTTTCTTCAGGTTGCTTCGTAATCTCCTCTTCTTCACTTAAGAATATCGAGCCAATTTCATAATAAGCAATGTTTGCCTGTTTACGTGCTCGGTTGTAAGCGATCGTTCCTAAAAGTTCAGGAATAATACTTACGCGCAAATATGCATGATCCTCACTCATTGGCATGGATAGTCGGACAGGGTTCACCTGTTCTTCTTTGAGATCTGGACTCACAAACATATTTATTCGCGCTTCATTCGTTAATGAGTACGTAATAGTTTCCATATATCCTGCACCTTGCATGAAGCGATTGACATTTCTTTTAAGTTGCTGGGCTGGAGATAATCCACCAGGTTTCGAAGGACTCATCGGCAATGTATATGGTAAATGGTCATACCCATACATGCGAGCAATTTCTTCTAACATGTCTTCGAAAATCGTAATATCTCCACGTCTCGTCGGAATATTTACATCAAACACTCCATTTTCGACTGTATAAGTAAACCGTAAATTCTTAAGAATGACTTCGATTTGATCAGCGGTTATTTCCGTACCTAAACGGTCGTTTACTTTATCAAGCTCTACTACAACAGTTGCTTCTGAACGATCCACTTGATCAAATACAGGTGTACTTTCAAGTACAGAACCGCTCGCAAGCTCATGTAGTAGGAGGCTAGCTCTCTTTCCTGCTTCATGTACTCGATTAGGATCTACACCTTTTTCAAATCGATTGCTCGATTCACTTCGAAGGCCTGTTAATTGGACCGATGTACGCACATCTCTAGGATTAAAATAAGCCGCTTCTAATAAAACGGTTGTTGTTCCTTCATGTACTTCTGTACTTGCTCCACCCATCACACCAGCTAGGGCAACCGGGTTGGTTCCGTCAGTAATTACAAGGTTGTCCGAAGTAAGGGTGCGTGTTTCTTCATCTAACGTTACCAATTCTTCTCCATCTTTTGCATAGCGTACGCCTACCGTTTTCGATTGTAAACGGTCATAATCAAATGCATGGAGTGGTTGGCCATACTCGATTAATACGTAATTGGTAATATCAACCACATTATTAATCGGACGGATCCCTGCAGCGAGTAGTTTGTTTTGCATCCATAAAGGGGACGGTTTAACGGTAATATCTTTAATGACGAAAGCTGCATAATATGAACAAGCTTCTTCATCTTGGATATCTACTTGAATATAATCAGATGCCGCTTCTGAAATGCTAGGTACGTCTGTTTGAGGAAACCTTATTGGTTGCTCAAGGATTGCTGCTACCTCGTATGCTACCCCCAACATACTTAAGCAATCTGACCGGTTCGGTGTTAAATCGAACTCTAAAATCGTATCATCCAAATTAATATAGGATGTTACAGGCTCACCAATAACAGCATCTTCGTCTAATACAACAATCCCCTCTTCCATAGTAGGTGGAATATATGCTTCATCCATCGCAAGTTCTTGCAACGAGCAAATCATTCCATTTGATTTCACCCCGCGTAAATCAACTTCTTTAATATGAAAGTCTCCTGGAAGCGTTGCACCCGGTGTAGCGACAGCTACTTTTTGTCCCTCAGCGACATTCGGTGCGCCACAGACGATTGTTAGCGTTTCAGAACCTACATCCACTTCACACACATTTAGTTTGTCGGCATTCGGATGCTGGTCACAGGACGCAACATACCCGACAACAACACCTTCAATCTCTTCACCTACATGAATGATGTTGTCCACTTCAACACCTGACTTTGTTATTTTCTCTGCTAATTCTTCAACACGTATATCATCAATATCTACATATTCTTTTAACCAATTAATGGATACATACATTATTTTTCCTCCTTACGCATGGTGGTATTGTGATAAAAATCGAACGTCATTTACATAAAATTGGCGAATGTCATCCACACCGTATTTGAGCATTGCAATTCGGTCTGGTCCCATACCAAAGGCAAATCCAGTATATTTTTCTGTGTCATAGCCGGCCATTTCGAGCACTTTCGGATGGACCATCCCTGCGCCTAGTATTTCAATCCAGCCAGTCTTTTTACAAACAGAACAACCTTTGCCCGCACAAACTTTACATGAAATATCCATTTCTACGGATGGTTCGGTAAATGGAAAGAAACTCGGACGTAGTCGGATTTCTCGATCCGCACCAAACATATGCTTTGCAAATAGTTTAAGGGTTCCTTTTAAATCACTCATACGAACCTTTTCATCAATATATAATCCTTCAATTTGCGTAAATTGATGGGAGTGAGTTGCGTCATCACTGTCTCTTCGATAAACCTTCCCTGGACAAATCATCCGGATGGGTTCGCGCCCCTCCACCTCACGCATCGTACGCGCCTGTACTGGGGACGTGTGTGTGCGCAGTAACAGTTCATTCGTAATATAAAACGAATCTTGCATATCTCGGGCTGGATGTCCTTTCGGTAAATTTAACGCTTCAAAGTTGTAATAATCTTCTTCAACCTCTGGGCCTTCCTTCACTTCATACCCAAGTCCAATAAACAAATCCTCTATTTCTTCAATGATGGACGTTAATAAATGTGGTCCACCAATAGCAACGTGACGTCCTGGAAGTGTAACGTCAATATGCTCCTTTGCAAGCTGTGCCTCCAACTGTTCAGCTTCAATCGCCGTCTTTTTATTCTCTAAAGCTTCGGAAATAATTTCACGGACTTTGTTTGCCAATTCTCCAACGACTGGGCGTTCTTCGGCAGGAAGTTTTCCCATACCTCTTAGTACGGAAGTAATGGACCCTTTTCTACCTAAATAAGCAACTTGTAAATCTTGTGCTTCTTTCAATGTTTCAACTTGATCAATTTGTGCAATAGCTTCTTCCTCAATTTGCTTTAATTCGTCTTTCATTCGTGATCCTCCTTTTTATATGTGCACACTAAAAAAACCTCCATCCCAAAAAAGGGACGAGGTTTATATTCGCGGTACCACCCTTGTTGACACATATGTACATGTCCAACTTCATTCATTGATAATGGAAATTTCCAGAACACCTTTACTCTTGTTAGCAGAGGTCTAAGTGTCAGCTCCAGAGTGAATAATAACAAAAAATGATTAAATGCTTTCAGTCTCAGGCATTTTTCCCTGTTCATCATTTACAAATGATTGTTACGTAGCTCTTTCAGCGCTTGATTATATAAAGTTTTAATCTTACTATAGTATACATAAACGATCATAAAGTTGCAATTTTTCGCTTCATATCGTACATCAGAATACTTGCTGCAATACTTACATTTAATGATTCGGCTTGACCGTAGATAGGAATTTTTACAATTTGATCAGAAGCATCGATAAACGATTGCTCTACACCTGCCCCTTCATTTCCAACAATTAATGCCATATTCTCATGCACATCCATTTCCGTATAGTCAACCGCACCTTCTAGAGCTGTTGCAATCACTTTTGTATGATTCTCACACAACATTTCAATCGCGTCAGCAATATTCATCTGGATAACATCGATGTGAAAAATCGAGCCCTGTGTAGCCCGAATGACTTTATCATTATATATGTCCACTGAACCTTTGCCCACAATAACAGCATCAAATCCTGCAGCGTCAGCTGTACGAATCATCGTTCCTATATTACCTGGGTCTTGCACAGCATCGATCATTAATGTCAGCGAACGTGGGCGAAATGTATCTTTTTTCATTGCTACGACCGCTAAAATCCCTTGGGGGTTATTTGTTTGAGCGATGGAAGCAAATACATGTTCACTGACTCGGATGATATGTGTATCAAGAATATAATGTGGAGCCGCTATATCTTCTCGTACGACAACCGTATGAATATCCCAGTTGGCTGCATGAGCTTCTTCAATCAGATGCTCTCCTTCTATAATAAATGTTCCAGTTTGTGTGCGCCCTTTCCTTTGATGTAACTGCTTCATGCGTTTTATTTGTTCATTTTGAACGGAAGTTATCATTTTTTTCAGTCCTATCATTCCTCTATTGGTATCTTTTATCATACATATTTTAGCTTCCTTTGGTCAAACTATCCACAATATATAAATGAGGTGATAGAATGGATATTGATGTTCGTAAAGCTGTCATTGCCAATATGAAAAACAATAACACAGAACAAATGGAACAAACAATATTAGATGCTATTGAAAAAGAAGAAGAGAAAACACTCCCAGGTTTGGGTGTTTTATTTGAACTAATTTGGGAATCGTCTGAGAAACAGCAAAAAGAAGAAATGGTTCATGCGTTAGAACAAGGGGTTGAAACAGCCACTTCTTCATAGCACATAAACACGATTCCTATATATGTCCTACCTAGTAGATTGACACGTTTACTAGGTAGGATATTTTTTGTGAAATAAATAGCGTATATATAACGTACCTCTCATATATATGTACAAAGTACTATTTTGCTTGAGACGGTGCTATGTATCGAAAAATGCGTTGCTAATTTTACATTTTTCGTATATCTTATGGATATGTACTTTGGAATTTTTTAAGAATGAAGGGAGTATGCCTAATGGACGAACCGGTTACAGAACAAGCAAAAAGTGGCTTATCTAAAAAAACAATCGCCATTGTCATTGGACTATTATTAATTATTGGAGGAGCAGTTTCTGCCTATGTTCTTTTAGACAAGACTACAAAAGAAAAATACTTTTCAGCTGAGAAAGAAACGATTGATTTTATTGGAGAAAGTGTAAAAGAAAAATACACACTCGAATCTGAATGGGGAGAAAAGACTGCTGACAACCCTAATAAAGCAGCCCATCGAATAAATATTCATTCAAATAATAATGGATTAGATGGAGATAATTTTGGAGCAGTAGACCCTTTCGATATGTTATCCAGTGTTACTGTTTTGTTTGATGTGGAAAGCGACCTCGATAACAAAGAACTCGCAGTTGGCCTTGGGGTAGATTTTGCAAATCTAGATTTAGGTAAAATCGGCGTTTCTATTTCTGAACACGATTTGTTTATCGAATTACCATTTACAGATGACATTATCCACATAGAAGATCAACAACTGAACGAGTTGTTACATGAGCAAGATCCATATACATTTACGGAAGCAGACTTTATAGATTTTGACGCTATTTTTGATGCATTTTCAAATGAATTTCTTGATGAGAAAGATATGGAATATTTAAAAGAAGAATATGTTGAATACTTGTACGAAGAAATACCTGAGGATGCATTTTCAGAAGAAAAGGATTCCGTCACTGTACATGGTGAAGATATCAATGCGAACAAAATTACCTTTCACTTAGAAGAAGAGGAATTTAAAGATTTGCTAGAAGGATTTTTTAGAAAATTATCTAGAGACGATCGGATAAAAGATATGTTTGAAAAAATCATTGAATTGCAATTACCAGTAAATACTGCATTAGATGAACTTTCATCAGAAGATCAATTGCTCATCAATGAAATGTTAGATGATTTTGAACGAACGTTAAAAACGATCAGACTTGGTATACCACAGCTTCATTTCAAAGATGGTATGACTTCAACAATTTGGGTAGATCAAAATAAAGTCGTTCAAAGAGACTTTTCATTAGAATTTGGTCCTGATCAAAATGATTTAGTATCCGTTGCTATTGAAGGAACTCATTTATTAGAAACGAACAAACAGCAATTTGATATCGATTTGACTTTTGGTGACACATATGAGGAGTTCCCTATTCATCTTGAAGGTGAATTTAATTGGAAAGATAACAAAGGTGACGATTATGTGCTTTTACAGGCAGAAGATACTGAGTTTTCATATGAAGCGTCTGAAGAATTAACAGACAAGTCAACGAAAGAATTTACCCGTTCCATCCAGATAACAGATGGCTTTGATGATCTGGAATTTAACTGGAGTGGGGATGCATCTTATGAATCGGAAGAGATGAATTCCTCACATACACTCTCCTTCTTTGAAGATGGGGTGGAAGAAGAATTTCAAATACATGTTGATAAGAAAGGTTCCATTGAAAAAGAGCTAGATATTCCATCTACATCAGACTCTGTACAACTTGGAGAAATGGAAATGTTTGAAATCGATATGTACATCGAATCATTAGCTTCTGAATTCGAACATTGGCTCAGTCAAATCATGGGCGGAGGAATGTTTGGATTCTAATATACTGGACGTGATATAGATGAAACAACATGTACGAATCTTTATGTTATTTATTTCTCATTATATGAAACACATGCGGAGGAAGTGGAAATCACTTCCTCTCCTTTTATTATTGCCTTTTCTAATGATAGGCTTTTTAATTGCCGGTATTGTTACGTTCTTTATCCCGCCTGAAGATGAACCTATACGAGTAGGCCTGATTGATGATGACCAATCAGAAGAAACTGAACTTGTCATCAGTGCTTTTATCGAAGGTACTGAACTTGGAGACTTTATTGAAATTGTCCCCGTTCAAGAAGATGAAGCAATCCATTTATTAGAACATGAGCAAATGACGGCCTATGTAACATTTCCTGAAGGGTTTACGTCGGACCTTTATCAAGGAGAATCGATTGAGATTCCCGTTATCGGCAATGAGAAAAAAGAGCTCGAAAGTCAATTGGTGTATGAATTTGTGCAAAGTATTACGCGTTTGATTGAAACAGCTCAGGCGAACATCTTAACGATTTATGCGTACGCGCATGAGTTACCAATGTCTGATGAAGAACGATCTGATATCTTATTTGAAGAGTTTAAAGAGTTTTTCTTTTATACTGTCAATAAAGATGAAATTTTACGCGAGGATGTCATCCAAAATACCGCTACATTCTCACCCATTACATACTTTTCAATGGCTGCTTTATTTTTTACAAGTATTGTGTGGACCTTTTTATTTTATGTGACATTATATAAAGAAACATCAAATGAACTGTTAGAACGAATGAAACTATATGGTGTACGGGCCTATCAATTAGTCCATAGCCGCATCACAGTCGCTTATATATTTAGTCTATCAAGTACAGTTGCTTTATTTTATCTGTTGAAACCTTTTTTATTTGATGAGATGGATGCAACAACAAGCGGGCAAGCTATTGGTTTATTTGCATTATGCATCGGAATTTATATCATTGCTCTATCTATTATAGATCAAGTATTCACATCGTTGCAATTTCGCTTTACGTTTCAACTTGTATTCACAATCATGTGCGTCCTACTTAGTGGAGCACTGATACCAAGAATGTACTTCCCTATCCAGCTCCAAGGCGTGTTAGATGCACTCTTTACGACATATACGTTTGATACTCTTTTACATATCACCGTATTCGATGGGGTATTTGTATCTTACTATCCATTATGGATTACAATCGGAGCGCTTGCAGTCATGTATATAGCAATTTCGTTGTGGAAGGAGCGATTTGAGCGATGATGAGACTTCTGCACACTCGATGGATGCATGTACGGAAACAATACAAATCATTTTTATTTTGGCTCTTATTACCTTTATTTGCTTCAGCAGTCTACGTGGCTGTTGATACGAATATCGAGGACCAATTGCGAATCCCCGTAGGAATTGTTATGGAAGAAGAAACTCCTTTATTACAGGAGTTAACAGATTCGATGGAAAATCTACCATTGATTGAAGTAAATTATATATCCTATCATGAAGCCATCCATCGATTAGAAAATCATCAAGTGGATAGTGTATTTGAATTTCCGGCAGAATATGATGAAGCTATTTTACATAATGATCGTCGAGGGATCGTCTCACACTTCACTTCGAACATGTCTCTTGCTGCAATACCTGTCAAAGAAAGTGTTGTATCGTTTATTCAAGAACAACTCAATCGGTCAAAGGCCGCAATTGCTGTAGAGGATTTATTTGAGACGCACAACCTTACACCACCTCCAAAAGAGGATGTTAAACAAACAAGTAAAGAAATCCAAGAAAGTGAACGTTTAATAGAAACAACGTTTTCAACGGCTGGAAAACAAGGAAATTCAAACGAAACCAGTGCTATTATTTCAGTCTTAGATGTATGGATAGTAGTCGTACTTTTTTCGACGATGATGATCTTTGAATGGGTTGTACAAGAACGTAATCATCCTGCTTTTGGGCGGATTCCGTTTACGGCCTATCACCCAAAGCAATATATATTGAGCCAAGTATGCATATACATCGGCATGTTTTTAGTCATCGACTTTGTAACATTTAGTGTCCTCGTCTATGGAATGGATCAAACGATATCACTATCAATGCTTATAGCATGTCTGATGTTTAGAATCACAACAGTTTTAGGTGTGTTTTTATTAACACTATTGTTCAAGCAACGATTCTCATATGTACTCGGAGCTCTTATCGTATGTGTTGTCCTAATTGGCACGAGTGGAATGATTTTACCGATTGAAGGAATTATTCGTCATTTTCCACTGTTTGCAAGCTTGCATCCACTTCAACCAATGATGCACGGTGAGATTGGGCTGACATGGTTACTCATCAGTATGGGCTTATGTTTTTTATGGTTGTTCAAAAAGGAGAATATACATGCTAAACGTTCGTGATTTGTCCAAAAACTACGGGGAAAAACATGTGTTACACAAGATAAATTTTCACATCCATAAAGGAGAAATTGTTGGTCTCGTTGGCGAAAATGGTGCAGGTAAATCTACATTATTGCACATATTAGCAACGATCGAGAAACAATCGAGTGGGCATTTTTCAATTGACGAAGAACCTGATTCAAAACCAGCCAACATTCGTAAAAAAATAGGTTTTGTTCCTCAAGAAGTAGCATTGTGGGAAGATTTTACGGTAAAGGAAAATATGACATTTTTTGAAAAATTGTCCTGGAAGAGAAGATCGATTGACGAATTAAAAAAACTGTGTGAAGCTATGCATTTAGATGCTTGGAATACGAAGGTACGTGCATTATCCGGAGGTATGAAGCGAAAGTTAAATATGGCCATTAGCTTAATTCACGATCCGCCAATTTTATTTTTAGATGAGCCGACCGTTGGAATTGATTTAAAATCTAAAAAAGAGATCGCGGACTATTTAACACATATTGCTACAACGAAAGATAAGACTATTTTATACATTTCACATGATATGGATGAAATCACCTCGATGTGTACGCGCGTTATTTCTATAGGGGATGACCCATTTTATGACGATATTTTGACCGCTGAAGGAATGGATGTAACGACGTTATCAAAGAATGATGAATGACACTTGCCATCTACCTGAAAAAGCCGTAAAATAAAGGATATAGGAGTTGAGATCCATGCCTTCCAATGTTCATTTTTTAAAACAATATATTCAACAACAAGCGTTATCATCATCGGTGAATCAACCAAATCAATCTTTTCTAGATGCAATGCCTGGTGAAAACAGCCCATTTCAAATGCTTCTTAGCCAATACTTAGATGAGGCAAAAGTTCAAAACCAATCGTTAAACCGAAAACAATCTCCTTTTAACGAGACACCTGCGTTGCTTCAAAATAATCCTATTCTTGCTAGTCCTTTACCTTCGCAAGAAACTACAGGTTCGATTGACGAAATTGTCCGCCAAGCGTCTATCGCACACGGAGTAGATGAAAAACTGATTCATTCGATTATTAAACATGAATCGAATTACCGGGTTGATGCCAAGAGTCATGCTGGCGCACAAGGATTAATGCAACTCATGCCTGGCACAGCAAGAGGTTTAGGTGTAAACAATCCATATGACGCGCATGAGAACATTCACGGAGGAACCAAATACATTGCTTCGATGTTACATAAGTATAATGGCAATGTGGAAATTGCCTTAGCAGCATACAATGCGGGTCCAGGAAATGTGGATAAATATCAAGGCATTCCACCTTTTAACGAAACACAAAATTATGTGCGCAATGTAATGAATACATATACTTCTTAATACACATTAAAATGGTAGGTGCATCATCTCATGATGAGCACCTACCATTTTTTTATGATAAAGTAATCGAATCTACTTTTTCTCGGTCTAGTTTTTTAATCGTTTCTACAATTAACTTAACTGCATTCTCATAATCATCCCGATGTAAAATAGCTGCGTGGGAGTGGATATATCTCGTTGCAATCGTAATCGATAAGGATGGTACTCCATTCGCTGTTAAATGAATTGATCCTGAATCTGTTCCTCCTGCTGCAATGGATGAATATTGAAATGGAATGTCGTTCTCTTCTGCCGTTTCAACGACAAGATCGCGAACACCTTTATGTGAAACCATTGAAGCATCATATAGGATAATTTGTGGTCCGTCTCCTAACTTACTATCTGCTTCATGATCGGCAATTCCTGGTGTATCTCCAGCAATTCCTACATCCACTCCAAAGCCAATATCTGGTTGGATCAGGTTCGCTGATGTTTTTGCTCCACGTAATCCGACTTCTTCTTGAATGGTTCCTACGCCATACACAATGTTCGGATGTTCTTCATCTTTTAATTGTTTTAGAACGTCAATCGCTATCGCGCAACCAATACGGTTGTCCCATGCTTTGGCAAGAAGCATCTTTTCATTTTTAAGCTGGGTAAATTCAAAGTACGGTACGATTGAATCGCCTGGGCGAACGCCAAATGATTCCGCTTCTTCTTTGCTCATTGCACCAATATCAATAAACATCTTCTCGATATCTACTGGCTTTTTACGCGCTTCTGCTGATAACACATGTGGAGGTTTTGAACCAATAACACCAGTAACGTCATCTCCATCTTTAGTCATAATCGTTACACGCTGTGCGAGCATCACTTGGCTCCACCATCCACCAACGGTTTGGAAATAAACAAAGCCATTTTCATCAATACGAGTAACCATAAATCCAACTTCATCTAAGTGTCCTGCAACCATAATTTTCGGACCATTTTCATCGCCTGTTTTCTCGGCAATTAAACTGCCTAAATTATCAGTGTACACCCGATCTGATACAGGCTCGATGTAACGTTGCATTACTTCGCGAGCCTCTTTTTCATTTCCTGGTATTCCTCGAGCATCTGTTAAATCTTTTAGCATCGTTAATGTTTCGTCATATTTTGTCATATATCTTACGTACCCCCTAAATGATTATAGTACTATAATGAATTTCATAATACGGATTTTTTGCTAAGCCACTCCAACATGTAGTTTCGTTGAACCTTTTGAAAATACATGTTGTATAGACATAGCTGATTTTTGTAATTATGAAATTCATTCACTAGTATACCTTGAAAACGGTTAAATGAAAAACAGTTCTACTTTTACTACTCAATTATTATGTATATTGTTCACATTCGCTCAAGTATATTATACTCCTGAAGAACCAAATCCTCCTGTATCACGATCAGAAGCAGATATTTCATCACTTTCTTGAAGCGTTACGGATAAAATTGGCGCAATAACCATTTGCGCAACACGCATCTGTTTTGTAACGTGAAAACTACGTTTACCATGGTTGATTAAAATTACTTTTAGTTCTCCTCTGTATCCAGCATCAATCGTTCCTGGACTATTTAATACGGTAACAGAGTGTTTCAGAGCAAGTCCGCTTCGTGGACGAATTTGTGCTTCTGTTCCCGCTGGTAATTGTAACTGAATACCTGTTGCTATCAGTGCACTCTCTCCAGGTTGAATGTGTTTTTCCTCCACTGCATACAGATCTAAACCAGCATCATCATCATGTGCTCTATTTGGCATTACGGCATCTTTATGGATCCGCCTGATATGAATGTTCGTAGTCACTTTATTTCCTCCAGTATCGTTTGTCTATTGGGATTTTATAAAACCTCACAATGCATTCAAGTTAATGAATTTCATAATACATATCTTATGCTACACCGATACAACATGTAGTTTCGCTTGAGCGTCCGTAACTCCATGTTATATCGGCGTAGCTAGTTTCGGTAATTATGAAATGCATTCAAGTGTATTCTTGTCTCCCTTTAGACTATAATTAGGATAAGATATATGAATCTTTTTATCCGTTCATTCGTATACAATAGTAACATACAATAGGGAGTCGATGAATAATGGTCATTATTTTATTCCGGATACTCATTATATTAGCCATTGCATTTATCTTTTTGGCTGCACTCCAATACGTGAGAAGTCCACAAAGAAAAATCCAAAAAGCCAAAGACATGCAATCGTTTTATTTCCTAGATGAGCCTGAAGATAACAAGAAAAACTTACAATTTACGTATAAGGGTTGTCTTTTTGAGGGGGAAAAGTATTTAGGGACAACTGATACAGCTTTTGAAGTTGTCAATATTCACATCACTGTTCAGCGCCCTATTGAACTACGTGGAATTACGAAAACAGACCTTGCCTTTTTAGAAGAAGAGATTGTCAGTAAATATCCCTATGCAACAGTAACTTGGAAGCACCCCATTAATCAGTTAATTGAGCACGAAACTGCTACGATTGAACGAATTAAATAATACGTTTGTGCACAAAATAGCGACTTCCTTACGATGAAGAACGGAGTCGCTTTTTCATGGAGTCTTCGAAGAAATCATTCCATTTAATCGTTATTTCCTTATTCCGAATGATATATATGAATGGGAGTAAAGCACCTAATACAATGATGATATAAAGTGGGGATAGATTCGATAGCCACCCACCTACAGTCGTATATAACATTGCAAGTGGAATGCTCGACATAAAAGACACTTTTGTATATTCTTTAAATCCATTTGACATTTCAAATAAGCATAAAGAGAGCAAATGAAAATGTATAAACGGAACAAGTCTTAAAACGGTAATTTGCGTTGCAGTAAAGGATGTGTGTTTTCCGAGTAATTTATCTTTAAGATTTGAAAACCGCTCCACTGTTTGGGGCATTTTTTGGATGACTCCATAAAACAAAGCGCTTGATAATGTGATCCCAACGATTGAATAGATCGTTCCTGCAATCGTTCCAAATAAAATGCCACCAGAAATACAAATAAATACTACTGGAAGAAAAAATAATGGTCTGAGTAAATGGAAAATGATAAATAACAGAGGTGCAAAATATCCTCCTGTTTCCACAATCGTTAACAAATATTCCCCGATCAGCTCCATGTTCTCCCTCCATTTCAAATAGAGCTTGAAGCATATTTATTCCAGTCATTATCCATGTATATGACAATAGACGAGCCTATATGACATAAAAAAACTAGAAAACATCTGATATGTTTTCTAGTTTAATTTGTTTATTATTGAAGTGCAGTTTTAGCTTGTTCAACAATTTGAGAAAATGCTTTCTCATCGTGAATCGCTAATTCTGATAGCATTTTACGGTTTACATCAATGCCTGCAACTTTTAGTCCATGCATTAATTTGCTATATGACATATCATTTAAACGTGCTGCAGCATTAATACGTGAAATCCATAATTTACGGAATTCGCGCTTTCTTTGTCTGCGGTCACGATATGCGTATTGACCTGATTTCATCACTTGTTGTTTTGCTGTTTTAAACAATGTATGTTTTGAGCCGTAATATCCTTTAGCAAGCTTTAGAACGCGTTTACGACGTTTACGTGTTACTGTACCACCTTTTACACGAGCCATTGTTAATCCCTCCTAGTCTTTGTATACCTTCATTTTGTTTGCTTCATTATGGAAGCATATTTTTGATGCGCTTGTAATCTCCAGAAGAGACTAATGCACTTTTACGTAGTTTACGTTTTTGCTTTTGAGACTTATTTGCGAATAAGTGACTCGTATATGCGTGTGAACGTTTCAATTTCCCACTACCTGTTCTTTTGAAACGCTTTTGTGAACCTTTGTGTGTTTTCATTTTTGACATGTCTTTACCTCCTTAAATTACAATAAAACATTTATTTCTCTGTGTCTGGTCCGAGAATCATAAACATATTGCGCCCTTCCATTTTTGGACGGGATTCCATCACTGCAATATCTTTCAACTCTTCAGCCAAACGTTCTAATACGTCACGACCTAAATCTTTATGCGTAATCGCACGTCCTCTAAAACGGACCGCTGCTTTTACTTTATCGCCTTTTTCAATAAAACGACGAGATTGACGTAACTTCGTATTAAAATCATGGTCTCCAATTCCTGGAGTAAAGCGAACTTCTTTCAACGTCACTGTTTTTTGTTTTCTACGAGCAGCTTGGTCTTTCTTTTGCTGTTCGAAGCGAAACTTCCCGTAGTCCATAATGCGGCACACTGGAGGTTTTGCTCCCGGAGCGACTAATACTAAGTCAAGCTCGCGTTTCCCAGCAATCTCAAGTGCTTCTTGGCGTGACTTCACTCCAAGTTGGTCCCCATTTGAATCAATCAGACGTACTTCTCTTGCACGAATTTTTTCGTTAACCATGTTATCTTTGCTAATAGGTAGACACCTCCGATAAATAATAGAAAAGCATTGTTACATGACTTCTTACGTTAATCACAAGTCCTAGTATGATAAGCTTACACGTTGACAAGTACTTTTTCATAAGTGAAGTCATTCTATTTACATATAACACAAAAATAGTGTCGGTACATAACATCGCACCCACACATCTCTCTGGCATCTATTTTTATATAGAGGTTAAGAGTCTGGAACCAGTCAACGACAGTGTTTGTGTTGAACAGGTGAGAAGCGGGTGCTCCTACTTGTCTCAGATCACGTATAATATTTATCAACTATGCTAATATACCACGAATATAAAAAACTGTCAATAAGTCATTCACATTCAATACTTAGTATACCATATAAAACTGTTTTTGTGAAAAAAACAGTAAACAGCACTTTCTCATGAGAAAGTGCTGTTCATATGGATTTATTGTTTGTTGTCTACTTCTTTTTGAATATGTGTAATAAACGCATCAAAAGATAATGTTTCTGTATCTTTTTCTCCGTATTTACGTATGTTTACATTTCCTTGCTCAATTTCTTTATCACCTAACACAATCGAATATGGAATTTTTTCTGTTTGTGCTTGGCGAATCTTATAGCCTAGTTTTTCTTCTCGATCATCAAGCTCGACACGTAATCCTGCAAACGTGAGCTGATCGACTAATTTTTTCGCTTCTTCCAGATGAGCTTCTAAGGATACTGGAATCACTTTTACTTGTACAGGAGCAAGCCATGTTGGAAATGCACCTTTATACTCTTCAAGTAAGAAAGCAACGAAACGTTCCATCGTAGAAACAACACCACGGTGGATTACGACTGGGCGATGCTCTTTCCCATCTTCACCAATATACGTGAGATCAAATTTCTCTGGTAACTGATAATCAAGTTGAACGGTAGATAACGTCTCATCATGACCGAGTGCTGTTTTCACTTGAACGTCTAGTTTCGGGCCATAAAACGCCGCTTCACCAGTTGCCTCCACATACTCCAAATCCATCTCATCCATTGTTTCTTTTAACATGGCTTCCGCCTGGTTCCACATCTCATCGTTATCAATATACTTCTCTTTATCTTCAGGATCACGATAAGATAATCGGAAATAATAATCTTCTATTCCAAAATCATTGTACACATGTTGAATGAGTTCAACGACACGAATAAATTCTTCTTTTAATTGATCAGGACGTGCGAAGATATGTGCATCATTCAATGTCATTCCACGTACCCTCTGTAACCCAGCAAGTGCACCAGACATTTCATATCGATGCATTAAACCAAGTTCTGCAATGCGTACAGGTAAATTACGGTAACTATATAAATTTTCTTTATAGATCATCATATGATGCGGGCAGTTCATTGGACGAAGAATTAAATCTTCATTGTCCATTTCCATAAACGGAAACATATCGTCATTGTAATGATCTAAATGACCACTTGTTTCATATAATTCTTTACTTCCTAGAACTGGTGTATAGACGTGGTCATACCCAAGTCTTTCTTCTAAATCGACGATATATCGTTCAATGAGACGACGAACAGTCGCACCTTTCGGCAGCCACATTGGTAGTCCCTGTCCTACTTTTTGAGAAATTGTAAAGATGCCTAATTCACGACCTAATTTACGATGATCACGTTCTTTACGTTCTTCTAAAATTTTCAAATGCTTTTCTAATTCTTTTGGCTTTTCGAAAGCTGTTCCATATATACGCTGAAGTTGTTTGTTGTTGCTATCTCCACGCCAATATGCGCCGGATACACTTAATAGCTTAAATGCTTTAATTTTGCTCGTTGAAGGAACATGTACACCGCGGCATAAATCAAAGAACTCTCCTTGACGGTAAATCGTTACTTGTTCGTCTGCTGGAATATCATCAATTAATTCAATTTTTAATTGATCGCCTATTTCTTCAAAAAGTTGTTTCGCTTCATCCCGTGATACTTCCTCACGTGTAATAGGTAAATTTTCATCAATAATCTGTTTCATTTCTCGTTCAATCGCTGGTAAATCTTCTGTTGTAATCGAAGCCTCTAGATCCATATCATAATAAAATCCTTCATCAATCGTTGGGCCTACACCAAACTGAACATCTTTATAGATTCGTTTGACAGCTTGAGCAAGGACGTGTGCTGTAGAGTGACGCATGACTTCAATTCCCTCTTCATCACGATATGTAACGATTTCAATCTTTCCACCTGCCTCCAGTGGACGTGTGAGATCCAGTAGTTCACCATCTACTTTCACTGCCAGTGCTTGCCTGCGTAATCCAGGAGAAATAGATCCTGCTATATCTTCTCCTGTTGTTCCTTGAGGAAACTCCTTTTCAGAACCATCTGGAAACTCAAACATAAGTTGTGCCATTTTTCTCTACTCCTTTGTGATAAAAAATAAAAAAACCCGTCTCTTTGCACAAGTGTTGTGCAAAGGGACGAGTATTAGCTTCGTGGTTCCACCCTTGTTTCTATTCATCAACGAACGAGTGAATAGCTTCATTCATCTTTAACGCAGATGGTACGCTATTATATACATAAACGGTTCCATAATAGAGTTCAAAGGTGGTAATTACTTGCGTGAATAGCGGAAGTTTTCAGCCAAGACTTCCTTCTCTTTCTACCCTACATGCAAATAATCGTGTCCTTATCAATACTTATTTATGAAAATGATAGCAATAGAATAGCACACATAATTATGCTAGTCAAGATGAAGGATCTCCCTTATCACTCGTGTGGTTTGCATTTCTCATTTTTTTAAACACAAATGGACATGCAGATAATGGTTTGAAAGTTACACGTTCTTGGAAGATATTCATAACTGTAATTGTTTTTGGATCTGGCGTATCGTCCCCATAAATATAAATGTGTTTTGGAGAAAGTGCAATAATAGGTGCTAAATTAAATTCTTCAGCATCTAAACCAATTAAATAAAGAGGTGACTCATGCATCAGTGCTCGTAATTCAAATCGTGAAAACCTTTTTCCACTACTATTAAAAAATTCAAATGGTGAGCCTTGTATGACATGAATCTCATCCGCTTTTTCTTCAAGTGTTGTTACATGTTCTCGTAACATATGCACATATGTTTGGTGCTCTTCCTCTCTCTTGTACTCATCAATAGCAAGTCCGATATGTTCGATATATAAATCCTTTATCTGCGAAAACCTAAACTGGACAATGGAATCAAAATGAATCTTTTTTTCTGTTTGAATGATGGATAATAAAAGATGATACATCGCATCAGGTATGTGGTATGCCTTACGCAGCAATTTGCTTTCTTCATCCCCACTTAATAAAATCCAATGAGACAAATCAATAATCCGATTCACTTCTGGTTCATTGTCAAAATAGTACACTGTACGTAATAGATATCGAACATAATCGCTAAGTCTAAAGGTCATAAACACATCTACAAGAGCTGATGTAAGTACATGAAACTCTTGTTCACTTACTGCTTCTTCATTCCAGTGAAACGTGACACAATTGCCAAACTCCTGATCCTGCCTCCAAATAAATTCAGCATCTTTTAATTCTCTGAACACATTTTCACAAAACCGACGTACTTCTTTATCTGACGTAAAATAAAACTCGACCAATACACATCACCCTCATCAACACAAACTGATATATTATATGGGCGAGTTTTATAAAAAATGATACATCTAGATAAACTCTTTTCGTTTTATAGTTTTTTATCGATTACCGATGGCGTCTATTCTCTCCTGTGATGATGACCTCTGTGCTTGTTTGACGAATTCGTTCCATAATTCGTTGGGCTTTAATTTGTTCCACATCTCCACGAGTCGAAGTGGATAATTGTTCCTCAAGTTGTCTCATCGTGTAATTCGATGTAAAGAAGACAGGTAAGCCCTCAACCATACGATGTTGAAGGATGGACCCTAATATTTCATCTCGGAACCAAGCAGACATCGTTTCGGCACCAATATCATCAAACATTAAGACATCAATATCTTTAAATGCATTCACTTTTTCATTCACGCTATTATCTTTGATTGCATCTCTTATACTGCGCACAAATTCAGGCATGTAAATTAACATCGAAGAATAATTGTACTCTTGTAATTCATTGGCTAATACGCCTAGAAAGTATGTTTTTCCTACGCCAAATTTCCCTGAAAAAAAGATACCTTTCGTCGGAAGACCTTCTTTGAGAGCTTGAATGAAATGAACAGTTGATTGAATGGCTTCTCTTCTTCCGACATCTTTTTCTAACGAATCAAATGTTGCGTTCATCACATCCCTTGGCATATGTAAACGTTGGATCAGTTCATGTTGTTTCCTATGATGATCATATTCTCTTTTTTGCGGACATTCTTCATAAGCAATATGAATACGCTCATTATGCATCTCAAGGATAGGCGAATATCCTTTTAATACGTTCTTACACTGATCATATGACGGACAATCTTCACATAAAATGGATTGTTGCTGGTATTCATACAACGTAATTAATTGTTTTTTAAGCTGTGCATTTGTCACGTGTGGATAGTTCTCTTTCAATGCAACCACACTTGGATGATTCAAAACTTGTTCCGTTAAGTCCTCATGCTTTTTTTGAAAATCTTTATTTTCTTTCATCCAATTTTTGAGGGACGTGTTAATTGATTCCACTTACATTCTCCTCCTTTTACTTTTTTGACACACTCCGAATGAGTTCATCTAATTCTCTTTCTATATCCTCTTCGTTCAATCCTTCAGTTTGTTCTTTTCTCTTTGCTTCTTTCGTTCGTTCTACTTCTTCAATTTGTTTCATATGTTCATCGTACCAATCAGGAATAATTTCTTTTTGGTTTTGTTTCTTTTTAGCATGCACTTGTTGTTTTGCTTTTTTATACCGGTCATTTACCGATTGAGCAAAATTCATTGCTTCTTCGGCAGTTGTGAATCCAACACGTGCCCAATGACTAGCAATGGTTTCTAAATAGTTTTTTGACAATTGTTTATTTTGTTGCATAAATACATAATGAATCAGTACATTCATAACCGGTGTGGCTAACCCTTGGTTGCGCATGACCTCTTGCACAAGATCTAAATCTCTCTTTGACACATTGCCATTCGGGGAATAATCAGCAAGTAATTGAGCTGGAGACATCGTTTCAAATTCTCGTAAAATAATTTCCCGCCGCGTTGGTTGAGGTGTACTTTCTTGTTTTTTATATTGCTTGGACGTGTCTTCTTTCGTCACCTGTTGCTCACGCTGGTTCGTTTGTTGTTTGGGTGTTAATTTGATTTTTGCTGTGCGATTTTTTGTTTTAAATAACTCTTCACATGTTTCTTTAAATTCATCTTCATCTAAATGGTGGTCTTCTGTTACTGACCATGTTAAGCAGCGTCCAACTTCTACCATTTCTAATTGATAGATATCCATCATTTGCGCAATGAGTTGTTTGTTTTCCTCCGTAAGTATATGTTCTGGTCGAATCATTTTTCGCGCAAGTGCTTGGCGAATGGATCGTTCATCGATGGCTGGATATGTTTGCTGGACTGGAACAAACGAGCTTTTTGTTTCTAATGTATCACTTACTTCAAAGGTTGGCTGGAATGTTTCAAACACATCTTTAAAAGAAGCAGTAATATTTTCTCCAGTACGTTCGTTTTCTTTGTGTAATGTTTTTTTCAAGAAGTTAAATTTTGATTTTCCAATATGATGGTACAATAACTCAGATAACATCGCATCTTGTAAAAAGTACTGTGGCGAAAATGGACTTTGCACTTCATATGTATAGTATGTCCGTTGATCCATCACATCTTTATGTGTTTGAAGCAATCCAATACCTTCTAACTTTAAACGTGCTTCATAAATAACGTCTAATGGCTGTTGTAAGTAATTCATCAACGTATGATGGGTTTGAAGTTCTCCAGTATGTTGTACATATCCTTCATTTAAGAGTGTTTGATAAAGCATGATTCCGTCCATACCAATGAGAGGCTGATACAAATGTGTTAAAGAAACCGTATAATCAATAGGTAATTGCCCATGCACGATGACTTTATATCCGTCAATTGGCAATATTTTTCCTATATACTGCATCATCGATTTCCCTCCCCTTATCATTCAGTATGATCTTCTTTTTGATCTGTACGAATCAGATCTTTTAATTCATCTAAAAATACACTTAAATCTTTAAATTGGCGATAAACCGACGCAAAGCGAACATAGGCAACTTCATCGATATCCGATAATCGGTCCATTACTTTTTCTCCAATTTCTTTACTATCGATTTCCGAAACTCCTTGGTTTCTTATTTCATTTTCCACTTGTATCGCTAATTTTTCGATGGTTTCTAAAGGAACTGGTCGTTTTTCGCACGCTTTGATTAATCCCCTGATTAACTTTTCACGACTATATTCTTGACGGGTTCCATCCTTTTTGACGACGACTAATGGCAATTCTTCTACACGTTCGAACGTTGTGAAACGAAAACCACATTCTTCGCATTCTCTTCTTCTACGGATTCCACGACCTTCTTCAATAGGTCTAGAATCTAATACTTTTGTACTTTTACTTTCGCAATTCGAACACTTCATTTCATTACCTCCAGCTTCACTTTTCTATATGTAGTTCATTTCTAGTAGTATATATAATCATTATTTTAACATGTTTTCTTTATTAACAATAGTTCATCGATCAATTAAAGGGTAATTGATCCGAAAGATGAACATATAATTAAAAAAGAGCTGCTTTACGCGTATTTTTCATGTGTCTACTGAAAAATATGTAAAGCAGCCTTTTATATGTGTAATGATGAAAATTAAGAGTTTACTTTTTCTTGTGTTAGTGATTTACCTACAAATAAAGTAAGGTCTAGAACACGCTTTGAATAGCCCCATTCGTTATCATACCATGCGAGTACTTTAACTTTACGGTCTTCCATAACAATTGTTGATAAACTATCAAGAATTGCTGAATAATCCGAAGTTGTGTAATCGATTGAAACGAGTGGCTCTTCACTGTATGCAACAATGCCTTGAAGTCCATTTTCAGCAGCTTGTTTAAATGCAGCATTCACTTCATCAACTGTTACATCTTTTTCTACGTCCACAACTAAATCAACGAGTGATACGTTTGGAGTCGGTACACGCAGTGCCATACCGTGTAATTTACCGTTTAAGTGTGGCATAACTTCACCTAAAGCTTTCGCAGCACCTGTAGATGTTGGAATAATCGATTGTGTACATCCACGTGCACGGCGTAAATCTTTATGTGGGTTATCCAGGTTTAATTGGTCTGTTGTAAATGCATGTACAGTTGTCATAAGACCGTTAACGATTTTAAAGTTATCGTCCAGCACTTTAACAACTGGTGCTAAACAGTTTGTTGTACATGAAGCGTTTGAAATAACTGTGTCTTCATCTACATTATAAATATCTTCATTTACACCCATAACGATTGTTTTGTCCACATTTTTACCAGGTGCAGTTAAAATGACCTTTTTCGCTCCTGCATTCAGGTGTAGACTTGCTTTATCTTTAGAATTAAATGCGCCAGTTGCTTCAATGACAACGTCGATTTGAAGATCCTTCCACGGTAATTCTTCAGGGTTTCTTGAACTTACAATGTTGACTTTTTTACCGTCTACTTCTAAAGCATCTTCTAAAGGAAGTACTTCTTTGTCAAACGTTCCATGCACACTGTCATATTTAATTAAATGAGCTAACGTTTCTGAAGGATAGCTAGCGTTAATTGCAACTACCTCCACTTGGTCTTCTAAAATCGCTTGACGAAATACCATCCGACCGATTCTTCCAAATCCATTGATGGCAATACGTGTTTTTTTCATTTGTAATCCTCCCAAATAGGTTATACTCCACTTAAGTATTGATACTAATAGTATAACATAATTCTTTCGATTTGTGCTTATTTAGTTTGTCTAATTTTATTCTTTATAGGCATTTTCAACAAAATCATGGCGAAAATAGTCGAAGTTGATTATTTACTTACCATTTTCATCACCTAATGGAGCGGTATTCCCCACTCTTTTAATATGGCTTCAAGTTGTTCATAAGAGTCTTCTTTTGTGCCATTATTTGAAATCACTGCATCTGCTAAAGCTTCTTTTTCTTGTACGGGAATTTGAGAAGCAATTCTACTTTCTGCTTCTTCTCTTGTAAGCGTATTTCTCTGCATGAGACGCTCCATTTGAATGGTAGGTTCAACAGATACAACAAGAATTTGTTCAACAAAATGCGTTAATTTACTCTCAAATAATAAAGGGATGTCAAGGACTACTGCCTTTTCTCCTGATTTTACTGCAAGATCCCTTTGATGAAGCATTTCTTTACGAACAGCTGGATGAACAATGGCATTTAATGCTTGTCTTTGATCTTTATCGTTAAATATAATTTCACCAAGCTTTGCACGATGAATCGATTGATCTGAATGCAAGATGGAATGTCCGAAGGTTTCTACGACCTTTTCGTAAGCAGGCTCGCCTATTTCAACAACGTCTCGTGCGATTTTATCCGCATCAACGATCTTGATTCCATATGTAGCGATTCGATTTGCAATCGTGCTTTTCCCACTAGCAATACTTCCTGTCAAGCCAATAACTACGGTCATCCAGTAATGCTCCTTTCTTCCGGTTGGCAAGACGTGCAAAAATGTGTGCCACGTCCTCCAACTTTAATCTTAGAAATCATGGAACCACACGCTGTACATGGATGATCTTCTTGTCCGTACACATGCAATTCTTGTTGAAACATGCCCATTTCTCCTAAGCCATTTACATAGGATCGAATGGTTGTTCCGCCTTGCTCAACCGCTTCTTTCAGCACATGGATAGCACATTCTTGTATTCGTTTTGCCTCTTCTTTTGTTAACATATGTGCGCGCGTTAATGGATGGACGCGCGCTAAAAATAATGTTTCATCTACATATATATTTCCAAGCCCAGCTACTATCGTTTGATCGAGTAGTACATTTTTAATCGCCCGGGTTGTACGTTGGAGCTTTTCATAGAAATATTCATGTGTGAATGTTGCTTCAAATGGATCCGGTCCGAGTTGGTTTAAAGGTTTTTGCTCCAGTTCTGTACCTTTCTCAAATAGATGCATGGTCCCAAATTTACGCACGTCATTATAGCGCAATTGTTTCCCTGAAGCAAAATCAAACACGACATGTGTGTGTTTCTTTAATGGTTCCTCACGTGCATCGACACTATACTTTCCTTCCATTCGCAAATGGGACACAAGCACATAATCATCTAATGAAAATAATAAAAACTTACCAAGACGGGTTACATCATGGATCGTTTGGCCTTTCAGTGCATCGCTAAATTGTTCAACGGACGGATGCTTAATGATGTTCGACCAGTAGATTGTTACATCTACAATCGTTTGCTCGCGTACGAAACGACGCAATGTTTTTGTAATGGTTTCTACTTCAGGTAATTCTGGCATTGTTTACGTCTCCTCTAGTTGGCATCATACCAGCTCTTTCCATACGAATAATCTACTCGTAATGGAACGATGAGTGATACGGTTTTTTCCATTACTTCAGGTACAAGTTCTTTTAACCGTTCCAGTTCGCTTGTTGGAGCTTCTAAGATAAGTTCGTCATGCACTTGAAGAAGCAGTCGTGCTTCAAGGTTTTCCTCTTCTAATGCATATTGTAAATCAATCATTGCTTGTTTAATAATATCAGCTGCACTTCCTTGAATCGGTGTATTAATCGCTGTTCGTTCAGCAAAGCTTCGAACATTAAAGTTTCGAGCGGTAATTTCTGGTACGTATCGTCTCCGGTTCATTAACGTTGACACATACCCATCATGTTTCGCTTGCTGGACAATTTGCTCCATATACTCTTTAACTCCCGGGTATATGTTAAAATAGCGGTCGATAAAATCTTTTGCCTCTTTGCGTGTTATGCCTAAGTTTTGCGACAAGCCATAATCACTAATTCCATAAACGATTCCAAAATTTACGGCCTTTGCTTGATCCCGCATTTCACTCGTAACCTCTTCATAAGGCACGTGAAACACCTTTCCAGCCGTTTGCGTATGAATATCGATTTGATCATTAAATGCTTCGATCAATCGTTCATCTTTTGCAATATGCGCGAGAACACGTAATTCAATTTGCGAATAGTCCGCAGCAAAGATAACCATATCATCGGAAGAAGGAACGAAAGCTTTACGTATTTTTCGACCTTCCTCTAAACGAATCGGGATGTTTTGTAAATTCGGTTCAATGGAACTTAAGCGTCCTGTTTGCGTTAATGCTTGATTAAATCGTGTATGAATTTTATTTGTTTGAGAATCAACGACTTTTAATAGCCCTTCTATATATGTGGAATGTAGTTTCTTCAATTGACGATACAATAAAATCTTAGAAATGATTGGGTGTTGATCCTCTAGTTGTTCAAGAACTCCTGCAGCTGTCGAATAGCCTGTCTTTGTTTTCTTTATGACTGGTAACTTAAGATTTTCAAATAATATAACGCCTAGTTGTTTCGGTGAATTGACATTAAATTCTTCCCCGGCATCATGGATAATATCTTCTTCGATTCCTTTTAATCGCTCCGATAAGTCTGTTCCCATTTCTTTTAATTGTTCCACAGCTACTTGCACACCAGTATATTCCATTTTAGCAAGAATCGGTGCAAGTGGCATTTCTAATTCTGTATATAACTTATACTGATTGTTGTCTTTTAAATCGGCAATCAGTTCATCTTGCAATTGGTTAATAATGGTTACTTTTCGAGCGACATGTTCAGCTACAATTTCAATATCTGGAACGTGCTGTTTTGCTCCTTTACCATACACTTCTTCATCATACTTCACATCTGTTCTTCCTAGTCGATGGGCAATGGACGGAATATCATGATGATTTTCTGAAGGCTTCAATAAATAAGAAGCAAGAATCATATCAAAATCAATTCCATTCAGATTGATTCCCTGATTGTGTAAAGCAACGATCGTTTGCTTTGTATCAAAGACAATCTTCTTTTGTGAGGAATCCTCTGCCCACTCTTTAAAAATGGCTGACTGCAGAGCGACTTCAGTAGGAATAATCGTAACGGAATTCTCATTCGCTATTCCAATCGCTTGAATATCCTCTGTATGATAACTGTCACCGATCATTTCGATGAGGACAGCATCATCTCCAGAAAACATATCTTCTGTCACTTCTTCGGCGATTTCATAAGCGACATCTGTCAGCGGTTGGCCCTCTTCCTCTGTTACACCGTCAATACGACGGACTAACGACTGGAATCCTAAGTCCTTAAATGTTGTTAACAACTTCTGTGCATCATATCCATCGTAATGAGCATCTTTTATAGTGACTTCAATCGGTGCCTCTACATCTATCGTCACTAATTGTTGACTCAACAAGGCATCTTCTTTATACGTTACTAAATTTTCTTTTAACTTTTTTCCTGAAACTTCTTCTAATGATTCATACACAGCCTCTAACGTATCGTGGGCTTGTAACAATTTCGTAGCTGTCTTTATTCCTACCCCGGGTACGCCTGGAATATTATCGGAACTATCTCCCATGAATGCTTTTAAATCAATGATTTGATCAGGTCTTACCCCCATCTTTTCTTTCAAAAATTCTGGTGTGTAAGAATCAACGTCTGAAATTCCTTTTCTCGTCAGATCTACCGTCACTTGATCAGAAACGAGTTGCAATAAATCTTGGTCTCCTGAGATCACTTTTACTTCCCATTTTTCTTCTTTCGCCTGTGTAGCTAATGTACCTATAATATCATCCGCTTCATACATTGGTAACTCATAGTGAGCAATGTTAAAAGATTCCAGAACTTCTCTTGCAATCGGAAATTGTTCGGATAATTCTGCAGGTGTTTTTTCTCTGCCACCTTTATAGTCTTTATACGATGAATGTCGGAATGTTGTTTTACCAGCATCAAATGCTACAAGCATGTGGGTCGGTTGTTCTTCTTCTAAAATACGCATGAGCATTGTCGTAAATCCATACACTGCATTTGTATAAACCCCTTTATCATTATTTAGTAAAGGAAGAGCAAAAAATGCACGATAAATAATACTATTTCCATCAATAAGAACAAGTTTGTTCGTCACGTGAGCATCACTATCCTTTTTTAATTATTCATTAAAGTGAATTTCATAATTACCAAAACCAGCTATGTCAATACAACATGTAGCATAAAATGCGTATTATGAAATTCATTCCTCCATTGAGCGTTGTAATTCTACTATAAATGTTGTTCCTTTACCTATGTCACTTTGTACATGGATCGTGCCTTCATGCGTCTCAACGATATGTTTCACAATCGCTAAACCAAGTCCAGTGCCACCCGTATTTCGGCTTCTGTCCTGATCCACTCGGTAAAAACGTTCAAAAATACGTTCAATTTCTTTTTCCTTCATGCCAATACCGTTATCGGAAACCTTAAAATATACCTTGTCATCATCGGAGTGGATGGACAAAGAAACAGTTCCTCCCTCGGCTGTATAGTTGATCGCATTTTCTAACAGATTGATTAATATTTGTTTAACTTTTGAAAAATCCGCTTCAAATGTTATGTGTTCTTCGATATCCAGTTGTAGAGTAATGTCTTTCAACTGCGCTTTTTGTGAAATAATTGGCAAAAAGTTGTCGACAAGCTCAGACACATCAATCATTGAAGTATCTAATTCAAAAGAGTCTTCTTCTAATTTTGCGAGTGTTAACAGATCCTCTGTGAGAACTTGGAGTCGTTTACTTTCTTCATAAATAATTCGTAAAAATGATTCTAGTTCATCTTCGTTATGCATGGAGCCTTCTAATAATGTCTCAGCAAATCCCCGAATCGACGTAATCGGAGTTTTTAATTCATGAGAAACATTGGCTACAAAATCTTTCCGCATAACTTCTAATTTTTTAAGCTCTGTAATATCGTAAATAACGAGCACAGCACCTTTTAAAAACCCTTTATCATTAAAAATAGGGGCTCCAACAACTTCTAAGTACATACTTGTCGTTCCATCTTTTAGTTTAAAAGATCCTTTTATATTCTTTTCATATAAAAATACTTCTTGTACAATCTTGTGCATTTTTTCATACGATAGGACGTCGTAATATAAAAAGCCTACATAATCCTTCGCTGTTTTTCCAAACATTTGAACAAGTTTCCTGTTTGCTAAATGGATGTATCCTTTTTCATCAATTAATAATAATCCACTCTCATTATTGTCGATCACTGTAGATAGTTGTTCGGCTTGCATCCGTTCTTGAATAGATAATTCACTTAAATTCCTACCTAAAAGATTTAATTTCTTATTCAGTTCTCCAAGCTTCCCAGATGTTGACGTTTCTACACGTGCTTGGTAATTCCCTTTGACAAGTTGGTCGACAACCTTTGTTGCGTTGCTGATTGGTTTCACATGTCGGTCGTAAAAGTATAAGAGCATAAGCATGAAAATCACATATGCAATCGATAAAACGGCAATTAATACAATTTTATCAGATACGACTGCACTTAATATCAAACCAATCGCTAGCATTGTAATGGTAATTGTAAACACATATTTAAGCATTTCTCTAGATAGTAGTTTCTTCATAGTGTTGGCATCTCCATTTTGTATCCTAATCCTCGTATAGTCTTAATATATAAAGGTTTTTTTGTATCTTTTTCTATCTTTTCTCGTAGTCTACTCACATGTACATCTACTATTCGAGTATCTCCAACAAAGTCATAATCCCATACTTTTTTTAATAATCGATCACGTGCAAGGATGTCCCCTTGATTCCGTGCTAAATAAAGGAGTAATTCGAATTCCTTTCGAGTAAACGCTAGCTTTTCTCCTGCTAAAGTTGCTTTGTACAATTCAGGATAAATCGTTAATTCATGAATGGTGATCGGTTTATGTAGGTCTAAGATGGAACGGTTTGTCCGTCGTAATATTGCTTTAATCCGAGCAACAACTTCCTTTGGACTGAAGGGTTTCGTCATGTAGTCATCTGCCCCAAGTTCTAGCCCCTGTATTTTTTCGCCTTCTTCACTTTTTGCTGTGAGCATGAGAATAGGCGTTTCATGTTCATTTTTACGTAAATAGGTACAAACTTCCATTCCATCCATCTTCGGCAGCATAATATCTAATACAATTAAATCATATACGTTTGTTTCAGCTTTTTTTATTGCCTCGATACCATCGTAAGCCGTATCTGTTTGAAAGCCTGCTTTTTCAATATTTACAGTAAGTAACGTTACGATTGATTTCTCATCATCTACGACTAAAACTTTTGGCATACAAGAATCACCTCACGTTCATTTTACAGTAAATAAAACAAGATGTGAATCTATTAGACAGTTCAAAGCGAAATTGGTCGTGTTTATAGGATGGCTTTGCGCATGTAAACAAACAAAAAAGCTTCTTTTATCTCTAAAAGAAGCTTTTTTGTGTCCATGCTTATTTTTTCAAAACTTCAAGTACATTTTTTACAGAAGCGGCTGATTGATCCAGTGCGGATTTCTCTTTATCTGTTAGATCAAGTTCGATGACTTCTTCGATTCCCTTACCACCGAGTATTGTTGGAACTCCTAAATAAATATCTGAGTATCCATACTCTCCTTCTAGGTAAGCGATGGAAGGAATCACCCGACGCTGATCTTTTAAAATCGCTTCAGCCATCACCGTTAAAGATGCTGCTGGTGCATAATAAGCACTGCCATCTCCGAGCAAATCAACAATTTCCCCGCCGCCTGAACGCGTACGTTCGACAATCGCATCAAGTCTGTCTTTTGAAATTAAATTCTCTAGTGGGATTCCACCTGCATGTGAGTAACGGATGAGAGGTACCATATCATCGCCATGGCCTCCTAAAACGAATCCTGTTATATCTTTAACAGATAGATTTAACTCTTCAGCTACAAAAGTTCTAAATCGTGCTGTATCTAACACTCCAGATTGTCCAATCACACGCTCTTTCGGGAATCCAGATTCCTTAAAGACCGTATATGTCATTGCATCTACTGGGTTTGTTAACACAATTACGAACGATTCAGGTGCATGTGCCTTAACTTCCTTAGTTATGGATTTCATGATTGATGCATTTGTGCTTACTAAATCATCACGGCTCATACCAGGCTTACGGGCAATTCCAGCTGTAATAATCACAATATCGGAATCTTTTATCTCATCGTAATCTGACGTACCGATCACATTTGCATCAAAGCCTTGGATTGGGCTAGCTTCAAGCATATCTAGCGCTTTACCTTTTGTTGGATTTTCCATTTCAGGAATATCCACAAGAACAACATCGCCTAATTCTTTTTGTGCAAGTAAAAGTGCAGTAGTTGCTCCGGTAAACCCAGAACCTATGACTGAAATCTTTCGTCGCTGAATTGACATGTACATCCCCTTCCAACTGAGTGAATTTCATAATTATCAAAACCAGCTATACCATATAACATGTAGTTTCGAAAGTCTCAACGAAACTACATGTTGAAGAGATATAGCATAAAATACATATTATGAGATTCACTAAACTATGAATTTATTTCATGTTTTTGATGAGTTCGTCACCAAACTCAGAGCACTTAACTTTTGTTGCACCGTCCATTAAACGAGCAAAGTCATACGTAACTACCTTAGATGCAATTGTTTTTTCCATTGACTTTGTAATTAATTCTGCTGCTTTATTCCATCCTAAATGTTCAAGCATGAGAACACCCGATAAAATAACCGAAGATGGGTTTACTTTATCAAGACCTGCATATTTAGGTGCAGTTCCATGTGTAGCTTCAAAGATCGCATGTCCAGTATCATAGTTGATATTTGCTCCTGGAGCAATACCAATTCCACCTACTTGTGCAGCAAGTGCGTCAGAGACATAGTCTCCATTTAAGTTCATTGTTGCTACAACGTCATAGTTTTCTGGACGTGTTAAAATTAATTGCAAGAAAATATCTGCAATCGCATCTTTAACAATGATTTTACCAGCTTTTACTGCTTCAGCTTCTGCTTTATTTGCAGCTTCTTGTCCTTCTTTTTCTTCGATACGATCATATTCACCCCATGTGAATACTTTATCGCCAAATTCTTCTTCAGCTACTTCGTATCCCCAATCCTTAAATGCACCTTCCGTAAACTTCATGATGTTTCCTTTATGAACGAGTGTTACGCTTTTGCGATTATTATCAATAGCATATTGAACTGCTGCACGAACGAGACGCTTTGTTCCTTCTGCAGATACTGGCTTAATTCCGATTCCTGACGTTTCTGGGAAGCGAATGTTGTCAACGCCCATTTCATCTTGTAAGAAATTCACAACTTTTTTCACGTCATCTGTTCCTTGCTGCCACTCAATTCCTGCATATATATCTTCAGTGTTCTCACGGAAGATTGCCATGTCTACATCTTCTGGACGCTTCACTGGTGAAGGAACACCTTCAAAATAGCGGACAGGACGTAGGCATGTGTATAAGTCAAGTTCTTGACGAAGTGCTACGTTTAAAGAGCGGAAACCTCCACCAATTGGTGTCGTTAAAGGCCCTTTAATAGCCACTTTATATTGATCGATAAGTTCTAATGTTTCTGCCGGAAGCCACTCTCCTGTTTTATCGTGTGCTTTTTCTCCTGCATACACTTCTTTCCAAGCTATTTCCTTTTCGCCATTATAAGCTTTCTCTACCGCTGCATCTAATACTTTTTTCGCAGCTGCCCAAATATCTGGTCCTGTTCCATCCCCTTCAATAAACGGGACAACCGGTTTATTTGGTACTGTCATTTCTCCATTTTCTACTACAATTTTTTCACCTTGTGTCATTATAAAAGCCCCCTCATGTCTTAATCAATCCATTTATATAGTACCATAAAATTTTTTCTTATGTTTTATGGTTCATTCACTTGTTCATACGTACATTGAATTTTAAGCAGGTAAAGTCCAGCCTACGTCTTTTACTTTAGTAGGCGCTCGGATTATTTGCGCTCTTCAATTGGAATAAACTCTTGCATTTCCGGTCCAACATATTCTGCACGTGGACGGATGAGACGGTTATTATCATACTGTTCCATAATATGTGCAATCCACCCGGATACACGGCTCATTGCAAATATTGGGGTAAACAAGTCATGATCAATCCCTAAACTATGATAAACAGACGCTGAGTAAAAATCAACGTTTGCAGGTAATCCTTTTTCTTGTTTAATATAATCTTCGATCGCTACAGACATATTATAGTATTTTGGCTGTTCTGTAAGCTTCGTTAATTCTTGAGACATTTTCTTTAAGTGTTTTGCACGTGGATCGCCATGTTTGTATACACGATGGCCCATCCCCATAATAAGTTCTTTATTTTCAAGCTTTTTCTTAATATAAGGAATGGCATTTTCTTCCTCTTCTATTTCAGTGAGCATTTTCATTACTTGCTCATTCGCCCCACCGTGAAGTGGACCTTTAAGCGTTGAAATCGCTGTTGTAACCCCTGAATATAAATCGGACAAAGTTGCCACACATACTCTTGCAGCAAATGTAGATGCGTTCAATTCATGGTCTGCATGAAGTACTAGTGCTTTATCAATTGCTTCTACTTCAATATCTTCCGGCTCTTTATTGTTTAACATGTATAAGAAGTTTGCAGCATATCCTAAATCTTTTTTCGGTTTTACTGGTTCTAATCCCTTACGAATACGGGCAAAGGCAGCTACAATCGTTGAAATTTGTGCTTGAAGACGAACGGCTTTACGCTTATTAGCTTCATCTTCCATGACATCCGCTTCTTTATCATAGAGTCCTAGTAACGATACTGCTGTACGTAATGCGGCCATTGGATGTACTTTAGAAATGTCATATGAACGTAAATGATCAATAACCTCTTCAGGTACTTCCATATTCGATACAATATCTGTTTTAAAAGCGTTCAATTCTTCTTCTGTAGGGAGTTTTAAATTCCATAATAAATATACTACTTCTTCAAAACTCGCATTTTCCGTTAAATCATCAATTTTGTACCCAACATATGTAAGTTGATCATCAATGATTGAACTAATCGCAGACTGTGTCGCGACAATTCCCTCAAGCCCCTTAGCTGATGACATAACCAACCCTCTCCTTTGTATAGATTTAAATAAACCTTTATTTATTCTTCAAAACATATACTAATAATTTGTTTCCCTTTATTTAAAGTATAGAACATTTAGTAGTAAAAGTGAATTGAAACCGTTTAATTTAGTTGTATTTAAATATATTTTTACTATTCAATCCTATGTAAAGCATGTCTTATTGCTCTTTTTACTGCATATAGTCTAATGAATACCCTTAAATGTGTATCTTAATGACACTTCATGATTGAAAGCGAGGAAATGGTTATGCATAAACAAACGTTATATAAAATTGGTAGATTGTTGATGATTGTGAGTCTCATATTGTTATGTATCATCTTTATACGATACACCTTCCACATTCTGTATCCAATAGGTATTGCATTTTTGTTTGCTCTTCTATTAGATACACCCATTACATTTTTACATAACCGATACAACATTCCTCGGGTAGCCAGTACGATTATTTTATTATTTCTTCTATGTGTTTTCGTTATTTGGGCTATTTTCTTTGTATTTAGTGAACTGATGCAAGGTACGGCGTATTTAGCGGAAAAAATCCCATCTCATATCCATTATTTCACACAATATATCGAGCATTTTATTCAATCTTATATGTTACCATTTTACCATAAAACGATGGCGCTTTTTTCCACATTATCTCCTGCGCACCAAGAAACCATTGAACAAAACATTCATGGTTTTATGCACCAGTCAACTGAAGTAGTGCTATCGTTTATTCAGTTTGTCTTTAAAAACATACCCGCTTTTTTATCTGTTTTTCCTCAATCACTTGTCATGATTGTTTTTATTATCATTGCAACATTTTTATTATCCATTGATTTTAAAACATATACGAATCAACTTCAAAAATTTTTCCCTACACACGTGCGTAGTCACGGCTTACAAGTATTAAGACACATTAAAAAAACACTATACGGATATACGAAAGCGCAAGTGACACTCGTTCTAATCACGTGTTTTCTGTTGTATATTGGTCTATTTATGATAGGAGTTAATCATGCACTGACGATCGTTATTTTTGCTGCTTTCGTAGACTTTTTGCCATATATTGGGACAGGTATTATTTTTATTCCATGGATTATTTATGTATTTATAACGGAGCAATACGAACTTACGATTCAATTAAGTATTATGTACGGAAGTGTTGTGTTTATTAGACAAATAATAGAGCCGAAATTAATTTCGGCTCACTTAAATTTACGCCCAATCACCGCATTACTGGCGCTTTTTATTGGATTTAAACTATGGGGTATTATCGGAATGCTTCTTGCCCCTCTATCTCTTATTATCCTTACAGGTATATACCAAGCTGGAACATTTCATCTCATTTGGCGGTATATTATGAACGAGTAATTATTTACGATAGATGATAGTTTGTGCATTCATTCTACGTCTGAGTACATCATATAATTTACGTTGGAAAAATGTTCTCGTAGAAGGTATGAGAAGTAACAAACCAACCAAGTCTGTGATAAATCCTGGAACAATGAGCAATATACCTCCGATTAAAATACATAAACCGTCAACGATTTGTTTCTGTGGCATTTGTCCTTGTGCCATCTGTTGTTGCGCTTCTATGAATGTTGTTCGTGCATGGGTTTTTGCTAAATGAACACCAATGAAGGCTGTTGCAAAGATGATTATAAACACAGCAATTACACCTATCTCTTTTCCAATAAGTATAAAAGTTGCAATTTCAAGCCCTGCAACAATCAGTGCTATGAGTGCTAGTTTGCGCATGTGTCTCATCCTTTCTCCTGCGAGTTTTATAATACACTCGCATGCCCTTGATAAATGTCTCCTTTTGAGCCATCAATCGTTATATCTTCACCGTCTTTTACTGTTTTCGTAGCTTCCTGTACTCCGACAATAACGGGTATACCTAAACTCAAACCTACAACAGCTGCGTGGGATGTCAGTCCGCCTTCTTCAGTGACGAGTCCACTCGCTCGATTAATAGCAGGCATCATTTCCCGGTCCGTGCCACGGGTTACAATAATCGCTCCATCTGTCATTTTGTTTAAAATATCTTCCGTGCGATCAGCAACTACTGCTCTTCCATATGCTGTCTTACGACCAATACCTTGTCCTTTTCCAATAACATCACCTATAATATGAACCTTCATTAAATTCGTTGTGCCACTCTCTCCGATAGGAACTCCGGCAGTGATAATAACTTTACTTCCACGGCTAAACAATTTTGTACTTAGCCCTCGATCCACAGACACTTCTAACATGTCATCAATCGTGTTTACTTTAGGACCTTTAACAGCATGTACTCCCCACACTAAAGCAAGCTGGCGATTCACTTGATCAGAGATGGTTACTGCCACAATAGGTACTTGTGGGCGGTACTTGGAAATCATCCGTGCTGTATGACCACTTTCAGTAGAAGTAATAATGGCACTTACGCCTAAATTCATCGCAGTATGAGATACAGACTGGCTAATGCCATCCGTTACAGACATCATTGTTTTTTGAGACAGATTTTTTAATAACGAACGATGGTCGAGTCTCGTTTCAGTCTTTAACGCAATATCGTTCATTGTTTGGACAGATTCGACAGGATAATCACCTGCTGCAGTCTCACCAGACAGCATAATCGCATCTGTTCCATCAAAAATAGCATTGGCGACATCTGACGCCTCTGCACGCGTCGGTCGTGGATTACGTTGCATAGAGTCAAGCATTTGTGTCGCTGTAATGACTGGCTTTCCAGCTGCGTTACACTTAGAAATTAAATCTTTTTGGACCAGTGGTACATCTTCTGCAGGAATTTCAACGCCTAAATCTCCACGCGCTACCATGACTCCATCACACGCTTCTAATATAGCATCAATTTCTTCCACACCTTCTTGGTTTTCAATTTTTGAAATGATGTGAGTATCTGCAGCATTATGTTGCTCTAATAAATTGCGGATTTCAAGCACGTCCGATTGTCTACGGATAAATGATGCTGCGATAAAGTCAACCCCTTGCTGAATACCAAATGCAATATCACCGGCATCTTTTTCTGTCATGCCAGGCAAATTCACGCGAACATTCGGTACGTTTACACCTTTATGATTACTAATTTCACCGTTATTTAATGCCTTTGTGTGGATCAGCCGTTTATCCTCATCTAGAGAAAGTACTTCTAGTTCGAGCAATCCATCATCAATTAAAATTTTAGAACCTACATGAACATCATCGTAAAGCCCTTCATATGTGACTGAGAAAAGGCTGTCCGTTCCTTCCACTTCGTCCATGGTAATTGAAATATGGTCACCTTTTCCAAGCTTAATTTCCCCATCTTTAAATTTCCCTGTGCGAATTTCAGGTCCTTTTGTATCCAATAAAATAGCAACTGTTTGACCGGTTTTTTCTGATGCTTTTTTGATGTTTTTAATTCGCTCGCCATGCTCTTCAAAGTCCCCATGTGAGAAATTCAAGCGAGCCACATTCATTCCTGCATTGATGAGTTGTACGAGTGTTTCAACTGATTCAGAAGCTGGTCCAATCGTACAAACGATTTTTGTTTTCCGCATACATAATCCTCCTCGTCCATCTAGATGTAGTATACAATCAGATGGATAATTCTTTTGATAGTTTATATAACTGGTAATTCGTATGATGCTTTTTCATAAGCACGTCTTTAAGCAAATGCTCTACAGGTTGATTATTTACAATTCCTACCATCATTCCATCTGCACCTTCAAGCAATAAATCAACCGCACTAGACCCTAAACGAGAGGCTAATACGCGATCATTTGCTGTTGGTGAACCTCCACGTTGTATATGTCCTAAAACTGTCACACGTGTTTCAAGTTCGGTTGCTTCTTGTATTTTCTTTCCATACTCAATGGCACTTCCGGCACCTTCAGCTAGTAATATAATACTGTGCTTCTTCCCTCGTGCATGCCCACGTTTCAAACGATGAATGACGTCAGAAAAATCGCCATCGTTTTCAGGAATAATGACACTTTCAGCACCTGCTCCTACTCCAGCCCATAAAGCAAGATCTCCCGCTTCTCTCCCCATCACTTCAATGACATATGTACGCTCATGAGAGGTTGCTGTATCACGAATTTTATCGACCGCTTCAATGATCGTATTCAGAGCTGTATCAAAACCAATGGTAAAGTCGGTACAAGATATATCATTATCAATCGTTGCTGGTATACCAATACAAGGGAAGCCTTTCTCAACCAATTTTTGTGCTCCCATTAAACTCCCATCTCCACCAATGACAATTAAAGCTTCGATACCATTTTTTCGTAGTTGTTCAATCGCTTGAAGTTGCCCTTCATCTGTCTTAAATTCTTCACACCGGGCAGAAAATAATACCGTGCCCCCGCGCTGAATAATATCACCGACAGATCCTACATGCATTTTAACAAAATTTCCATCCATTAACCCTTGATATCCATTTTTCACACCGAATGCTTCTATTCCGTGAAAGATAGATTTTCGGACGGTAGCTCGAATAGCAGCATTCATCCCTGGAGCATCTCCACCACTCGTTAATATTCCGATTCGTTTCATACACGTATCACCTCGTTCCTGAAAAGATTTTTGATATCAAAGGACTGTATAGAAGATACAATACAGATAGAGGTTGACATATGCCAACCTCCTTATTATTTTTTATTCAGTTCCTTCTTCATACGTACCGATATTTTTATATTTTTCCCATCTTTTTTCAAGCAATGTATCGGCAGAAAGCTTTGATAGTTCCTTTAGTGCGCTTGTAATCACTTTATCAATTTCATTCGCTTGATACTCTACATCGCGGTGTGCTCCACCTTTAGGTTCTGGAATGATCCCATCTAAAACATGGAGTTCATCAAGATCATAAGCCGTAATCATCATAGATTCCGCAGCTCTTTGAGCCTGACTCGCATCTTTCCAAAGGAGTGCAGCCGCACCTTCAGGAGAAATCACAGAATACGTTGAGTTCTCAAGCATGAAAATTTTATCTCCGACTCCAAGTGCGAGTGCACCACCACTTCCGCCTTCTCCAATGACAATACAAATTACCGGAACCGTTAGTCCAGCCATTTCCATTAAATTCTGTGCAATGGCTCCACTTTGTCCACGTTCTTCTGCTTCTTTTCCTGGTTCTGCACCTTTTGTGTCAATGAAGCAAATGATCGGACGGTTAAATTTTTCTGCTTGTTTCATATGTCGAAGTGCTTTTCGATACCCTTCTGGATGAGGCATCCCAAAGTTTCTTCGAATATTTTCTTTTGTATTTTTTCCACGCTGATGACCAATCACTGTAATTGGTTGGTTATGATAGAGTGCAATCCCAGCGACAATCGCTTCATCATCTCCGTATAAACGATCTCCATGAAATTCAATAAAATCTTCAAATAATTGCTCAATATAATCAAGAGTCGTTGGACGTTGCTGATGGCGTGCCATTTGCACTCGATCCCATGGCTTTAAATTGCCATAAATATCATCTTCAAGAACCGCTAAACGTTTTTCAAGCGTCTTAATTTCTTCAGTTAAATCAATTTCACTATCAAGCGTTAAGTTTTTCAACTCTTCTATTTTATCTTTCAAATGAATAATTGGTTTTTCAAATTCAAGTAATTGCATTAGGATGACACCTCACTTTTATCATGCATTTGGACAAGTGAAGATAGTAACTCTTTCATTTCATGTCGGTGAACGACTCGATCGATATGACCATGTTTTAATAAAAATTCGGCTGTCTGGAAGTCATCCGGTAACTTTTCGCGTGTTGTTTGCTCAATGATACGTCTTCCCGCAAAACCAATAAGTGCTTTAGGTTCCGCAAAATTGTAGTCTCCGAGAGAAGCAAAACTTGCTGATACGCCCCCTGTTGTAGGATGTGTCATCACAGAAATCATAAGTCCACCTGCTTCGGAAAAACGCTTAATAGCAACAGATGTTTTTGACATTTGCATGAGGCTCAGTACACCTTCTTGCATTCTAGCTCCACCAGACGCTGTAAAAATAACAAAAGGTAAACCCTCATCTTTCGCACGTTCAATCGCTCGGGCAATCTTCTCTCCGACAACAGAACCCATGCTTCCCATTCTAAAGCGTGAATCCATCACACTAAAAGCAACAGGACGTTCATCCATGAAGCCTTTACCTGTAACGACTGCTTCTGATAAGTTTGTTTTCTCACAGTCTTTTTCTATTTTCTCAAGGTAATCTGGGAAGTCTAATGGGTTACTTGTCTTTAAATGCGCATCCCATTCTTCAAAAGTGCCTTCATCAAATAAACTATCAATCCGCTCCCAAGCACTTAATGAGTGGTGAAAATCACAGTTTGGACATACCTCAATGTTTTTTGCCATTTCTTTTTCGTAAAATATTTTCTTACATGTGGGACATTTCTTCATTAATCCTTCTGGAATGTCATTTTTTGATTGCTCATTCGGTACAGAAGAATGTTTCTTTCTCCTACCAAAAATGTCTTTAAGCAAAGGTATTCCTCCTTTAAATCTTAACAGTCCATTCAAATCCAGCTATTTCTAGAGAATTTGAACAACTACATAGACTTGTATACTTTTTATGAAATCACGTGTTTATGATCCACACGTTTTATTAATCGTTTATCACATTTGTTAATTGTCTTGTTTTCTCAGCAATTTCTTCAGGATCTAATTCAATTCGGGCAACCCCAGTTTCCATAGCTGCTTTAGCAACACTTGCTGCAACTGCTGGCGCAACTCGTAAATCAAATGGCCCTGGAATGACATAATCTTCATTTAATTCGTCATCCGCAATTAATGAGGCAATAGCTTCAGCGGCAGCTACTTTCATTTCCTCGTTAATTCGTGTAGCTCGAACATCCAATGCTCCTCTAAAAATACCTGGAAATGCAAGTACGTTATTCACTTGGTTTGGATAATCTGAGCGGCCTGTACCAATAATTTTCGCGCCTGCCTTTTTCGCCTCTGCTGGATTGATTTCCGGATCAGGGTTGGCCATTGCGAAGATAATTGGATCTTCATTCATATTTGCGACCATTTCTTCTGTTAAAATACCACCAACAGAAACACCAATAAATACATCAGCACCTTCAAGCATTTCTGCTAAGTCGCCTTCTCGATTGTCTTTATTTGTCCACGCAGCGATTTCATCTTTCACACTGTTCATACCTTCTGTGCGCCCTTCATAAATAGCACCTTTTGAATCGCACATCACTACATCTCTTACCCCAAAGTGATATAACAGTTTAATAATTGCAATACCTGCAGCACCTGCCCCATTTGCTACAACACGAATGTTGGAAAATGATTTACCTACGAGTTTTAATGCATTGATAAGACCAGCGACGGTTACGATTGCTGTCCCATGTTGATCATCATGGAAAATTGGGATATTTGTTTCTTTTTTCAGACGCTCTTCAATAATAAAGCAATTTGGTGCTGCAATATCTTCTAAATTAACTCCACCAAAGGTTGGCTCCATTAATTTAACGGTTTGTACAATCTCGTCTATATCATTTGTATTTAAGCATATTGGAAATGAGTCTACACCAGCGAAACTTTTGAACAATACCGACTTCCCTTCCATGACAGGAAGAGAAGCTTCAGCTCCAATGTTTCCTAGTCCTAACACTGCAGAGCCATCACTTACAACCGCAACCATATTCCCTTTCATTGTATAGTCAAATACGCGCTCCGTACGATCATATATTTCCTTACAAGGTTCTGCTACTCCTGGTGAATACGCTAAACTAAGATCTTTCGCATTACGTACAGGAACTTTTGAACGGATCGATAATTTCCCCTGGTTTACTTGATGCATATGTAATGCTTCATTTCTTAAGTTTGTCATGTTTGATACGCTCCTTTTACTGCTAGAAATAATGATAATTATGATAAGTCCATTCTACATTCGATCGTATAATCAATTTCAACATCCAAACAACAAATTTTATAACCTCTTAATTATAACAGATGAAGAGTTTCTGTAAAGAAATGTTAATGTTCGTACATTACTTAAACACCACATTTTCTGCACCAAATAACTCTTTAAATGATTGAATACATTTCTTACTTGTATTTACTTTGTACTGAGAGGATAGTTGATACGATTGTTTTCTTCGCTCTTCATACACAATAATAGAAACTGTACCATTATATTCATGAGCTAATTGAGCTATATGCTGTAATGCATCTCGGTCATTTTCATCCGTTAATTTTACATATAGATTACCGGTCGTTTCTTTTTGTAATGATGATAGATCTAGTTCGTCAATATGTGATAGAACATATTGTGTCCTGCCATTTCTCTCTTCTACTTTCCCCTTCATTTGAACAATCTTTTGTTCATCCAACCATTGGCTAACATCTCGATAGACATTTGGGAAAATGACCGTATCTATTTCCGCTTCTTCATCACTCATCGTAGCAAATGCCATCGAATCTCCTCTTTTGGTCCGTATTTTACGAATGGACTGAATAATACCTGCAGAAGACACGACATTTTTCATTGTACGAGGATGAAAGGTTTTAAATGGGATGAAGTTTTTCGCACGTAATTGCGGTCGCACTTCTTCTAAGGGATGACTTGATGCATAGCGCCCAATAAGTTCTTTTTCTTCCTGAAGTTTTTCTAATAGATTCATGTCCTCAACATCCGCATACTTTGGACGCAAATCAATTTGCTCTTCTAAGAAACTTGGTTGTTCATTAAATTCTTTGAAGAGCACTGCTTGTTCAAGTGCTTGTTCTAAAGATTCTAATAAACTTCTTCGATTCGGATAGGTTGCATCAAATGCTCCCGCTCGAATAAGTGTTTCAATCGTTTTACGGTTGACTTTTTTAGTAGAAATCCGCATACAAAAGTCAAACAAATTCATGAAGCGTCCTTCTTTTCTAGCTTGAATAATCTCTTGAGCCGTCTGATAACCAATTCCTTTAATTGAGCGAAGTCCCATTCGAATCGATTGCTTTTCTAACCGATATCCATAGGTACTTTGATTAATATCAGGAGGAGCAATTAAAATATTGATTGCTTCTGCCTCTTTCATGTAACGCTCTAATTGTTCATTTTGATTGGTTGAACTAAGTAAGCATGTGAAAAATATATGTGGTTCATGTGCCTTTATATACGCAAGTTGATAGGCAATCATACTGTATGCGACTGAATGGCTCTTGTTAAATCCGTAATTCGAAAACTTAACAATCCAATCAAATAGTTGAAAGGCTACCTCTTCACTATATCCATTATTGATACATCCATTTAAAAAAGCTTGTTTCATTTCTTCCATTAAATGATGATCTTTCTTACTAATCGCTCTGCGTAAAATATCTGCTTCTCCATATGTCAATCCGGCAATTCTATTCGCGAGTTGTATAATTTGTTCTTGATACACAAGAACACCATACGTTTGCTCTAAAATTGGTGCTACATCTTCATGGGGATAGGTGATCTTTTCCGTTCCATTTTTGCGAGCAATAAAGGTGGATATATATTCCATAGGACCTGGACGGTACAGAGCATTCACGGCAACTAAATCTTCAAATGCTGTTGGCTGAAGCGTAGTTAGAACTCTCGTCATACCTGCGGATTCAAATTGAAACACACCAGCCGTTAATCCTTCACTTAGCATCGAAAATGTTTTTGGATCATTTGCGGGAATTTCCTCTAGAGAAAATGGTTGTTTAGAAAAACGTTCAATCATTGACGTAAGTCTTTCAAGGAGCGACAAGTTTCTAACGCCTAAAAAGTCCATTTTAAGTAAGCCTACTGCTTCTATTTCATTCATCGCAAATTGGGTAATATATTCTCCACTTGCCCCAGCCGTAAGTGGCGTATATGTCGTAAGTGGCTCTTTACTGATCACCACTCCAGCAGCATGCGTGGACGTATGTCGCGGAAGTCCTTCTAATACTCTTGCATACCGAAATAATTGCTGTAATTTGGGCGATTGTTCGATATAACTAAATAATTCTTTCGATTGTTTCACATACGCTACAATAGGTTCATGCGCTTGTGTTGGGATTTGTTGCAACACAAATTTTTCATCCGTTTCGTTCAGCTCAATCACTTTACTAATTTCCCTAACAAGTGATCGCGGGCCAAATGTACCAAAGGTGATAATTTGAGCAACTCTTTCCCTTCCATACTTTTCTTTCACATATTCAATGACTTCAGCTCGTCTATGATCCGAAAAGTCTATGTCAATATCAGGAAGCGACTTTCGTTCTGGGTTTAAGAAACGTTCAAATAATAAGTCGTGCTTGATCGGATCAACATTGGTAATTCCTAATAAGTATGCAACGAGAGACCCTGCAGCTGATCCTCTTCCAGGTCCAACAATAATCCCTTCTCGTTTTGCATAGGAAACAAAGTCAGCAACAATTAAAAAATAATCACTGAATCCCATCGTTTGGATCACTTCAAGTTCCATATTCATCCGTTGCTTCACTTGTTCATCCGCTTCACCATAACGCGAGAGTAGCCCTTTTTCACAGAACTCACGCACATACATATGTGCGTTTTTTTCTTCTGGGACTGGAAATGTAGGCATATGTACGTGATCGAAATCAAACGTCACATCACACTGATCAGCAATTTTATTTGTCGCTTGCAACGCTTCAGGAAAAACGTCATGAAACAATTGTTCCATTTCTTGCCCCGAACGAAGGTGGCGTCGTTTGTCATCGTTGGAAGGTGCTTTCTCTTCCAGCAATTCCCCTTCATCCATTGCACGCAAACACCGATAAGCTTCTTCTTCATTTTCATAAAGGTAGCGGACATCTTGCAATGCAACGACCTGAATCGAATAGTCGTCATGCAAAGAACGAGCGTGCTGGATCATTGCACGTTCCTCTCTGTTTCCATGATCCTGAATCCCAAGATAAAACTGTTCAAACCCGACAAGTTGTTGCCACTGCCTCAGCTCTTGATGAACATCTTCATAAGTCTGATTGCTACACTGTTGCACAAAGAATAGATTCATTGCGTGATAGATACAGACAATATGTTCATTTGCGTATTGTTTAAACGCGGCGAAAGAGATGGATTTTCGTTCATTTATTTGGATATTTGTACTTAAACGAGATATTTGTTCATATCCAGTGTTGTTTTTGGCTAGTACGGTACATGTGTGTACGTGCCCATCTGAAGTTTCTATTTGAACTTGCATGCCTATTAATGGATGCATTCCTGCTTGTACACAAGCTTTATAAAAAGGAACTACGCCATAGAGTGCATGTTGATCTGTGATAGCTAAAGACGTCATTTGCAACTCTTTTGCACGCTTAATAAGACTATCTATTTGTATAGTGCTTTTCATAAAACTGTATCCAGTTTGCACGTTTACGTGTGTAAATGTCATGATATCTTTCCTCCAAATATCGTACATTTGATTATACAACAACCATATTCCATATGCATGCAGAGAGTCTTTAAAAACATAACTTGTCCACCTAAGTCATAGAATTAATTAAACGTCATGATTGAGGAGAGTTATATCTTATGGAAGAACGATTTATTGTCGCTTGTATTCACTGTTACTTTATCGCATTTGGCGTAATTATTGGTGGAGCACTTATTGGAAGCATAGGTTCTTTCCTAACTGGCGATCCTCCTTTTACTGCTATTACGCGGATTGCAAAGGGATTACGTATTTGGGCTGTCGTTGCAGCAATCGGTGGGACGTTTGATGCTATTTCAAATTTAGAGCGTGGGCTCATTGATGGATCCACAGTCGATTTATTCAAGCAAATTTTTATTATTTTAGCAGCTATGGGTGGCGTAAAATCTGCCTTAATTATTATTAGTTGGTTTTTACAAGAGGATGTGACTTAATGCATATTCCACCGGTTTATAAACGACCTTCTTGGCAAAGATTTCTCATCGGAGTCGTTGTCGGTGTAGTTGTAGCCTACGTCATTATGTTATTTATGTATGGGACCATTTACGAACAGATTGTTCAAGAAAACAGCGAATTACGAGCGTCTAATAAAGAGCTAACCAACTTTAACGATGCACTTCTCGAAGATAAAGAAGAAGCAGAAGAACAAGAATCAAAGCCTTATACCATCGAACAAATTGATATTATGATCGAAAATGAAAAAGAATTACGTCTGGACCGGCTCGCTACACACCAACTCGAAGAACTCATTACAGATGAAATTGATCTCATTATAGGTAAAAGTGTATCATCCACCGCAGAAAACAATGAGCTACTCATTGCTGCCATCGAAAATAAAACATTTAAAATAGACGGATTTTCTTATTCATTTGAAGTATCACGGTTTATTTTATATTCAACTGCCAAAATAACACTCAAAGCGACACTAGAACCTTAAAAGTGGCTGGGACAAATCAAAGTTATATCTCCAAAAACACGAATAACATTCTAATTTAGCGTAGGAAATATACGTAGACTCCCGCGGGAGCAAAAGCCTCGATGAGACCCCGCAGTGCGGAGCACGAGGAGGCTCATCAGCTGCCCGCAGGAAAGCGAAGTATATTTCCGAAGCGGGTAATTCCACCTTACTAAATTAGAATGTTCATATTTGAATCAATTTTAACTCTATCGTTCCAACCTTTTATTATTGTGCACATACTTCTTCTAGTTGAGCGATTAATTCATCCGCTTCTTCCCACGAATGTACGGTAGCACCAGATGCTAATGGATGTCCACCACCTCGGAATCTCTCGGCAATCGTATTGATGATTGGTCCATTGGAGCGAAGCCTTACGCGAATCCGCGTCTCAGATTCTTCAATAAAGAAAACCCATGCTTTGATCCCTTTAATATCCCCAAGCACACGAACGAGTTGACCCGTTTCCATAATATCTAACTTCAGTTCTTTGAGCTTTTCTGCCGTGATTTTCACTGCACTAGAGCCATTTGGAGATATCGTAAAGTTTTCTAACACAAATCCTCGTGCCCGAGCGATGCGATCATCCACTTCATACATTTGACTATATAATTTCGTTCGATCAAAATCGTACTCTACAAGTTCTGCTGCATATGAAAATGTCTTTTCTGTCGTACTAGGAAAGAGAAATCGTCCCGTATCCCCTACGATACCAGCATATAACAATCGTGCCCCAGCATCATTTAACTTGAGTCCAGATTCTTTTCCTTCTTTATAGAGCGTATAAATCATCTCACTTGTTGAACTCGCATCTGTATTTACCCATAAAACGTCTCCATAAGCATCGTTGTTTGGATGATGATCGATTTTAATAATCTTTTCAGCGAGAGCGTATCTCTGATCACTAATTCTATCTGTATTTGCAGTGTCACAGACAATCACTAAAGAACCTTTGTACTGTTCATCTGAAATAGTATCCATATGAACTAAAAATCTGAGCGAAGGGTCTTCTTCCCCTACTACGAAAACGTTTTTATTTGGAAATGATTGTTGGATGATCTCTTTTAAACCCGCTTGAGAACCGAGTGCATCAGGATCTGGTCGAACATGTCGATGAATAATAATCGTTTCAAAAGACTGAATCGTTTCAATAATTGACTGAATGGTCATATGTAATCCTCCCTAGTGTCATGTACTTGATTTAAAAAATAGATATTTTGTGATAAATACGTTACAATATATACGTAAAGCATGTTCAATGAAAGTGAGCGAAGCCGATGATTATTTTTACCATTTTAATGATAGTCGCAATTGTACTTTTCGTATATTATAAAGTAACCATTTTACGTATGAAAGATCCACTTATCCAGGCCTATTACAATGCTAAATCCCGTATTGCCTTAGGTGTATTTATTGGTGTATTTGCGGTGAATCAATATTTCTTTTACCAAACAAAAGTTTCGTTGTTCATCGGAATTATATTCTTATTGCTTGGCTTTATACAATTAAACTATGGCTTTAAAGAGGCACGCCATTATAAAAAAGAATATAGACGTTTAAACAACGTATAAAACAAAACACCTCCGGCTACTGAATAGAGTAGTGGAGGTGTTTTTTATCGACTAATGAGCTGTGCAGATAATAAACCTTTGCCTACAAGTTTTCTTTCTGCATATATGTCTACATCCACTTTTGCATACATTCGACCAGCCTCTAGTAACCGCGGGTGAATGGTAACTTTGCGGTCAATTTGTACGGGTTCAATATAATACATTGTAATATTCTCTGCTACGATTTCGCACTTCTTTTCAATTAACAGTAACCTTCTACTCGCTTCAGTAATAAGCGATGTTAACACTCCATTTGATAACGTTCCTAATGAATTTGTCATTTGCGGAATAACTTTTGTTTTAAATGCTGTTTCCCTACCGCGGATTTCTGTTAAGTTACTTGAAACAATATCGTCAATTGTCTCTCCTACTTGGGGTTGTTTTTGGATTTGTTGAAGAGCTTTTAATACGTCTTGTCTTGACACCACTCCTAATAGGCGTTCAGAATCATCAACAACTGGAATGACTTCAATTCCTTCCCAAACCATCATGTGCGCTACATACGCTAAAGATGTTTTCTCTTGGACCACGAGTGGTGATTTTGTCATAATATGTTCAACAGCTGTTGTTGTTGGCTGTCCAACAATGTCTTGGGAAGTAACAATCCCACACACACGATGTAACTCATCAACAACAGGAAAACGTGTATGCAAGGAATCTGTATTTAACGCATACCATGTTTCGATTGTATCATTTGTATATAAAAAATGAACGTCTTCTACGGGGGTGAATATATCTCCCACAAATACAATGTCTTTCTTAATGAGTTGATCATAAATCGCTCGGTTAATCATAGAAGCGACTGTAAAAGAATCATAACTCGTTGACATAATCGGTAGCTCATTTTCATCAGCTAACTTTTTGATATGTTCTTCTGTGTCAAAACCACCGGTAATTAACACAGCTGCTCCCTCTCGAATAGCCATTTCATGTGCTTGCGTCCGGTTACCAATAATCAATAATGAACCCGCTTCTGTATATCTCATCATAGCGTCTAATTCCATTGCACCAATCAAAAATTTATTTAATGTTTTATGCAGACCGTCTCTTCCTCCGAGAACTTGTCCATCAACAATGTTAATGACCTCTGCGAATGTTAAACGCTCGATGTCATCTTTACGCTTTTGCTCAATTCGAATGGTGCCAACACGCTCGATTGTGCTCACAATTCCTTGGTTCTCAGCTTCTTTAATAGCTCGATATGCTGTTCCATCACTTACTTGTAACTCGCGAGCGATTTGTCTGACAGAAATTTTCTCTCCAATATTGAGCGATGCTATATGACGGATGATTCGTTCATGCTTTGTTGACATGTATTCGTCACTCGCTTTCAACTGTACTAATGTTTTATTTAATTATTAGTATACAGTTGGTTCATTGAAACATCAATGTTCACGAGCCCTTTCTCTAGACTGTTCTTCTTTTGGTAAGCCGGTTGTTACTCTCATTTGTAAGAAACGAAGACCGTTCCCACCAACAATGAGGACAAATAACAATAACCACACACCCCAAAAAGTCATTTCTAATCCTGTTTCCATGGTAGGAATATACGGCCATGCTACATATAATAAAAAACACGCGAACAAAATACGAAATAAAGCAAAATGATTCATATATATTCTCCTTCTTTGCACGTATATTCGTATTATATGTATGTTTTTTGTATTCAGAACGAAAAACCTTGCGTATGCGTGTGTTTTGACTATTTAAAAAACCCAGCCGGATCGACTGGGTAGTTGGATTATATTTCCAACGTTTCTCCTACATTCATTGCTCGTCCTGTTCCTGTTTTCACTTGTTTGGCAAATGCTTCTGCATCTTGCTCAATGACAGGAAATGTATCGAAGTGCACAGGGACAACCGTGTCTGCTTGAATCCAGTCCGCAGCGATGAGCGCATCTTCCGGTCCCATCGTAAAGTTATCCCCAATGGGAACAAATGCCACATCAATATCGTTCATATCACCAATCATTTTCAAATCTGAAAACAATGATGTATCACCTACGTGATAAATGGTTTTTCCTTCAGCGGTAAATAAGATTCCACCTGGCATTCCTGTATACACAAATGTTCCGTCTTCTTCCTCGTAAGACGATCCGTGAAAAGCATGTGTAAATTTAACTTTTCCAAAATCAAACGTATAAGAGCCACCAATATTCATTGGATGTGTCTCTATGCCTTGTCTTCCTAAATATACTGCTAATTCATTTAGTGCGACTACCATTGCTCCAGTACGTTTTGCAATTGCAACAGTATCCCCTACATGATCATTATGTCCATGTGTTAATAGAATTACATCAGGCTCAACTGTTTCTGGATCCAAATCACATAACTTGTTTCCAGTAATAAACGGATCAATCAAAATTGTTTTGTCATTTGTCTCAATCTGAACAACTGAATGACCATGATACGATAATTTCATGTACAACACCCCTTCTAGTGATCATTACATATAAGTATACATGTTTTTATCCAGATTGATAAGAATCGTCATTTGGACAGCTGGAGTGTGTGATATTCAGAATCCTATGATATATTGGAAGGACCATAACTTTTTAGGAGGATAACGAACATGAGTAGACTGCAACATTTGTACGATTCTATGAAACAGAATCATTTGGACAGTATGTTCATCACGTCAAAAGCAAATCTTTTTTATTTTAGTAATTATTACACTGATCCTCATGAGCGGTTCATAGGAATATATGTTACACAAAAACATGATCCTTTTTTGATTGTTCCAGCAATGGAAGTGAATGACGCAAAGCAAGCCGGATGGACGTATGAAATTATTGGATATAAAGATGATGAAGACCTATGGGCACTCATCCAAAATCACATACATACATTAGGAAACACACCTGAGCGAATCGGTCTTGAGGAAGATGAAATATCACTCGCTCGCTATAAAGCTGTGCAACAAATATTGCCAAAGACAGAAATTGTTCACGCCCAAGAAATGCTCGCACACTTACGCGTCATCAAGTCACCACAAGAATATAACATATTGCAACAAGCTGCCGAATTAGCTGATTTTGGCATCGAAACAGGGATGCATGCCATTCGTGAAGGTGTCACAGAAATGGAGATTCTGGCAACAATTGAATACGAACTAAAAAAACAAGGCGTTCAAGAGATGTCTTTTAATACATCCGTTTTATCAGGCAGTAAAACAGCTTCACCTCATGGAACTCCAGGTAATAAGACAATCGAAAAAGGAGATTTTGTTCTCTTTGATTTAGGAGTTGTATTTGAAGGATATTGTTCGGACATGACACGAACATTTGCCTGTCATTCAGCAACAGATGAACAAAAACGTATATATGAAACAGTATTACGTGCAGAAGAAGAAGCGATCAAAGCTTCTGTGGTCGGTGAAAAAGTTGGCACAATTGATCAAGTTGCTCGCAACATCATTACAGATGCTGGCTATGGAACATATTTCACACACCGAATTGGCCATGGTTTAGGGATTGACGTACATGAATATCCTTCGATGCATGCCAATAATACACTTCCTCTAGCTGAAGGAATGTGCTATACAATTGAGCCAGGCATTTACGTACCAAATGTTGGCGGAGTTCGTATTGAAGATATGGTATTCATGACAAAAGACGGTGCAGAAACATTAACTAAGTTCCCGAAACATTTACAAATCATTTCTTGATGAATGAAACGTTGAGGTTGGGACAAAAGATTTAAAGTTAACTCATATACGAACATTCTAATGTAACAAGTGGAATTATCCGCTTGTTACATTAGAATGTTATTCGTATTTTGAGAGGTACAACCTTGATTTGTCCCAAACTCTATTCCTACTTAAATATCTTTACGTACTTCTCGAAGGACATGTGATAATTCGGGAATAATAAGCTTTTCCATAGCGAGTTTTACAGCACCACTAGAACCAGGCATTGAAAAAATAGCCGTATGATTGGAAATGCCTGCAATTGCCCGGGACATAATTGCTGCAGACCCTATATCCTCCGTATAACTAAGCATTCGAAAAAGCTCCCCGAATCCAGTAATTTCTTTATCAAATAAAGGAGAGACTGTTTCAATCGTTACATCTCTTGCCGCAAGTCCTGTTCCACCCGTCGTTAACACAACATCGACTTGTTCATCAGCACAGCCACCTTTAATTGCTTGCGATATTTCTTCTTGTTCATCGAATACGATTTTCTTTTCTACAATCTCATGACCTGCGCCTTCTAAGTAGTCGACGATGAGATTTCCGCTCTTGTCGTTTTCCTTTTCCCGAGTGTCACTGATTGTAAGAACGATACAACGAGCATTTGCCTCATATTTTTTATGTTCATGCACAGACATGTACCATCATTTCCCTTCTTTAGAATGAATGTGTTCTTTAAACCAGTTTCCTATTTTAACAATAATTTGCTCCATTGCTTGTACTTCCTTAAAAGATGGCATTTGTACAAGGAGTGGTTGCTGAACGCCAGTTGTTTCAGAACCTTTCTTTTCTAAGATGAAAATACTTTTGCGATTTTTCTCTGACTTAAATGCTGTTTTAGGCAATTCTAAGACCCCTATAATATGTGCATGTTCTTTTATAAACGCATGTAATTGGTCCGTTTGATCACTCTCAAATAAAAACTGTGGAATAACCGCTACTACATAGCCACCTTCGACTGTATAGTGAAGGCTTTGTTCTAGAAATAGATGGTGTGCATAGGAATGCCCTTCTTCAGCAGCAAGTTCATAGGAAGCCGCTTGCACATCATCTGGATAATATCCGACCGGTAAATCCACTACAACAAGGTCTACGGGATCTAATAAGAAAGGCCGCAAACTATCTTGATGGAAAAATTCCACCTCATTTTTTTGTAAATTTGCATTTACAACAGCTAACTGTATTAACGTTTGATCGACCTCACTTGCTGAAGCAACAACAGGTTGTGTTAACTGTTTCATCACTCCAGTCAGAAGTGTTCCTGTCCCACAAGCAGGGTCAAATAGTCTGACTTTTTCTTTTGTTTCCATGAGCTGGGCAGAAAGATATCCGATGAATAGCGCCACTGTCTCAGGGGTCATTTCATGTTGATGTTGTGTATGGTCTTTCATACCTTTTAACATAGCTAATTGGACTGAACTTCTAATATCATCTTTTGTAAAAGTATACGACTCTGTTTCCTTTAAGGCTTCTTTTAATGTATGTGCTAGAAGTTCATTTTGTTCTTCCTCTACTTGTTGAAAGAATAATAATTCAAGTGCTCTAGTTAAGCTTTCTAAATATGTTTCATCTGTATATTGTTGAATATTGACTGCTGTTTGATCCATCCACTCATATAACTGTTCTACATTTGTTTTTTCCATATAACATCCCACCTATTTTTTCCATTACAGCGGTTCTATTGTATCAATAAATGGAACCTAAATACAATAAAGGCCCCCTTATCAGTTGATAAGAGAGCCTCATATACTTTTAAATATCTATTACTTTTCAACTGCTTCTTTCGCGGCTTCCAATGCTGCTTCATAATCAGGATGAGTCGTTACTTCGTCCACATACTCAACATATGTGATTGTATTCGTCTCATCTACTACAAACACCGCTCTTGCTAATAATCGGAGATGCTCCATGAGTACACCATATTTCAAACCGAAATCTGCTGTTCGATGATCAGACAATGTGGTGACTTCTTCAATTCCATTAGCCGCACACCATTCAGCTTGAGCAAATGGTAAATCCATACTAACGGTTAAAATATCCACATCTTTCAACTGAGCAGCCTCTTCGTTAAACTTGCGTGTTTGTTTAGAACAAACACCCGTGTTTAATGACGGTACAACACTCACTAATTTCACCTTTGCATCAAAGTCAGAAAGCTTCACTTCAGATAAGTCATTTGCAACAACTGTGAAGTTTGGTGCTTCATCTCCAACTTTCTTCTCTTCGCCTGCTAAATCTACTGGTTCTTTGTTAAAATTTACTTGTACCATACATGCATTCTCCTTTCTAGAATATATATGTAAGTATGAAGAACTTCTGAACAATTGTCCAACGTTCCATACCTTTACTACGTTTCATTAAAAAGGGCTGCCCTTAGACAGGACAGCCCTCGTAGCCATTTTTATTAAGTTGTTAAGTTCATTATTGAGATCCGCCCATTTGTTGCTGAGCAATCTGTACAAGGCGTTTTGTAATCTCTCCTCCTACAGAACCGTTCGAACGTGATGTTGAATCAGCTCCAAGTTGCACGCCAAACTCTTGTGCAATCTCAGTTTTCATTTGGTCTAATGCTTGTTCAGCACCAGGTACCACCAATTGGTTTGAGTTGTTTCTGTTTGCCATGGTCAATCACCTCCTTGGCTTGGTACTTATATAATGTGTCGAAAGAGGTGATTTCATTCATGATTTATATTGGTAGTTCTTTCTAATAAATATTTTTATAATAAGTCTTTAAATTCCGAAGCCTCTGTATGCTGATCACTGACTTTGACTTCTTCTGTATGTTCCAGCGCTTCTTCGATATATGGAGTGAAATCAAATGAATGTTCTACATGCTCCACCCGGTCTTTTTTAGGTTTTGTTTTTGGTGACTTTGGTGTAAATATAGTACAACAATCCTCATATGGACGAATCGATATGTCATACGTATTAATATCCTCTGAAATATCGATGATTTCAGATTTGTCCATTGTCACAAGTGGTCGAATGACAGGCAAATTTGTTACGGCATTAATGGCATGCATACTCTCCATCGTTTGACTTGCAACTTGCCCAAGGCTTTCACCAGTGGTAATGGATAAAATACCTCGTTTGATACATATTTCCTCACTAATGCGCATCATCATGCGGCGCATCACTGTCATTGTATATCCATCCGGAATTTCCTCAAAAATAGCTTGTTGCAACTTTGTAAATGGTACTAGATGCACACGAATGGTTTTCCCATAAACCGTTAGCTTTTTAACTAAATCAAGAACTTTCTGTTTGGCCCGATCACTTGTATACGGCGGGGAATGAAAATGAATCGCCTCAATTGCAACTCCACGTTTCATCGCTAAATATCCAGCAACTGGACTATCAATTCCTCCGGACAGCATGAGCAATGTTCGTGATCCTGAACCTACCGGCAGACCACCCAATCCGTAAACAACATCTGATGTAATGTATGTTGCTTTTTCACGTACTTCTACATTAATTTTCACATCAGGATCATGTACATCAACAGTGAATCCCTCTGTATGTGTGAGTAAATGTCCACCTAACATATGATTTAATGCTTGTGATCCTACTGGAAATGTTTTATTTACCCGACGAGAAACGACTTTAAACGTACGTGCATGTTTAGATTGTTGTAAGGCATATAATGCGGCCTGTTTAATCTCATCTTCGTTATTTTCTACTTTAATAGCCGCACTCATACTGGATATGCCAAATATTTGTTTGCAAATGTCAAAAACCGGTTCAGGATTTTCTCCATTTAAGAGAATAAACATCCTTCCTTGCGTTTGCGAAACTTTTATTCGTTTAAATTGCCGTAATTTATGCTGAATATGATGTTGTAACTGTTGTAAAAACACTCGTTTGTTTCTGCCTTTTAATGCAAGTTCACCGTACCGAATTAATATATGATCATACTTCATTTTTATCTACCTCATTACTTTTGATAATTGTGTGATTGCTTTATCTAACGCTTGAATAAACACATCTATTTCTTCTTCCGTTGTTTCATAAGACATACTCACTCGTATTCCTGTTGATGCCCGTTCTTTTTCAGATCCACAAGCGCGTAAAACCCGACTCTCTTCCATGGATTTAGATGCACATGCGGATTTTGTGGATACATATATATCTTTTTCTCCTAGCATATGAATAAGCACTTCTGGCTTTAATTGCGGTACAGAAAAGTGAAATATATAGGGTGAACAACCCTCTGATGGACTGTTTACATGAACCCCTTGCATGACTTCTACGCGTTGATAAAGTTTGTCATGTAAACGTTCGATTTTTTCCCTTACAGTTGATTGTTGATCGAGTGCAAGTCTTAATGCACGAGCAAAAGAGACAATCCCAGGTACATGTTCTGTCCCCGGTCGAAGCCCTAATTCTTGATTACCGCCATGAAATAATGGGAGCACATGCAAACCTTTTCGAATATACAACATGCCTGTTCCCTTCATTCCATGAATTTTATGGCCAGAAAGTGTACACGAATCAATATTCCACCGTTTCATCTGCAATGGAATTTTACCAATGCTCTGTATGGCATCTACGTGAAAGGCAATGCCGGGATAGTTTTTAAGGATGTTTCCTACCTGTTCAATTGGTTGAATCGTCCCTATTTCATTATTTACATGCATCATCGTAACTAATATCGTTTCATCTGTCAGTGCCTGTTCAACATCTTCTATTCGAATCCGTCCAGACGCATCTACAGGTAAATAAGTTACTTTAAAACCTTCTTCTTCTAAATGTACACATGTTTCATATACGGAAGGATGTTCAACCATCGTAGTAATAATATGGTTCCCTCTTCTTTTTCGAGCATGTGCAATTCCTTTAATGGCTATATTATTTCCTTCTGTACCTCCAGAAGTCATAATGATTTCATCTGAATGAATGTCGAGTAAGGTTGCTATTTGCGTTTTAGCAGTGAAAATCATTGCCTCAACCTCGCTGCCTAGTCCATGTATGGAAGATGGATTGGCAAATAAATTTGTAGCAACGCTTGTATAACTCTCTAGCACAGAAGGTTCTACGGTCGTTGTTGCACTATTATCTAAATAAATCATGTTTAAAACTCCTTACAGACCCCATATATTTATAAATAACAGAAGTTCAGGCTGACCTCATCTGAATAGATAAAGACAGCCTGTACTATATTCTTAAGCTAATTCACTTTGATAACGCTCAATTTGTTTTAAAGCACCTGGCTCTATTTCTTCAATTGCTTCAGCAGCCTTTTCGAGCGCTAACTCGTATTCATATTTTCTAAATAAACGTTCAGACTCTAGTAGCTCAGCAGCAAGTATTGGATAGGTACTACGGTATCTATTCGCATATTGAATCACATGCTCTGTTAAATTCGCTTGATCAATGCTCATTTCGACTTCTTCTGCCAGCTGCTCAACCGTTCGCTCGGCTTCAGTGAGTGCATGTTGCACAGCCCCCATATCAAGAGGTTGTTTATTCAATATGTAGAGTACTTTCTCCTGTTTTTCACTGGCTTCTTCTATTCTTCCTACGATAAAGGAAGGAATCCCTGGAATGTTACTTTTGTTCAACTGACGCTGAACATATTGCATTTGTTCACGCAGGTTTTCCAATGTTTCTTTTGCTACGATTTCGTCTTTTCGTAAATTATGAATAATTTCTGTGAAGCCTACATGTTCTTCTTTTAACTGTTCCATTTCTTCAAGACCTTTTTCTAAGCGGTCTCTTAAGTTAGAATGCGTAACATTGGATTCTTCCATATCTGTTTTGAATGCGTCGACTTGATTATTCATTCGTTGAATCGTTTTTTCAAGGGTTAAAAATTGTTCCATGTACTCATCTTCAATAAAGTACGTTTCTCGTAACTGCTCAACTTCCGATTGAGTTGTTTCAAATGTTTTTTTAATTTGTTCTAACGTTGCAAAATACGTTAAATACTTAGACTCAATATAGTTTTTAGCGAGTACTTCTTTTTCTAGCACGGTATAAATGTTTTTAATGTTTTCCTCGATCTCTTCCAGTCTGGAAGGTACATCATCAATAATGCCCTTTTCAAGGGATTTCAGGCATGTATCAATTTCTTTTGCATATTGGTCTACCTCTTTTTCAACACCTAATTCTTGTATATGATATCCAAGTTCTCGCATTTCATCGATTCCATTTCGAACTTCTCGTACTTGTTTTGGAAGAGTGTCTGCACACATCGTTAATAATTCTGGGAAGAGGTGCATCTCCTCCTGTAATTGACTTACTTCTTCCGTAATTTTCTCGACGATTTGTTTGGCCTGTGAATACTCCCCTTCACTTACACAGACGTGATATTCTTCAAGTCCTTCTTCCAGTGCCTGTATACGTTCATTAAATATTCCTTCAGCTTTTCCAAATGTATACCGGTCATGCGTGATTGTTTGTTGCAACTCTTTTAATTGTGGTTCAATTTCTTCGACACCTTGCCGACTGGATTGTTCACTTTCTAACAGAACATCTAATTCTTCAAGCATGCGTTCTAAATCTTTTTCAATCGTATGTAAGATTTCATTCCCTTTCTGGAGAGCTTTCCTAGCGGATGGAAATCGGTAACGATCTGCAGCTTCTTCTGCATCAAATAAGTATTCTTCCACATGTGATAAATCTGTAGATGCAATGTTTTCCCACTGACTTTTCCAAGTTTCAAACTTCTTTTGTGTTTCTCCAGATAGGTTTAACGTTTTAATGCGCGATAGCTCCGTGCCAATATTCCGATTCATGACATCTAGCTTCCAACTTTCCAAATCATCTACTGCATCATACACTCTTTTACGAAGAATGAGTCCGATAATAATTAATACGATAACGATTAAAATAATCCCAATTATAATTTCCATTCCAAGCCTCCTAACCTATTCCTGTAAGAGGAGAACACTCTCTCATCGTTTATACTTTCACATCAATATTCGTTTGTTTATACATTATGATACCATGTTACACGAATTTTTGGTGTATAAAGTTTCTTTTTTCACCATTTTATTCGTTTTTTTTACTATTTCATACAAAAAAACACGTTAACCCCCTCTGTTTTGTGTACTAAAGGAGATTAACGTGAGAACTAAACCGCATCTTTTGTGCCGTGCAATGAGTCTATCCATTCATGCATCTGTGAAATATATTTCAAACATAATTGACGGTCGACTTTTTGCGAGAACGCATCTTTTGTCCATTCATGATGCATCGTAAACGGAGAGTTCATCATTCCTTTTAATTGCATGATCCACATGGAAATGTTTTTTTCTAGTGATGAATGTTTTATACTCTCAGAAAAAACTTGCTTTAAGTAATAATTCTCTTTTTGAATATATGTCGTTAACATTTCACGCACAAATGTTGAGTCGAGGGTTAACTCACGATATACTACGACCGTTTGATAAAATTTTTCATATTTAAATAAGAAAACTTCATTTAATACATGTTTTAAATGTTCGATTCCTACATCAAAATCCTTCGTCATTACTTTTTCTATACAAGCAATCAACTCTTCATAATATGAAACAACAACTTCTTCTAACAAGCCTTGCTTTCCATTAAAATAATAACTAATCAACGAACTGTTCACGCGCACTTTATTTGTAATATCTCGCGTGGATGTTGCATCAAATCCCTTTTGAAAAAACAACTGGATAGCTGCGTTAATGACTCGTTCTTTCGTTGATCTATCGTACATATGGGTCACCTCTCATACCCACTATATACGACATGTTTGCTTCATTTCCTCTTTTCCCCGTTCGACAAACAGTATATAAGTTCCTTTTTGTAGGACTTACACGTTATAAACAACTTGATTTTTCCCTTGTTCTTTTGCTTGATAAAGTGATTTATCGGCCTCAATGAATAAAGATTTCACATTATGATTTGTCATCAAACTCCATGATGAAACTCCGGATGACAACGTCACTTGAGGATTTGTATTACTTTCTACTTTTTTCCGTATTCTTCGGGCTAGGCGAACCCCTTCTTCTATGGAAGCATGGGGCAAATATAAAGCTAATTCTTCTCCACCCCATCTAGCAGCTATATCATTTTCACGTGTATTTTCTTTTAATATACTTGCGATTTGAATAATTACTTGATCACCTATGTGGTGTCCATGGGAATCGTTTACATGTTTAAAATCATCAATATCAAAGAGGACGAGCGTTCCATGGGTGTCAATTTCCATGTGTAAAGCAATCTTTTCATCTAAATAGCCTCTAGAATATAGTTTTGTTAAATAATCAGTGATAACGGCATGTTCTAACTTATCTTTTAAGACACTGTTTGTTAAAGCTAAAGTCGTATTTTGTACAAGTGATCTCATTAATTTATAACTCCCAAATGAAAAGGCAGACGACTGTTCGTGTCCGATGATAATTAATCCTAATATTTCGTCTGCATGAATCATCGGTAGCGACATCATGGAGCGAAATGGTAATGGTATTGTTTCCATTTGATAATCTGCTTTAAATAAAGCTGATTTTTGCTCCAGTGCACAGTCTTTCATATGTTTAACAAAAGATTGACCTCTTGTTGTATGGAAATACGCATGACTTCCTTGTAGGACGTCAATATCTTTTCGTTTATCGTATTGCTCATTCGGACAGAAAACAAAGCCAATATGCGTAGGTTTGCAAATACTGGTAATTTGTTTTTTAAGCACTGAAATAATTTCCGGCAACTTTAAATTCGAATTCAACTTATGGGTCACTTCATTAATAAATTTCAAGTCTGCCGCCATATGTTTTGAGTTTGCATATAACATAGCGTTTTCTAACGCTTCGCCTATGACATTTGAAAATAATGTAATAAATTGTATTTCTTGTTCTGGTAATTGAACTCCAGTATCTACACGTATTTGTAGCACCCCATACACACCCTGTTTTCCCTTCAGTGGTGTATATAGACATCCTGCTCCTTGTTCATCTTTTTCCATACGAGTTGTTCCAGATATAAATACATCTGAGCTCACTCTTTTTGTACTGTCATCACTATATTCAATCATTTGAATGGGTAGAGATTCATCAGCATCATGATCTTGTGACAATAACAACATATACGTGAAGTTTGGATAAATAAATTCTAAGGCAGAGATTGTTTCCTGTAAAATATACGTTTGATCAGTAGATGCGTACAATTCAGATGTTAAATTAAACAAAAATTTGTTTTTATCATTTTTCTCTCTGTTGTCATTGATCCACTGAGTAGTTTTTAATAGTTGTTCTGTGTTTTTCCTCAGTTCATCCATAAATTCTTTCGTGTACCTGTCCTTCTCGTGGATACACATTAAATATCCTCTAGTAATATTAGATATTTTCAAAGGAATCATATGAAAGATCTCTTGTTTTTTCTTGTTAAAATTTAGCTCAAATGTAAACATCTTCTCATCGAGCTCTTCTTCCATATCGTTATTCATTTTATTCATAAAACCTTTTAGCTGGTTTGTACATTTTCGACGAAATGTTTCCGTTGTGTTGGGACTGTATTCTTCTATAATAAGTCCATGCATATTGTTCCAATTTTTTTGAATGACAATAGAAGCGTAAGGCATGTCCGTCAAACAAACAATTTGAGAGACCACTTGCTGAACCGTACGTTCGTATGTATACCAAGGTGCATCTGTTAGCAAATCAAAATATGTTTGATTTATTTTTTTCATTATATTCCCAGATTTTACCATCATTATCACCTTTTTCATGTTTTACAATATATAGATTTAGTACACATCGAATGTACTAGTTTTACAATTCTTATTATACCGTATTTAGGTAATTATTCCTAGTAAAACCTTTACAATTGATATTTAGAACTCTTAACCACTATCTTTATTCACAATACCTTGACTTCTATTATAAAAAAAGATATGATAGACTTTGTGTAAAATAAAAGGTGGCTTTCGTGAACATACGTTTTTCGCATTATATTCCTCGATTTAAAGAGGTGTATCGTGTAACTCTCTGCTGCTGGAGCGATGGTACATGAAAATGTAATGGTTAGCGTTTTGGATCACACATACTTCATTTTATGCAAAAACATTATAAAGGAGGAAATGTCCCATGGCACGTTTTACAGGATCTTTATGGAAAAAGTCCCGTCGTCTCGGCATTTCATTAACAGGTACAGGAAAAGAATTGGAGAAACGTCCTTATGCTCCAGGACAACATGGTCCAACACAGCGTAAGAAAATCTCAGAATATGGTTTACAGTTACAAGAAAAGCAAAAGCTTCGTTACATGTACGGTTTAAATGAGCGTCAATACCGTTCAATGTTTGATGAAGCAGGTAAGATGCAAGGTATTCATGGTGAAAACTTTATGGTTCTTTTAGAGTCTCGCCTAGATAACCTCGTATTTCGTTTAGGCCTTGCTAAAACTCGTAAACAAGCTCGTCAACTTGTAAACCACGGTCACGTATTAGTAGATGGATCACGTGTTGATATTCCATCATTCCGTGTTAAACCTGAGCAAACAATTAGTTTACGTGAACGTTCACAGAAATTAGACACAGTTAAAGAAGCAGTTGAAGCAAACCAAATGGTTCCAGAGTATTTAACATTTGATGAAGATACTTTAACAGGTGTTTATAGTCGCTATCCTGAGCGTTCTGAATTATCACCTGAAATTGACGAATCATTAATCGTTGAGTTCTACTCAAGAAAATAATTGATTGGTCATGCATACAGATAGTAAAACCTTACGATTGCTACTTTTTAGTAGGTCGTAAGGTTTTTTTGTTCATTGACTCGATATAACTCTCTAGTAAAAGACTCGTTCATTATTCAGATAAAAGTTGATTCAATGAAATTGATTCTAATATAGAAATAAGCTGTTCCTTCGTACATTCATATGAACTTATTTCCAGACTATACGCACTTGTTAGTAACAATAACTTTCTTTTTACGCCATTATTTGTAAAATATGCCTCTATTCCTTGAACATCTAATTTTTCCGCTTCATCATCAATCATTGATGAGTCAATTTCTTTACTAGGAGATATTTTTTCCTGGTGCATGGAAAATAGTTCATCTTCATTCTGGTAATATGTCGTATATACGACCATCCCCTCATCTGTCTGTTTATATTTTATATTTTTTAGAGAAACGTTTTCGAATGAAATATTGTGGGGAATTATTAATGAAAATCCCTTTTGTTCAATTTCTTTGATCTGGTTAGCCTCTTCATCAGGAATATCTATTGAATGTTGTGATTCACCCGTTTGTTTCATGTTTGAATGATTGTTTTCTGGTTGAGAAATTGGTGCGGAAAATTCACTTAAAAACAGAAGGAAAATAGTTGTCATTATGAATAGTCCACTTGCAACAGGTAGAAGCGCACGTTTGTGCCAATTATTCTTTTTGCGCTGACGTTGATTTACAGTTTCATCAATCATCTGATTCAAGTTGTTTTTTACTTTTTGCTTCCTGCATCCATCCCATTTCATCTGTTTATGTAGCTCTTTTAGCGCCCCATCTAAAGAACTGTTTTTAGAAGTATGTTTCATATGTATAACCCCTTTCTATAAGTTCTTTTTCCAATGCTTTCATTGCACGAAACAGTGTAGATTTCACTTTACTTTCCGACCAGTTAAGAATATGTGCGGTATCTTTAATCGAGAATTCCTCCATTTTGCGCAAATGGATTACTTCTCTATAAGGTTTTTTTAATGAAGCTATTCCTTTATGGAGCTCCCTATATTCCTCATTTTCTATCATTTGGTGTTCAATTGGTTTCTCATTTGATTTTTTTGTTTGAAAAACAAAGTCTTTCATAATTTTAATCGGATTGTTTTTTCGGATAAAGTCAACAGTTACATTATGAGCGGTTCGGTAGATAAATGTTTTTGGGTAATCGATTGTTTTTCCAGAGTTCATATAGTTAAACACTCTTATAAATGTATCCTGCGTTAAATCTTCGGCCTGCTGATAGTCATTCGTTATATGGACAATATATTTAATTATTGATGTACTATATGCATCATACCAATTGTTCATTTTCTCTTTATAGTGCAATGAATCGTCTTGCTTCATGTTTCTCCTCCCTAACTGCCTACCTAGAAATAAAGGAAAGATTCTAAATACGTTTTCATACATACTAGCATAGGAAATAAAAATATTTCCTATCCTAGTAAGTGTTTTTATTGTACAAACTCTAGTGATGACGCAAATATAAGTAGTTCTTCTTTCGTAAAATGAGGCGCACTTATGGAGTAAAATGAATGGTCTGTTGGGATCCATAGCTCATTCAATCCTTCACCTTTACTTGATGTGTAATACATTAGTGCCTTCATATCATTGACTTGTACTTCTTCAATTTCTTTTGCAGCATATCGATCATTAACGACCTCGAGAGCCTGATCTTTTGTATATTCTTTCGGAAGATTCTCTTCGACAACTTTTACTTCCCACGTATGATCTAATTGATCTTGCTCATCCCCATAATGTGTAATGGTTACTTTTGTTCCATCGTCAAATTCCTTTTCCAAACGATTGATGACCTGGATGGATTGCTTATTTGCTTCCTTTGATTGTGTCTGGTTTGATTTCGGTAATGTATTTTCGTTCGTCTTTCCAGTCATTTCCTGCATATTTCCAATTTCTGCTTTATTTTGGACTCCTTTATTTGCTGAACTCGTCTCTCCACTTAGAAATAATGTACCACCCGTCAAAACACCAACGATCAAAAGAAAGATTAAAACCCCTTTGAACTTCTTGTCCATAAAAATAATTCTCCTTTCATATTGTGTTAAATCATGTGATAGACGTTCGAATGCTTAAAAAGTTGCGCAAAAGGCGATGAATTATTATATAAGGATTATTTTCCCTTTGAAAAAATATATATTACCTCCTATAATGGAACATATGTTCGTTTACGGGAGGCTGAAAGAATGGATTATTCAAAGTATCCTCGAAATGACATCCTTTGTATTGATATACGTTCCTTTTATGCAAGTGTGGAAGCTTTAAAGCTCGGACTTGATCCGATGAAAGACATGGTGGCTGTTGTTGGTGATCCGTCTAGACGAGGAAGTATCGTATTAGCTGCTTCCCCGATGTTAAAACAAACACACGGGATTAGTAATGTAAGTCGTTTTTTCGATTTGCCAAATGATCCTGACATCTATATTGTGCAAGCACATATGCAAGATTACTTAGATGTTTCGATTGAAATAACAAAATTACTTTATAAATATGCACCAAAAGAAGCTATCCACACATATTCGGTCGATGAAATGTGGATTACGACCAATGGACTTGAGCAGTTATTTGGTAATCGATTAGAAGTTGCTGAATCTATCAAAGATGAAATCCTCTCATGTTTCGGACTCACATGTTCCATTGGCATTGGAGATAATAAATTTCTAGCAAAAGTTGTCATGGATTTACATGCGAAGAAAAAAGGTATTGCGGAATGTTGCTATGAAGATGTTCCAACATTACTTTGGCCCTCTCCTATTGAAAACATTTGGGGAATTGGCAGCCGAATGACACAGAATTTAAACGAACTTGGCATTTATATATTAAAAGATCTTGCTCTGTATGATCAGGACAAATTAACAGAGTTGTACGGAGTGATGGGTGAACAACTATACTGGCATGCGTGGGGAATTGATTTAAGTCCAGTATTTGGCGATTTTGTCGATACAGAACGGAAAAGCTTTAGTAATGGAATTACACTTTTGCGTGATTATAGCTATGCAGATGTTCAAATATGTATTCTAGATCTCGTTGAAGAAGTATGTTGGCGAGCTCGTTCTGAACGTATGTCAGGAAGAACAATCAGCCTAAGCATTGGATATTCTGAAGACCGTGGTGGGTTTTCGCGTTCGGTTTCAATTCCTTCACATACGAACAGTACGAAATCGATGTACGAACAATGTTTACAATTACTCCATACATTTTATAAGCGGGGTAAAATGACACGAAAAGTTTCGGTCGCTCTTACCAACTTATGTCCTGATCAAGATGTTCAATTAAGTTTATTTGAAGACCATGCAAAAGAACATGATTTAGGGCGAGCAATGGACTTTATTCGAGAAAATTATGGACCAACAGCTGTTTCGAGAGCAACTAGTTACACAGATGCGGGCATTACTTTAGAAAGAAGTAAAAAAATTGGTGGACATTATTATTAATGCCCACCAATCTTATTTACTGCTGTACAAATCCTTGTAAAAAATCATCTGGTTCAATATAAAAATCGTCTTCTCCTTCAATCAATATAGGGACCACCATTTCTATTGGTTCAAGTAACTCGTCATATCCCTCGTAGTTATCCGCTAAGATTTTGAGGTTCTTTTCAACTAATTCATCGACAGATAAGTCGTCATTTTCATCCAACACTTCTGTCATGTCTTCTTCCGTTTGTTGGTTAATTAGAAAGTCATCTATTCCTTCAATTTCTAACAATACAACAACGACTTGATCTAACCCATCATATTCCGTAGCAATGATGTTATAAGACGTTTTTCCAATGGCTGATAAAAATGCATCGGCAAGATTCTCCAAATGCTCTTCATCAATAGTTACATCGCCCATATTTGCTTCTGTATTTTCAATATATACATCTCTAAAGAATGACCGTTGCATGTCAGCTTCTTCTTCATCCATTGCACCTTCGGAAACTTCTACTGCCTTGTCAACATCTTGATAGACAAGTGCTTGAATAAGCCCTTCTAGATATAATGTAGCTTGTTCTTCCAACTCTGGATTATCTTCTAAACGATCTCCAAAAACGTCATCAAAGGCATCTTCTAACGGATTACTTTCATCATCTTCATGATGAATAATTCCATCTGTTATATCAACAGCATCTTCAGGAACTTCAATGTCCTCTGCTTCATCATAGTTATGAAACTCATAGATCAATGTTCGGTCTAACCCATTTTCAGCATCGTTGACAAGAAAGGTTGCATCTTCGGTAAATTCAATACGTTCAATCTGCTTCGTTTCTTGATCGATGGAAAACTCTAATGAAAAGTCTTCCAAATTTAGATTGGACACAACATTCTTTGGAGCCTCATCATAGATGCTCATCGCTTCTAACATATATTCTGTATACTTTAGATAAAATTCATCTAATATTTCTTGATCAGGCGCATATGTTAACGTCCATACATCCTCTTCATCTTCAATCTCAAAATGATCAGCAAACTTGTCATCAAACTGTTTATAAAAAGAAATCGGATTTTGATGAAACTCTTGTTGGTGCTCGATTTCTTTTTTAACAGTTGCAATTTCTTCACCGGAAAGAGTGGTAGGATCTCGCGGTGTGTCTAGTTCATAATTTGTACCGTCTGTGTACAAGAATGATTCAGATTGTTTAAAATTCATTTTTGCTTCGTCTTCCTGAAAATGAAATACTTCTTCAAACTCTTTTTCCTCATCTACATACACTTCTTTATAAATCGATTCTACAGAACTTACATCATCATGTGCTTCCTCAACTTCCTCAATGAGTTCATCTGCCTCTTTTTCATTCGAACAGGCAACGAGCAATAATAAACTAAAACATAGAAATAACATCTTTCTTTTCATCAAACAAGCTCCCCTCGTAGTTTTAACCATACATTCTCATGTAAACTGTGCATACTTCTCTTTATATAAAATCAGTTTAATGAATTTCTCATAATACGTACTTTACGCTACGCCAATACACCATGTAGTTTCGTTGAGCCTTTCGCAACTACATGGCGTATTGGCGTAGCTGACTTTGGCAATTATGAAATTCAATCAGTTATTAAAGCTTACCAATACTTTCCACATAACGTAAGAGGCTTCAGTCCTGCTTAAAAAGACACAAAAAAAGCATGTGCTTGATGAATAAGCACATACTTTTCTTGTGTGTGTTATTTATTGAAAACGAATTAAAAAGTACTTTCTTCTTCCACGACGAATAATTGTAAATGTGTCTTCCAGACGATCACTCGATGAAAGAACGTGATCAATATTCGTGTTCCGCTCCCCATTTATATAAATGGCCCCATTCTTCACGTCTTCGCGTGCTTGACGTTTTGAAGATGAAATAGAAGCTTGCACAAGAGCATCAATCAGAGAAATATCTTCTTTTTCCGTTTCCCATGTCGGAACATCTTTAAATCCTTGCTTGATTTCTTCTCCAGTTAATGCTTTAACGTCTCCGCTGAATAAAGAGACAGATATTTTTTGCGCCTGATCAAGTGCTTCTTGTCCATGTACAAAGCGCGTAATTTCTTCTGCTAATGTACGCTGTGCTACCCGGTCTCCAGGACGCTCATCTACCTCTACTTGGAGCTTATCGTATTGCTCGTGTTCTAAGAACGTAAACATCTTCAAGAACTTAATGACGTCACGATCATCTGTATTGTACCAAAACTGGTAAAATTCATAAGGAGTTGTTTTCTCAGCATCCAACCAGATTGCGCCTCCAGCTGTTTTTCCAAATTTTGACCCATCTGCCTTTGTCACAAGTGGAACCGTTAGACCAAATGCTTCTACTTCCTCTTCATGGTTTTCTTGTGAGCGACGAATGAATTCGAGTCCAGCTGTAATATTCCCCCACTGGTCACTTCCACCAATTTGCATCGTCACATCTTCTTCTTCATGCAATTTTAAGAAGTCAATCGACTGAAGAATCATGTAACTAAATTCAGTAAACGTAATTCCTTGTTCAATACGTGAAGCTACCGAGTCTTTTGCTAGCATGTAATTGACACCGAAATGCTTTCCTGCATCTCTTAAGAAATCAATCACAGACATATTTGATAACCAGTCATGGTTGTTTCTTGATCGAACTTTTCCAGCTCCTTCACCAAACTCAACCAATGTAGCTAACTGATTTCGTAAACTCTCACTAAACCCATGAACGACTTCAGGGGTGTTTAATGAACGCTCACTCGTTCGACCACTAGGGTCCCCAATCATTCCTGTTCCCCCACCAATTAAAGCTATCGGACGGTGTCCTGCTTCTTGGAATCTTTTTAACATAGTTACTGGTAGTAAGTGACCAATATGTAAACTATCTGCTGTTGGATCGAACCCACAATATAGAGATACAGTATTATTTGCTAAATGCTGTTGCAATCCTTCAAAATCCGTCGTTTGTTGAATGAGTCCCCGTTTGTCTAAATCTGTTAGTATGTCCAATCTAAATCCCTCCATAGTATTGATCCATCAAAAAAACTCGTCTCTTTTCTATAATTTCCATAGAAAAGGGACGAGTTATACTCGCGTTACCACCCTCGTTGTAGACAATTGTCTACCACTTCATTCCATTAACGATGTTTTATTCACCGTTCCCATTTTTCTAAACGAAAAATAGAAAATGCTCCAAAACCGTAATTCGTCACCAAATATATACTTGCTTTCACCTACCGCAAGCTCTCTTAACATAGGGATTTGGATAACTACTGAAGTTTCTTCAACGCTAATCATATGAAACTATACTAAATTTATACCACATAATAATTTTTTTAGCAATAATGATGCGTTAAGTATACCGGGAAAACTCCGCTTATGATATAATTTGAGCTGGGGGAATATGGGAGGGTTACATCGTGAAAGAAAAACATACATTTTCCGCATATAAAGAAAAGTTTATGCGCTTTTGGAAAAAAGGTACGTTACAGAAAACATCTCGTATCACATATGATGTCATCTGGAATGTAATTTTATTCACGCTCATTACTTTATGTGTCGGAATATTTTTAATGGCTGGCGTTGGTGCAGGTTATTTTGCATCACTCGTAAAAGATGAGCCAATTCGGTCATATGAAAGCATGAAAAATGACATTTATGACTATGAAGCAACGTCTCGAATTTATTTTGATGATAATAAGTTAATCGGCGAACTACGATCTGAGCTTCATCGGGATGAAATTAAACTAGATGATGTTTCAGATGTGTTAATTGACGCGGTCATTGCAACAGAAGACCAATATTTTCATCAACATAACGGAGTCGTGCCGAAAGCAATTGTCCGTGCTGTGTTACAAGAAGCTACAAATTCCGAGACAAAATCAGGCGGAAGTACACTTACACAGCAACTGATTAAAAACCAAGTATTAACAAATGAAGTGTCCTTCGATCGGAAGGCAAAGGAAATTTTACTCGCCATGCGACTCGAAAACTTCTTTGAGAAAGACGAAATTTTAGAAGCTTATTTAAATGTGATTCCTTACGGTCGAAATGCAGCAGGTGAAAATATTGCTGGAATACAAACTGCAGCAAAAGGTGTTTTCAACGTGGATGCAAGTGAATTAAATCTAGCTCAAGCAGCATACTTAGCTGGACTGCCACAAAGTCCTTCAGCATACACACCATTTACAAATAAAGGTGAAATGAAAGACGATGATGGCTTGCAAGCTGGACTCAACCGAATGCAAACAGTTTTAAGACGTATGGTTGATGAAGAATTCATTACATCAGAAGAGTATGAAGAAGCCTTAGCGTATGATATTACAGATGACCTTAGAGAGAGCATGCCTTCTCCAAGAGATGATTATCCAGTACTAACAGAGCAAATAGAAAAAGAAGCAAAAGATATTTTACAAGTCATCCTTGCTGAGGAAGACGGATATACGGAAGAGGATTTGGCTGATGATGCAGATTTAAAAGAACATTATCGTCAACTCGCCGACCAAGACATCCGGAGAAAAGGATATAATATTCACTCCACAATTGATAAAGAAATTTATATTGCCCAACAAAAAGTGGCGAAAGAATATGCATATTATGGGCCTGATCAAACAAATGAAAAAGGCGAGACAAAACGGATTGAAATGGGCTCTGCTTTAATTGAAAATAGTACAGGTAGAATTATTAGCTTTGTTGGAAACCGAGACTTTACACGGGGTGAAAGTGAATACAATTATGCATTCAATGTACCTCGTTCAAACGGTAGTACAATGAAGCCTATTCTTCCATATGCTGTTGCGCTGGAATTAGGAGAGCTTCAACCAGGGGGACCTGTACCAGATGTGGAAATTACAGTTGGTCCTGAGAATCATGTTCCAAGCAACTATAGTAATAGATATTATGGAATCGTTTCTGCACGAGAGGCGTTAGCTAAGTCACACAACGTATCTGCCCAACAAGTATATGATCGCGTGATTGACCAAGACCCTGTGACGAATTACGGATTGAAAATGGGGATTCCATTTCATCCCAATGATTTCGGTACTCATTCTGTATCAATAGGTGGAATGACAGAAGGCCTATCCGTTGCAGAAAACGCCAGTGCTTTTACGACTTTGGCAAATGATGGAAAGCATGCAGATATGTATATGATTGACAAGATTACCGACCATGATGGCGAAGTTATTTATGAGCATGAGCAAACAGTTGAAGAAGTATACTCACCACAAACAGCTTATTTAACGATTGATATGATGCGTGACGTTCTCACTTCTGGAACAGGGACATATTTACCCGATCAGCTTTCGCACGGCGGTGTGGACTGGGCTGGTAAAACAGGTACAACTGACGACTATGCAGATGCATGGTTTGTTGGTGTGAATCCAAAAGTAACAATGGCATCCTGGCAAGGATATGAGGATAAAAAGCTTGGTGTAGATTATTGTCCAGGCTGTTCCATTCCTTCTTATAGTCATCGAAATTTAAAAATGTGGGCAGAACTCATGAATGTAGCATCTGATATCAATCCTGATTTAGTCGCACCAAAGGAAAGCTTTAAACGACCTGACGGAATTGTTGAGAGAAGCTATTGTTTAATTTCTGGTAAACTACCATCAGAATTATGTAAAAAAGCTGGACTCGTTCAGACAGACTTGTTTAATGAAAAATATGTACCTACGGAAGAAGACGATAGTTTAATTTCGGGAAGTTACGTATTAGTTGACGGGAAAGCAGTCAAAGCCGGGTCAAATACTCCTTCTGAATTTGTAAAAGGTGATGGACTCGCATTTAATCCAGCATTCCTAAAAGAAAATGGCTATGATGAATTGGATGATATCTCACAACTATTCCCAGATAAAAATCGAGATTTATGGGAAAAGATATCCGTCGGAGGTAGCGATGTTGGTAGCACATTAAACGATGACGGCAAAGACCCTGCAGCGCCTGGTACCCCGAGTAAATCCGGAGGGAATATATCTTGGAGTAAGTCATCTAGTAAAGATGTGGTTGGTTATTATATTTATCAAGCTAGCGGCCCAGATAAAGACTTTAAAAAGATTGGACATACAACTGGGACATCTTATTCAATCTCAGGAAACGACGCTATTTATCGAGTGGTCGCAGTCGATTACTTTGGACGATCATCAAAACCTTCTAAAGAAGTAACTGTCGGAAGCTTTAAGGATCCTGATGAAGATAAAGACGATGAAAAGGACAAAGACAAGGATAAAGATGAAGATAAAGACGACGAAAAGAACGAAGACAAAGATAAAGATGATGACAAAGATAAAAATAAAGATAAAGACAAAGATAAAAAAGATGATGATGATGACAGCGATGACGAACACGAAGATGAGAATGAAGACGTAGAACAGGAAAACGAAAGTGACGATGAATAGAATTGTTTCATTCTTTCATAATGGAGCATTGAACATGGCAAAAGGTGAGTGGATGTCCCACTCACCTTTTTCAGGTTCTATAATATATGACGTTGGTGAAGAAAAATCCCGTTTCTCTTTGGAGGAGAAATGGGATGGAAATTCACTAGCGTCATTTTCATTTTATAATAGAAAACAAGTGAATTTCCCTGTAGAATAATAGTCGACTAAAACATACATCCTGGAGGGAAATCACTTGTCTATTTCTAATGATATTAAAAATTTACTAGATATTCAAGATACAAACATCACTTTCGAAGAAAATTGTGTAATGAATGGGACATACAAAGGAAACTCCTGTAAATATGTGGATGGAAAATTAACTTATATCCCTACACATTGCGTGAGATGCGGGATTAAAAATGAAAATAGAAGGTTACTAAAAATGGCACTCAAATGTCACGGATTACCTTACCGATTACTGGCGTTCAGCCAACGTATTTGCGCTTAAAGAAGCAACGCTTTGTATGTAAGGATTGTAAGAAAAGCTTTACAGCTAAGACGCCAATCGTCAAAAAGAATTGTTTTATTTCCGAGAACACAATTGCACAGGTTGTCATTAAATCTGCGGAAGCACAACCTTTACTATCAATCGGTCGAGATTGTTCTGTATCATCAACTACTGTTCAGCGTGTAATTATGGAAGTAGCTAAGGCGTATAAACCACATCATCAGGCACTTCCCAAGCATCTTTCATTTGATGAATTTAAATACGCTAAAGGCCAAATGGCCTTTGAATATATTAAAGTGGTAACGATTGATATGAATGCAGGATATGCCAATGTTATTAAAGAAATGTTCCCGCAAGCTGAGATCATTATCGATTGCTTTCACTTGGTCCAATTGATTAATCGAGCCATGAATAAATGCCGTGTACGCATTATGAATACATTTAATACATCCAAAGGAGAAGATCAAAAGAAGTACCGTCGCTTGAAACGCTATTGGAAGCTCTTGCTCAAAAGGAATCCGAATTATCGTATACAGAATATAAAAATTATGACATGTTTGGTCAACGATTAGAAGTAAATATTGTGGATGAAATGTTGAATTATGATCCGGAATTAAAAGCGAATTACACGCTCTATCAAGAATTATTAAGCGCAATGACCAACCGCGATTTCAGCACATTGGAGAAAATTTTAGAGAGACGGAGCTCAATGTTGATATCAAACTATATGAAAACAAGTTTAAAAACATTGCGCAAGCACCTGCCATAAATCAAGAACAGTTTCATCTATCCGTATAATAACGGGCGAATTGAAGGAATCAATAATAAAATTAAGGTGCTTAATAGAGTCGCATATGGCTATAGAAACTTTACGAATTTTAAAAATAGAATTCTACTTCATTTCAAGTTCAAACCTGTTCAAATAAAGCCTGTAACTGAAACAAAACAAAAAGAAACACACACTCAAGTGGCATAAAATTACTTGAGTGTGTGACATAACAATTAGATGTAAATCCGAACGATGCAATTACAATTCATCTAACAATTTAGTTGTGTGAAACTGAATTACAATGGCTTGCATTCTAGGCGGCTGACTCCTGCGGGAGGAAAAGCCTCGTTGAGACCCCACAGTGCGAAGCACGAGGAGGCTCAATAGCTGCCCGCGGAAAGCAGTCGCCTAGAATGCAAGCCAACACCCAACATAAGCGTTCGGATTTATTTTGCAATTAACATATTGTGCAATTCATTCAATTAAATATTTATCGACGAAAATTCTTATCAACGTCATTTGACAAAGAACCCTTTTTCATTCATCTTCTTCATAATCTTCTTCTAAAATTACGATTTCTACTCTTCTATTTTTACTCCAATTTGCAATCGAGTCATTTGGAGCAACAGGTTGTATGTCTCCATATCCAGCGATTGAAAATCTTTCCTCATCGAGATTTTGTTGATCGATTAAATATCGAACCACACTTCCAGCACGAGCACCGGACAATTCCCAGTTTGACGGATAACGATAATTCGATATCGGTCGACTATCCGTATGACCTTCAACCTTTACATGATTAGGCATATTTTTTAATAATGTCCCTATTTCATTTAAAAAAGGAATACCATCTTCTACGATTGTAGCTTCACCAGATTCAAATAAAATACGTTCTTGTAGGACAAGAACTACTCCCCGTTCTGTTCGGTTTGCTGTAACAATGGAGCTTAATTCATTTTCTACTAAGTAGCTTTCTACATCTTTCAGCAATGCAGATAATGCATCTTGGTGATCACCGTCTTCTTCGTCCTCTTCATTTTCACCAGGCTTTTTGGATGGATGTAAAAATTCATTGTTGTCCGTTCCACTTTGCTGGTTATTGGTACTTTCCGATGGATGTTCGTTCGGTACAGCTGAAGGAAAAAAGTCAAGAATCATTCGATTTCGAAAGGACTCAGAAACAGCTTCAAACTTCGCTTGATCAATTTGTGACATCGAAAATAACAATATAAAAAAGACAAGGATTAACGTAATCATATCGGAAAATGTGACCATCCACTTCGGTGCACCTGGGTCATTTTTTCGTTTGCGATTTCTACGCTTCATTCGCATCTTCCTCCGATAGTAGATCGTCGTCTTCTTCAGCTTCTTCTACTTCATCAGATAAAAACGCACTTAACTTTTCTTCTAAAATTCGCGGATTTTGACCAGATTGAACTCCAATGACACCTTCAATGATTATTTCTTTCATAAAGACTTCATCTTCTGTTTTGTTTTCTAGTTTACTTGCCATTGGCAAAAATACTAAGTTCGCAAGTACCGTACCATATAAGGTAGTGATCAAAGCTACCGCCATGTTCGGTCCTAAACTTGCTGGATCTGTTAAGTTGTTCAACATTAGAATCAGCCCTGTGAGCGTACCAATCATTCCCCACGCTGGTGCATATTCCCCAGCTTTCTCGATAATCATTCTACCTTTAATGTGACGCTCTTCCATAGCAGTAATTTCAGCATTCATAATATCGTTAATTACTTCAGGTTCAATCCCGTCTACTGCTAATAGAATCCCCTTCTTCACGAAGTCATCATCTACATTTTCCAACTCATTTTCTAATGCAAGTATTCCTTCCCGTCTTGCACGTTCAGATAACATAATAAATAGAGCAATTAACTGGGGTAACTCTTGATTGTTTTTATAAAATGCTTCTTTGAGAACTTTTCCACCTGTTTTTAATTGATCCATTTTAAATGCTATAAAAAGCGATGCTACAATTCCTCCTAGAACAATAAAGATAGACGATATATCGATAAATCGAGCTAATCCATCCGTACCTTCTTTGGAGGTAATCGCAAGCATAATCATAATAAAACCTAGCGTAATTCCAATCGGTGTTAATAAATCTCGTTTTCTCATACACTCACCAAACCTCTACACAATATCTCTTATCATTTATTATCGACCAGTTTTAGGTTTAGTTGAGTTCCTTTCAATAATTCTATGTGGTAAAATAACTTTCTTTTCTTCAACCTCTTCTTTATTCATAAATTTAGTTAATAAACGCATAGAAACAGCCCCAATATCATACGTCGGTTGAACGATTGTTGTAAGCGTTGGTCGAACCATTGTAGATAAACGAGTGTTGTTAAATCCGACAACTTCAATATCTTCAGGCACGGATAATCCAGCATCTTGAATACCATGGATGACACCTACGGCCATTTCATCAGATGCTGCAAAAATGGCTGTTGGGCGTTCCTTTAACGCAAGTAATTTTTCGGCTCCTTCTATCCCTGCTTCGTATGAATAGCCGGTATTTACGATATATTCTTCTGTTAAGTCAACAGCAGATTCATCCATAGCTTGTTTATATCCTTCATATTTTAGCGCGTTACGCTTTTTAATATCCTCTTGTCCATAAACAAAAGCTGGGTGCTTATGACCATTCTCAATCAAATATTGAGTGACCTCATATGCGGCTTTCTTATAATCAATATTTACGGACGGAATCGTATTTGTTTCATCATATGTGGCTGCAATGACAACAGGTACGGATGAGGATGAAAAGTTATCAACATGATCTTGGTGAATGTTTCCACCCATAAACAAAATTCCATCGACTTGTTTTTCATACATTGTATTTATTAGTTGTAGTTCTTTTTCTTTGTTTTGATCAGAGTTACTTAAGATAACATTATACTTGTACATCGTAGCAATATCTTCTATTCCTCGTGCTAGTTCAGAAATAAACATACTCGATATATCTGGGATGATTACCCCGACTGTTGTTGTTTTCTTACTAGCAAGTCCACGTGCTACAGCATTTGGTCGATACCCTAATTGTTCAATGGTTGCTAATACCTTTTTACGAGTAGTTGGCTTTACATTTGGGTTTCCATTAACAACACGTGAAACAGTTGCCATAGAAACGTTTGCTTCTCTTGCGACATCATAAATAGTTACACTCATTATGAACTGCCTCCCTATAATTTTTCTACCTTAGTACATTTTAAATATATTAAGCATTATCTCATTACAACACATAGTTATACTTACTCATGTTCAATTACAGACGTAAATTCAATGGTGTTTCATTAGAAAATGGGTATAAATAACAATACATTTGCCTTTATAATACGCTACAGTAGCCAAAAACACAAAAAATAAAGGCTGATCAAAGATCGATCAGCCTTGTATGACGAAATCCCTTTATCAAAGAGTCTTATTTTTTTAACTCTTTGATAAAGTGATCAAACGTTGGTATGTCCATTTGCTGTGCAGAATCTGAGAGTGCAACTGCTGGATCAGGATGAACTTCTGCCATGATTCCGTCAGCTCCTATAGCAATAGCTGCTTTAGCTGCTGGCAACAGTAAATCCCTTCTTCCAGTAGAGTGTGTCACGTCTACCATCACTGGTAAATGTGTTTCTTGTTTTAAAATAGGTACTGCTGAAATGTCTAATGTATTTCTCGTCGCTGTTTCATATGTACGTATTCCACGTTCACATAAAATAATGTTACCATTCCCGCGAGACATAATATATTCCGCGGCATTGATAAATTCTGAGATCGTTGCAGACATTCCACGTTTTAATAATACTGGCTTGTTTACCTCACCCGCTGCTTTTAAAAGTTCAAAGTTTTGCATGTTACGAGCACCAATTTGAATGACATCTATATAATCCACAGCCTCTTCAATATGACCTGGGCTAACAATTTCACTTACTACTGATAAGTCATATTCTTCAGCTACTCGTCGTAATATTTTTAAGCCTTCTAATCCCAATCCTTGGAAATCATAAGGCGATGTACGTGGTTTAAATGCACCTCCACGTAATAGTGTAACTCCTTGCTTTTTGACTGCACGAGCAACTTCTGCCACTTGTTCATAGCTTTCAACTGCACATGGTCCGATCACGAATTCCACTTCCGAGTTCCCCACTTTTGTACCATTGATTTCTACAATCGTGTCTTCCGGTTTCTTTTTGCGGGAAACGAGTAACGCTTTACGATGGTCATCCTTTTGTAATTCTAGACTTGCTTTAAAAATTTCTTTAAAAATGTGTTCAATCGTAGAACTGATAAAAGGGCCTGAGTTATTACTCGTAATGTGATCTAACATTTCTCTTTCGCGCACAGGATCATACTTAAGCATATTCTGCTTTTGTTTTACCTTAGCTATCTCTTGAACTAGAGTTGCTCGTTCATTAATTAATTCAAGCAACTGTAAGTTCACCTCTTCTACCTTACTTCTCAACTCATCCATTTCATGATGTTTCATTTTTTAATACGCCCCCTATAGCACACATTTTTTTAACAATTAAAAACAATTATAGCGAATAATCTTTTATTTGTCATTAAAAAGTCTATAATAGATATAGATTCCTTCTATTATTACATGTTTTACAAATTTCATAAAAAAATATTTGCTCTAGTTTACCATGATTATTTTGATAGTCAAGTTTGTCATTACCATATGTTGAACTAGCATAGCAATTATGAAATTCTTTTATTTGAAAGGACATTATACATATGAATAATACTATTTTCGCACTTGATATTGGTACGCGTTCTGTGACAGGTATTTTATTGGCTGAAGATCATGGATCCTTTTCATTAATTGATTACTGCACGAAAGAACATAATGAACGGTCAATGTTTGATGGTCAGATTCATGATGTTGTTTCTGTTGCCGAGGTCATTACTCACGTAAAGGAAACATTAGAAAAAGATCATGGTCCCCTAACAGAAGTATCCGTTGCTGCTGCAGGGCGCGCGTTAAAAACAATAAAAGCCTCTGCCTCTTTAGAGTTGAACCAACAACCAATAACGAATACAGAAACAGTTAAACACCTAGAACTAAGTGCTGTTCACCAGGCACAACAACTGTTAATAGATGATAAAGAAACCAATTCTTTTTCGAATTATTATTGTGTTGGGTATTCGATTTTACATTATGAACTTGATGGAGAACGAATTGGATCACTCATTGATCAGCGTGGAGACACGGCCTCTGTTCAAGTCATTGCAACATTTTTACCTAAAATAGTCGTTGACTCCCTTCTTGCAGCACTACAACGGTCCGACTTACAGATGCGCGCGTTAACACTTGAACCGATTGCTGCCATTCATGTGCTCATACCAGAATCGATGCGTAGATTAAATGTTGCATTAATTGATATTGGTGCCGGTACTAGTGATGTAGCCATTACAAAGGATGGAACAATCGTTGCGTATGGAATGGTTCCTCTTGCAGGAGATAAAATTACTGAAGCAATGAGCGATGCTTACATATTGGATTTTCCTGAAGCTGAAAAAGCGAAAAGAGACATCGTATTAAATGACGAAGCGATTATTCAGGATATTTTAGGCTTTGAAACGACTGTTACCTTAGAGGAATTTATGACACATGCTGAAAAATATATTGAAGAAATCAGCACAACGCTCGCCCATGAAGTGTTGGAATTAAACGAAAAAGCTCCCCAAGCAATCATGCTCATTGGTGGGGGAAGTTTAACTCCAACCATTACAAGTAGATTAGCAAAAAAAGTTGGCATAACAGAGCAACGTGTGGCTGTTAGAGATGTTGACGCAATCCAAACCATTGAGAAGTCTGAACACATTCCAACAGGACCAGATTATGTGACACCATTCGCAATCGCAATTGCTGCGAAGCAAAATCCTGTTCATTACGTAACCGTCACTGTAAATGAACAATCCATTCGTATGTTTGAAATGGAAGAATTGACGGTTGGAGACGCACTGATTCAAGCTGGTATTGAATTGAAAAAATGGTTTGGCAAACCTGGACTCGCATTATTTATTACAATGAATAAAAGGAAAGTTACATTACCTGGTGCATTAGGAACATCGCCATGTATTTATGTCAATGGAACAGAATCTCATGTTGAAACACCTATTCAACAAAATGATAAAATATCAATTGTAAAAGGCCGAGATGGAACCTCACCAAAAGTAACCTTACAAGAACTGATTGGGGACCATCCTGTCGTATCGATTGTTTATAATCAAGAGAAATACGATCTATTTCCACGTATATACGTGAATGGAACATCAAAAGAGCCTCATTATATATTAGCTGATAATGATGAGGTTGACATTGAACATGTTACAACGATTCAGCAATTCTTACACTCCATTGGAAAGCGCTTTGATGATGAACCATTCACTCTGTTTGTGAACAATAAGAAAGTACATATGGATCAAGGTAAAACCCAAATACTAGTGAATAATACCAAAGTAGATGCAATATATAACCTGCAGACAAATGATTCTATTACCATTCATCAAGCTACGAATGTCCGTGTCCAGGATGTATTAAATCACCTAAATATAAAGCATACGTATGCTATTCAAGTGTACTTTGAAAATGCACCTATCCAACTAACTAAACAAACCGTTGAAATTCATAGAGGTGAAGAAAAGCTTTCTATCGATGATCTGGTGAAGCCTGATCAATCCATTACTATCAACGACAAAGGCGGACATTCATTTATCTTTCAAGATGTTTTTCGGTACGTTGATATTGATGTATCAACAAAAACCGGTTCATTCACATTATTAAAAAATGATGTTGAAACAACATTTTATGATTCCATATCAGATGGAGATCAATTACAAATTGTTTGGAGTGCATAATAAAATACCGTTCTTCATCATGAAGAACGGTATTTTTATATTCGTCTTATCAGTTCTTTATTTTGCTTTATCTGCTGCCTTGTCTGCTACTTCTTTTGCTTTGTCAGAAGCTTTATCTGCTTCTTTCTTCACTTGATCTGATGCTTTATCTGCCGCTTCTTTTGCGTCATCTGCTAGGTCTTGCGCTTGTTCCTTAGCATCTTCAACCGCTTCAGCTGCCTCTTTTTTCTTATCGTCAAGCTTGTCTTGAACAGTTTGTGTTAAATCTTGTGTTTTGTCTACGATTGTTTTACGCAAATCTTCAGTTGAATCTACAGCTTTTTTCGTTAATTCTGTTCCTTTTTCTTTCCATTCTAAACCAATTTCTTGAGCGCTATCTTTCCATTCATTTGCACGATTCACAGCTTCTTCTGCGCCTTTGTTTAAGTCTTCGCGCAACTCTCTTCCAGATTTAGGTGCGAATAGTAACGCTACAGAAGCACCTACTACACCACCGATTAAAGAACCAATTAAAAAGTCTTTACTGTTGATATTGTTCTCTCCCATGATTATTCCTCCTCATATGATTGATCTATTGTTTTCTTCTTTGAAAAATATCGATAATGGCAGCTCCCCATTTGACGGTTTTAGCTACCTTATCATCTTCTTGTTCAGCAGTACGAGTTATTTCTGATGACAGAGTTTGTAAAGATTCGTTGAAATCTTTTACTGTTTCCCCTATTCCTTTTACTCCATCGAAGACTACATCTACTTTAGCAGCTTTACCTTTTACATCTTCTGCTAACTCATTTGTTTTATGCAGTAGTTCTGTTGTTTCGTGAGTAATTCCTTGCATTTGTTCTTCAAAGCCGTCTAATGTCTTTGAAACGCTATCCAAAGTGCCACTCACTGAATTCAGTGTTTTAGCCACGTAAATAGCTATCAGAGCAAATGCGATTGCTACAATTAATGCTGCGACATACAATAAATTAATCATCTTCACGCTCACTCCTTCACCTTGTAATATTCATAATATCATACAATACAAAGTACTACTTGTCTTACATCAATTTACTTCGTATATTCGTTTTTCACAACCTTACAATGTATGAAATGTTGTGTATGTACTACTATATATGTTTTCAAATAAAAATTCGACATATTTGGTTAAATTTATGAAGATTATATCCAGATTAATGAATTTCACGCACGTACATATAAAATAAAAGAAGCGCATCATCTACATGAGCGCTCTTTTATTAATTGAACTCTTTATTCATGTGTGACGTAGAATGCAGAAGTGTTTTTTCATATGCTTTTTGCACTTTCTGAATGTCTCCTGCTCCCATAAATACGAGCACGCTATTGTCGTGTGTTGCTAGTACGCCCGTTTCATGTTCATTCATTTGTTTTCCTTCAGGTATCAGATTTAACAAATCATCAATGGTTAATTCCCCTTGTTCTTCACGCGCCGAGCTAAAAATATCGCATAAATACACTTGATCAGCTAAACGGAGACTTTCTGCAAATTCTTGTAAGAAAATCTTTGTTCGCGTAAATGTATGTGGTTGAAAAATAGCCACTACTTCTTTGTCAGGGTACTTCTGTCTGACAGCATCAATTGTTGCTGTCACTTCAATCGGATGATGAGCATAATCATCAATTAACACTTGGTTGTTGATACGTTTTTCTGAAAAACGACGCTTTACCCCTTCAAATGATGTCAGAGTTTTAATGTGTTCTACATTCATCTCTTCATAATGGCACATGGCTATGACTGCTAGTGCATTTAAAATTGTATGGTCCCCAAACATTGGAATGACGAACGTATCATAATATGTATTTCTCACGAATACATCAAATTGAGTACCATCTTTTAATGTTTCTACGTTTTTAGCTTGGAAGTCATTCGTCTCTCCAAAACCATAATAAACCACTGGAACCTTTGCTCGAATTTCTTGTAAATGTTCATCATCTCCGCAAGCAATAATTCCTTTTTTAACTTGATCAGCCATTGACTGAAAGGCGTCACAAACATCTTCTAAATCTTTGAAATAGTCCGGATGATCAAAGTCAATGTTTGTCATAATAGCATAGTCTGGTTTGTAATGTAAAAAATGTCTTCTATATTCACATGCTTCAAAAATAAAGTATTCACTGTCTACATGTCCCTGGCCTGTTCCATCTCCAATTAAATAAGAGATTGGATACGCTTGGTTAAATACATGTGCCAACAACCCGGTTGTCGATGTCTTTCCATGAGCTCCAGTAACAGCGATACTTGTATATTGTTTTAACCATTCGCCTAAAAACTCATGGTAACGGAAAAAAGGTAATCCTTGGCGTTTCGCTTCTTGAATTTCAATATGATCTTCTGAAAATGAATTTCCTGCAATAATTGTATACGAGCTTTTAATGTTTTCTTTTGTAAATGGTAAAATAGGAATTCCTTTGTTTTCAAGTACCTCTTGCGTAAAAAATGTTTGGTCTACATCTGAACCTTGAACCTTTTCTCCAGAATCATGAAGAATTTGTGCAAGTGCACTCATACCTGTTCCTTTTATACCAATAAAATGGTAAGTTGTCATAACTTAAACCTCCACATAGATCGATATCTATTTATTCAAATCAATGCTTCAATAAGTTTCATTGACTTATTTAGTCATTATAACAAAACAAACATAAATATGATACGTAATCTGTTTTTTTGTCTAGAAATCGATCATTCATTTGCTGATACTATCCGCCACAAAACACTTTTTATTTATGAACAAGTACATCTCGAGGTTTACTTCCATTCTGTCCGGAGATGACTCCTCTTTGTTCCAGTGTCTCCATTAAACGAGCTGCACGATTATAGCCAACTCTAAATTGTCGTTGCAACATAGATGTACTCGCACTTTGTTGTTCAGTAATAAATGAAACAACTTCTTCTAACAAAGGATCATCATCCATTTCTGAAGACATTTCAAGTAATTGTTCTTGCTCAAATAAGTATTCCGTTGGTCCTGTCTTTTTGACCATTTGTACGACACGATCGATTTCCTCATCAGAAACAAAAGCTCCTTGAAGTCGAATGCTTTTTCCTTTTCCGTTCTCAATGAAAAGCATATCTCCTTTACCAAGTAAGCGCTCTGCACCACCCGAGTCAATAATGGTTCGTGAATCGACTTGAGAAGACACACTAAATGCAATTCGTGTAGGAACGTTTGCTTTAATTAACCCTGTAATGACATCTACCGATGGACGTTGTGTTGCAATGAGTAAATGCATGCCACAAGCCCGTGCTTTTTGTGCAATCCGACAAATAGAATCTTCTACATCTTGGGGAGCGATCATCATTAAATCAGCAAGTTCATCAATCACAATGACAATAGAAGGCATTTTTTCATCGGTTCGTCCGGAATCTACCACTTTTGAATTAAATCGATGGATGTCTCGAACCCCTTCTTCTACAAACTTTTCATAACGGCTTTCCATTTCTTCTACAGCCCATTTTAAAGCAGCATTTGCAGCTTTAACGTCTGTAATCACTGGTGATACCAGATGAGGTATTCCATTATATGGTGTTAATTCCACCATTTTAGGGTCAATCAACATTAATTTAACATCATCATAATGATTTCGGTAAAGTAAGCTTAATAAAATGGTATTTATGCATACACTTTTACCTGAACCAGTTGCACCTGCAATTAACCCATGAGGCATATTGGCGACATCGGTAATCATAGGTTTACCTTCAATGGTAACTCCTAAACCGATTGGAAGACCTGATGTACTCTTCATAAATTCATTTCCTTGTAAGATTTCATATAATCCTACCGTTTGTGCATGCAGATTGGGTATTTCAATTCCAATCGTATTTTTCCCTGGAATCGGTGCTTCAATACGAATATCTTTAGCCGACAAATTTAATTTTATATCGTCACTTAAATTACGAACCTTGCTTACTTTTACACCTAAAGAAGGCTGTACTTCAAACCTTGTTACAGAAGGTCCTTGCGTAACATTCACAATCGTTGCATCTACATTAAAGTGTTTAAATGTTTCTTCTAGTAAATGACGCTGCTTGCGCAACCATTCACGATCTGTTCCATCTTTTTTGATCGGGTCATTTAATAAATGCATTGGAATTGTATATTCTATGCTTGGATTACTTGTAGACGGTTCTGCGTTTTGTTTGTTTAGCTGCCGCTCATATCTTTCTTTATCTTGTCGCGTCATCATGACATTCACTGGAATATCGTCAGACGGATTCTTTTTTCTAGTGTTCGCGGAATTTGGTCCATCAGGCTGCGGAGAAGAATCTTTTGGTTCAGTTGTTTCAGTAGATCCTTTACTCTCCCTTGGTTCATGCGTAACACGTTTCATAGTTTCTGTAGGCGGTGTATCTTGGACTTCTTCTATCGTATGTATTTGTTCTTCTTTTCGTTCATTTGCTTCTTGAATATCTATATGCGCTTCTTGTTCAGGATTTTTTTCATGCAAATCTTTTGTTACAGTAGATGCGGTTTCCTGTTCAACAACATGTTCTTCCTTTCGCATGTTTCGGCGTATATAAGCAGGGGTATTTTGTAAGTTACGTTCTTTTTCTCTTCTTTGATACCCGTATATAGGAGATGGAACTTCTGTTGGAATAAATCGATTGGAACCTACGGATACGGTGCTCTTTGTGAAAGTCTCTTCCCTTTCAGGTTGTTGTTCCTCTGCTTGTTCTTGATGTATTTTGTGTTTATTTGTTGAACGATTTAATGTACGTTCTTGTCTTTTATACGCGGGTATATCAAGTGTTTCATCATTTACATATACACGGTTTGATTCATAGTCTGGTATCATAGGAAATCGAAAGTTTTTCTTCGTTGGGTATTCATACGTAACTTTCGTTTCTAACGGCTGTTCGTTTCTTTCAACTGGTTTTTCTTCATTGTTTTGTTCATCGAATACTTCAATCATCTCAATTTTTTCATAAAAGAAAAAATCGTATAACTTCTGTTTTAAACTTTTCCACATAACGGTTTCACTCCTAATACCCATAGTCACCCTTGTATGTTTATAGTACCAGTTTTTATTCACTTTTGCAGAAAAATAAACAAATCCTATTATTTTTGTCATAATTTCCCTTAAAAAAATGAAGGATACACATCCTTCATTTTTCATGTAAACAACATCGTTTTATTAACTAAAAGGCGTTCCAATCACTGCATCTTCTTCCAATACATAAATCCCATCTTCATTTGGGTCCTTAGGAAGTCCTAATTCTTCTCTTGAACAAATCATTCCATTTGAATCAATCCCGCGTAAGTTTGTCGGTTTAATTTCTAATCCACTAGGCATGGTAGCTCCCACTCTAGCAACGACAACTTTTTGTCCTGCATCTACGTTTGCAGCTCCACAAACAATTTGTTCTGTTTCGTCTCCTAGGTCTACTTGACAGACACTTAATTTATCTGCGTTTTCATGTGGTTCCTTTTCAGTTACATAACCAACAATAAACTTTGGTCGTAGATCTACTTCTAGTTTATCTTCTACCTCATTTTTATCAAAGATCTCATGAATCGAATCTACAAGATTTTGGTCAACTTCGACTGAACCATTTTCTTTTACGTCCATATACGTTGACGCACGAAAAATATTATATGCGACCGGTTCGTCCTGACTGTTGCATATACGAACGACGTCGCCTTTCGTTTCTGATATACGTTCCTCACGTGGACATTCACCAATTGTCAGTAAAAGAACATCCCCTACTCCAGCTGTATTATAATAAACGTTCATGACTGATCCCCCTGTTTTTTCTTTGGTCGATTTTGCGCCAGTATAAAGACTGGCTCTAGTGTTTTATCTTCATAAATAAATGGTAAAGATGTGATTGGTATGCGACCTTCTGCGAAAAATTGCATGGTCATTTGTGCTAAAATATCATAACCCGTTTGGTTTTGGATATCTGCTAAAATGAGAACATCTTGGTGTGGTACTGCAACAGCAAGTTCTCCTAAGCTATTTGCTTTCATTTCCTCTAAAAAAGCTTCATTTAAAATCCGACTGCCGTCATAACCGTCCTGTGTGGAGACAAAATAAAAGTCATTGTCTGCCACACGATCTTTTTTATATGGATGATCTAAAGACCGGAGATTGAACAATGCCATTTCATGAATTCCATCTTCTGTCCAATTTTCTTCTTCGACCATGGAGTGGTCAATTAGACGATAAGATTTGCCTAAGTCAAGTGCATAATAGATTCGCGTTTCTGCTGTATGCTCGCGTGTTAAGAGCTTTGTCCCATCTTTCATTTTCGTAGCAAAGGACGTTGCACGGATCACAGGAAATATATGTTTTTCTTTGCCTGAAAGATGATGTTCTTGATTCATAATTCGAAGCGATTCAAGGATATGCGCTTCTAATTCTTCAACAGCTACTTCACCACGATCATTATACTTAGCAACAACGGTTGGTAACTTTATTGATAAACCTTCTTTACTATCTTTCCATTCCACACGAAACGTGTCTTTATCTCTGTTATAAGATGTACGGTACTTCGAGTCATCCAGCCGTCTTTCAAGCAACCGCTTCATCTTTAAGCTTGTCATTGACATATAATCCCTCCAAAAAGTGGGTGTTTACATGGTATTGTTTCATTGCCTTTTACATGCATAAGTCACCATTTTAAACATACCTCTTTATCTTATCATAACTATATTTGCTAGTTGTTTCAAATAATCGCTCCCCTTTAAATCGTTCATGAAAGGACTTCGCTTTAAATATAACGCTTTCATTGATAGTATATGTACAAAGGGATATCAGGAGGGATACCATTGAATTTAGTTGTATATTTAGCAGGTCAAATTCATGATGACTGGCGCGAACAAGTAGAACAAAAAGCGAAAGAAAGAAATCTTCCACTTTCATTTGTGTCACCACAAACGAATCATGATCGATCAGATGATATTGGCGAATCGATTGTTGGGAAACAACCAAACGCACTCTGGAGAGACGAAGTGGCTTCACAAGTGAACAACTTTCGTACGGAAGTACTTATGAATAAAGCAGACGTCGTTATTGCACTCTTCGGGGAAGAATACCGTCAGTGGAATACAGCAATGGATGCAAGTGCTGCAATTACCCTTGGAAAACCAACCATTATCATTCGCTCTGAAAAACTGATCCATCCATTAAAAGAGCTATCAAATAAAGCGAATGTAACCGTTGAAAACGTCGACCAAGCGATAGATGTGTTAGCGTATATGTTTGAATAAAAGAATATATGTACAACAGAACCCCCTCATATGAGGGGGTTCAATTTTTAAATATTTTTATGATGTTTGTCGTATTCCCACTGGCCTTTTAACATAAGAACAATATGGCTAAACATGTCGCTTCGATTCAGGCGTTCATTTGTAAAGATCCCGATCGCCCCTTCCGTTTGGCGCACATTTTCTTTTTGTGAGAATGTTTGCATGACTGGACCAAGTTCTTTTCCACTATATAATTCATTAGCTACTTCTTGAGGCAATGGGATACGCGCACCGCTCGCAACATATACATCGTTTGTACTGGTCACTAGCGCTCCCCAATTACAAATGAATAGCGTTTGATCGATTTCCATCACGCCACCTTCCAGACCAATAGCGATGGTTTCATCAGAACATTCATCCGGTAAAGCTTCTTTTGCACGATGAATCGCCCCTTGCATCGTTTCTTCATCCGAAAAAGGTTGTTCAGATACGCCTGAATCAACGTTTATGGATTGGAGTTGTCCATCCTGAAAGACGGATTGGACGGCGTGTACCTTCGCCTGATTAGTTGTTCCTACCCATATATCCATCGTAAACCCCTTCATTTTTAATGGTGACTTTTAATTTGTTCAATCGTTTTCGCATCTGTATGACGAACAAGCTCTTTGACTAATTCTTTTGCAGCAGCATAGTCATCAATATGAATCATGGAAGCAGCTGTATGTATATAACGTGAACAAATACCAATGACAGCTGACGGCACTCCATTATTGGATGTATGCACGCGACCTGCATCTGTTCCACCTTTTGAAACAAAATATTGATAATTAATATTATTCGATTCTGCTGTATCAAGCACAAAGTCTCTCATACCATGATGAGTAATCATTGTTCGATCAAAAATTCGTAACAATGCCCCTTCACCTAATTGTCCAAATTGCTCTTTATCGCCGGACATATCGTTGGCTGGAGATGCATCAAGTGCATAAAAAATATCTGGTTCGATCATATTCGCAGCAACTTGAGCCCCGCGTAAACCAACTTCTTCTTGGACCGTTGCACCAGAATATAATTGATTTGGCAATGTTTCATCTTTTAATTCTTTTAATAACTCAATTGCAAGTCCACAACCATAACGGTTGTCCCATGCTTTTGCCAAAATTTTCTTTTCATTAGCCATTGGCGTAAATGGACACACTGGAACGATTGTCTGGCCTGGACGAATTCCCATACGCTCTACATCTGCTCTGTCATCTGCTCCAACATCAATAAGCATGCTAGAAAACTGCATTGGCTTCGCTCGTTGTTCTTCCGTTAATAAATGCGGAGGAACAGATCCGATGACCCCAATCACAGGACCGTCTTCTGTCATTACCTGCACGCGTTGAGCCAAGACAACTTGGTTCCACCAGCCTCCTAACGTCTGGAACCGAAGCATACCGTTTTTAGTCACTTGTGTTACCATAAAACCGACTTCATCCATATGACCTGCAACCATTACCGTTGGGCCAGTCCCTTTTTTCAGTCCAAAAACACCACCTAAGTTATCTTGAACAATTTCATCGGAATACTTTGTTAATTCTTGCTTCATATAATCGCGAACGAGGTGCTCATTCGATGGTGCACCTTGCAATTCTGTAAGCGTTTTAAACATTTCTAATGTTTCTTTATTCATCTTCTCAGCTCCTATATAACTGTCTATGGTTCTAAGTATAACTGAAAATCTATCGAGATTTCCACTATCATATATCTTTCTCCATGTATTTCTTCTGTTATTTCATGTATAATATGTCTTAATGGATTTTCATTAGGAGGGATTACATGAAAAAAAGACAAGTAGTGTTGATTAGCGTACTTGCCTTTTTATTCGGATGGTTGATTCGAAAAGAGCAAGAAAAGCGTAGTACATTATCTCCTGAACAAGCATTAGAGAGAGCTAAAGAAACCTTTAAAAAGGAAGCGCCTATCAGTGGTTCATGGATTTATATGATTCCTGAGGACATTACGTTACATGGCATCATGTATACAGGTTACCATGGAGGCATTAGCCGTCAGACAGATCATACATCTGTTCAAAGCAACTTTTTCGTGGATCAAGAAACTGGTGCTGTTTTTTGCACAGATGAACATGCAGATGAACACGAAATGACGGAATTAGACGAAGCAACTTTACCCGTGTAAACACAAAACACTCGTATCTAGGAATCGGTACAACCAATTCTTAGATACGAGTGTTTTTATCATTCATATGCATACCGTTTACGTTCAATTGTATGTTTAACTTTCCCCTCACAATCAAACTGAAGAGCCCTGTAATAAGCATCGTGATAAAAAGTATACCAGGCGCCTTTTTCATATCCATAGTTCATCCATTTTTCTTTTTCGTGAACAGATGTAACAGGGTAATCATCATATGCGAGTGCCCATAATTTATTTTGGTGTCCATGTGTCGGCATTAAATCTGCCATATGTATAAAACATTCATCCTCGTCTTCAAACACAAGAATCGAGTGCCCATCGCTATGACCACCTGTATGTATCATCTTAAGACCTGGAGCTACCTCAAACTCATTCGTATATGGTTGAACAAGGTCTTCAACTGCTTTCCAATTTTTCTCCCAATACGTGTTTATGGAGCGAATGTTCGGATGTCTCATCTCATTCCATTCCACATCAGATGTGTAAATCGGTATCCCAGGAAACACAGGCTCGTATGAGTCACCATTTACTTTCGTAAGACCTGAGGCATGATCAAAATGTAAATGTGTCATCAAAATAGCATCAATATCTTCTGGTGTTAATCCACATGTATGTAAATCTTCCTCTAAAAATGACTGTTCTTTCACTCCGAAATTTCGTATTTGTTTAGCATTTATTTTGTCATTTCCCATCCCTGTGTCCACTATGTAATTCTTGCCATCTAATTGGAGTAATAGAGGGTCTGTTCGAAGTTCTATTGTATTGTCTTCATGGTTTGGGTATGCACGCTTCCACAAAGCTTTAGGGACGACACCAAACATTGCACCACCATCTAGAAAATTCACACCGCCCCTGAGCCATGTGATTGTTGCTCTGCCAACTTGTAATTGTTCCATAGGATTATTTCCTCCTGTCACTAATTAAACATCGTATGAGCTTCCTGGTTTAAGTGGATTAAATCTTCTAACCTTTCTTGTACGTGTCTTGATTCATTCCGATTATAATGCCAGTGAATGTAATGAAGGGTTTCTGCGATTAAATACCAATACATTCGTTTTAAAAGTTGCTGATCTTTATTTTCTCCATAAGAATCGAGCCAACGTGACCAGTCATCTCGTGGAATATACCGCATAAGGACCGTTCCAAAATCAATAATTGGATCTGCAATCGTTGCATTATCCCAATCCACTAAATAAACCGTCTCATCCTCAGTAATCATTAAGTTATTATGATTTAAATCACAATGACAAACAACCTGTGACTGATTTTCTGTTGCATGTAAAAGTTCTTCTAGCCATCTTAACCCTGCTTGTACCTCTTGGTGTACAGACATAAATGGACTATCTGATACATCCATATATAACATATCAAATTGTTCTTTTGTTGGGACTGCTTTGATACCTAAACGCATCAGCATATGCAATAACTCTGAGGATGCATGAATCTTTTTAAGCAATTCAGCTACTTCTTTTCGTTGCATCTCTTCAGGCTCTAACTTTCTGCCATCAAGCCATTCTTGTGCAGTAATGACATCTCCGTTTTCTATTCGTTTCGTCCAAACAAGCTTTGGAACAAATCCTTCAGCTGATAAAACGGCGAGAAATGGTGAGGAATTTCGTTTTAAAAACAGTTTTTTATCTTCCTTTTCTGCAATATATGCATCCCCTGTTAGCCCACCAGCAGACTGAATGTTCCATCCAGGACCTAACGCTTGTTCAAACAATCTTTTCATGTAGTCTCACATCTTTCAATTAAGCGAATTTCATAAGGTGAAAAAATCCACTGTATCTTTTCTAGTATATAATTATGATAAATTGATTTTTGTATAAATACAACCTTGCAGACCTACATTTCAATATAAAAGTTAATCTTCAAAAGGGATATTCCTTTCATCTTCCCATTCTGGTCTTCTCACCGAAGTTGTCACACAGTACATTAATAATGTTTCTAGGGCATGGAGTTGAGCGTGTTTTAACGGTAATTGAATTGACCTTTTTTCTTGAAACCATTCTTCATAATCATTGCTTCCAATCACTTGGGTATTGTATGGTTCTTGATTCGATACAATTATATTATTACGAGCTAATACGGTCTTTTTGATTGGAATGTGAACATCTCTTGCATGTAAAATTCCTTTAATAATATGTTCATTGCGTTTCAATGCTAGTAATGGACTAATGATTTTCTTTTTCTTGAAGTCTTGTTCGATTGTCCACGTACGTTCTCCGTCCGCATAAATAATCGCATTTTCTGCTTCATCCAACATATAAATAATTTCAATCCCGAGCGGACCAATCATGATAATTTCTGCGTCAAATGTGGCATCTTTTACTTGAAACAAAGGGTAGTACATGATGAGGTATATATCCGGAAATCTTTGTAAAAAATACGTCAATCGTTCATCCTCATAAATGTTTTCATCCATAAACGAAACATCTGAAACTGTGGACGTAGCCCATTTCAATTGAATGGGCAGCAATTGATTTAAAAAGTAGCTTCTAAGTTCCATCTCAGTGAATTGATGCAGTGCGGGCTCTTCTTGAGGAAAGTCATCTTCTTTTTTTAAGAAGCCGCTCCAATGAAACAATCGTTGCAGTGTATTTTGATCAGGTGACTCCTCTTCGATGTGTACTGGAGTATGATCTTTCCAGACGTCATATAATTCCCTCCAATTTTCTTGTTTCAGACGGATAAACTGACTTGGATAACGATATGGATTCCATTCATATCTAGAAATACAATCATATATTTTAACAAGTTGTGCCATATATACCTCTCCCGTCACTTTTATCGCTGGCGAAGACAATAATCAAGTTCTGCATCTGTTAGCTCTCTATAGCTACCTATAGGAAGTTTTTCATCTAATGTGATCTCTCCCATACGAATCCGCTTTAAAAACGTTACACGGCGCCCAATCGACTCAAACATACGTTTTACTTGATGATACTTTCCTTCAGTAATCGTCAACTCTATTTCTGAGATGTTACCTGAAATTAAAATTCGCAAATGTCCAGGTTTTGTCTCGTATCCATCATCTAATGTAACTCCACGTGAAAACTGTTCGATATGATCATCCGTTACTCTACCTGCAATTACTGCATAGTACGTTTTTTCGATCTCCCTCCGTGGTGAAGTGAGTGCATGCGCTAACTTTCCGTCATTTGTTAACAGCAATAATCCTTCGGTATCTTTATCCAGACGCCCTACAGGAAAAGGTTCAAAGTGTGCATCTTCGACTTCTAATAAATCAATGACTGTTTGAGAATAGCCATCTTCTGTTGCTGAAATAAATCCTTGTGGCTTATGTAACATCAAATAAATAAATTCTTTATAGTCAACCAATTCCCCGTGTACGGATACCTCATCTCGTTCTGTATCAATATGAACATTTGGTCTTTTTGCAATGTCGTTATTGATTCGCACTTTCCTACTTTTAATTAATTGCTTCACATCTTTCCGACTGCCAAACCCCATATGAGCTAACATTTTATCTAATCGCATATACACTCATCCTTATCAGATTTTCTTAATGAAACGCTCTAACTTACGAACACGATTCCCTAATGTACGTTCAAGTAATGTTGATTGATACGCTAACCATAGATAAACAATACCACCGATCCCTATTCCTAGAGCTAGTACAATAACGGCTGCAATCCGTTCTTCTTGATACGCTAAGAAAAATGATGCGACATATTTAACACCCATAATGACACCAAACATGATGCCTGAAAAGAGTAGTACGAGCACTCCTCTTTTTACGGTTTCTTTATATGAAAATTGAATCGATATTTGAATTCTCCACAAGTTACAAACAGTAGCGATTCCTACAGCGGACATCGTCCCAAAAACAGCACCCTTTGCACCAAATAGATGAATGAATTGAATGTTTAACAAAATTTTAAATAAAAGTCCTGCTGACAAACTAATAACCGCAAAACGTTGTTCATTAATTCCTTGCAATATAGATGACGACACCATAAACAATGCAAATAAAATCGCTAAAGGTGCAGACCATGCAAGCAATGGACCCGTGATGGCAATATTTGTTAATTTAAACAAAGAACCATATGCTACATCCGAAAGTGATATAAGCCCTACTACAGCAGGGATAACTAAAACTAAAATAATTTGTAACGCTTGATTAATTTGTTGATTCATTAATGTACGATCTCGATTTGTGAAAGACTTTGTAATAGCCGGTAAGATTGCTAAAGAAAGCCCTGTTGCAATCGTTACAGGAATAATGACAAGCTTATGTCCATAAAAGTTAATCGCCGCAAAGGATATTACCCATACATCTTCGAACCCTCCAGCTACCATTGCCCGTTCAAACGTAAACTGATCAATTAATTGGTAGAGTGGAGTAGCCAATCCTACAAGAACAAATGGGCCAGCATATGAAAATAATTCTATAATCAAATCTTTGATCGATAAATGATATGTCTCTGATTGATTTTCTATTAAGGCATCAAAATGTTTTTTTCGTTTTCTCCAGTACACTGCAAGCACCATACACGAAGCAAGAGCACCTACAAATGCAGCAAAGGTCGCAAAGCCAACAGCTGTTGAAATCGATCCACCATATACATTTAATACAAGTAAAGCTGCCGTTAATAAAAATATGATTCGAACAATTTGTTCAACGACTTGTGAAACAGCGGTAGGTCCCATGGATTCGTGTCCTTGGAAAAATCCACGAACAATACTCATAGCAGGGATGACAATTAACGCAAAACTGACCATTTTAATGACCGATGCTACTTCGCTAACGCTAATACCTTCTGAGCTCTCTGTTGTTATAATCTTACTCGCTAAAAAATCCGCTCCAAAAAACAACGTTAAAAAAGCCGCAAAACCTGTTCCTAGCATGAGAATAATACCAGCTTTAAACATTCTCATTCCCGTGTAGTAATCCCCTAAAGCATTATATTTAGAAACAAACTTCGACACTGCTAATGGAACACCAATGGTTGATATACTAATTAAAATATTATAAGGTGTGTAAGCAAAATTAAATAAAGCCCCACCTTTTTCTCCAACAAGCTCATTAAAAGGAATAACATAAATCATACCTAAAAATTTAGATAAAAATGTTGCCACAGTAAGCAACATGGTACCACGTACAATATTTGACATTTTTTCACCTGCATTTTTTATACTTCCTTATTATTTTAACACATTCGACAAGTTTCAAGAAATCATATTCTTCACATATATCTTCAATTGTTTATCTCAATTTTTTTGATTGGAAAAGAAAAGCACTTATATATTTACAAAATAGACAAATGATACAAATGTCTGCAAAAAAATAATGAAGGAAGGATGATTTGATCATGCAAAAAAACAACATGTGGATCCCACTTCTTACATCAGTAGGTGTTGGTGCTGCAACATTTTACACGTTGTCAAAAAATAAATCTGGTATGGAAGATGCATTACAAAAAGTGATGCCGTTTATATCTCAAATAACTGGAAATGATCAACAAATTACTTCATAAACATGCGGACATGAGCTGGGAATTCTTCAAGAGTTCCCAGCTTATTTTAATAAATCAATATTTCTTACCTTCACATTATATGTAGTATGCAATGTTTTGATTGAATGGATCATAGTATGAACTTAAATACTTGTTAAAATCAAAAATCTCCCTAACAAAATTGTTAGGGAGATTTCAGTGCCTGGCAACGTCCTACTCTTGCGGAGACAAAGTCTCAACTACCATCGGCGCTAGAGAGCTTAACTACTGTGTTCGGTATGGGAACAGGTGTGACCTCTCTGCTGTAGCCACCAGACCTATATGGATCTGTTGTTCTTTC